>NZ_JBDZDP010000007.1:0-228064 GCF_040044995.1 Xanthobacter pollutisoli
CGAGCGTCTTCAACGACCCCAAGATGACCACGGCGCTCCTCGATCGCCTCACCCACCACTGCGACATCGTCGAGACCGGAAACGAGAGCTGGCGCTTCAAGAACCGCGCCTGACCTCCGCCACCATTAACCCCACTGCCGCTGCGCCAAACCAACGCTCCGCGGCAGTGGGGTCAATGCCCCAGACAGGGGTCAACATTCGGCGCCGATAGGGGGTCAGGTTTCCGTGCCGATTGACAAGCTCTTCCTTGGTGAGCCAGCGGAATAGCGCCGACAGCGCCTCCACATAGAGGCCGACGCTCTTCGGAGACATCGGCTCTAGGCCATTCTTGTCCGCGATCTCGGCAACCTGTCGGAGGCCAATGTCCGGAAAGCGTTTGGTCGCATTTGGCGGGAGCTTCATCAAGAGATCGCGGACCTCCCGAACATCCGCTCTGCTGATCTCGTCGACTGCCTTCTGAGGCCCCAGCAGTTCCAGGAGCATTGCAAACCGAAACTCATAAGCAGCGCGGGTCTTCGGAGACACACCTGCCCTGTCAGGTTCCGCCTTGTACAGCTCGACCGCTCGCGCAAGAGTCAGGCGCGAAGTCGGTGGCGGTGACATGCGATCGACGTTGGCGAAAAGCGGATCGTAGGCCTGCTCCTTCGCGAGGTCGGCTCGATCGATCTCACGCGAGTAGTGCTCGATCAGCGCCCTCTGCACATACTCCGCCAGCCGCGGAATGATAGTGGCGTCTCGGCCGAGATCGATAAGGGCCTCCTGAGCCAACGCCGTTGCAACCCGTTGCAGCGAAGCGTCTTCCGGGGATTGGCCGACGAGCATGATTTTCTCGGAGGCTTCAGACGCAAGGTCTCCCCGCAGGGACGCATCCAAAGGCATCGGCTCCGCCCCCGCCTCCAGCCGGTGGAGATAGGTCAGCGCCAAGTGCTGGAGATCCGCATCGGAGATTTGGCTGAGAGCGATCTTGGATGCGGGCGCGCGAGCCTCAGCAAACAGGGCATCAGCTTTCACGCTTTCGATACGCGCCAAGCGGCGTGCCTCAGCGTGGGGAACGTCGCCGAGCGACTTCCAGATTTCCTTCTTGCCGATTTTGCCTTGGATGTCGGCCGGAACCCGAACGCGAAAGGTCCACTTTCCTGCTCTTTTGAAGAGCCTGCTATCCCTTGCCATTTCGCCACCTTGTGTAGCAGGCGTGTGTAGCAAGCGGCTCCGTAAGCTCTTGATCTTTCGCATCAAACAGCGATTTCAATGCGTTAGGGGAAACTGGCGGAGAGGGAGTCCGACATACTGTCGTTCGCTGAGGATCGGACGAGTTCGCTGATGACAGAATTATCCCATATTTTCCAATGCATCCCCCTCGGTTTCGGTTGCTGACGCCCGCTGGCGTTCGCTACAATCCGCGTCTCCTGCTAGGGCAGATGCTGGGGCAGAAATGGGCCGAGAGACGAAAAGACTGAGCGCTCGGACGGTTGCCACGCTCACGAAGCCGGGCCGCCACGCGGACGGTGGCAACCTCTATCTCTCCATCTCCACGAACGGCGGGCGTCGGTGGATCTTCCTTTACCGCTGGGGCGGGAAGCAGCTTGAGATGGGACTGGGCTCCGCTCGCGACGTTTCGCTCGCTCGCGCCCGCGAACTTGCCGACACCGCCCGCGCGCAGCTTGCTGAAGGGCTAAACCCGCTGGCAGCTCGGAAGGCAGAGGCGATCATTCCGACCTTCGGCGACGCCGCCGACGCGCTGGTGGATGACATCGCTTCCGGCTTCCGGAACGCGAAGCACATCGAGCAATGGCGCATGACCTTGAAGGAGTACGCCGGCCCGATGCGGACTAAGTCCGTGGCCGACATCACTACCGAGGACGTGCTGGCGGTCCTGAAGCCCCTTTGGGCCACGAAGCAGGAGACGGCTTCGCGGCTTCGCGGCCGGATCGAGCGCGTGCTGGACGCGGCCAAGGCGAAGGGGCATCGCTCCGGCGAGAACCCGGCCCGCTGGCGCGGCCACCTCGATAGCCTGCTGCCGAAGCGCCAGAAGCTCCAGCGCGGCCACCATGCCGCCATGGCCTATTCGGACGTGCCGGCCTTCATGGCACGCCAACGAGGCCTGAGAGGCAGCACCGCGCTCGCCTTCCAATTCCTCATACTCACCGCCGCGCGCACGGGCGAGGTGAGAGGCGCCACCTGGGCGGAAATCGACCTCGAAGCCAAGGTGTGGACTGTGCCGCCGGCCCGGATGAAAGCCGGGAAGGCCCACCGCGTGCCCCTGTCGCCCGCTGCCATGGACATTCTGGAACGCGCGAAGGAATTGCAGCAGAAGCCGGACGGCCCTGCCCTGCTCTTCCCCGGCGCCAAGGCGGACAAGCCCCTTTCCGTGATGGCGTTCGACATGCAGCTCCGGCGGCTCAAGCTCGATGTGACGACGCACGGCTTCCGCTCGTCCTTCCGGGATTGGGCCGGCGAGGAGACCAGCTTTGCCCGCGAGGTTGCCGAGGCCGCCCTGGCCCACACTGTGGGCGATGCGACCGAGCGCGCCTATCGTCGGGCCGACGCACTGGAGAAGCGCCGTAAGCTGATGGAGGCTTGGGCAATGTTCGTCACCGGTGGCGCTGGCGGCAAGGTCGTGCCGACGCGCCGGGGGGCCGATACGTGATGCTCATTTGCTCGCACTCTGAACCCTTGCGAACGCTCGCGAATACCGGCAATTTTGAGCGAACAAAGATTGAACCTGAGGACGGTCTAGCCATGGCGCCGATCAAGGTCGAACTTCAAGAGGCGGCGCTTGCTCCCGTTTCGGACGGCCGCGGCGAGGCTATGCCCCCGAGCAGGTCGGAGGCATCTTCTGCGGCTTCATTGAGCGGCGCATGGGTGCCGCTGCCCGAAGCGATAGCCTGGATCATTTTCCGGGACTTCGGGAAGGCGCGTGCACTCCGCGAGGCATCACCCTCGAGGATGGCCCTTGAGTATCACTTCGCTCAGGCCGGGATTGATCTTGTTCCGCCTACGGTGTCCGTGGAAACAGCTCTGGATAGCCTTCTGGACACACTGCGCTCAGCGGAAATTGTAGCCCGCCACCGCTCGGATGGACAAAAAATAGATGACCTCGATCCCATCAAATGGGTTTACATGAAGTTTACAGAGGATCGAGAGGGCTGGCGCGTCGAATTCTCAAAGGTCGGCATATTTCGCGACATCACTCTAAATGCCGGCATGCTGTTGCAAGCTTTCCCGAAAGTCCCTGATCCAGTTGAGCATTCGGATACATCCGAATCGGATGCCCCCGAAGAATCCGACTGCTCGACCTACGAACCGGACATCCGTGATAAGGAGGATACGACAGGCTCACTTAAAGAAGATACCACGCAATCCCCAGATGAAACTAACGATTCAGAAACAGACTTTCGCTCGAATTCTATTATTCACGATTTACCCTTTGTAGGAACAGGTGCGCCGGGCCGACCTACGTCTCGGCATCTCGTCAGATCTGAAATGCATCAAAGGCACATGCGGGGCGAAATGTTCCTGAAACTCTCGTACGAGGCCAAGTACCTCGAAGGATGGCTTGAGAAAATTCCGAACGCACACCCTATGACCGCAAGGACCATTGAAAATGCGTTGCGCGCTGAGTTTCGGAAATTGAAGGATGGGCAACCCACGAAAATATAATTTTGTGGGGTTTTTAATGGCGTTTTTCGTGGGTTAATTCCCTTGCAGTCTTCGCCCATCGCCCGAGCACGTTCGCTCGGCTTCGATGAGCGAGGTTCAGATGCCCCACGCCACCGCCGCCGCTTCCCAGCCCTCTACGTCGGTCGTCCGCGACCTTGAGCCTGCTGCGCTCGATACCGCCACCGCAGCCCGCTACATCGGCATCGGCAAGACGATGCTGTTCGAGGAAATCAAGGCGGGCCGCATCCCCAGCCGGAAAATCGGCCGTCGCACGCTAATCCTGCGCAACGACCTGGACGCCTGGCTCGCCGCCATCCCCGCCCGCAATGCCGCCTGAAACGCGAACACCCGACGCTTGCTGAAGGCGCCGGGTGCGGGTTGTCGCGTCGAAATCCATCCGGCCAAGGAAGAATTTCATGCCCTCTTCTCTACCCCACGCCCGCCGTGCGGGCAAGCGTCCGCCACCCACCAGCAGCGCGAAGCCCGCGTCCTCCAGCCTGCCGAACACCCTTCACCTTGCCGCCCATCGGCTCGCGTCCGCCCTCGGCGTGCCGTTTGGCGTGGCCCTGGCGCATGCCGAAGCCGCCGGCCTTGGACGGGAGGTGGCGGCATGAGCCGTTCCACCGTCATCCCCCTTGCCGAGGGCCGGGAGCACCTCCTGAATGCCCGGTGGTGCGCCTACACCGCCGCCCTGCACCGCGCCCAAGCCACTCTCGACATTCGCGACGGCATCGCCGCGGGCGAGGCCTGGCGGGACTTCCTCGCCATCTTCCTGCCGCCCCATAGCCGGGGCGTGCTCTGCAAATTCAGGGGGCGCGAGTGACATCCCCTGACATCCACAACGTGGAGGCCGAGCAGGCGTTGCTCGGCGCCATCTTCTGCAACAACCAGGCGTTCGGCCGGGTGAGCGGCATCGTCGGCCCCGAGCATTTCTACGAGCCCATCCACGCCAAGCTCTTCGAGCTGTGCGGGGATGCGATCCTCGACGGCCGTGCGGCGACTCCGATCACCTTGAAGCCGAAGCTGCCGTCCAATCTGGACATCGCCGGCCTGACGCCGATGGAATACCTTGCCCGGCTGATGGCGGAGGCGACCACTGTCCTGAACGCGCCCGACTACGCCATGACCATCCGGGAAGCGTGGGCGGCCCGGGGCGTGGTGGAGGCGGCGCGGGAGGCCGCAGCCGCCGTCGCCCAGCCTGAGGCCAATGTGAAAGCCTCCATCGCCACTCTGCTCTCCCAGCTCGACGGCATCCGTGCTGAACTGGACGACCGACAGCGCGGGCGCCAATCCCTCGCCGACTGCATGTCGAGCGTGCTCCTCCGCGTCGACGCCATCCGGGAAGGCAGGATCGAGCCCGGCGCCACCACGGGCCTCGCGGACCTGGACCGGATGATCGGAGGGCTTCAACCCGGACGACTGGTCATCGTCGCCGGCCGGCCGGGAATGGGAAAGACCATTGTGGGGGCGAACATGGCCCGCGCCACAGCGGCGGCGGGCAACGGGTGCCTCTTCTTCTCCCTGGAAATGCCGGCCGAGGAAATCGGCGCGCGCATCCTTTCCGACCATGCCTTCCGCCATGGCTCGCCGGTGACATCGAAAGCGGTGTTCGAGGGTCATCTGGACGCCCGCGAGATGCGGGAGATGGAGCACACCGCCTCGGCTGCCGCTGGCCTTCCGCTGCTGATCGAAACCCCGGCCATTGTGTCGGTGGGAGAAATCCTCGCCCGCACCCGCTCGGCGGCGGACGAGATGAAGGCCCGCGGCGTCCGGCTCAAGGTGGTGGTGATTGACTATCTCAAGTTCGTCCGCGCCTCCGACCGTTACCGTGGCCAGCGTGTCTATGAGGTGGGCGAAATCACCGCCGGGCTGAAGGCTCTCGCAAAAGACCTTGGCGTCTGCGTCGTGCTCCTCGCCCAGCTCAACCGGGCGCTGGAGCAGCGGCAGGACAAGCGGCCCGAGCTTTCCGACCTTCGCGAGAGCGGGGACATCGAGGCGGACGCCGACGTGGTGCTGCTGCTCTTTCGCGAGGCCTATTACCTCAAAGACAGGACCGACCCGGAGTCCATGGCTCGCCTCCTGGCTTGCGAGTTCGCCTTGGAGATCATCGTAGCGAAATGCCGGATGGGTGCGGTCGGAGTTGTGGAGACGTTCTGCCATCCCGGCGCCAGTGCTGTGCGGGACAGGGGGATGCGATGACCGCGCCGTGGTTCAAATTCTACCCCACAAGTTGGCGCGCTGACCCGGCTTTGCGCATGTGCTCCATGGGTGCCCGCGGCATGTGGATGGAGATGCTTTGCCTCATGCACGAGGCTGAGCCGCGAGGTTCGCTGCTCATCAAGGGCCACCCGGTTTCGGCGCGCCAGCTGGCGGCTCTCTGCGGCTGCTCGCTAAAGGAAGCGGCGGCATTTCTTGAGGAATTGGAAGATGCTGGCGTCTTCAGCCGCGACGGCGAGGTGGTCTATAGCCGTCGCATGCGGCGGGACGAGGATAAGGCACAAAGGGATAAGGCAAACGGCCAAAAGGGTGGCAATCCGAATGTCCTTCGGTTTAACGAGGGGGTTAACCCCCCGGATAACCCAGACGATAAGGGAGGGGATAAAGCTAAGAATATAGAAGATAGAAGTAAGAAAGAGAAAGAACATGATCCTGCTGACGCAGGAGCGTTTGACCGGTTTCGGAAAGTCTATCCACGCCGAGACGGGTCACAGGATTGGCCAAAGGCGCGGGAGAGTTTCGACCGGGCCGTGAAGGCCGGCGTTGATCCGGAGACCATCGTCGGCGGAGCAGAGCGGTACGCGGCCGATTGCCGGCGACGCGGTGACGAGGGAACGCCGTTCGTGAAGCAGGCCCGGACCTGGCTCAACGGGCGTCTTTGGGAGGAGTTTGCCAACGCTGGCCCTTCGGAGCCGACCGCCAGCATCTCTCCGGACTGGCGGGCACTGGTGATGTCTTTCCAGCGTTCCGGGAATTGGCCTTCAAGCCTGGGGCCAGGGCCTGGATTTTCCGGGTGCCGCGTTCCGCCACCCCTCCTGGCGGAATTTGGCTTCGGGGCATTGGATAGCGTGGGGGGTGGGAAATGACCGGCTTTCGGTCCCCGGCCTCGCGTGCGCCTGCACGCCCGCGCGTGCGAGCCCTCCCGCTCCGACCGGCCTCGCCTCACGCCACCAGTCGCACCGGCAGCCGCATGGCGCAGGCGAACGTCTCGAACGCCTGCCTAAAGTAGGCGGAAATAGATCACCGCCGCCTTGCTCCCTCGAAAAAACAAACCGGGAAAAATCATCTGGAGGTCTTCGATGCCGAGACAAACGCCTTCGCTTTTCGTCGCCATGCTGCGCACTGTCGTGGATTGGGCCAATGCCCCCCATGGGGTCCCCAAGAGTGGCCGAGCCGAACGTCGCCGCCGTTCTCGCCAGCGCCTGAAGGCCCGCGCAGCGTTCTCAGACTTCTTCCAAAGCTACTGCCAGGATCTCGATGTACAGGTGGAAGCTCTTCAACACCTGGTGGCCAGTCTGAATGCCGAGCGGAATCGCCTGCACCTGCAAATCCAGATCCATCAGGAGTGCATGGACGACCTCGGCCGGCGTAACGCCTGCCTTCTAGACCTCTGCGCTGCCTCCCAGCACGAGGCCGAGCACTGGAAGCGGTTCATCGAAGGCGAACGGGAGCGAGAGGCCGAGATTGCCCGGAAGCTTCAATTAAATTGATAGCTTATTCCCAAATGATCGTCAGCGAACTCTGCCGAAATGTAATACATCAAGCAATTCAATTGATGACTACGTAGTTAGATTTCGCGAGCTGCGGTACTCTTCATCGACTGGAGATTTGAAGATGTCCGCAACCCATATCGAGGTGATGAGCCTCCGAGGCCCGCAGGGCTTCAACGCGGCGATCATTGAAGCCGCAGCACGGGAAAGCCTCAGGCCGAGCGATTTTGTCCGCCGCGCCATCCTGGAGCGCATCGAGCGGACGGGCGTCACTCCGCCGGCCGTGAAGCCCCTTTCAAAACGGGAGGGCTGATTATGTCGAGCCGCTTCGCGCCCTTCCTCAGGGCGGAATGGAGATTTTGATGGAACAGCCCTCCGCGCCCGACCCGATGGCGACGGCCCTCATGCAGGCGAAGCTGAACCAGAACACCGCGATCCAGCAGCAGCAGATGAACATGATGGATCAGGTGACGCCGGACGGCTCCCTGAACTACACACAGAACGGCACCCGCACCTATGTGGACGCCTTCGGCAAGACGCGGGAAATCCCGGTCTACACGGCGACACAGACGCTGTCGGACGTGAACCAGGGCATCTATGACGCCTCCAAGCAGGCGCACACCAACATGGCGAACACGGCATCCACGCTGTCCGCCAATGCGCAACAGGCCATGAGCAACCCGCTCAAGCTGGGCAACGAGGCGACCGAAGCGCGGCTTTACGAGCTCGGGTCCAAGCGGCTCGATCCTCAGTTTGCCCAGGCCGAGGATGCCATGCGCACGCGCCTCGCGAATGCCGGCATCAAGCCCGGCTCGGCGGCGTTCGACCGCGAGATGGCGAATTTCAGCTACGGCCGGAACGACGCCTACAACAACCTCCTGCTCCAGGGGCGCCAGCTCGCCGACCAGGAGCTGACCGCCGAGCGCAATCAGAACCTGAACGAACTGAACGCGCTCCTGACCGGCTCGCAGGTGAGCCAGCCGCAGTTCGTGAACACCCCGCAGACGCAGGTCGCGGGCGTGGACTATGCGGGGCTGGTGTCTGACCAGTACCAGGCCGAGCAGCAGGCCTATAGCTCCATGATGGGCGGGCTGTTCGGAGCGGCGGGCGATATTGCCGGCGCCGGCATGGGCATGATGCGGCCCAAGACCACTGGCTGGTATTGAGGGGGCGACCATGGCGACGCAAGCGCAATCACCGTTCATGTGGGGCGCTGGTGGCGCCATGCTCACGCCAGAGGAAGTCGCTCGGCGGCGCGAAGCCGCGGACGCGCTAGTCGCCCAGGGCTCGGATTACTCCCCTATCGGGCATTGGACTCAGGGCCTCGCGCGTGTGGCGAAGGCCATTCGCGGTGGGCTGGAGCGGCGCGATGCCGATCAAGCCGCATCCGAGGGCCGCGCGCAGGCGTCCGAGGCCTACAGCAGGATTGCTCAGGCGCTTTCCGGCGGCGGGCAGGCGCCGACGGCCGACGTGATGGCAGCATCCGAAAATCCTTGGCTTTCCACCGGGCAGCGCGGCGTTGTCGGCGCTCTGCTGAAGCAGAAAATGGATGCCATGAAGCCGCCGGAACCGTTCACGCTCTCTCCCGGCTCGGTACGCTATGGAGCGGATGGGAAGCCGATTGCGAGCGTTCCGGCGCGGGGCGCCGGTGAAGGGCCGCGCCGCAGCCTCCAGCCGATCTATGGCGTGGACGAGCAGGGCAACCCGGTTGTCATGCAGCCGGGTGATGACGGAACCGTTGTGCGCTCGGTCATGCCGCAGGGCGTGACGGTTTCGAACAAGCCGCTCCAGATGGATGCCGGGACGCACTTCGTGCTCATTGACCCGGTGACGCGCCAGCCCATCGGGCAGGTTCCGAAGAACGTGGCAGGAGCCGCACAACAGAAGGCCCTCGGCACCGCGTCCGGCGAAGCACAGGCGCAGCTTCCCGGCGCCGAAGGCATGGCGGGCCAGATCGGCAAGCACATCGACGAACTCGCCAACGATCCCTACTTGCCGAACATGCTGGGGCCGTTGGCCTCGCGCATGCCGAACGTGTCGGCGGACGCCGCCCGTGTGCAAGCCCGGATGGATCAGCTCAAGGGCGGCGTGTTCCTCCAAGGCTATCAGATGCTCAAGGGCGGCGGTGCCATCACGGAGGTGGAGGGCCTGAAGGCTGAGAACGCCATGGCCCGCCTGAGCGCAGCGCAGAACCTTCAGGACTACCGGGCCGCCCTCGCCGATTTCCGCGACGCGCTTTCCACCGGCCTCGCCAAGCTGCGGTCGCAGGCCAGCATGGTGCCGGGTGGGCAGCAGCCGGGCACGGGCGGTGCCCAGCCGGCGCCGTCGCGGTCCGCGCCACAGCCCGGCGCCCTCGCGCCCGGCGCGGTGGTCAACGGCTTCGTCTATCGCGGCGGCAATCCGAAGGACCCGAACTCATGGGGGCGCACGCAATGAACCCGTGGGACATGGATTGGACCCGCGAACTTGCTCCCGCCGCCGCCACTCGGCGATCCCCCCTCCAGCCGTCGGCACCCCGCGTCACCACCTATTCGCCGCAGCGTGGCGGGGACCCGATGGAAGGCGGCTATGAGTCGTCGCGTCCGGGCCCGGACGGGCATGCCGTGGTGCGCACCCTTGAGGACTTCCGCACGGGACAGGCGCCGTTCGTCACCATCGCCGGCAACCCGGCGCTCTACGGGCGGGAATACACCATTCCCGAGGTCAGCTATCAGGCCGGCGGTCAGCGCCATGTGCTGAAGAACGTTCCGGTGGTGGTGCACGACACCGGCAGCGCGTTCCGCAATGCACCCGAGGGCCGGTTCGACGTGCCCGTTGGGCGCGACATGGGACCGGCCGACACCAATCAGGGGCTTTCCGGGGTGCAGTTCGTGCCGCGACAGGGTGGACCCATGGCCTACATGGCGGAACAGCCGCGCCCGGCCGGCGTGCAGGCCATCGAAGGCGCCATCCGCCCGGTCCCCGGCGCCGATCCGATCCCGCCCCGGCCTTCGGCGGCACAGGCGCGGCCTGATACCCGCATGCCGTGGGAAATGGACTGGCCGAACGCCGCTCCGCAGCCTCAGACCGCCCAGCAGGCCGGGCCGATGCCGTGGGAGATGGATTGGAGCACGCCTGAAGCCCCCAAAGCGCCCCAGCAGCCCGCGCCGCCGTCCGGCATGTGGAACAACCTTACGGCCGGCGCCAATGAGGCGATCTATTCGACCCTGGGCGCACCGGTGGACGCGGCCACATGGCTCACGAACAAGGCCGTGCAGGGCATCAACGCCGTGACCGGTGCCGAGCTGCCGCAGGCGCGCACCAACCTTCCCGGTTCGAGCCGGTGGCTTGCGGGTGCCGGCGAGGCCGTGGGCGTGAACGATCCCGCCAAGGTGCAGGCTGGCAGCATGGGCGAGAAGCTGGCGCGCGCCGCGGGCACCGGTGCAGGCGGCATGCTTGCGCCCGAGGCGGTGCTCGGCGGCTTGAACCGCGCCGGTGTGGTCGGCGAAGGCGCTATGGGCATGCTGGGCCAAGTCTTCGGCCGCTCGGCCTCGGTGGGCGATGCCGCCGTGAACGCAGGTGTCGGCGCCGCGGCCGGCGTCGGTGGGCAGATGGCGGGCCAGGTGGTGCCGGAGCCGTGGAAGCCGCTGGCGGAGACGGTGGGCGGCATGGCCGGGGCTGGCGTGGGTGTCGGCGCCGTGGCGGCCGGGCGCGGCGTGGCCGGCCTGCCGCAGGCGTGGCGTGATTTCCGCCTGTCCGACCCGGCAACGCAAGGGCGTGTGGCGGGAGAGCGCCTCCAGCAGTGGGCGACCGATCCCGCCGCGGTGCGCGACACGCTGGACGCGGCCGCAGCCTCGCGCGGTGTCGGCCTGCCGACCGAGCCGGGCGCCGTGGCGCGCAATCTGGTGGCCGGCTCCGAGCCCACGACCTTCCAGCTGACGGGAGACATGGGCCTTGGCGCCCTCGAGCGCGCGAGCGCGGCGCAGAACCCGGCCGAGTTCATGACGCGCAGGGCAGACCAGAATACGGCCCGCGTCGGCGCCTTGGAGGCGATCCAGCCCAAGGGCGCGCCGGAGCAGGTGGTCGGCGTGCTGCGCCAGAACCTTGCCGCACTCGATCAGCAGACCGGGCAGGCCCTGGAAGCTGCGACCACCACGGCCCGACAGGCCACGGGCAGGCTGGGAGGCGAGGGTGCACCGGAGGCCTATGGCGGCGCGATCCGCCAGAGCATCATGGACGCCCGCGGCGTGGCCAAGGAGCGCGAGCGCGCCCTGTGGCAGGCTGTGGACCCCAATGGCGACTTGAACCTGCCGGCGACCGGCGTGCGCGACACGGCCCGCACCATCGTGAAGGGGCTGGAGAAGTCCGCCGCGCCCTTGGTCGGCGAGGAGCGCGCCACCATCGTCACCGCCCTGAAGTATCCCGATGTGGTGCCGTTCCGCGAGATGACGGCGCTCCGCAGCCGGGTATCGGACGCCATGCGCCAGGAGATGATGACGAACGGGCAGACGCGCGTGTATGCTCGCCTGTCGCAGCTTCGCGGCGCCATCGAGCGTGATATTGAGAACGCCGTGGCCGCGAAAGCGGAGATGGAACAGCAGGCGGTGCAGGCCGGCACGATGTCCGAAGAGGACACGATGGCGGCGATGCTCCGGCGGGCGCAGCAGGACGCGGATGCCTGGAAAGCCAGACAGGCGGCCAACGAAGCCGGGCGAAGCGATGCTGTTGGCGTTGGAAACGCTGGAACCGCATCAGCGACCTTTGTTCCTTCAGGATATGGAAGCCAAGGCCCGGCGCGACGGGGACCTCGCGTATCTGCGGGAGATTCGGGCCTGCAAGGCGATACTGGCTTCCTCCCCAACGACCTCCAGCCCAATTTCGACGCCGGAGCCGCGGGACGACTGAAGGCGGCCAGCGAGGCGACCAAGCAGCGCGCGCAGACCTTCGACAGCGGCCGGGTGGGCGGCACCATCCAGCGCAGCGGCGCGACCGGGCCTTTCCAGATGGAAGCCTCTGTCGTGCCCGGCCGGTTTTTCGTGCCCGGCCCGCGCGGCTATGAGGCCATGCAGGCGCTGCGCAACGCCTCTCCCGGCGCGATGGCGCAGGTCCGGGAATATGCCATCAGCACGCTCCGCAAGGCCGCGCAGAGCCCGGCTGACGGCACGCTCGACCCCGCCAAGGTGCAGGCTTGGCGGCAGAAGCACGCCGACGCACTGCGCGCCATGCCCGAGGTTGACCGCATGCTTGCCGATCCAGTGCAGGCGTCGGAGACGCTGGCGCGGCTCGCCACGGCCCGCAAGGAGCAGATGGACGCCTTCCAGCAGGGCGCCGTCGCCCGGCTGCTGAACGTGGAAGACCCGGCCGACGTGTCCAAGATCATCGGCGGCATCTTCTCGCGTCAGGACGCGGTGCAGCAGATGACGCGCCTCGCCCGCGAGACCGCCGGCAATGAGGAGGCACGCAACGGCCTGCGCAAGGCCGTGGCCGACTTTGTCAACCTGCGCTTCATCAGCAACACCGAGGGGGCGACCTCCGGCACCGACATGATGCGCTCGGACGCCTTCCAGCAGTTCCTACGCCAGAACACGCCGGCCCTGCGGCAGGTGCTCTCCGGCCCGGAGATCATGACCCTCCAGGCCATCGCGGCCGACCTCAAGCGGTCCAACCGCTCGATTGCGGCGGTGAAGCTGCCCGGCGGCTCCAACACGGCGCAGGACCTGAACGGCATCGCCAAGGTAAACGGCGGAGAAAGCTGGCTCTCCCGCATCCTGTCGCCGGGCGCCCTCGCCAGCGCCGGCGCGGCGGCGGGGAGCGTGGCAGGTGGTGGCATCGGCGCGGCGGCGGGGGCCGGCGGGGGCGCCCAACTCGGCCGCGTCATCCAGGCCATGCGTCAGGCCGGCCTTCAGAGCGTGGACCAGATCGTAACCGACGCGATGCTCAATCCCGAACGTGCCCGCGCGCTGCTGGCGCAGGTGAACGGCGAGCCGACCGCCGAGGAAGCCCTAAGCTTGGCCCGCGTTTACATGAGGGCGCTGTCTCTGCCGGACCGGGACGAAGGCCAGCCGCAAAGCCTGACACCCACCGTGCCATCGGTCCGGAATGCCGCCCCCCGGCGGAGCAGCCTCAAGGACGGCAACCCTGCACATGCAGCAGTTGCCGAAGCAATGATGCTGCGAGGCCTTGTAAGCGCCTCGCACAGCCCCCGCCTGGAACAGGTGGCGCAGGCCCTGCTGAAGGTGTCGGGATAACCTCGCCGCATCCGCCAGCTCGCGGCAGCGCTCGGCCTCACGTTCGGCGAGGGCGAGGCGGTGCATTGAGGGGGGCGGGCGACAGGGAGGCAGGCCGCCGACGCCTGCCTTGCGGAGGAGAGGTCGACAGTCGCAATCTCGAGGCTGTGGTGTCCCGAATGAAGCGATTCGCCGATGCACATTGCAGACATTCTTCCAGACGCCGACGTGATCCAAGCGCTCGAGCCTGATGAGCTCGGTCTGCGAATGCTCCCATGGCTCGCATCTTTGCCCGCTGCGGAATGCGAATTAGGCGCGGCTTTACGCCAGATGGACAGCGCATACGGACCCAGAGCGGATGATGTTAAGTGGGCCGTGCGCGAAGCTTGGGCTTGGCTCGAAGGAGCGGCCCTCTTGATAACTTCGCCGCAGTTTGTCGGGCATCACGACGTCAGGCGGCTCAGCCGAAAAGCCCAGCGACTTGCCAAAGAAGACCAATCCGGAAGGGTGACGGTTCCTCGGCATCTTCCAAAAGGACCGTTGCATCCATCTATCCGGGAAGAGGTATGGGCGCTCTTCCATCGGGCACAGTTTGACACCGCGGTTTTCGTCGCCATGAAAGGTGTTGAAATTGCAGTTAGAGAAGCGTCCGGACTTAAAGCTGAACTCGGCATTGCCTTAATGCGAAGAGCCTTTGATAAGAATGCTGGACCTCTACGAGATGTAAATGCACCGGAGGGTGAGCGAGAGGCGCGAGCGCATTTCTTTGCAGGCGCCATTGGCAGCTACAAAAATCCGCACTCTCATCGTAACGTTGCGCTGGACGACCCTGATGAAGCAGCAGAAATTATCATGCTTGCCAATCATTTGCTGCGCATTGTGGATGGCATTACCCCTTACAGGGGTGACGCTGGCTGATGGTCGAGAGGCAGCTACGCTCCTATAAAACCTTTTGCGGCAGCGCCAATAAGCTCTCCAACTACAGAGCTAATCGCGGATCTTGCTGTTTCACCGGCTGCCTTTTTGGCTGCGCCCGAAAGAGTTGCCCCAATAGTCTCATTCTTACCGAGCGGAATAACATTCAAAGCTGCCAATGTTTTCTCCGTCAGAGTAAACATTCCGGCCTCTCGCCTAAGGTACCCCTCTTTAACGAGCCATTCTATCGTTGACTCAACGAACTCCTCGTCAATAACAAACTCGGTTGTGTTATTTTTCACTGCTTCTGGATAGAACTTTTCGCAATAAACGCCACATATATCTTCGTATTCAACAAATTCTTGTTGGGGAAATTTTTCCATCAACGACTGTATAACAATCCCAGAAACAATTTTAAACTTATCAATATTGTCGTGATTAGCGCTCATGATCATCCTCGATAGGTTCGCCTCGAGCCATCCGCGAGCGCCTTGCTGGCGCTAGCGAGCCCCGGCAGATTGCCGCATCTCTCTCGCGCTTCCATGCCGTGTAGGCGTCTTCCGGCTGGGCCTGAGCCTCGTGCAGGCCGCTCGCCTTGTCGAGGGCCGCGTCAAGCGCCTTGCGATCCCATCGGTTCGTGCCTGGGATCGGACCCGGCACCAGCCCCTGCCGCTGCCAGGCGGAAAAGCCGCTGCGCGTGAGGGCGCAGTAATCCGCGGCCTGCTGCAACGTCAGGCAGCGCGGCTCGATGACAGGGGTGGGCTTATCCTTGTTGCGGGCCATGGCCTACCTCTCGTCCTTCTTCGTGCCACGCGCCACGATCTGAAGCGTGTCGGCGGGGAGGGGCCTTTGCAGCGCCTTCGCATCCTGCCACGGCGCCGTCATCCAGATTTCGATCTCCTCGGGCTCCCTCAGGATCACCGGCATGGCCTTCGGGTGGATGCTGGCGACCGGCTCGCTCGGCTCGGTGGTGAGGAACCCGAACAGGTCCACAGTCTCGACGCCCGTCTTCATCTTGCGGACGCAGGTCCATCCTGGCGTCCAGATCCCGGCGAACACGGCCAGCGGGCGCGCCTCCGAGAAGGCGAACCACACGTCCCCGCCGGCGGCTTTATTGAACTCGCTGAAGCTGGTGAAGGGCACGAGGCAGCGGGTCGCCGGGCCAAGCCAGCGCTGCCAGTGCTTGCTGCTGGTGTTGCGGATGTTGGTCGTCCCGGCGTCCGGTTCCAGGCGCAGCAGTTCCTTGAAATCGACCGGCTGCCCCTTCGCCTCCAGCTTCGCCGCGCGCTTCTTCGCGGCCTCCATGAGCGCCAGCTGGGACGACGGCATGCCCCATCGCGCCATCGCAATCTCGCGCGCGCCGTCGGCGCCAGTGCGAACGATGGGCGCCTCATAGTCGGGGAAAATGCCGGGCTGCGGCGGCAGATTGCCGGCGAGGTTCCGCGTCGCGCGCACCAGATCGATGATCGCCTGGACGTTCGAGGTGTGGCTGTAGAGGTTGCACATGGGCCGAGGCTACGGCAGGGCGCCGGCTTGCACCAGTGCCGTGCCTTAGCTCGTCACGCGTTCACGTTCAAAGCCGGCACCAGCCGGAGCGCGGCCGCCCCCCCCCCGCCGCCTCGCGGAGGAAGTCCACCTTTGCCGCGGGCGAGTGCTTTCCGCCAAGACGCCAGAAATGGACGCTGGCGCCGGTCAAGCGGGGTCCAGGCCAAATCTGAGCTTGGCGGGGTTTCGTCGGGAAGCGACGCCAGGGCGGCAAGAATGTCGTCCACCGGCACGACCGCGCCGCTGTCCAGGCGCCTGAGAGCAGGCGCGTTCTCGACGGCGCGGCTATCCGACGCCCAGGACGAAAGCGTCGCGCGCTTCTCCTCCAAGCTCATCGACGGGTGATCGAGAATCTGGTCCGGGTGAACCAGGACAGCTGATGACTGCATGGACGGCGGCGCCACTGGCCGCCCGCTTCGCGTGGTTCTCATAGCCACATCCTCCTTCGAGCAACATGGGTACAAGCACCTCGCACGTCTGTGCGATGCCTCGCCGGTACTATGCCGGCGCGGTTGATTTTGGAAACGACTTTGAGCCCGTCAAGGGGGTCAACGCGACGCCTATTGCTCCAGCAAGGCTAACCCGCTTGGCCGCCGTTCCACCCCCTATATCTCGTGGCTTGTTCTCTTTTCGTTCTCGTGGAATCCATAGGAGCAGATCAGCGCCGGAGATGACCCATGTCGAGCGAGCCCCAGCCCGCCGAGCAGACCCCTTTTGACGTCAGCGACGCGGAGATCGAGGAGGCCTTGGCGGCCTGCGACGGGGATCCCCGCGCGACGATCCGCTCACTCCTCGTCGGGCAAGCCTACCTTGAGCACGAGATGTCCCGCCTCCAGGCGGACGCGTCGTCCGGCTTCCGCCGGCGCCGCCACGCGCTGGGTGATTGAGATGGTCCGACGAAGCGCGCGGCATTGGAGCCACGCGGATCAAGAGGCCTTCATCCAAGCAGTGTGCTCGATCCGACACAGCATCATCGCATTGCTGAGCCGTTGCCCGATCGGCTCGCCCGAGTACCGCGCGCTTTCGGACCTCATGGCAGCGGTGAACGCGGCTGGCGTGTTCCTTGAGCTAAGATGGACGAAGCCGGGAGGCAACCAGTTCCAGTAGGAAAGGGCAGATGAAGGACCAGCCTTGGACCTCGCCTGACGCACCGCGCTGGAAGCGCTGGGCTGGGAGCGTGATCCTCACGCTCTGCATCGTCGGCGCGTGGATCCTGATGCTTCTCGATCCCATCGTCCGGCTGTGGCGCTGGTGGTTCGCGGCCTGACGCTGCGGCGCCATCGAGCCTCGGCCCGAGCAGTGATAGCCTCCCGTCACCGGCTTCGTCCGTAGGAGGAAATCATGAAGACGCTCGCCATCGCGCTCGCCCTGCTGTCACTTCCTGCCGCCGCCGCCTCGGCGGACACCTGCGTTGCCAACGCCGACGCGAAGAAGCTCGCCGGCGCGGCCCGCACCAGCTTCCTCACCAAGTGCCAGAAGGATGCGACGGCGGCCTGCAACACCCAGGCGACCGACAAGAAGCTTCACGGCGCTGCGCAAACCAGCTTCACAACCAAGTGCGTCAAGGATGCTGTGGGGCAATAGACCGGGAGCCCAGCCTCGCGCCAGGGTGTGGCTCCACAGCCACGCTGCTGCCTCAGGTTGTTAACTGAACGTTAACTCATCTCGACAGCCGGCTGCATATCCCTGACGATGCTCCCAAAGGTTGGGGGCGGAAGCAATGCTCAGGCGGGGGATTCGCATCGGCGCGGCGGCGACGGCCGCGCTTTTCACGGCTGGCTGTGTTACCACGGAAGTGGCACGCTTCCAGCCGAAGGCGCAACAGGAAGCCATCGTGCGCGATGGGCAGCCGGCCCTGGTGTCCAAGAAGACGAAGACGGTGGCCCTCGTCCGGCCCGCCTCCCGCGGCCTCCGGCCAGGGGCTCGGCCCGTCTACGTGGTGGGCGTGTTCAACGCTACCGGCGCCGCGATCACCTTGAGGGCCGAAGACATCACTGTTGAACAGCTGATCGATGGTCAGCCGGTGAAGCCCCTCAAGGTCTACAGCTACGAAGAACTCGTGCGCGAGGAGCAGACACGCCAAGTGATAACCGCCGTGCTCGTCGGTGTCGCCGCCGGTGCCAACGCTGCGGCTGCGGCCAACGCCGGCTATTACAACAGTACGTCACGGGTCTACTCGTCCTATGGATCGGCGACGGTCGTAACCTCTGGCTATAGCCCCACGGCGAACGCCATCGCCCAAGCGAACGCCTCCTACCAGAATGCCCAGATGATCAATTCCGCGGTGGAGCGTGGGCAACAGAACATGGCCGCTTTGGAGCGGGACGTGATCAAGGACAATACGATGATGCCCGGCGAGTGGTACGGCGGGCAGGTAGTTTTTGATCCGCCGCAGACGTCGACGGGCGATCAGAAGGCTTATCGGATCACGATCAACGTGGGTGGCGAGCGCCATGAGGTCGACGTGGCGCAAGAGGCGCCGGCCCGCGCCTAACGGCCGTTTACTCGCACCCGCAGCCGTTCAGGCCACACCGTTGCGTCGGGGCGGCGCAATTCGGCTAGGGCGCGCCTGATATGGGGCGCCGTGCGACCATAGCCGTCGTGGCATTCGGGACCGCCCTTTGGTTCATCGGCCAGCTCGGGAGCGGCAACAGGGCGCCGCAGAGTTCGCCTGGTCCATCTCCGCAAGCAGTAGCCCCGAGCCGACCGATGGTCCTGCCGTCCGGTCCTCCGGCTTCGCTCGCGCCGCCAACGTCGTCGAAGATCCAGCCGACGGCGCCGGACCCGGACCGCCTGCAGGTCAGGGGATCTAACGTCGCGTTCCGAGCCGGGCCATCGCGAGACGCCGCGATCATCGATCGGCTCGCGAAGGGCCTGAAGGTGGAAGAAATCGACCGCGCCGGCGAATGGTCCAAGGTGCGACACCCGGTGACAGGCCGGGAAGGATGGGTGTTCTCCAGGCTCCTCGGTCCAGTGGACGGCCAGGGCGGAGCGGAGCCAGCAAAGCCCACGAAGCCAGTTCCGGAGGTGAAGCCTCCCGCAGCGCCCGCGTTGTCGATTGCCGTCATTGCACAGCGTCTCATCGCCGAATCTCGGGCCAGCTATCCGGGCTCTTGTGCATGCCCCTATGACACAGATCGAGGTGGCCGACGGTGCGGGGCGCGGAGCGCATATTCGAAGCCGGGAGGCTATGCGCCGATCTGTTACGAGAGCGACGTTACGGAGCAGATGGTGGAAAGGTATCGCGCCAGCCACTGATTGCGGTACTTCAGACCGCCCCTGAGGATAGCGAGGATCATTGCCGGCGTCGCCTTTCCCTGGCTCTCCATCGGGATCACGCTCGCATTCTGGCCGAGGAGTGCGACATGCAACTGCGGTGGGCAGCCAGGGGCGCGAGGGCGGCGGCGATGGCCAGAGAGCGCATTGCGAAAACGGGGATAGCGCCGGGTGGGCACCCCGTCTGGACGGATCGCGAAATGGCGCTGCTGGCGGTGATCTTCCCAGATTACAAGCGCGCTGTAGCCGTATTGCAGCGGCGAACGTACGCCGCCGTAAGGGGGCGGGCCCGCGCAATGGGGCTTACAACGACGCGGCACCTGTGGACCGGCGCCGAAGTTTCCCGCCTCCGCAAACTCTTTCCCACGGCCGACAAGGAGACTCTGCTGGCAGCATTCCCAGGGGTGGAGCTTGGGCAGATCAAAGCAAAGGCGCGCGAAGCCGGCATTCACCGTCAACGCCGACCCTTCAAGTCGACCGGCATTCCTCCAATAGATCAAATTCGCGCTAGAGCGTTCAAATTAAATATTTCCATGGTCGATCTTGACGACATGGCCAGAACAAAGCCCTACTTCCAGAAGGGCAACTGGCACACTGGAAATATAAGCTATAGAGCTATCGGGAGAGCGACAAAAGCGCTTGATGGCTTGTTGGCCGTCCGCTGGACCGACCAAGGCTAAACAGGCACTTTCCTCAGCCTCACGCCCGGGCCCTCGCCGTTCTCCGCCACGAAGATCACGCCGGCGGGGTGGTCACGGCCTAAAATAGGCTGCCCCGATCAACGCGATGATTTGCAGCCAGCATCCCGCTCGGACGAGGCACACCCATCGGCTCAATTCTGCATCATGAATGCGCGAATGGCCTTCCGTCAGCAGGGCCCAGAAAACCAGCCGCTGGGTCGAGAAGTGGTTTCGCCAAGCTCCGGGTGAAAGGCGGAGGTCGAACAGGCGGACCAATGGCGAGCCGAGCCGGCGCCATTCCGGCTCGGCGACCTCGCGAAGACGGCTGGCAAGCCGGCAAGCCGCCGCGGCAGTCGCGAACCCTATAAGGAACAGCGCGACGACGGCAACCATCAGCATGGGGCTGATTCCGCTGTTCACGTTCAGACCTGGTTTTTCAGCCGCACCCCCGGCTGCCCATGGTTCAGGAACTCGACGCCGGCTTCTTCGAGGGCAATCTGCACCTTGCGAACCGTCATGGCGCCGCTCGTGATCGGTTCGGCGCCTCGCGCCTCCATATTTCGGATCGTGTTGATGCTGACCCCCGACTTGTCGGCGAGCCATTTCTGTTCGACGCCTGCAAGGGCTCGTGCGGCGCGCAACTGGTTTCCGGTGCTCAAGCTCATATTGGGTGTGATACCTAATTTTGTGGTTGACAGCAACATGAGATAAGCGCTTAGGTACTAACGCCAGATTAATGGCGTTGGTACCCAATCAAAAGCGCCCACCATGCCCAACCTCTCCCAAATCATGCGCCGCGCCTGGTCGCTTCTGCGCCAGTCGATGGCGCCCTACAGCCGGCCGGCCTTCGCTGCCCACCTGCGGCAGGCCTGGCACGAGGCCCGCAACGCCCCGGTGACGGAATGGGCGGTGCTCCAGCGCTATATCGTGGTGTCGCGCGGTGCCCATCGGGCCGAGGTGATCGGCAAGCTGGAAAAGGCCCTCGCCGAAGCCCGATCCCGGTCCGCCAAGTACAGCCGGGCGGGCGCGCCATCGTCGTGGACGGCGGGCAAGCACCGCTCCAACGACCTGATGCGCGTCGCCAACGTGGAAGCCATCCTGCGCACCGAGAAGGCCGCGGCTGGCATTGCCACCAGCTACACGGCGAAGCGCGATGGTGCCGCCTACGTTCTCAAGCGCAACGGCGTCGAGTTCGGCCGGCTGATCGGTCCCGCTGACCGGCTCGCCTTCACCAGCACGGACGCCATGCTCGCCGAGAAGGTCCGCACGGCCGTCGTGCCCTGGGGCGGTGTCCCCGCAGCGCTGGCCAAGGTCCGGGCCGCAGACGAAGCCCTGCGGCTCGCTCGCATCGCCTGATCCCCGTCTCAAAAGAAGGAGGACCCCACCGACCCTTCGGCCCTGCGCCAGTTGCAACGGGCGACCTGATCCCGAGGCGGCACGACCGCCTCCGATTTCCTGAACCTCACACACCTGGAGCCTACCCATGCCGAAGCCCACCGCGGCGGCAAACGCCGCCCCTATGCCTGCATCCTCCCGCCGCGCCTTCCTCAAGGCCGGCGCTGCCCTCGGCACCGTCGCCGCGCTGGCGGCCCCGGTCGTCGTCCTCCCGAAGGTCGAAGCCGCGGAAGCCGACCCGGTGTTCGCCGCACTCGCGGCTGTCCGCAGCGCCCGGCAGGAGCGCGCTCGCCTCTACCGCAAGCTCGATGTGGAGCATTCCGCGGGCCATATCGCTGCCGAGACGGATGCCGAGGTGATGGGCTCCTGTTCGGCCTATTCGGCCGCACTGCGCCGCACCGTGCGCACGGTCCCGACTACCAAGGAGGGAATGCAAGCGTGGCTCGCCCTCGTGTGGGCTCCCGGCACCTGGGAGGGCGCCATTCCCGAAGAGGAGGTCCGCCCCATTCTCGCGACCGTCCGCGCCTATCACATGGGGGGGGAGGTGGCCCATGCGTGAGCCTCGCCCCCTCTCCCGCCGTGGCGCCCTCCTCGGAGCTGCCGCGCTCTCCCTCGGGGCAACGGCTGCGGTGATTTCGGCCGCTCCCGTCTCCGATCCCGTGTTCGCGGCTATCGCCGAGTTCCGGGCGAAGCGCTCGGCGTTCAACGCTGTGCTCAAGATCCAGGAGGAGCACGAGGCGCGGTGCTCCGAGCGCGGCGTCTCGTTCTGTGCGTCCTCACCGGAGGGTGACGAAATTGAGGAGCGATACAACGCGGCCTGCGATGCCGACGCGGATGCGTGGTGGGATTTTCTGAACACTACGCCCACGACGCGCGCCGGGCTTTTGGCCTATCTCGACATGCTCACGGATCACGACGGCTATGGCGGAGGCCCGAGCCCCGATGCCGACGACTTTGAAGCCATCTGCACGGCCATCCGAACGTTCGTGATGGCCGCTGGTCATGCGTGAGGGCTTGCGCACCTCAAGACAGGGGACCGCGGCTAGGCTCGGCGCACAAACTCGAAGGCCAAAGGGGACCCGGGCGACAGTTCGCGGCCACGCCCGGGTCCATGCTACCCGACATGGCGTGTAAGGCAGCAGATGCTGCATAGCACATTAAGGGCTCGCTGCGGAGAACCGGATGGCCGGCGGTGAAGCCAGCCATCCGGCTACATTTCCCCGGCGAAAGTTAACGGGGAAAGCAGTGAGAGGGTAGCTGCACCTTGGGATTGAAGCCAGTCGTCAAGGTGAAGACGTGGCTACATATTTTCCATCGGTGGACTGGCCCAGGTCCGAGCTGCCAACCAGGGCAGCCGTCAGTGCATTTATCAAGTTTGTCGCGGCGCGAAACAAAAGGCTGCCTCGCCTGTTTTTTGTCGCGAGGAGGGTGCCGCATGAATAGTTCGATTGTGGTCCTATGGACATTGCTGGTGCTCGAGGCTGCCTGCCTGCTGGCGCTTATGTGGAAGGCGCGGTAACGAGCCCAATTGTCGCGCTTGTGTTTGTAGGTGGATGGTCGGACGCTTCACACCTCGAGATCGGTTGGTGTGGCACTGACCCGGGCGTTTGGCAAAATCAAAAGCTGCCCGAAGAACCTGTACCGAGTGCAGGGTGAACACTTTGCCTCACCCTACTTCCGCTTCTTGAAGCGGTGTTCTTTTACCACGAGCGCCAGGCCTGCGGCGACCACCACGGCTGCGCCGAGCAGCACTAGCCCGTCCGGCCATTCGCCCAACGCCAGAACGCCGAAGAGGGTCGCCCATAGTAAGGTCGCATAGTTCAGGGGAGCCACCACCGAGGCAGGCGCGTAGCGAGTTGCCGTCGTCATGCAGATTTGGCCGAGTCCTCCGGCAACACCCAGTCCTACGAGGATGGCGCCAGTTTGGGGGTCGGGCTTGACCCAGCCGAACGGCAGCGTGGCGAGGCCAGCCAGCGAGGCGACCAGGGAAAAATAGAACACAATGGCCTCCGCCGTCTCGCTACGCGTCAGGTGGCGCACCTGGGTGATGGCGAAGCCGGCCCCGATCGCCCCTGCCAGCGCCATCCGGCGCCGATGATCGGGCCGTTCCCCACTCCCAGAGATGCATGGGATAAGGACGGCCAGAGCATGAGGATCACTCCGCTGAAGCCGATACACAGTACGAACCATCGAAAGGCGGGCACCCGCTCGCCCAGCAGAATTGCGGCGAGAATGACCGCCACCATTGGCGTGGTGTAGGTGAATGCGACTGCCTCCGCGAGCGGGATAAAGGCAAGGGCGGCGAAGCTAAACCACATCGCGGTGACCCCCACTAGGCCGCGAACCACATGACCGAACGGCTGGCGCGTCACCAGCGCGCTCGTGAGGCGACCGGTCCACAAAAGCCAGGGAACGAGCGGAAGCAGGCCGAAGGCACTGCGGAAGAAAACGATCTGGCCGCTCGGCACGTCCTCGGCCAACACCCGCGCGAGCGCAGACATGATGGCGAAGAAGAAAGTCGCGCTGATTTGCAGGGCAATGCCCGCAGGAACGTTCATGATGTGGTGTGGTCGAAGTCCGGCGGCCGTCGTTGGCGAGACTTCTATAGCGGCCCGCCTGGGAAAACGGCATGCAGTTCCTGCAAGGCTCCCGTGGCAGCCCTGCGCCGTAGGTCGGATTAAGAACGGAGGTTGAGGTGCGGCAGAATTTCCGGCGGAGCGCAACGCCCCAATCGCGGCACCTGCGCGCCGGTGCCTCGCCTATCGCCGCTGAAGCGTGTGCGCTGCGGCTCGGGATGCCGGGGATATCTCGCCTCCACAGCATGACTCGCCTCGCCCTTCAGAGCCTGCTTCCCGCGCGGCAAAGGAGGGATCAATGCTCAAAGAGCTTTCAACGGAAGGGTTCTCGGTCCAAAAGCTCGTTGTCGATCCGGAGTACCAACGGGAAATGAGCCGTCGGGGCGTCTCCAACGTCCGCCGGATCTCTGAGAACTTCGATTGGTCGAAGTTTGCGCCCGTCATAGTGGCGCCTGTGGAGGGCGGACGTTTTGCCGTCGTAGATGGACAGCACCGCACGACTGCCGCCATGCTCCGCGGCATCGAGAGCGTGCCATGCTAGGTGGTTCAGGCGGATCGGGCCAAGCAGGCCGAGGCGTTCGCTGCCGTGAACGGGCACGTCACAAAGACGACGCCCCAGCAGCTGTTCCATGCGCGGCTGATGGCGGGCGACTCGCAGGCGAAGGAACTTGCGGAGGTGTGCGCCGCGGCTGAAGTGTTCATCACCGGCGCAATCTGGTCCAAGCGAAGATGAGGAAGGGGCAGACGCAGGCCGTCGGAGCGCTACGGAGATGCCTTGACGCCCATGGCAGGGAGACGCTCATCACCGCGCTTCAGTGCATCACGCAAAACGGAGACGGCAACCCCGGCTGGGTGCGGGCCACAGTGGTGGAGGCCCTTTGTGAAGTCCTCGGCGGAAACGTCCACTGGAGGGATGCTGGTGGCGCGCTGCTTCAGGCGATGGACAATTTCGACTTCGCCGAAGCATGGGATGAGGCCATGGCCGGCCGCAACTTCATTCTCGCGCCAGCGGTGCAACACGAACTCGCCGAGCGGGTCCGAAAGCATCTGACCAAGGCGCTGAAGCCGGCGAAAGCCAAAGCGGCCTGACGCTCCGAAGCGCCCGGGCAGGGCGGCGACCATCGCCGTCCCCTCTCTTCCCGCGCGATCCCGGCAAATCCCGCTTGTGTCCACCACAGACCACCACGAGCTAACGCACGTGCTAGGGCAGATGCTGGGGCACGATTTCGCACAGCATCAATTATCGCTTTATTTTCAGGTGATTAGCTGATGAAACTGGCGGAGAGAGAGGGATTCGAACCCCCGATACGGTTGCCCGTATGCCGCATTTCGAGTGCGGTGCATTCGACCACTCTGCCACCTCTCCGCAGAGCCCGGCGCGGGCGCCGGGGCGTGTGGTCATGCGCTTCTAGCGGAGCCGCGCCACGAGGACAAGACGGCTCTTGCGAAGGCTGGGGCATCGAGGGATGGCCCGGCGGCTTGCTACCAAGCGCGCTACACCGCCTTGAGGTGGCGCATGGGGCGGCCGGGGGAGACGGCCTGCGCCGCGGCGACGATGGCGGGGGTGTCGAGGCCGTAATAGGCGTAGAGGTCGGCGAGGCTTCCGGTCTGGCCGAAATGCTCCACCCCCAGCGCCCGAACCCGGTGCCCCGCCACGGCGCCGAGCCAGCCCAGGGTCGCCGGGTGGCCGTCGATGAGCGTGACGATGCCGCAATGGCGCGGCAACGGCGCGAGCAGCCGCTCCACATGGCTCTGCGCGCCGGCGAAGCCGCGCTCGCGCGCGCGGGCGGCGGCGGTCCAGCCGGCGTTGAGGCGGTCGGCGGAGGTCACGGCCAGGAGCCCCACGTCGCGCCGGTCCTCGGCGATCAGCGCCACCGCGTCGATGGCTTCCGGCGTCAGGGCGCCTTGCACCGCGATCACCACGTCGCAATTGGGGCCGGGCTCGCGCAGCCAGTAGGCACCATCCACGATGGCGCGCTTCTGCGCTTCCGAAAACACCCGCTTCGGCTGCTCCAGCGGCCGGGTGGAGAGGCGGAAGTAGAGCGAGCCGCCGGTCTCGTCGCGCAGCCAGTTGCGCTCGTCGGCGGTGCCGTCGCCGTCGCGCTGGACGTAGTCGAAGGCAAATTCCATCAGCACCGCCAGTTCGTCCACGAAGGCCGGCTCGAAGGCGGCGAGGCCGTCCTGTGCCATGCCGATGAGCGGGGTGGAGATGGACTGGTGCGCCCCGCCCTCCGGCGCCAGCGTGATGCCCGAGGGCGTCGCCACCAGAATGAAGCGGGCGTCCTGGTAGCAGGCATAGTTCAGGGCATCGAGGCCGCGGCAGATGAAGGGGTCGTAGAGCGTGCCCACCGGCACCAGCCGCGCCCCGAACAGGGAATGGCTGAGGCCGAAGGCGGAAAGGGTGAGGAACAGGTTCATCTCGGCGATGCCCAGTTCCACGTGCTGGCCCTTGGGCGAGAATTCCCAGGCGAAGGTGGAGGGAATGCGCTCGCGGCGGAACACGTCGGCGAGCTCCGCATGGGCGAACAGGCCGCGCCGGTTCACCCATGGCCCGAGATTGGTGGAGACGGTGACGTCGGGCGAGGTGGTGACGATGCGGTCCGCCAGCGCGCCGCCGCCCTTGGCGAGATCCTGCAGGATGAGACCGAAGCCGGCCTGGGTGGAAAGGGTGGCGTTGGGCGGCGGGGCGATGGGCGGCACCGCGAGCGCCGGCGCGCTGTAGCGGCGCGGCCCGGCGCGGAAGAAGGGCACCCGGTCGAGGAAGGCCTGCACCTCCCGCTCGGGCCGCGCGAGGCCCTCGAAGGGCTCCCATTCGCGGCCCTCGCCCACCCGCATGCCGGCGCGCAGCGCCTCCATCTGGGCGGGAGTCATGAGGCCGGCGTGGTTGTCCTTGTGGCCCGCGAGGGGCAGGCCGAAGCCCTTCACCGTGTAGCAGAGGAAGGCCACGGGCCGGTCGTGGTCGATGGCGTCGAAGGCGGCGATGAGGGCGGCGATGTCGTGGCCGCCGAGATTGGTCATGAGCGCCGAAAGCTCGGCGTCCGAGCGCCGGGCGATGAGGGCGGAGACGGCGCCCTGGTCGCCGAGATCGTCCATCAGGCGCTTGCGCCAGGCCGCCCCGCCCTGGAAGGTGAGGGCGGAATATTCGGCATTGGGGCAGGCGTCGATCCAGCGCTTCAGCGCATCCCCGCCGGGCTCGGCGAAGGCGGCCTGCTGCAGCGTGCCGTACTTCAGCACGACCACCTGCCAGCCCATGGCCTCGAAGATGCCGGTGAAGCGCTCGTAGAGCCCTTCGCGCACCACGCCGTCGAGGCTCTGGCGGTTGTAGTCGATGATCCACCAGGTGTTGCGCACCTCGTGCTTCCAGCCCTCCAGCAGCGCCTCGAAGACGTTGCCCTCATCGAGCTCGGCGTCGCCGACCAGCGCGATCATGCGGCCCTTGGGGCGGTCACCGGCGAGGCCGTGGGCGTGGACATAGTCCTGTGCCAGGCTGGCGAAGAGGGTCTGCGCGACGCCTAGGCCCACCGAGCCGGTGGAGAAGTCCACGTCGTCGGCGTCCTTGGTGCGCGAGGGATAGGATTGCGCCCCCTTGAAGCCGCGGAAATTCTCCAGCCGCTCCCGGCTTTGGCGGCCGAACAGATACTGGATGGCGTGGAAGATGGGGCTCGCGTGGGGCTTCACCGCCACCCGGTCTTCCGGCCGCAGCACATGGAAATACAGCGCGCACAGGATGGCGCAGAGCGAGGCGGAGGACGCTTGGTGGCCGCCGACCTTCAGCCCGTCCGCGCCGGGGCGCAGGTGATTGGCGTTGTGGATCATGTAGCTCGCGAGCCACAGCACCTTCTTTTCCAGCTCGGCCATGACGGCGAGATCGTCCGGGCTCGGCGGCGCGGAGGGCGCGCGGAGGGCGGCGGGGGCGGGGCGGAGCGGCGTTTGTCCCATGGTGTCCTCGGGGCGCTGGCGCTGCGCCTTCTGGCGGGCGCGTCAAGTCGACGCCAAGTCTAGCGCCGAACGCTCGAAACTTCCGGTCGAATACGACTGACAGAGACCCGTTATGCGCAATAAGCTGTCGGCAATTACCCCCCAGGGAGCGATATCGTGCGCCTCGACGCCATCGACCGGAAGATTCTCGCAGCCCTCCAGCAGGACGGGCGCAAGAGCATCGCCGAGCTGTCCGGGGAGGTCGGCCTCTCCCCCTCCCCCTGCCTCCGGCGCGTGAAGGCGCTGGAGGAGGACGGACTCATCTCGCGCTATGTGGCGGTGCTGGACCAGCGCCGCGCCGGCCTGCCGGTGAGCGTGTTCGTCTCCATCAAGCTGGAACGCCAGCAGGAGGAGGCGCTGGACGCCTTTTCCGCCGCTATCCGGGGCTGGCCGGAGGTGCTGGAATGCTATCTGATGACCGGCCCGCGCGACTACCTGTTGCGGGTGGTGGCGGCGGACCTCGACGCCTATGAGCGCTTCCTGAAGGAGAAACTCACGCGGCTCGACGGCATCGCCTCCATCGAGAGCTCCTTCGCGCTGGAGCAGGTCAAATATTCCCACGTCCTGCCCCTGCCGTGAGGGGCCGGCGCCTCAGGAGCAGCACATGGCCATAAGGGTCGGCATCGGCGGCTGGACGTTCGAGCCCTGGCGCGGCGTCTTCTATCCGGAGGGCCTCAGCCAGGCGAAGGAGCTGGCCTACGCCGCCACGCATCTCGCCACCATCGAGATCAACGGCACCTTCTACCGCACCCCGAGCGCCAAATCCTGCGCCGACTGGGCGCGGCAGGTGCCGGACGGCTTCGTCTTCGCGCTGAAGGCGACGCGCTACGTCACCCATCGCAAGGTGCTGGCCGAGGCGCAGGAGAGCATCGGCAAGTTCATCTCGTCCGGCATCGTCGAGCTGGGTGATCGGCTCGGTCCCATCAACTGGCAGTTCGCCGCCACCAAGGCGTTCGACCCGGACGATTTCGCAGCCTTCCTCGCTCTCCTCCCGAAGGCGCACGACGGAGTGACTCTGCGCCACGCGCTGGAGGTGCGGCACCCCTCCTTCGCCGTGCCGGAATTCGTCGCGCTCGCCCGCCGGCACGAGGTCGCCGTCGTCTTCGCCGACCACGAGACCTATCCCGCCATCCCCGATCTCACCGCCGACTTCACCTATGCCCGCCTCCAGCAGACGCAGGAGAAAGTGACGACCGGCTATTCCGCCGCCGGCATCGCCCGCTGGGCCAAGGCCGGCCAGGCCTGGGCCAAGGGGACCATGCCCGACGGGCTCGCGCCGCTCGATCAGGCGGCGGCAGGCGAGGGCGGCAAGTCGGCCGGCAAGGCCGCCGCCAAGGGTAAGGCGGCCGCCGGGAAGGCGTCGGCGGAGGCGCCGGCGCGCGACGTCTTCATCTATCTCATCAGTGGCGCGAAGGTGCGCAATCCGGCCGGCGCCATGGCCTTGCAGACGGCGGTGGACAAGAGCTGAGTTGGGCCGCTTGACCTTGATCAACGTGGCCGTGCTGCACCGCGGTAAGGTGACCGACTGACGTGTTCCCGATGCCCCGCGGGCGCCGCATGCCGTTCCGGCACCGCGCGGGGCATGCTGCCCGCCCGGAAGGTCTGCCATGAAGCGCTCCCTCGCCATCCTCGCCGTGATCGCCGCCGTGGCGGCCGCGGGCGGCGCCGGCGCCTGGCATCTGGCGCAGCGCAGCCGGGCGCTGCCGGCCGGCTTCGCGCAGGGCAACGGGCGCATCGAGGCGACGCAGGTGGATGTGGCCACCAAGGCGGCCGGCCGCGTGCTCGACGTGCTGGCCGAGGAAGGCGACTTCGTGCAGCAGGGGCAGGTGGTGGCGCACATGGACGTGGCCGAGACCACCGCCGCCCTGCGCACCGCCGAGGCCCAGGCGGCGCAGGCCCGCCAGTCGCGCGACACCGCCACCCATGTGGTCGAGCAGCGCAAGGGCGAGCTCGACCTCGCGGCCAAGGAGCTGGAGCGGCAGGAGACGCTGGTGGCCAAGGGCTTCGCCACCGAGCAGAAGGTGGACCAGTATCGCACCACGAAGCTCACCGCCGCCGCGGCGCTGGCCGCCGCCCAGTCGAGCCTCGCGGCGAGCGAGAGCGCCATCCGCGCGGCGGAGGCGGAGGTGGAGCGGCTGACGCGCATGGTGGCGGACGGCACCCTTGTCGCGCCCAAGTCCGGCCGGGTCATCTACCGCCTCGCGGAGCCGGGCGAGGTGCTCGCGGCTGGCGGCAAGGTGCTGACCCTCATCGACCTCTCCGACGTGTACATGACCATCTTTCTGCCCGCCGCCGACGCGGGGCGCATCGGCATCGGCGCCGCGGCGCGCCTGCTGCTGGAGCCGTTGCCCGACCGCGCCATTCCGGCCGCCGTCTCCTTCGTCTCGGCGCGGGCGCAGTTCACCCCGAAGCAGGTGGAGACCCAGCGCGAGCGCGACCGCATGATGTTCCGCGTCAAGCTGCGGGTCGCCCGCCAGCTGGTGGAGCAGCATCTGGAGCAGGTGAAGACCGGCATCACCGGCGTCGGCTACGTGCGGCTCGATCCGGCGGCGCCATGGCCCGCCTGGCTGCAGTCCGATCTGGTGCGGCAGGCGGAAGGGGCGGACCCGACCAACGCCAAGGAGCCCGCCAAGGAGCCCGCCAAGGACGCCCCGGCGAAATGACCGCGGACGCGCGCGAGCCGCAGCCGGCGCCGCCCGCCGCACTCCGCCTCTCCGCCATCCGCCACCGCTACCGGCGGACCGTGGCGCTGGACGGGGTGGACCTCGTGGTGGCCGAAGGCGCCTCCGTGGCCCTCGTGGGGCCGGACGGGGTGGGCAAGTCCACGCTGCTCGGCCTCGTCTCCGGGGCGAAGCGCATCCAGGCCGGGAGAGTGGAGGTGCTCGGCGCCGATTTTGCCGGCCGCGCCGCGCGCGAGGCGGTGCAGCCGCGCATCGCCTTCATGCCGCAGGGCCTCGGGCGCAACCTCTATCCCAACCTCTCGGTGGCCGAGAACATCGCATTCTTCGCCCGGCTGTTCGGCGAGGAAGCGGCGGTGGACGGGCCGCGCGTCGCGCCGCTGCTCGCCGCCACCGGGCTCGACCCCTTCGCCGACCGCCTCATGCGCAAGCTCTCCGGCGGCATGAAGCAGAAGCTCGGCCTGTGCTGCGCTTTGGTGCACCACCCGGACCTGCTGCTGCTGGACGAGCCCACCACCGGCGTCGACCCGCTGTCGCGCCGGCAGTTCTGGGACTTCGTCGAGACCATCCGCGCCGGACGGCCGAAGCTGACGCTCGTGGTCGCCACCGCCGACATGGAGGAGGCGGCGCGCTTCGCCCGGGTGGTGATGATGGATGCCGGCCGCATCCTCGCCGACGGCAGCCCGGCGGACCTGCTCGCCGCCACCGGCCAGCCGAGCCTCGAGCGCGCCTTCATCTCGCTGCTGCCGGACGGCCGGCGCGGCGACGGCGCGGGCGCAGGAACGCCCGCCGCCATCCCACCGGACGCGCCCGTCGCCATCGAGGCGCGCGGCCTGACCCGCGCCTTCGGCGACTTCGTGGCGGTGGACCATGTGAGCTTCACCATCCGCCGCGGCGAGATCTTCGGCTTCCTCGGCTCCAACGGCTGCGGCAAGTCCACCACCATGAAGATGCTGACGGGCCTTCTCCCGGCGACGTCGGGCGAGGCCCTGCTGTTCGGCGTGCCGGTGGACCCCGACGACATCGAGACCCGCCGACGGGTCGGCTACATGTCGCAGGCCTTCTCGCTCTATGGCGAGCTGACGGTGCGGCAGAATCTGGAGCTGCACGCCCGCCTGTTCTCCCTGCCCGAGGACGCCGCGCGGGCCCGGATCGCCGAGCTGGTGGCGACCTTCGACCTTGCCGCCCATCTCGACGACCTCGCCGACGGCCTGCCCCTCGGCGTGCGCCAGCGCCTGTCTCTGGCCGTGGCGGTGCTGCACCGGCCGGAGATGCTGATCCTCGACGAGCCCACCTCGGGCGTCGACCCGGTCGCGCGGGACAATTTCTGGGACCATCTCCAGCGCCTGTCGCGCGAGGAGGGCGTCACCCTCTTCGTCTCCACCCATTTCATGGGCGAGGCGGAGCGCTGCGATCGCATCTCCTTCATGCACGCCGGCAAGGTGATCGCCACCGGAACGCCGCAGGCGCTGAAGGACGCGCAGAAGGCGCCGAGCCTGGAGGAGGCCTTCGTTGCCTACATGGAGATGGGTGGCCGCGCGGTGGGAGCCGACGTGCGCCTGCCGCCGGCTGCGGACCGCGCGCAGGGCCGCCCTGCCGGCTTCTCGCCACGCCGCCTCGGCGCCTATGCCTGGCGCGAGGCGCTGGAGCTGAAGCGCGATCCGGTGCGCCTCGCCTTCGCCCTGCTGGGCACCGCCTTCCTGATGATCATCTTCGGCTACGGCATCACCCTGGACGTGGACAAGCTGCGCTTCGCCGTGCTCGACCGCGACCAGTCCCCGCAGAGCCGCGCCTATGTGGACGGCTTCGCCCACTCGCCCTATTTCCGCGTCCAGCCGCCCCTTGCCGACCCCGCCGACCTCGACCGGCGGCTGAAGTCCAACGCCATCGCCTTCGCCATCGAGCTGCCGCCGGAGTTCGGCGCCGACCTCAACGCCGGCCGGCCCACCGAGGTGCTGGTGACCATCGACGGCGCCATGCCGTTCCGCGCCGAAACCATCAAGGGCTATGTGGAGGCGGTCCACCTGCAATTCCTCGCCGATGCCGCCGAGGCCGCGGGCCGCACCCTCTCCACCTTCGCGACGCTGGAGATGCGCTATCGCTACAACCAGTCGTTCCGCAGCCTCGACGCCATGGTGCCGGCCACCATCGCGCTCATGCTCATCTTCATCCCCGCCATCCTCACCGCCCTCGGCGTGGTGACGGAAAAGGAGCTGGGCTCCATCACCAATCTCTACGTCACGCCGGTAACCAAGCTGGAATTCCTGCTGGGCAAGCAGGCGCCCTACGTGGTGCTGGCCTTCTTCAATTTCGGCATCATGACGCTGATGGCGCTGTTCCTGTTCGGGGTGCCGCTGAAGGGCTCGTTCCTCGGCCTCGCCCTCGGTGCCCTCGCTTATGTGCTCGCCACCACCGCCATCGGGCTGGTCTCCTCCACCCTGACGAACACGCAGGTCGCCGCCCTGTTCGGCACCGCCATCGGCACCATGATGCCCGCCTCCCAATTCTCCGGCATGATGCAGCCGGTGGCGACGCTGGAAGGCGGCGCTTGGGTGCTGGGCACCTTCTTTCCCACCACCTATTTCATGCGCGTCAGCGTCGGCGCCTTCACCAAGGGGCTCGGCTTCTTCGAGCTTCTGCCCTTCGTGGCCGCCACCTTCGCCTTCTGGCCGGCGCTGCTCGCCCTCGCGTACCTCATCCTGCGCAAGCAGGAGGCGTGAGATGGCGGCCAGCGCTCCCGCTCCCCGCCGCTCGCCCCTCGGCAACGTGCGCCATCTGGTGGTGAAGGAGCTGTTGAGCCTGTGGCGCGACCGGGCGCTGCTGGTGCTGGTGGTCTACGCCTTCACCGTCGCCATCGTGCTGCAAGCCAACGGCATGCGCCACGACCTCCACCGTGCCACCGTGGGCGTGGTGGACGAGGACAATTCGGTGCTCTCCAACGCCATTCTCGATGCGCTGCTGCCGCCGAGCTTCCAGACGCCCGTACCGCTGGCGCCGCAGAACGTGGACCGCGCCATGGACGCGGCGCGCTACACCTTCGTCCTCAACTTCCCGCCGAACTTTCAGGCCGACGTGCTGGCCGGGCGCTCCCCGTCGGTGCAGCTGCTCATCGACGCCACGGCGCTGATGCAGGCGGGCCTCGGGGCCAACGACATTTCCGGCATCTTCCAGTCGGAGGTGAACCGCTTCGTGCTGCGCCACGCGGAGGGGATCGACACGCCGGTGCGGCTCGAGATCCGCGCCGCCTTCAACCAGGGGCTGGAATCCTCCTGGTTCACCGGCACCATGGGGCTCATCACCAACATCACCATGCTGTCGGTGCTGCTCGCCGGGGCGGCGCTGATCCGCGAGCGCGAGCACGGCACGCTGGAGCATCTGCTGGTGCTGCCGGTGCGCCCCTCCGAGATCATGCTGTCCAAGGTGGTGGCCAACGGCGCGGTGATATTGGCAGCCACCGCCTTCGCGGTCGTGGTGGTGCTGAAATGGGGGCTCGGGATGGGCATTTCCGGCTCCATCCCGCTGTTCCTCGCGGGGACGGCGCTCTACCTGTTCTTCACCGCATCGCTCGGCATCTTCCTCGGCACGCTGTCCGGATCCATGCCCCAGTTCGGCCTGCTGTTTTTCCTGATGGTGCTGCCCATGAACATGCTGTCCGGCGGCTTCACCCCGCTGGAGAGCATGCCGTCCTGGCTGCAGACCACCATGCAGGTGTCGCCCTCCACGCAGTTCGTCGCCTTCGCCCAGGCCATCCTGTATCGCGGAGCGGGGATCGAGACGGTGTGGCCGCGCTTTGCCGCCACGTTCGGCATGGGGGCGCTGTTCTTCGGCGTGGCGCTGGCGCGCTTCCGCACCTTCCTCGCCGCCCAGCAATAAGGCGGTCAGATGTAATCGACGAAGGAGGCCAGCTGCTCCTGCGACAGGTCGCGCATCTGCGCCAGCGTGTAGGTGTCGAGCACGGTGCCGATGGCATCGCGCACCCGCACCATCAGCAGGCGGACCTCGCAGGTGGCGATGTCGCAATCCTCGCACGGCTCGTAGGCGTTGCGGCTGGCGCAGGGGAAGGGCGCGAGGGGGCCGTCCAGCGCCCGGATCATCTCGCCCACCACGATGTCCTCGGGGGACTTGGCCAGCCGGTAGCCGCCGAGCTTGCCCTTCTTGGACGAGAGGAAGCCGGCGTTGCGCAACTCGCCGAGGATCACGTCGAGGAATTTCTTCGGGATGTTGTTGGCCTCGGCGATGTCGGCGACCTGCGTCGAGCCGCCGGGCGGCAGCCGGGCGAGGTGGACCGCCGCCTTAAGACCGTACTTTCCTTTTTTCGTCAGCATTCTGCGCCCTCTCGCGGGCTTATGGGGAGCCGGCGGGCCGGCGTCAACCGGGGAAAGGCGGGCGTCGCCGCGTCAGCCGGCGCCGGGCTCGTCCTTCAGCTCGAAGCGGGCCATGAGCGGGGCCTGCGCCATGGCGAAGGCGAAGGTGAGCGGGAGGTAGCCGAAGGTCTTGAAGGCGACCCAGGTGTCGGTGGAGACCGAGCGCCACACCAGTTCGTTCAGCACCGCCATGGCCAGGAAGAACAGGCCCCAGCGGATGGTCAGCCGGCGCCAGCCCTCGTCGGTGAGCTTCACCATGCCGTCGAACACGTAGGGCAGCAGCGGCTTCTTCAGATAGAGCCCGCCCAGCAGCAGCACGCCGAAGAGGGCGTTCACCATGGTGGGCTTCAGCTTGATGAAATGCTCGTCCTGCAACCACAGGGTGAGACCGCCGAACACCATCACCACCACCGCCGACACCAGCGGCATCACCGCCACGCGGCGGGCGAGGATCCACATGGCGGCCAGAGCGGCGAGGGTCGCCACCATGAACACGCCGGTCGCCACATAGATGCCGCCATAGCCGTTGGCGGCGAAGAACAGGACCAGCGGGCCGAGCTCCAGGCCAATCTTCAGCCATGGGCTCATCTTGCGGGGGGCGACGGCTGCGGATCGGGTCATGGGAGGGCCGGCAGGAGGAAAATACCGCCGCCTCGGGCCGAGGAGCGGCCGGGCGGCGCGACATTTCCCATGTGGCGCTTGTTGTTGGAACAATCAAGCCTGCTCACGGCGCAAGGCCGAGGCAGGCGGTGAGCTCCGGCCCCTCCCGCGGGACCCGGGCCTGAAGGCGCGACGCGAGGCGCTGGACCCCGCCCGAGGGGTTGCGCGCGTCGCGCCGGTGGGGATTGGGCAGCATCACGGCGAGGAGGGCCGCCTGCCGCGCGTCCACCTGGGAGGCCGGGATGCCGAAGGCGCGCTGCGCCCCCGCCTCGACGCCGAACTCGCCGTCCGGCCCCCATTCGGCGATGTTGAGATAGATCTCGATGAGCCGCCGCTTGCTCACGACAAGGTCGAGCCAGACGGCGAGCGGGATCTCGATGGCCTTGCGGATCAGCTCGCGGCCCGGCCACAGGAAGAGGTTCTTGGCGATCTGCATGGGGATGGTCGAGGCGCCGCGGGTGTCCTCCAGCTCGTCCGCCTTGTCGAGGGCGGCACGCAGTTCGTCGAGATCCACGCCCCAGTGCTGGCAGAAGCTCGCGTCCTCGGAGGCGATGACGGTGCGCACCAGCGCCGGCGACATGCGCTCGATGGGGGTCCAGATGCGTTCCACCCGCTCGCCGGTGATCCAGCGGCCGATCATGAGGGTCGAGACCGGATTGATCACGTTGTAGAGCAGCGAGAGCACCAGCGGCAAAGCGATGATGGCCCCGATCACGCGCAGCACCAGACGGACCATCCCTTGCCCTCCCCCGACGCGGCCGACCCCGCGCCCGTCCCGCGGCTGCCTTCGGCAACCCATCATGCCCCGACCGGCCACCGCCGCGACCCCGCGCGGCGCGCGCTTGACCTGCGCGCCGCATTGGGGCACCCGGTGGCCCCCGTCAACGGTGCGCCCGGCCCGGGCGTTCCCGCACCGCTATCATCGACGCAGGCCCAAGGTGACATTTTCCCTGAAGGATCGTCTCGACGCCGCCGCCGACGCCACGCAGGCCCGCCTCGAAGCCGCCCTCGCCGACGCGCCGACGGCAGGCGAGCGGCTGCGGCCCGACCGCCTCATGGGCGCCATCCGCCACGGCGCTTTGGGCGGCGGCAAGCGCCTGCGCCCCTTTCTCGTCATCGAGAGCGCCGCCTTGTTCGGCCTGCCGCCGGCCGCCGCCGTCACCGCCGCCGCCGCGGTGGAATGCGTGCATTGCTATTCGCTGGTGCATGACGACCTGCCGGCCATGGACAATGACGACCTGCGCCGCGGCCGCCCGACCGTCCACAAGGCCTATGACGAGGCCACCGCCATCCTCGCCGGCGACGCGCTGCTGACCCTCGCCTTCGACCTCCTCGCCGGCACCGATGCCCATCCCGACGCCGCGGTGCGCATCGCCCTCGTGCGCGCACTCGCACGCGCCTCCGGCATGGGCGGGATGGTGGGGGGCCAGATGCTGGACCTCGCCGCCGAGGGCCGCTTCTCCGGCGGCGCGCCCCTCGCCCTGGAGGAGGACGCCATCCGCGACCTGCAGGCCATGAAGACCGGCGCCCTGCTCGCCGTCTCGGTGGAGGCCGGTGCCATCCTCGGCGGGGCCGACGCCCCGGCGCGGACGGCGCTCGCCGCCTACGGGCGGGCGCTGGGCGCCGCCTTCCAGATCGCCGACGACCTGCTGGACGTGGAGGGCACCACCGAGGAGGTGGGCAAGAGCGTGCGCAAGGACGAGGCAGCCGGCAAGGCGACGCTGGTCTCCCGCCTCGGCCTCGACGGCGCCCGCGCCGTGCTGGACCGGCTGGTCGCCGAGGCGGGCGAGGCCCTCGCGCCGTTCGGCGAAAAGGGCGCCGTGCTGGCCGAGGCGGCGCGCTTCGTCGCGGCGCGGCGCAGCTGAGGCGACGGCCTCGCCCGTCCGTGCGCGCCATGCTAGCGTTCCGCCCGTGACCGATCCCGACCGCTCTTCCCTCACGCGCCGCGCCCTCATCGCCCGCGGCGTCGCGATCGCCGCGGCGCCCCTCGCCGGCATGACGCTGGCGACATCCCGCGCGCTCGGCCAGCCGCAGAACGAGGCGGACGTGGTCATCATCGGCGCCGGGGCCGCGGGCATCTCCGCCGCGCGGCGCATCGCCGAGGCGGGCCGCAGCTATATCCTGCTGGAAGCCTCCAACCACGTGGGCGGCCGCACCGTCACCGACACCGCCCAGTTCGGCGTGCCGTTCGATCTCGGCGCGCCGCGCCTGAACATGCCGGCGGCACGCCCCATGGCCGCCTACGGGCGGGCCGAGGGGCTCGACATCTACCGCGCGCCCGACGGCGGCCGGCTCTATCAGGACGGCCGCGAGGCGGGCGATGCCGACTATGAGGACTTCATCGCCACGGTGCGGCGCGGGGAGCGGGCCATCGTGGCGGCGGGCGACGCCGGGCGCGACATGCCCGCCGCCCGTGCCCTGCCCGACCTCGGCGCCTACGGCGCCAGCGCGCGCTTCGTGCTCGGCCCCTTCGCCTGCGCCAAGGAGCTGGACCAGATCTCCACCGTCGACGTCTCGCGTGCCGACGAGCGCGAGGGCGAGGACATCTGCCGGCAGGGCGTGGGCACCCTCGTCTCGCAGCTGGCGCGGCCGCTGACCGTGCGGCTGGAGACCCCGGCCCGGGCGGTGGAGCTCGGCCCGCGTCTCGTCTCGGTGCAGACAAGCCGGGGCACGGTGCTCGGGCGCACCGTCATCATCGCCGTGCCGCCGAGCCTCATGGCGTCGGGCAAGCTGCGCATCCAGCCCGGCCTGCCGCAACGCCAGCGCACGGCGGTGGAGAAGATCACCCTCGGCGCCTTCGACCACATCGGCTTCCGCCTGCCGCGCAATCCCGCCGGGCTCGGCGTGGACGAGCTGATCTATTTCCGCGCCGAGGGGCCGCGCGCCTATGCCCTGCGGGCCCGTATCGGCGGCAGCGACCTCTACAGCCTGGAGGTGGGCGGGGACGTGGCCACCGGCCTCGCCGACAGCCCGCCCGATGCCGCCGCAGCCTTCGTCAAGGCGGCGCTCACGCGCGAGTTCGGCGCCGACACGGCGGCCCGACTTGGCAAGGTGTTCGCCACCCGCTGGAGCAAGGAGCCGTGGGCGCTGGGTGCCTTCTCCTGCGCCCTCCCCGGCTTCGGTAACATGCGCCGCGCCTTCACCGAGACGGTTGCCGGCCGCCTCGTGTTCGCCGGCGAGCACGCCCATGAGACCCTGTGGGGCACGGTGGGCGGCGCCTGGCTCTCGGGCGAGCGGGCGGCCAAGCAGGTTCTGGGACTGATCGGGGTGCGCTCCGGTTGAGGGGGCGGGCGTCTGCGCCCCGACGGAGCACCTGGCGACCCGCGCCACCCTCGCAAGCCGCACGCGCGGGCCGTAGCAGCCCGACGGCCCGCCCTCAATGGGCGCGGGCGAACATCTCGTTGAAGGAATAGCCTGCGCCACGCACGGTGCGGATGGGGTCGGACTGGCGGCCGCGGTTGATGGCCTTGCGCAAGCGGCCCACGTGCACGTCCACGGTGCGCTCGTCGATATAGACGTCCTGGCCCCACACCCCGTCCAGCAGCTGCTCGCGGGAGAAGACGCGGCCGGGAGACTGCATCAGGAATTCCAGCAGGCGGAACTCGGTGGGGCCGAGATGCACCTCGCGGCCGGCGCGGTGCACCCGGTGGGTCTCCCGGTCGAGCTCGATGTCGCCGGCGCGCAAAAGCGTCGCCACGTGCTCGGGCTTGGCCCGGCGCAGCAAGGCGCGCACCCGGGCGAGCAGCTCCGGCACCGAGAAGGGCTTCACCACATAGTCGTCCGCCCCGGTGGCGAGGCCGCGCACCCGCTCGGTCTCCTCGCCGCGCGCGGTGAGCATGATGACGGGCAGGCGCTCGGTTTCGGGCCGGGTGCGCAGGCGCCGGCACAATTCGATGCCGGAGAGGCCGGGCAGCATCCAGTCGAGGATCACGAGATCCGGCACGCTCTCGCGCAGCCGCGTCTCGGCCTCGTCGCCGCGGCCGACGCTCTCCACGCCGTAGCCTTCCGACTCCAGATTGTAACGGAGCAGGAGGGTCAGAGGCTCCTCATCCTCGACGATCAGAATACGCGCCGGCACTGTCATTCATCCGTTCGTTAGACCGGGGCGGCCGGCTGCTGGGCAACCCGCGCCACGCGTCCTCTTGGCAAAATGAGAGGGCGGGCGATCGGACCGAACCCGATCCGGCCGCTCGCGCTCCGTCATGCGCCCGTCCGGGCCTCAGCCCTGGACGGTGCGGCCCGGGAAGGGCAGCGTGGTCTCGCTCGAGGCGTCGGCCTTCGGGCGGGTCTCGGGCAGGTTCTGGCCCGTGACCATGTAGAAGACGATCTCGGCGATGTTGGTCGCGTGGTCGCCGATGCGCTCGATGTTCTTGGCGCAGAACAACAGGTGCGTGCACACCGAGATGTTGCGCGGATCCTCCATCATATAGGTCAGGAGCTCGCGGAACAGGGAGGTGTACATGGTGTCGATGGCGCCGTCGCGGCCCCACACTTCGACCGCCTTGGCTTCGTTGCGGGCGGCGTAGGCGTCGAGCACCTCCTTCAGCTGCTCCAGCACCAGGTCGGAGATGTGCTCCACCCCGCGCACCAGCTTCTGCGGATGATACTCGCCCTCGATGGCGATCACGCGCTTGCCCACGTTCTTGGCGAGGTCGCCGATGCGCTCCAGGTCGTTGGCGACCCGGATGGCGGCGACGATCTCGCGCAGGTCGTTGGCCACCGGCTGGCGCTTGGCGATCACCAGGATGGCGCGGTCCTCGATCTCCCGCTGGGCCTGGTCGACGGTGGCGTCGAGCAGCACGACCTTCTGGGCGATGGCGCCGTCGCGGCGGATCAGCGAGGTGACGGCGTCGGCCACGAGGCGCTCGGCCTGGCCGCCCATCTCCACCACCTTGCGGCCGATTTCCTTCAGCTCGACGTCGAAAGAGGCAACGGTATGCTCCGGCATGGGATCGGTCCTTCCTTGGAGCCCGCCAGCCGGCCCGGGCCAACAGGCCGGCCGGCGGAGGCGTTCGCTCCCTTGGGGTTGAGGGAAGATGCGCCGGCCGGGCGAGCCCGCCGGCGCCTTTCCCGCGTCAGCCGAAGCGGCCGGTGATGTAGTCGCGCGTCTTGATTTCCTTCGGGTTGGTGAAGATCACGTCCGAAGGCGCCACCTCGATCAGCTCGCCCAGGTAGAAGAAGGCGGTGATGTCGGCGCAGCGCGCGGCCTGCTGCATGTTATGGGTCACGATGACGATGGTGAATTCCTGCTTCAGCTCGTCGATCAGGTCCTCGATCTTCGAGGTGGAGATGGGATCGAGGGCCGAGGTAGGCTCGTCCAGCAGGATCACCTCCGGCCGCACCGCGATGGTGCGGGCGATGCACAGGCGCTGCTGCTGGCCGCCGGACATGCCGAGCGCCGAGGTGTGCAGGCGGTCCTTGGTCTCGTCCCAGATGGCGGCCTTGCGCAGGCACCATTCCACCCGCTCGTCCATCTGCGCCTTGTTCAGCCGCTCGTGCAGCTTCACGCCGAACGCGATGTTGTCATAGATCGTCATGGGGAAGGGCGTCGGCTTCTGGAACACCATGCCGATGCGGGTGCGCACGATGGTGGGGTCGAGCTCCTTGCCCACGATGTTCACGCCGTCGAACAGCACCGCGCCCTCGGCCCGCTGGCCGGGGTAGAGGTCGTACATGCGGTTGAACACGCGCAGCAGGGTGGACTTGCCGCAGCCCGACGGGCCGATCATGGCGGTCACGCGCTTCTCGGGAACCTCGAAGTTGATGTTCCGGAGCGCGTGGTTGCTGCCGTAGTAGAACTGCAGGCTCTCCACCTTGATCTTGGCGGGCGCCGGCGGGGCGTCGGGCCGCGCGGCGACGGAGGAGGAGATGTTGAAGGTGGGATCGACGGCTGAAGTCATCTGGTCGGCCTCGCTTCGGAGGAAGGCGGAATGGGTGTGGCGCGGCGGAGCCTAGTGGCCCCGCGCGAGGAACAGGCGGGACGCCACGTTGAGCACGAGCACGCCCACGGTGATGAGGAGCGCGCCGGCCCAGGCGAGGGAGACCCAGTCGTCGAAGGGGCTGCCGGCGAACTGATAGATGGCGATGGGCAGGCTGGCCATGGGCCGCGACAGGTCGGTGGACAGCGCATTGTTGCCCAGCGAGGTGAACAGCAGCGGCGCGGTCTCGCCGGCGGCGCGGGCGATGGCGAGCAGGATGCCGGTGACGATGCCGGCGCGGGCCGCGCGCCAGGTGATGAACATCACCACCTTCCACTGCGGCGCGCCAAGGGCGAAGGCCGCCTCGCGCAGGCCCACCGGCACGAGGTTCAGCATGTCCTCGGTGGTGCGCACCACCACCGGGATCACCAGGATGGCGAGGGCGATGGCGCCGGCCCAGCCGGAGAAGCCGCCGAACGGCACCACCAGCAGCGTGTAGATGAACAGGCCGACGAGGATCGACGGCGCCGACAGGAGGATGTCGTTCACGAAGCGGGCGGCGGCGCCGATCTTCGTGCCCTTGCCGTTCTCGGCGAGGAAGGTGCCGCAGAAGATGCCGATGGGGCCGCCGATGGCCATGGCGATGCCGATCTGGATCAGCGAGCCGACGATGGCGTTGAGCAGGCCACCGCCCTGTCCCGGCGGCTTGGTGACCTCGGTGAAGACGTTGAGGCCGAGCGCGGGCAGCCCGCGCGAGAGCAGGGTCCACAGGATCCAGCCCAGGAGGAAGATGGCGAAGACCGCGAAGGCGGTGGACACCGCCTTGATGGTCGTGTCCTTGGCGCGGCGCGCTGCGAGGGAGGCCATGGTCTGCCTGTGCTCCGGGGTCAGTCGAGCCGCGAGCGCACGAGCGCCCGGGACAGTGCCAGCACGATGAAGGAAATCACGAACAGGATGAAGCCGAGCTGCAGCAGCGAGGTCAGCTTCAGCGACCCGATCGGGGCCTCCGGGAATTCGTTGGCGATGGTGGAGGCGATGGTGGCGCCGGGGGCGAAGAGCGAGGCCGACATGCGCGTCGCGTTGCCGATGACGAAGGTGACGGCCATGGTCTCGCCCAGCGCGCGGCCGAGGCCCAGCATCACCGCGCCCACCATGGCGGTCTTGCCATAGGGGATCGAGACGTTCTTGTAGACCTCGTAGGTGGTCCCGCCGACGCCGTAGGCCGATTCCTTCAGCATGGGCGGCACGCTTTCCAGCGTCTCCACGAACATGGCGGTGATGAAGGGCAGGATCATCACGGCGAGGATCAGGCCGGCGGTGAGCATGCCCGAGCCGAGGGGCGGGCCGGCGAACAGGGCGCCGATGATGGGCACGTTGCCCAGCGTGTCGATGAGCGGGGGCTGCACGTAGGCGGCCATCAGCGGGACGATGACGAAGAAGCCCCACATGCCGTAGATGATGGAGGGCACCGCGGCGAGCAGCTGCACGGCGACGCCGATCGGGCGCTTCAGCGGCTGCGGCGCGATCTCGGTGAGGAAGAAGGCGATGCCGAACGACAGCGGCAGGGCCACCACCACGGCGATCACCGCGGAGAACAGCGTGCCGTAGATCATCACCAGGGCGCCGAAATTCTCGGTCACCGGGTTCCAGGCGGGCGACCAGATGAAGTCGAGCCCGAAGTGCTGGAGCGCCGGAAAGCCGCCCTTGAACAGCTCGGCGATGATGAGGCCGAGCAGGACGAGGACGAAGATGCCGCTCGCCCAGAGGAGGCCAACGAAGATGGGGTCGGTCACCGCCCCGGTCCCCTTGGCCTTGGTGATGGGCTGGACCGAGCCAGACCGCATGCTCTCCACCGTCGCGTCCATTGGATGCCTGTCCCCCGCGTGCCGCAGCCGGCGGCTGGTCTCGATTTCGCGCTGTGTGGGCGGGACGCCGGGCGGCGTCACCGGCCCTCGTCGGAGCCTGCGGGACCGATGGGCCCGATGACTTCAAGGCGGCGTGCCGCCCGAGGGGGCGGCACGCTTCAGCCCTGGATCAGAGGACGGGCTTGCCGTCCGGACCCTTGATCTCCGCCTTGAAGGCCTCCTCGACCTGCTTCACCACCGACTCGGGGAGCGGGATGTAGTGCAGCTTCTCGGCGACCTCGGCGCCTTCCTTGGTGTAGGCCCACTTGAAGAATTCCATGGTCGCGCGGGAGGCGTCCAGATTCTTCGGGTCCTTAGGGAGAAGGATGTAGGTGGGGGAGACGATCGGCCAAGCCTCGGGGGCCGGGGCGTCGATCATGGAAGCGGCGAAGTCCTTCGCGCCCTTCCAGTCGGCGGAGGCGGCGGCGGCCTGGAAGCCGGCAACCTCGGGGCTCACGAACTTGCCCGACTTGTTCTGCAGCTGGGTGACGACCAGCTTGTTGGAGGCGGCGTAGATGAACTCCACGTAGCCGATGCCGCCCTTGGTGTTCTTGACGGTGCCGGTGACGCCCTCATTGCCCTTGGCGCCGGCGCCGATCGGCCACTGGACCGAGGTGGCGGAACCGACCTTGGACTTCCACTCGGGGCTGACGGCCGAGAGGTAGGAGGTGAAGATGGAGGTGGTGCCCGAGGAGTCCGAGCGGTACACGGGCACGATCGCCTGCGACGGCAGCTTCACGCCGGCGTTGAGGTCGGCGATGGCCTTGTCGTCCCACTTGGTGATCTTGCCGAGATAGATGTCGGCGAGCAACGGGCCGGTGAGCTTGAGCTGGTTGGTGGCGATGCCGTCCAGGTTGACGGTCGCGACCACCGAGCCGATCACGGTCGGGAACTGCAGCAGGTTGGCGGAGGCGAGCTTCTCGCTCGGCACGGTGGCGTCGGAGGCGCCGAAGTCCACGGTGCGGTTGATGATCTGGTTCTGACCACCGCCCGAGCCGATGGACTGATAGTTCAGGGTGTTGCCGGTCTTCTCTTTGAACTTCGCGCCCCAGGCCTGGTAGACGGGGGCCGGGAAGGACGCGCCAGCGCCAGTGAAATCGACGGCATAAGCGCTGCCAGCACACAGCGTGCCGGCCACGGCGATTACGCCGAGAGCGGTGGTGAGCTTCACGGTATATCTCCTTGCCAAATTCGTTGCGCATCCCAGGCAAGCGCCGGGGCAACATTGGGCTCAGGACTCTTAGTCCCCGCGGGCCAAGGTTCTATGACGCGCCCATGACACGGAGATGACCATCTAGGCCTTTGCGGTTTCGCGCTTTTTTTCTCGTTCCGGCAAAACATCCAGGCGAACGGAGAAAATTGCCCCGGCGCCGAGCTCGCTTTCCACCCCCAGCCGGCCGCGATGGCGGGCCACGATGTGCTTCACGATGGCCAGTCCCAGCCCCGTACCGCCCTGGTCGCGGCTGGCCGCCACGTCCACCCGGTAGAAGCGTTCGGTGAGGCGCGGCAGGTGCTCCGGCGCGATGCCCGGGCCGAAGTCGCGCACGCTCACCACAGCCGTACCGTTCTCGCGGGCGAGGCGCACCTCCACCTTCTTGCCGGCGGCGCCGTACTTCAGGGCGTTCTCCACCAGATTCTCGAACAGGCGGATCAGCTCGTCGCGGTCGCCGAACACCTCGAGGTCGGCGGCGTCCGCCACCTGCTCCAGGGTCACGCCGCGGTCGCGGGCGAGGGGCGAGAGGGTGTCGCAGACGTGGGCGAGGATGCCGCACAGGTCCACCTTGGTCTGCGGCCGCACATGGGCGTTGAGCTCGATGCGCGAGAGCGAGAGCAGGTCGTCGATCAGGCGCGACATGCGCCGGGCCTGGGAGGCCATGATGGCGAGGAAGCGCTCGCGCGCGGCGGTATCGTTGCGCGCCGGACCCTGCAGCGTCTCGATGAAGCCGGACAAGGAGGCGAGCGGGGTGCGCAGCTCGTGGCTGGCGTTGGCGACGAAGTCGGCGCGCATCTGCTCCACCCGGCGCTGCTGGGTGAGGTCGCGGAAGGTCAGCAGCACCGCGTCGGGCGCGTCCGGGGCGTTGCGCCCGCCGGGCGGCTCCAGCCGCAGCGGCACCACATGGGCCTCCAGCCAGCGGTCGAGGGGAATGCGCTCGGCGAATTCGACCCGGCGCGGCAGGCCGTCGGCGGCCGCGGCGCGCACGGCATCGAGCACCTCGGGCACGCGCACCACGAAGGACAGGGGATCGCCCACCCGCGTCGGGCCGATGGCGAGGGCCACCCGCTCGTTGGCGGTGACGATCTCGCCGCTGGCGGACAGCAGCAAAGCAGGCTCGGGCAAGGCGGCGACCACGGCGGCGGCCTGGGCCTCGCGCGGTGGCGGCGGGGTGACCGGCTCGGGCGCGCGCACCACCGGCTCGATGGTGGGAGCCCCCGCGCGCGCAGGCACCAGCGCCAGCGCCACCAGAAGCACCGCCAGCACCGCGCCGAGCGCCGGATGGATACCGTCTGCGATCACCCCGGCCACCACCGCAAGGCCCAAGGCGCCGAGCAGCAGGGAGGCCCAAAGGCTGCGCCCGCCTGAGGGCGCCGTTGCCACGGACGGCGAACGGGGAAGAAGGCGCGCCATCGGCGCGGCAGGGGCAGGCGCAACGGGAGCAGGAGAAACGGGAGCAGGAGAAACGGGAGCAGCGGCGGCGGCGGCCTCCGCCAGCGCGAAGGTTGCAGCTTCCGCGGCCGGATCACGCCGCGCTGGAGCCATGGCGGCGTCGGCACGGCTGGCGGGAGCGACGGACCCCGAACCGCGCGGCGGCGCATCGACCTTGATCCCGCCGGTCCCGGCAGGGATACCTTCCTCTGGTCCGGCCGACACCATGCGCCGCATACCTCCCGTGTCCTCCCTGTGGCGAATCGCCCGAGGGGGTGATGTTTTCTCGATGCTCGCGCCGCTCCAAGAAGGCATTACGACAGTGTCGGAACGGTGATTTTTCGGACTTTCCCTATGCATGGGGCACCCACCCGTGCGCTCCTACCCCAATTTTGATGAGCCGGCTCGCGTCGGATGGGGCGCCGCGCGCGTTTTGATGAGGGTTGGGCCGCGTCGGGTCACACGAGCTTGGCCGATTCTCTTCATCTTCTGCTATGAAACTCGAAGCGGAGACCATGACCATGCGAGAGCACCCCCGGCGCCCGGTCGCCGCGCGCGGCCCCCTGATGGCGGCGGCCGTGGCGGGCCCCATGGCGCTGTGCGGGATGCTGCCGGGACCGCCGGCCCTCGCTGATCCGCTGCCCCTGCCCAGCACGGATTTTTCGCTCAAGGCCGATCTCAAGCGTGGCGGCAGCCTGGACGTGGCCCACAGCCAGGGCCGGCTCAGGGTGGAGATCATGAAGCCCAACCTGCCGGGCAGCGTGGTCAGCCTCATTGACCTGAAGGCGCGCAGCATGGTGGTGCGCACGCCCAATCTGGCCAACATGGCGCTGGAGATCGACCTGCCGGCGGAATACGCCCTCGGCATTTTCGCCGGCCGGGGCCAGCGCATCGGCGAGGCCCAGCAGGTGGCGGGGGAGCCGTGCGATCTGTGGCGCGTGGACCCGCAGGTCAATTCCTCGGTCGGCCCCGCGACCGCCTGCATCACGCCGGACGGCATCGCTCTTCGCACTGAGGTGGAGATCAAGGGCCGCAAGCAGACCGTGTTCGAGACCACCCAGCTGACGCGGGCGGCGCAGGACCCGAAGCTCTTCCAGCTCCCGCCGGGCGTTCAGGTGCTGAAGGTCCCCAAGGGCAAGCTCGGCGCCGCTCTCGGCTTCGGCGGCGCCATTCCCGGCCTCGGCGGTCTGGGTCTCGGAGCTGGCGGTGGCGGTGGCGACGCGCCAGCCCCCAAGCCCTGATCTTGCCGCGACACTGATCTCCCCGGGGCGCGGACCGTCCCGCGGCCCGCCGTCAGCCGAAGGTAAGTGCCACCGGCACGTGGTCGGAGGGCTTCTCCCAGCTGCGGGCGGCCTTCAGCACCGTCATGGCGCTGGCCGAAGGCGCAAGGCTCTCATTGGCCCACACGTGGTCGAGCCGGCGGCCGCGATCGTTCACCGTATGGTCGGGCGAGCGGTAGCTCCACCAGGTGAAGAGCTTTTCCTGCGGTGGCACGAAGGTGCGCATCACATCCACCCACGGCCCCGACTGCTGGAAGAGGTTCAGCTTCTCCACCTCCACCGGGGTGTGGCTCACCACGCTCAGCAGCTGCTTGTGGTTCCACACGTCGGTTTCGAGCGGGGCGATGTTGAGGTCGCCCACCACCACCGCATGCTGGCCGGCATCCCGCGCCTGGGCGGCGAGGGGCGGCCATTGGGTGATCTCGTCGAGGAAGGCGAGCTTGTGGGCGAACTTGGGGTTCAGCTCCACGTCGGGCACGTCGCCGCCGGCCGGCACGTAGAAATTATGGATGGTGAGCGGCTTGCCCAGCGCGTCCGCGGGCGCCAGCGTCACCGCCACATGGCGGGCATCGCCCTTGCCGCAGAAGTCGCCCTTGGCCACCGCCGCGAACGGGCGCTTCGAGAAGGTCGCCACCCCGTGCCAGCCCTTCTGGCCGTTGAGCGCGATATGGGGAAAGCCCATGTCGCGGATGGCGTTCAGCGGGAACTTGTCGTCCTGGCACTTGGTCTCCTGCAGGCACAGCACGTCCGGCCGCAGCTGCTCGACAGCGGCGCGGACGATGTCGAGCCGGATGCGGACCGAATTGATGTTCCAGGTGCAGACAGTGAGGGACAAGGCAAGGGCAGACTGAAAAAGCGGGCGAGGCGCGACGCTTACACCCGCCGCGACGGCGGTGGCAAGGGTGGGGGGAAAGGCGGGCGCGAGGGGCCGAGGAGCCGCTCGCGTCGAGCCCCCTCCCCTTGCCCCTCCCCTCCCCGCTGCCCAGCTTTTCGGCTTGCCCGGTGGCCGCCCGCGCCTACACTGAAGCCTTTCAAAGCCGCTGCTTTTTCATTGAATGGATCGTGTCATGCACAATAAGAGGCTTGAGGCCTTGCGCGCCAATCCCGGCGAGGAGCGGCGGCCGGCGGATCTGGAGATCACCGCCTCCCAATATGCCATCAAGTTCCGCAAGGTGACCGGAACCCACGTGGTGTTCACCCACCCGTCCGTGCCGGACTGCGTGGCGGTGCCCATGAAGAACCGGATCCGCGCGGTCCACGTGAAGGCGTTCGTCGCCATGGTGGACCGCATGGATGCCGGCGGGCCGCCCATCCGCTACAAGCCGGCGAGCACCGAGACGCCCCTCGACCTTGCCGCCTATCCCTGCGCCGTCGCGCCGGTGCCGGACGAGGATGGCGGCGGCTTCGTCGCCAGCTTCCCGGACGTGCCCGGCTGCCTCGGCGTCGGCGAGACGCCCGAGGCGGCCGAGGCCGACGGACGGCAGGCACTGTTCGCCAGCATCGACGCGCTCAAGGCCGCCGACCGCCCGCCGCCCGAGCCGGGCGCGGCGAAGGCCTGAGCCATGGGGCCCCGGCTGCGGCCCCGGCTGCCGCCCACGCCGCCCACGCGGATCGGATCACCGGCTGCCGCGGGCGGCGCGCTCCGCCATGAAGGTCGAAACCGTGTCCAGCAGACGGATCGCGCCGGGCAATTGGGCGTGGGCCTCCACCTGGGCCGGGTTCTCCGGCTCCAGGGTGCGCCACCACACGATGAAGCGGCGGATGAGGGCGCGTCCCGATATGGCCTCGAACGGCATGCCGGGGAATGCGTCTTCGCCGAATGCCGCCTCCACCTGCCGCAGGCAGCCTTCCACATAGGCGCGGTCTTCCGCCTCCAGCCGGAATGGCGCCTCGGGTGCCCGGCGCTCCATGCGCGCTTCGCTCAGTTCCGGGATGTAGTCCGCCTTGGTCACGCCGCCTCCTTCCGTTCCGCGCAGCTCCGGCCGGGCCAGCCCGGGCGTCGCGCCGGATCGCATCGAGCAAGGCCGCCTCTCGCAGGATCGGGCCTAGCAGGATCGATGCCACAGGGGCCTGCGCCGTGACCAACCTCGCCCCGCCCGACGCCACCGCGATCGCCGCTGTCCCCGCCACCGCCTTGCCCTCCGGCTTCCGCCTGCTGGTGCTGCGCGAGCTCGCGTCCGGCGACGGCCCGGCCGGCTATGCCGTGATCGGCCAGAGCCTGCTGCGCGCCCCGCCCCGCACCATCCGCCACGGGGTCGCCTTCGCCCTCGCCTTCCGGCCTGAGGCGGTGGACTGGCTGAGCGGCCATCTCGGCCGTCCGGCGGCGCGCGGGGCCGACGGGTCGACGGCGCGCAACCCGCGCTGGCCGCGCCTCGCCTGGCATCGGGCCGAGCGGTTCTGGACCGACGGCAGCCGAACGACCGAGTGGAGCGCCGATATCCTGTTCGAAAACCCGGTGGACAGCGCCGCTTTTGCCGAACGGTTCGCCACGGCCCTGGCCGGTGCGGCGGGGCCGTGAGGCCCGGTTCTTGCTTCGCCGAAGTCGGGCCTTCTGCCCTTTTTCACCCGGAGCGGGCCGACCCGCCATTCATTGACCGCATACTGGAGCTGCTTGCCATGTCGGACGTTGTGGAGACCCGTTCCATCGAGACCGAGGCCGAGTTCGACCACCCGATCGAGACCGTCTGGCGCGCCATGACCGATTCCGAGTGGCTCGCAGTGTGGTTTTTTCCCAATGATATCCAGCCCTTGGACGGCCACAAGTTCACCATCTGGGGCCGCCCCATCGAGCGCTGGGACGGAGAATTCCAGTGCCAGGTGAAGACCGCCGTGGCCCCGCGCGAACTGTCCTTCATCTGGAAGGGCGGGCATGAGGAGCTGAAGGGCTTCGGCCATTTCATCGACACGCTCGTCACCTGGACGCTTACCCCCACGGCATCGGGCGGCACCCATTTCCGCTTTGTTCACGAGGGCTTCGGCACCGACACCGCCTCCGACGGCGTGTTCGACGTGATGACCAAGGGCTCCCAGAGCGTCCTGCGCACCCTTGCCCGGCGCCTCCCCGACCTGATCCAGCACGGCGCCTGAGGCCGCGTCGGCGCCGCCCTCCGGCGCCGGCCCCGCCCGGCCGAGGCGGGATGAAAGGACAGGGAACCGGTACGCCACGGCCGCGTTTACTCTCCGGTTGATTTCAAGCGCCGAGGGGCGCAACGGAGACCGACATGGGCCAGAGCCTTCCTTTGAATGATGCCTCTTCCCTCCGTATCGTCATCGGCGATGCCGAAACCAACGCCTCCAGCGTCGCCGACGTTGTGAAGTTCCTTCGCCAGCAGGAAGCCGGCGACCTCGCCGACCTGCTCCTGTCCCAGCCGACCGGCCACCCGGCGAGCCTCACCGACTTCTGCGCCCGTATGGAAGCGCTCTGCGCCATGGTCTGAGCCGGGGGTGCCCGCCCCGGCTTGACTTTCGCCCTCGCCCGCCCAGTCTGGCGCCCGTGTGACACGGGGAACGCGATTGGACGCCGACGCGAGTGCGGATGCTGCCGGCAGAGGCGCTCTGAAGGTCAGTGCCCTGGAAGCCAGCGCCCTAGAAGTTCGTGCCGCGCGCATTCATGCGCGGCACCGCGACACCATCAAGGTTCAGAAACCGCACGTTGCCGTGGCGAACCTCGCCCGCATCATCGCGGCGGCGCTGACCCTATCTAATCGCCACGGCTTTCACGCCATGACGCTCCGTCTGCTGGCCGAAGAATCGGGCCTCAGTATGGGCGGGCTCTATTCATATCTCGACAGCAAGGACACCCTCCTCCTGATGATCCTTCAGGAGGTGGCGCAGGCGGCTGAAGAGGCTTTGGCTGGAGCGCCGGCCGCGGCGCGCACCGACCCTGCGACCCATCTCGCATGGCTCATCGACGCCCACGTTCGCCTCACCGAGGAGATGCACGCGTGGTTCGTCTTTGCCTATATGGAGGCGAAGGCTTTTCCGCCCGAGGCGCGAAAGCGCGCGGTGGAAAGTGAGCGGGCGACGGAGCGCATGTTCGCCGAGGTCATCGCCCAAGGCGTCGCGCAAGGGGTCTTCGAGTCGGACGATCCGGCCTTTGTCGCGACGCTGCTCAAGCCGCTGCTGCAGGATTGGTATGTGAAGCGCGGCAAGTATCGCGAGCGCGGCATCGACGCCGCCACCTACGCAGCCCGCGTCACCGCCTTCGTCGCGAAGGCGCTCGCGCCCTAGGTCGTGAACGCCACGGCCCGCTTGGCGAAGGCGGCGGCGAGGCGCCCGGTTTCCTGTGCGCCCTCGGCCGCCGCATTCCCCGCCCTGGCGCGCGCCGCGATGCCTTCGAAGATCACTGCCCATCGGAACAGCGCGAAGGCCATGTGGAAGCCTTCAAGGCTTAGGCCGTGGGTCGCCGAGGCCTGATATTGGGCGGTGAAGGCCTCAAGGGGCGGGATTCCCAGGGCATCGAGGTCCAGACCGTCGATGCCGCCATATTCCTCAGGCCGCGACACCCAGGCGATGGCGCAGTGGGCAAGGTCGGCCAGCGGATGGCCGAGGGTGGACAATTCCCAGTCCAGGAGAGCCACCACCTCGGGCCGGGTGGGGTGGAACATGAGGTTGCCGATGCGATAATCGCCGTGGGCGATGCGGCTCGTGTCGTCCGCCGGGACATGCTCCGGCAGCCACTTCACGAGGCGGTCGATGTTCGCATCCTCCCGCGTCTTCGAAAGGTCCCACTGCCGCGTCCAGCGGGCGATCTGCCGGGTGAAGTAATTGCCGGGGCGGCCGAAGTCGGAAAGGCCGGCGGCCTCCACGTCCACATTGTGCAGCGCCGCCAGCGTTCGGGCCATGGCGTCATACATGGCCCGGCGCTCCTGTGGCGGGACGCCCGGCAGGGTGCAGTCGTGGAAGACCCGGCCCTCCACCTTTTCCATCACGTAGAACAAGGTGCCGATGACAGCGCGGTCCTCGCACAAGGCGAGTACCGGAGGCACCGGGACGCCACTGCCGGCCAGCGCCCGCATGATGCGGTATTCCCGGTCCACCGCATGGGCGGAGGGGAGCAGGGTGCCGGGCGGCTGCTTGCGCAGCACGAGGGCGCGCGCGTCATAGGTGACGAAGAAGGTGGGATTGGACTGGCCGCCGGAAATGGCCGCGAAGCGCGGAATTCCGGAAAGGCCCGGCACGCGCGCCTTCAGCCAGCCATCCAGCGCCGCCGTATCGAAGCCGGGCCCGTCGCCGGCCGGGATCGCGTCCGGAGCGCTCACGCCGCGCCCTCGCCGACGGGCCAGTTCCAGAAGGCGTCGCCTTCCTTGTCGAGGAAGCGGTTCAGTACCATCTCGTGCACCGCGTCAGCGCCATCGACGATGCGCGCCTGCCTGGCATAGCGGTAGATCCACTCCAGCACCGTGTCCTTGGAATAGCCGCGCGCGCCGTTGATCTGGATGGCGGTGTCGGCGGCGAGGTGCAAAGTGTTGGCCGCCTTGATCTTGGCCATGGACACCTCCTTGCGCGCCAGGCCGCCGCGGTCCAGCTCGAACGCCGCCTTCATGGTCAGCAGGCGGCCGATCTCGATCTCCATGGCGACGCGGCCCAGCATGGTCTGCACGCTCTCCCGGTCGGCGAGGCGCACGCCGAAGCCCTCGCGCACCGCCGCATAGTCCCGCGCAATGGCGACGCAACGCATGGCGAGGCCCAGCCAGCGCATGCAATGGGTGAGGCGCGCCGGGCCGAGGCGGATCTGCGTCACCTTCAGGCCGTCGCCCTCGCCCATGAGCACGTCCCCGGCGGGAATGGTGAGGCCGTCGAACTCCAGCTCGCAATGCCCGCCATGCTCCTCCGGCCCCATGATGGGGATGCGGCGCACGATGCGCCAGCCCGGGGCGTCGCGGTGAAAGGCGAAAGCGGTGAGGCCGCGGCGGGCGTCGTCCGAGGTGCGGGCGATAAGGATGAAATGCGCCGCATCCTCCGCGCCGGTGATGAACCACTTGCGGCCGTAGATGCGATAGGAGCCATCCGGCTGCTTCTCCGCACGGGTCTGGATCATGGACGGGTCGGAGCCGCCGCCCGGATGGGGCTCGGTCATGACAAAGGCGGAGCGCACCGCACCCTGGGCCACCGGGGCGAGCCACTTCGCCTTCTGCTCCGGCGTGCCGACCTGCTCAAGCACCATCATGTTGCCGTCGTCGGGCGCGGCAGAATTGAACACCACCGGCCCGAAGATGGACCGGTTCATCTCGCTGTAGCAGACCGCCATGCCCATGCGGCCCACCCCGAGGCCGCCATTCTCCGGCTTGAGCTGAAGGTTCCAGAGCCCGGCCTCCCGCGCCTTGCGGCGCAGGCGCTCCAGCGGCTCAGCGGCGATGTTCTCATGGGCGTCATAGGCCGCCGGGTTCTGCTCCAGCGGGATGATCTCGGTGGCGACGAAGGCGGCGATGCGTCGCCTCAGATCCTCGAGGGCTGGAGAGATGGTGAAGTCCATAGCGGCCCCGGCGGTTAGAAAATCGAGCGAGCGCTCGCTTTTTATATGGCGCCGCCGCCAGACGCAAGGCGGACGGAGGCCGACGGCTATTCGGCGGCGGTCTTGGAAGCCTCGGCCTTCGCCGCATCCACCGCGGCGGCCGCCTTGGCGAGGCGGTCGGCGGAGGCCTTGCCGGCCAAGCGCAGGCTGAGTTCGCGGGCGCCGAGCAGGCTGAGCGCCAGGGCGAACGGCACGATGTAATAGAACAGTCGGAACAGCAGCAGCGCGCCGAGAAGCTCGGCCTTGTCGAACTGCGGCAACGCCACCAGAAGCGCCGCGTCGAACACGCCGAGGCCGCCCGGAGCATGGCTGGCGAAGCCCAGCAGGGTCGCGGTCACGAAGATGACAGACAGGGAGATCGGGTCGATGTAGGGCGTCGCCGGCATCAGCATGTACATGGCGGCGGCGCACAGGGTGAGATCGAGAATGCCGATGCCCACCTGCACCAGCGTGGAACGCCCGCGCGGCAGCTGCACGAACCAGGAGGAGCGCCCGATGGTGCGCGGCGCCAGCGACACCCAGGTGATGTAGGCGACCAGCGCCGATAGGGCGGCAACGCCGATGATGCGGTTGATGAACGGTGGCAGCTGGTCCACCGCCGTCGCCGCCTCGGGGTGCAGCGTTATGCCGAGGCCCAGCACCGCGATATTGCCGAGCCAGAAGGTGAGGCCGGCGACGAAACAGATCTTCGCCACGTCGATGGCGCCGAGGCCCCAGGCCGAATAGATGCGGTAGCGCACCGAGCCGCCGGTGAATACGGTGAAGCCCACGTTATGGCCGATGGAATAGGAGCAGAAGCCGGACAATGCGGCGACGCGATAGGGCACGTGACCCTTGCCGATGGTGCGCAGGGCGAACCAATCGTAGAACGTGAGCGTAAGGTAGGCAGCGGCCACGAGCACGAATGCTATGGCGATGTGGCGCGGGTTCTTCTCCGTCAGCGCATCCAGCACATCTCCCCACCTGAGATTGTGCAGCATGCGGTACAGAACGACCGCGGCGAAGGCGATGACGATCAGGCTGAGGATGAAGCCGAGGCCGTGCAGCCCCACCCGTTCCTTCAGGAAGGTCGCGACTTTCGAAGCCAATGAACGCACACCCATAGCGTCACCGTTCCCCCCGCCCGCGACGACGCCGGCTACGCCAGTTCTAGTTTGGTCCGCCTGCGCATAAAGAGCGTTTTTTAGGCGGCGCGTGTCGTCTTCGGGCTTCTTCTGCACCTGTCACCCTGCCTGAGGCCGGCGTCGAAACGGCGCCGTGCGCCAAACATGGTTAGGCCGGGCCCATGGCACCAATACGCCGGCTCCATGACCATCCTGCTTCAACACGGTGACCGACGGCCGATGACTGTGCCTAAGGCGGCCGCCGGCTCAAAGCTTGACCGGATAGCCGATCTCCACCGTCCGGGCGCGCGGCAGGCCGAACCGGTCGACCGAGCGCTCGGCGTTGCGCGCGAGAAACGCGAAGACGTGGGCCACCACGTCCCTCACCCGCGTGACCTCGTCGGGCGGGATGATCCGCTCGTGGCCGATCACATAGATGGCCGCGTCGGGATCGATGCCGCGTCCGCTGAGGGCCGGCCCGAGGACCGAGGGCACGTCGATCTGCTGCATGTAGCCGAAGCGCAGATCCACCCGCACGAACCCGTCGTTGAGCGTCGTCACCTTCACCCGGTCCTCCACCGACACGCGCGGGCGCGCGGCGATCCACACCGAGACGATGACCGCCATCTCGAAACGGACCTTCAGAAGGTCCGCCATGCGCGAGAGGGCGACGGGCGTCATCGCACCCGCGCGGGACAGAAAGATGGCGGTGCGCGGGCTCTCGACGTCGTTCACCCGGTCCTTGCGGGCGACGAAATTGTCCAGCGGCTCGGTGAAGCGCACCTGTTGGGCCACCACCCCCTCCAGGCCCCGCCGCCAGCTGACCATGACGAAGATGATGACGCCGGCGATGGTCAGGGGCAGCCAGCCGCCGTCATGGATCTTGGTCATGTTGGCGAAGGCGAAGGCGAGGTCGACAGCCAGCAGGCCCGTCGCCATGGTCCAGACCGCCACCGGCGGCCATCCCCACGCCCGCCGAACCTGGGCGATGAACAGGATGGAGGTGGTCACCATGGCGAAGGCCACGGCGATGCCATAGGCCGAGGCGAGGCGCTCGGACGCCTCGAAGCCGAGCACCACGGCGATGCAGGCGATCATCAGAAGCCAGTTCAGCCGGCCCACATAGATGTGCTGCTCGTTGTGCTCCGAGGTGTAGCGGATGCGCATGGGCGGCAGGTAGCCAAGCTCGATGGCCTGCTTGGCCAGCGAGAACACGCCGGTGATGATGGATTGCGAGGCGATCACGGTGGCCGCCGTGGCGAGGAACAGCAGCGGCACGTCGAACAGGTCGGGGCTGAGGTCGTAGAACGGATTGCGCACCGCGCTCGGATCCACCAGCAGGATCCCACCCTGCCCGAAATAATTGAGCAGCAGCGCCGGCATGGCCACCATCAGCCAGGCCCGCGCGATGACCGGCCGGCCGAAATGCCCGAGGTCGGCGTACAGCGCCTCGCCGCCGGTGACGGCCAGGAAGCAGGCGCCGAGGATCACCCCGGCAAGGCCGGGATGCTCCACCATCAGGAGGACGCCGTGCCGCGGATCGAGCCCCGCGAGCACTTGCGGCGCCTGCAGGATGCCGTAGATGCCGAGGCCGGCGAGGCAGCCGAACCACAGCAGCATGATCGGGCCGAAGAAGGCGGCGATGCGCTCCGTGCCGAGCCGTTGGGACAGGAAGATGGCCAGCAGCACGAGGCAGGTGAGCGTTACCACCCAATGCTCCAGCTCTGGCGAGATGACCTGAAGGCCCTCGATGGCGGAGAGCACGGAAATGGCGGGCGTGAGCACGCCGTCGCCGATGAGCATGGCGGCGCCGAGAAGGCCGGCCGCCAGAAGATACCACCTGAAGCCAAGGGCGCTGCGGTGCAGGTCCAGCAGGGTGACGAGAGCGAGAATGCCGCCTTCCCCGTCGTTGTCGGCGCGCAGCACCAGCATCACGTATTTGACCGTGACCGAGAGGATGATGCTCCAGGTGATCAGGGACAGCAGGCCGAGCACGTCGGCGCCGATGAAATTGGTGCCGCCCACCGCCAGCACGCCCTGCTTGAGGGCGTAGAGCGGGCTGGTGCCGATGTCGCCGAAGACGACGCCGAGCGCGCCGATCTCGGCTGCGAACGGCAGGGTGCGCGTGCGGTCGCGGGAAAAGCTCATGGACATGAAGGGCGGCCGCCTCTCAGGCCAGCGGATCGGGCGCGCAGGGGAAGCGGCGAGGGCCGCTCCGGCTGAGGTCGGTCATCTTGGCTGTTCCGCCGCAGGCGCATGGGAATGCGCAGCGCAATGTCTCGCCTTGCAAGCGTCGCACGAAACCGTTCAAGGCCAAGCCCCCGCAACAAGCCACCGCAACGCGCACCTGCACCTGAACCTGCACTCTCGCCCGAACCCGTACCCCGCGTCCGCCGCCCCGCGACGAACCGGAAGGCCGCCCGGAGAGGACTGCCCCGCCGGAGCGGGCAGACCTGCCGCGGCGCGGGACCCCGGACGCGGGCTCGGCCGTACCCGCATGACGCGGGCCTGCCCCAACACCTAGCTCCGTTCGCGGGGGAAGACAATGCACTGCGCAAAAGGGTGAACGCGGGCGCAAAACGCAGAACGCCGGCCCGAGGGCCGGCGTTCGCGAGGGCACGCTGTGAGGCGCGCAATCTCAGTAGCGATAGTGCTCGGGCTTGAAGGGGCCTTCCTGGGCCACGCCGATATAGGCCGACTGCACGTCCGAGAGCTTGGTGAGCTTCACGCCGATCTTGTCGAGGTGCAGCGCCGCGACCTTCTCGTCGAGGGTCTTGGGCAGGGTGTAGACCTTCTTGTCGTACTGGCCGGGCTTGGTGAACAGCTCGATCTGCGCCAGCGTCTGGTTGGTGAAGGAGGCGCTCATCACGAAGCTCGGGTGGCCGGTGGCGTTGCCGAGGTTCACGAGGCGGCCTTCCGAGAGCAGGATGATGCGCTTGCCATCGGTGAACTCGACCTCGTCCACCTGCGGCTTCACATTGTGCCACTTGAAGTTCTTCAGGCCGGCGACCTGGATCTCGCTGTCGAAGTGGCCGATGTTGCAGACGATGGCGCGGTCCTTCATGGCCCGCATGTGGTCCACGGTGATGACGTCGAGATTGCCGGTGGCGGTCACGAAGATGTCGGCGCGGGGCGCCGCATCGTCCATGGTCGTCACTTCATAGCCTTCCATGGCCGCCTGCAGGGCGCAGATGGGATCGATCTCGGACACCATCACCCGGCAGCCGGCATTGCGCAGCGAGGCGGCGGAGCCCTTGCCCACGTCACCGAAGCCGGCGACCATGGCGACCTTGCCGGCCATCATCACGTCGGTGCCGCGGCGGATGCCGTCCACCAGCGATTCACGGCAACCGTAGAGATTGTCGAACTTCGACTTGGTCACGCTGTCGTTGACGTTGATGGCCGGCCACAGCAGCGTGCCCTTCTTCTGCATCTCGTAAAGACGATGCACGCCCGTGGTGGTTTCCTCGGTGACGCCCTGGATGTTCTTGGCGAGGAGCGAGTACCAGCCGGGCTTGTGCTTGAGGCGGCGCTTGATGGCGGCGAAGAGGACTTCCTCTTCCTCGTTGGTGGCACCGTCGAGGAAGGCGGTGTCGCCCTCTTCCGCGCGCTTGCCGAGGTGGACGAGCAGGGTGGCGTCGCCGCCGTCGTCCAGGATCATGTTCGGGGTGCCGCCGTCGGCCCACTCGAAGATGCGGTGGGTATATTCCCAGTATTCCTCCAGCGTCTCGCCCTTCACGGCGAACACCGGCGTGCCGGCCGCAGCGATGGCGGACGCGGCGTGGTCCTGCGTGGAGTAGATGTTGCACGAGGCCCAGCGCACGTCGGCGCCCAGCGCCTTCAGCGTCTCGATGAGCACGCCGGTCTGGATCGTCATGTGCAGCGAGCCGGCGATGCGCGCGCCCTTGAGCGGCTGCGACGGGCCGTATTCGGCGCGGGTGGCCATCAGGCCGGGCATCTCGATCTCGGCGATGTCCAGTTCCTTGCGGCCCCAGTCCGCGAGGTTGATGTCCTTGACCACGTAATCGTTGCTCATGGATCGCTCCGCTTGAGGTCAGCGCCGGAAAGGCCCGCGAGGGCCGGCGCCAAAGGTCCCCACCAAGGGTCCGGCGCCGTTTAGCACGAAGACGGCCGATGGGGCAATAAGGATATAAAGAAGTGTTTATATCGCCCGGCAGAATCGGCCGGAAATGTCCGCCGCAATGACGTTACGGAGCGTCGCTGGACGTCGTCCAAAGTAGGATTGGCGACACGCGCGCTTTGATTCCGACAAAAATTGTGATATACGTGACTTTACAGTCGATTGCTTTCACCACCAGCCGCATCGCGCCTGCAAAGTGTCCACGCATCTTTCAGGGCGCATTCTCGGGAACAGAGGGGCGAGAATCGCGTGCCAGCCGACACTTACGGCTTGGCGCGGTGGCTGTCTACGCATCGTCTGGCAGAGCGGGGTTGCGGGCGTTCCGGCCGCGACCCGAGTCCGCAGCGCAAGGTGCGCGTCGTTCCGGTGACCGGACCGGCGACCGGCGCACCAACAGGTTCGGCCCGGGTTGCAGTCCCTGGGCCGCGCCAGGAGTGACAAGAGCATGTCGGCAAAGAAGAACGCGCAGACCCGTCTCGGTTTCAAGACGGGTGAGCACATTGTTTACCCGTCCCACGGGGTCGGCCGCATCATGGCCATCGAGGAACAGGAAGTCGCCGGTTTCAAGCTCGAACTCTTCGTGATCTCGTTTGAAAAAGACAAGATGACGCTGCGGGTCCCCGTTCCCAAGATCGCCAGCGTCGGCATGCGCAAGCTCTCCGAGACCAATATCGTCGACAAGTCGCTCGAAACCCTCCAGGGCCGCGCTCGCATCAAGCGCACCATGTGGAGCCGCCGCGCGCAGGAGTACGAAGCCAAGATCAATTCCGGCGACCTCGTCGCCATTTCCGAGGTTGTTCGCGATCTCTACCGGTCGGATGCTCAGCCCGAGCAGTCCTATTCCGAGCGTCAGCTCTACGAGGCGGCCCTCGACCGCATGGCCCGCGAGCTCTCGGCGGTGCAAAACATCACCGAGACCGAGGCGGTGAAGCTTATCGAGCAGAACCTGCTCAAGGGCCCGCGCCGCGGCACCGCCAAGGCAGCGGAAGAAGCCGATCTCGACGCCGAGATGGAGACGGACGAGGCCGCCTGAGCCCGTCGGCCCTGCGGCCACCTTTTTTACACGGCGAGCGACAGGAACCCGGCTTCGGCCGGGTTCTTTTTTGCGCTGTCGGCCGCAGATATTTCGCGCAGTCCCGCGGGTGGGCCCGGAACCGAGCGGGGGCTTGGGCGTTTTTCGCGTTGGGGCGGGAGTTGGAGAAGCGATCATGTCCAGTCGTGACCAGGATCAGCGTAATCCCCAGAACGACAAGAAGACCGACAAGGAGAAGGCCAGCGAAGGTCCGGGCCGCCACCAGCAGCAGCAGGCGGCGCAGATGCCGGGCCAGAAGAGCGGCCATCAACAGGGAGGACAGCAGAATTCCAACCCGAAGGACCAGCGGCGCGACCCGCGCTGAGCGTCCCTGACCGAACCTGAATGCCGAAGCTCCGGCTGCCGTCTTCCCCGGACGGCGGCCGGTTTCATTTCGGCCAGGCGCCGGTGCCCCGGCTCACACGCCGGCGGCGCCCCCATCGGCCCGCGGATCGTGGGCACCCTCCAGCCGCCCGTCGGGATGCAGAACCACCCCGCCGGCGTGTCCCATGAGGTCGGTGTAGTCCTCCGCAAGCACCACGAGGTCATGGCCGGCGGAGGCGAGGCGGTCTGCCAGCTCACCCTCGAAACGGGCTTCCAGCTTGAGATTGGTGGCATTGTCGCCCCAGGTGCGCCCCAGCAGCCAGCGCGGCCTGGCGATGGCCTCCGCCAGCGGCACGCCGAACAGGGCATGGCGTGTGAATACGGCCGCCTGCGTCTGCGGCTGCCCCTCCCCGCCCATGGTGCCGTAAGCGAGGATGCGCCCGTCGGCCAGCTCGGCGAGGGCGGGATTGAGGGTGTGAAACGGCCTGCGGCCGGGCTTCAGAGGGTTCAGCGCCTTGGGATCGAGGGAGAAACTCGCGCCCCGATTCTGCATCAGCACACCGGTGGCCGGCAGGACGCAGCCGGATCCGAACTCGAAATAGATGGACTGGATGTAGGACACCGCCAGCCCCGAGATGTCGGCGGCGCCGAGCCAGACGGTATCGCCGGCGTGCCCCGAGTGCGGCCATTCCAGCGCGCGGCGCATGTCGATGCCGGCGGCGCGCTTCGCCAGGGCGTCAGGGGTGAGGAAGCTGGCGGGGTCGAGGGTCATGGCGTCGGGATCGCTGACCACCCGGTCGCGGACCAGGAAGGCCCGCTTGGTGGCCTCGATGAGCCCATGAACATGCTCGAAGCTCTCCGCCCGCGCCACGTTCAGACGGTCGAAAAGGCCGAGGATGAGGAGCGAGGCGAGCCCCTGGGTGGGCGGCGGCGCGTTGAACACCCGCGCCCGACCGAGCTTCACCTCAAGGGGCGCGCGCTCCCGGGCGGCGAAGCTCGTGAGATCCTGCCGCGTGACCGGGCTGCCGATGCGCTCCAGGTCCGCCGCGATCTCGCGCCCCACGTCGCCGCGGTAGAAATCGGCGAGGCCCGCTGCCGACAGGTGATCCAGCGTATCGGCAAGGCGCGGCTGGCGCTGCAGGCTGCCGATCCCGGGCACCGCCCCATCCCGCAGGAAGGTGGCGGCAAAGCCCGGCGCATTTTCCAGCTCGGCCTTCTTGGCGGCAGTGAGCTGGGCCTGCGAGCGCGACACCGGCACGCCCTCGCGGGCGAAGCGGATGGCCGGCTCCAGCAGCCGCCGCACGGTCATGCGTCCGCCATGGGCGCGGGCGGCCTCCAGCGCCAGCGCCCAGCCGGCGAGCGCTCCGGGAACTGTGACGGCGGCATGGGGACCGCGAAACGGCACCGCATCGAAGCCGAGTTCGTGATAGGCGGAGATGGTGGCGCGGGCGCCGGCGAAGCCGCAGGCCTCCAGATAGCGCACCCGTCCAGAGGGCTCGCGGATCAGCCAGAACCCGTCGCCGCCCACGTGATTCATGTGGGGATAGACCACGGCGATGGCGGCGGCGGCGGCCACCATGGCCTCCAGCGCGTTGCCACCCTCGGCGAGAACCTCCCGCCCCGCCTCCACCGCCAGATGGTGCGGCGCGGCGATGACGCCGCGGCCGGCATGGGTGCTCTCGTAGGCTTCGGCTGGCAGCATACGCTCCTCCTCGGCGGCGCGCCTCGCCCCGGACTTGACCCGGCGGCGCGCCCGTCGCAGTTTCGCCCCCGCTATAGAGCGCGGCGCGGGAAATTCCAAAGCGGAGGCAAGGCCCCGCTCGGCCGGGTCGGATGGTTCGGGAGACGGTAATGGCGGGTTCGGTTCAGGCGAAGACGGGCAACGGGCGCGGCAATCTGCTGACGGTGGCGAGCGCCACGGCACTGATCGCCACCGAAGCCTTCGCCACGGCCGCGGCCGCCGGCTGGGCCCTCGCCGGCCTGTTCCACCTGGGCGACATCGGCGAGTGGGGCCTCATCGGCCTGTTCAGCCTGCTGGCGCTCTACATCACTGTCGTCTATGCCCGCCGCGCCTATCGGGTGGAGATGACCGCCGTCGGTTGAGGGAGCCTCAGGGCGTCCAGCGCGTCACCACCTGTGCTAGGCTCGGTCGCGGGCGGTCCTCGGGCCGCACGGCGGGCCGCCCGATGTGGATGAAGCCCGCCACCTTCTCCGTCTCCGTCACGCCGAGCAGCGCCGCCGCCTCCCGATCGCGGCCGGGCCATTTCAGCAGCCACAGCGCCGAATAGCCGAGCGCGGTGGCCGCCACCACGAGGTTCATGCAGGCGGCCCCGGCGGAGAGCACCTGGTTCAGCTCCGGAATCTTGGCCGCCGGATCGGCCCGGCTCACCACCACCACCGTGAGCGGCGCGCGGGTGAGATAGTCCTGCCACATGCGGGACTTGTCCGGGGTGAGGCCGGGATTGCGCACGGCATAAAGCTCATCGAGCTGCGCCCCTGCCGCTGCCCGCGCGTCGCCTTCGAGCACGATGAAGCGCCAAGGCACCAAGCGGCCATGATCGGGCACGCGGGCGGCGATGGCGAGCATGCGGTCGAGCTCGTCCGGAGATGGCCCCGGCTCCAGCAGCGCCCGCAGCGGGAGCGAGCGGCGAGCCTCCAGAAGCTCCAGAGTCTGCGGCGACACCGGCACATCGGCGAGAGGCGCCGCGAAGGCGAGCGCCGCGCCGGAGTGGCTGTGAGCAGGCTCCGTCATGACCGCTGGTCTCCCAATTGTGCGCCGCGCATGAATAGATGCGCCGCGATAAAATAGAATGAGGTAGAATTGAACTGGAATTCTTGCATTTTGCCACGTGGCTCGCGCGCGGGATTCTGCATCCAAAGGTCCGCGGATGCAGCGCCGGCCGCAGCTTTTGCTGCTCCGCGCGGTCACGCCGTGCTGCGCCGCACGACAACCGCACTGTCGCCCAACATTCATGTACCAAAGCGGAGGAGATGTGTTAGTCTGTTCGTTGGTCGGAGGCGTGCGCCCGAGTGTGTGGGCACGAACACCGACCTTGTCATATAGGCTGCGAGGCGAGACGCGGGTGGCTGGATCAAGCGTTATGCGAAGGCGGAATTTAAGACGCCCGGGGCGTGCAAGTTAAACAGTGGCACGACGAGACGCATATTATCCGGCAGTGGTGGATGGCCCTAAGCCAAATTTGGCGACTGACCTCAACGGAAATACACATGAGCCGTAACCGAGACTTCCGAGAGCCGCGCCGCCGTGGCTTTGACGACGACTTTGCGCCGCCGCGTGATCGCGGCTTCGGAGGGGACCGTCCGTTTTCTTCGCCGAGCAGCAGCTTCAGCGCCCCCGCACCGTCGGGTCCTCCCATCGACGCCACCGTCAAGTGGTTCAACCCCGAGAAGGGCTTCGGCTTCGTCGAGCTGTCCGACGGCTCGGGCGACGTGTTCCTGCACGCGCGGGCCCTTGAGGCCGCCGGCCAGGAAAGCGTGCCTCCCGGCTCCAAGCTGTCTGTCCGCGTCGGACAAGGCCAGAAGGGCCGCCAGGTGACCGAAGTGCTGGAGGTCGACACCTCCACCGCCGAGGCCGCGCCCCCCCGGCGCAGCAGCTTCGGTGATCGTCCCGGTGGCGGCGGCGGCTTTGGCGCCCCGCGCGCAGGCGGCGGCGGACCCCGTGCGGCCACCGGCCCCACCGAGGAGCGCGTCGGCACCGTGAAGTGGTACAACCCCGACAAGGGTTTCGGCTTCATCGCGGTGGAAGGCGGCGGCAAGGACGTGTTCGTGCACGTCACCGTCATTTCCCGGTCCGGCCTCAGCGACCTCGCCGAGGGCCAGCGCGTGGTGGTGCAGGTCGGCCAGGGCCCGAAGGGTCCTGAGGCCCGCGGCATCGAGCTCGCCGACTGATCCAGGGCTGATCCAGCTCCGGTCCGCTGCCTCGGACATCCGAGGCGGCGGGCTGGTCCAACCCTACGGGCGGTGCCGGGCGCGAGCTCGGCGCCGTTCCCGTTTTTCTGTTCTTTCCGTTGGTGTGGAGTCGAAGATTAAAATGGCGCAACAGGCAGAGGCCGACCTTTCGAGCCTCCTCGAACGTCTCAAGGCCGCCCAGCGTGAGCTCGTCCTCACCGCCGCCAAGGGCACCACCCTCCCCTCGGACGGCATGCTGCGCAAGATTTCCGAACTCGAAGGCGCCATCGCCGCCACCGAGGCTTTGATGCAGGAGGAAGGCGTCCGGCGCTGAGCCGGATCGCCCCTTCCGCCCAAGACCGGCGCTCCGCGCCGCGTGGCACCGAGACGGCCCTCCCCCTACCCGCATGCCACCGATCATCCGGCAAAGGATGCGGTGGACCTCCCACCCCCGACCCTGTAGCGTGCGCCGCAACATAGCGGGGCAACAGGACGCGGAACGGGTATGCGGGCGCACGACACCGAGTATGAGCGCCAGCGCCGTGCCTTCCGCTGGACCGTTCCAGACCGCTACAATATGGCGGTCCATGCCTGCGACGCCGTCGCGGCCCGCACGCCCGACAGCCCCGCGCTTTTCCTGCCCGCCGGCGACGGCTTTGCCCCGGTTTCTTATGGCGCGCTGAGCGCGCTCTCCAACCGCTTCGCCCATGCGCTGCTCGCCCATGGCATCCGTGCCGGGGACCGGGTCGGCATTCTGTTGCCCCAGTCGCTCGAGGTGCTGGCCACTCATCTCGCCGTCTACAAGATGGGCGCCATCGCCGTGCCTTTGGCCGGCGCATTCGGGGTGGAGGCCATCGCCTATCGCCTCGCCGATTCCGGCGCCAAGGCCCTTGTCACCGACGATGCCGGCCTCGCGAAGTTGGCAGAGCCCCCGCCCGATCTTGAGCTGTTGGTGAATGTGGGGGGCGCACGGGACAGCGCCCTCGGCTTTACCGATCTGGTGGACGCCGCGAGCGACCGAGCGCTGGAGATCACCTCTGGCCCGGACGACCCGGCACTGATGATCTACACCTCGGGCACCACCGGCCAACCCAAGGGCGCGCTCCACGGCCACCGGGTGCTGTTGCCGCACGTGAGCGGCGTCACCTTCACCCATTCGGGCATCGGCCTGCCCGGCGACCGCATGTGGACCCCCTCCGACTGGGCCTGGGCCGGCGGATTGCTCAACACCGTTCTGCCGGCACTGGCCCTCGGCGTGCCGGTGGTGGCGCAGCCGCGCGGCAAGTTCGATCCCGAAGCCGCGTTCGCGCTGCTGAAGAGGGCACAGGTGCGCAACGTGTTCATTCCGCCCACGGCCCTTCGGATGATGCGGTCGGTGCCGGAGCCGCGGGCGCGCTTCGGCTTCGCCTTGCGCACCGTCGGATCGGCCGGCGAGGCGCTGGGGGCCGAGACCTTCGAATGGGGCCGCGCCGCCCTCGGCGTGCCAGTCAACGAATTCTACGGCCAGACGGAATGCAATTACGTCATCGGCTCCGCCGCCGCTCTTGGCGTGGCGAAGGCTGGTGCCACCGGCAAGGCGGTGCCCGGCCACGAGGTCGCGGTGCTTGGCCCCGACGGCACGGAAGCGCCGCCCGGCGTGATGGGCCAGATTGCAGTGCGCACCCCCGATCCCGTGATGTTCCTGCGCTACTGGAACCGCCCCGAGGCGACCGAGCAGAAGGTGAAGGACGGCTGGCTTCTCACCGGCGACCTCGCCACCAAGGACGAGGAGGGCTACTTCCACTTCCTCGGCCGCGACGACGACGTCATCACCTCGGCGGGCTATCGCATCGGCCCGGCCGAGATCGAGGACGTGCTGCTGCGCCATCCTGCGGTCGCCATGGTGGCGGCGGTGGGCAAGAAGGACCCGCTGCGCACGGAGATCGTCAAGGCCGTCATCGTTCCCATGCCCGGTGTCGAGCCAACGCCGGAGCTGGAAGCGGATATCCGCGATTTCGTGCGCACCCGCCTCGCGGCCTATGAATATCCCCGCGAGATCGCGTTCGTGGACGAGCTGCCACTCACCACCACAGGCAAGGTCATCCGCCGGCTGCTGCGGGACTGAGGCGGCTCACCCCTTGTACTGCTTCGCCAGCGCGTCGACCGTGCGGGCGAACAGGCCGGCGTCCACCCCGACGGCGGTGAAGAGCGAGCCGGCGGCCATGTAGCGGCGTGCCAGAGCCTCGTCGCCCACCACCAGCACGCCGCCGCGGTTGCCAGCCGCGGCGATGCGCTTCAGCCCGCCTTCGATGGCCTCCACCACCTTGGGATGCGTCGGCTGGTGCAGAAGCCCCATGGAGGCGGAGAGATCGCCGGGGCCGATGAAGACGCCGTCGACGCCGGGCACGGCGCAGATCTCCTCCACCTTCTCCAGCGCCTCGACGGTCTCCACCTGCACCAGCACGCACATCTCGTCCTGGTAGCGGCTGAAGTAGTCGCCGATCCGCCCGAAGCGGGTGGCGCGGGACGCCACCGCATAGCCGCGGATGCCGTCGGGCGGGTAGCGCGTCGCCGCCACCGCCGCCCGCGCTTCCTCCGCATCCTGCACCATGGGAATGAGGAAGCTCTGGGTGCCGATGTCGAGGAAGCGCTTCAGCGTCGTCGCATCGTTCCACGGCACCCGCACCACCGGCTGGGTGGCATAGCCCACCATGGATTGGAGCTGGTTGAATACGTTGGGCAGTTCGTTGGGCGAATGCTCCGTGTCCAGCACCAGCCAGTCGAAGCCGGCGCCGGCGAGGATTTCCGAAACGTAATTGGAGGGGATGGCGCACCACAGGCCGATCTGCTGCCGGCCGGAATGGAGCGCGCGCTTGAACGGGTTCTCGGACAGCTGCATGGGGTTTCCTCGGGTTTCAGGCCGTTTCGCGCGGCCTTGTTTGGAAGGGGACGAGCTGGCCGTGCCTCAGCGCGGCGGGTAAGCGGTGCCGTCCTTGTGGGTGAAGATCCACGTGCCGTCGGCGCCGAGGACAGCGCAGAGGTCATCCTGCGGATAGCTGCCTTCGTCCCCCGGTGTGCGGTCGCCGATCTCCAGATAGACCACATCGGCCTGCGTGCGGTTGACGAGCTGGTGGGCAACGCCGTTGGCCGGAAAGCCCGCGCACATGCCGGGTTCGAGGTGCACCTCGCCCTGGTCGGTCACCAGCGTCGGCGTCCCTTCCAGAATGTAGACGAACTCGTCCTGCCTCGAATGCCGGTGCAGCAGAGCGGATTCCCCGCCGGGCAGCAGGCGTGTGAGGTTGACGCCGAAATTCGCGAGGCCGAACACGTCCCCGATTTGCCGCTTCTCCCGCAGCGCCATGCGGCTGAAGAACGGCTCGGGATAGTTGGACGGCTTGGTGCGCGGCGGCACATCGCGCGCGGAGATCGCGAGGGGCGGGGTCTTCTCGGGCATGGGAGGCGGGCTCGCGGCGGGTGTCGCAGGAAGCCTAGACCGCCGCCGCGCCGAATTGAATGGTCCTTCGCCGTCCCGTCACTCCGGCCGCAGCATATCCGGCACGTCCTCGCCCAGCACCATGCCGGCGAGCATCTCGCCCAAAGCGGGCGCGAACTTGAAGAGGTGGCCGCCGGCGAAGAAATCCACCGCGCCACGGCGCACCACTTCCAGCCGCTCCGATTCCCACGGCGCGCCGTCGTCCGGATGCTCCAGTGAGGTGGAGACACAGGATTCGATGGCGAAGCTGGCGGTGTCGAGCCCCGGCAATGTCTCGGCCGCCAGCGCCAGCGTGTGCTCCACCACCTGGTCGGGATGGCCACCGCCGGTGCGGTCGGTGTCGCTGGGCTCCAGCCCCACGGCGAACAGGCCGTCATGCAGCGCCGGCAAGCCATAGGTGTAGAGCACGCCGTGGCGGTGGTCGCTCTTGTCGCGGAACGACACCATGGGGCGATCCACCAGCGCAGGGGCCATGGGAAACAGCAGGCGCTGATGGACGCTGTAGACCTGGGGCACGCGCACCCCCACCGCGCCAGCGAGCACGGGTGTCTGCATGCCCGCGGCCACGAGCACGCGCCGCGCCTTGAAGATGGCGCCACGGGTGGAGAGCAGCACATGTCCCGGCCGCGGGGTGAGGCCGAGCACGGACGTGTGCTCGGCAAGGGCATCGCCGAGGGTGGATTTCAGCCAGACGATGGCGTCCCGGGCGCGGATGGTACCGGCCTCCTCCTCCAGGATCACTGGCTTGTCCCAAGGCCGGCGCACCGGCAGCAGGGCCTCCTGCTCGGCGGGCGAGACGAAGCGCACCTTGAGGTCGAGCGCCGCCAGCCGGGCGAGCTCGGCCGCCGCATCCTCGACGATGAGGAAGGAGCCGGTGCGGTCGATCAGCGGGCGGCCGGCGGCCTTCTCCCAGCTGTCCCAGCCCGCCCGCGCCTTGCGGGCGAGCCAAAGCATGCGCGGGTCGGCATAGGCCGCGCGCATGATGCGCGAACCGCCGGCCGACTGAGCGCCCCCCGCAGCTCCCGCATCGAAGCAGCGCACGCGGATGCCGAGGTCCCTGAGCACATGGGCCACCGACAGGCCCACGATGCCTGCGCCGACGATGGCGATCTCGATCTCCTCGAAATGGGACGCGGCGGCAGAAACGGCGGCGGGGGCCATGGAGGCTCCTTCTTGGTCGGGCAGGTGTCTGGTGCGAATATATATTTCAAGGAGAGCGTCATGCCGCGGGCGCGTCCGCGGCATCCACCGTTTCGTGCGCGGGGCGGAGCGCGACCGGAATGCCGCCGGGTGCCGATCCCACGCCCTGGAGACCCGAAGCGCGTGGGAGATGGGTGCGCAAGCCGGATGGGATCGGCGGCGTGTCCAAGGCCAAGCTACGGGCGTTGCCCCTTTATCTCCCACTCCCCACACCCGCCCTTCGGTGCTATCCAGAGCCTCCCTGAAACGCGGCGCGCCAGATGCCGCGGTCATGCACGCGCCCCTTCGGCGGGCGTCTGGAGGAATTGCCGCATGCTCGTCACCAATCCCGCCTTCGACCGCATCGGCGAGGAGAATGCGTTCGCCGTGCTCGCCCGCGCCACCGCACTTGCGAGCGAGGGGCGCTCGATCCTCAACCTCGGCATCGGCCAGCCGGATTTTTCCACCCCGCCCCACATCGTCGAGGCCGCCATCAAGGCGCTGCGCGACGGGCAGCACGGCTACACCCCCTCCGTCGGCATCCTGCCCCTGCGCGAGGCGGTGGCGGGAGACCTTCACCGCCGCTACGGCGTGGATGTGGACCCGAACCTCGTGATGATCGTCCCCGGCGGCAAGGTGACCATGTATGCCGCCATCCGCCTGTTCGGCGAGCCGGGGGCGGAGATCCTCTATCCCGATCCCGGCTTTCCCATCTACCGCTCCATGATCGAGCATACCGGCGCGACGCCCGTCGCGGTGCCGATCCGCGAGGAGAACGGCTTCGCCTTTTCCGCCGAGGAAACCCTGTCCCTCATCACCCCGGCGACGCGGCTCCTGATCATCAACTCGCCGGCCAACCCCACCGGCGGCGTCACGCCCGCGTCGGAGATCGACAAGCTGGTGACGGGCCTCGCGGCCTTCCCGCACGTCGCCATCATGTCGGACGAGATCTACGACCGCTTCGTGTTCGACGGGGAGGAGCACCGCACGCTGCTCGCCTATCCCGAGATCCGCGACCGGCTGATCCTGCTCAACGGCTGGTCCAAGACCTATGCCATGACCGGCTGGCGGCTCGGCTATTCGGTGTGGCCGCAGGCGCTCTATGACCAGGTGCGCAAGCTCGCGGTGAACTGCTGGTCCTGCGTTAACGCCGCCACCCAATATGCCGGCATCGCCGCGCTGGAGGGGCCGCAGGACGCCGTCTTTGCCATGACGGAAGAATTCGACGCGCGCCGCCGCATGGTGGTCGAGGGCCTGAACGCTCTGCCGGGCGTCTCCTGCGCCACGCCCAAGGGCGCCTTCTACGCTTTCCCCAACATCTCCGGCACCGGATGGACCTCGGCCAAGCGCCTGGCGTCGGCGCTGCTCGAGGAGGCGGGCGTTGCGGTGATCGGCGGGCCGGACTTCGGCATCCATGGCGAGGGCTACCTGCGCCTGTCCTACGCCACTTCGCGGGAGAACATCACGGCAGCCCTCGGCCGCATGGGGGACTTCCTCGCCGCCCATCGCAAGGTGGCGTGAGGCGTGGCTGCTGCGCCCCGGCGGTCCCACAGGCGGGCGCTCATCGGCCTCGCCCTGATCGCCTTGGCACTCAGCCCGGCACTGGTACTCCTCTCCTCCCGCGCGCCAAACGATTCGGGCGCGGACACGGGACCGCACGGGCCCGCCCTCGCTCTCGAACGTTTCCACGAGTCCCCCGCCCCGCCGGCGCCCGAGACTCCGGAGAGCAACCGCGCGCCCCAGCCCGAGGAGGCCCCGCCGCCTGCCGTGCCGGCCAGCCCCGCGGTCCAGGCTGCCCCCGGCCCGGAGCGCTGGAAGGGCACGCCCGCCTGTCCGCGCGAGAAGGTGTCGGGCGGCCAGTACAACCGCTGCCTCTATGACGTCACCCGCACCTCCGAGCAGGCGCTCGAGGCCGAGGTCAACAACGCCATCGCCGTCATCGAGGCCCGCACCGACCTGCCGGGGGTCCAACGCGCCCGCTGGAAAGCGCTGCTGGACGAGGCGCAATCGCGCTTCCTTCTGTTCCGCAATCTGGACTGCCAAGGCGTCGCGCCGTTCGAAGGGCCGCGCGGCATCGGCAATTTCGAGCAGCGGGCCCTGTGCCTCATCGAGGCCAACCGCTCCCGCTCGGCCGACCTGCGGGCTCGCTACGGGACGCTGCAGGCGGCTGCGGAAGCTGCAGGTGGCAAGACCTTCTCCGGTCCCCAGGACCGTCCCGGCACCTGGATCTACCCGGTGCCCCCTCTGCTCGATTGAAGGCCCTCGGGCATTCACCGCTTGCATCGGATCGAAGCGGCGGTTCAATGCGATCGCAGTCCGGCCCCAGGCTGGTATGGTAGGTTTTCCGCAGCGCCGGTAGTGCGGGCGGGGAGAGGAACGGAGGCGCCGGTGTCGAAGGTGGTTTGCGTGGGCGAGGTGATGGTGGAGCTCGCCCGCGGCTCCGACGGACGCTTCGGCCTCGCCTTCGGTGGCGACACGTTCAACACCGCCGTCTATCTCGCCCGTGCCGGCGTGGACGTGGCCTATGCCACGGCGCTGGGCGACGACGCCTTCTCCGACGACATCCTCGCCCTGGGCGCCGCCGAGGGCGTCGACATGGGCCTCATCCAGCGCGCCGCGGGCAAGGTGCCGGGACTCTATCTCATCACCACCGACGACAAGGGCGAGCGCAGCTTCCATTACTGGCGCGACACCTCACCCGCCCGCGCCCTGTTCGAGGCGGACGGCTGGCAGGACGTGGCCGCGGCGCTGGTGGGCGCGGGTGCGGTCTATTTCTCCGGCATCACCTTGTCGCTCTATTCCAACCAGGGCCTCGGCCGCTTCCTCGCCGCGCTGGAAATGGCAGGGGGCGCGGGCGGCAGCCGGTCCGGGGCGCCTGCCTGGCGGGTGTTCGACGGCAATTTCAGGCCCCGCGGCTGGGGCGGCGACGTGAGCCGCGCGCGCACCGTTTTCGCCGAGGCGATGAAGCGCTCGACCCTCGCCCTGCCCACCTTCGAGGACGAGGCCGCCCTGTGGGGCGACGCCTCACCCGCCGCCACCATCGAGCGCATCACCACCTTTGGGTTGAGCGAGGTGGTGGTGAAGAATGGCGCCGGCGGCGCACTGGTGCATGCGGAGGGCCGCACCGTGGAGGTGCCCGTGGAGCGCGCCGTCTCGCCGGTGGACACGACCGGGGCGGGCGACAGCTTCAACGCCGGCTATCTCGCCGCGCGGATCGAGGGCGCAAGCCCCGAGGCGGCGGCGCAGGCCGGACACCGCCTCGCGGCGGAAGTCATCATGCACCGCGGCGCGATCATTCCCCGCGCCGCCCATCCCCGCACCGCCCCTGAGGGCGCCACGGCGCATTGAGCTGGCAGCCCTGCAAGCCGGATCCGCCGCTCAGGCGGCCAGATCGCGCCGGTCCTCCACCGTCGAATCAGCCTTGAGGCGGTAGATGATGGGCACGCCGGTGGCGAGTTCGCGCTTCATGATGCCTTCGGGCGAGAGGCGCTCCAGCACCATGATGAGGGCCCGCAGCGAATTGCCGTGGGCCGCCACCAGCGTCGCCTCTCCGCGCAGCACGCCGGGCAGGATCTCCTGCACGTAATAGGGCAGCGTGCGGGCCACCGTGTCGCGCAGGCTTTCGCCGCCGGGAGGCGGAACGTCGTAGGAGCGGCGCCAGACATGGACCTGCTCCTCGCCCCATTTGGCGCGGGCATCGTCCTTGTTGAGGCCGGAGAGGTCGCCGTAGTCGCGCTCGTTCAGCGCCTGGCTGCCGAAGGTCTTCACGTCGTCCTGCTCCATCTCGCCGAGCACCAAAGCGAGGGTGCGCTGGGCGCGGGTGAGGGCCGAGGTGAAAGCCACGTCGAAGGCCAGTCCCTCGGCTTTGAGCAGCGCGCCGGCGCGCTTGGCCTCGGTGACGCCCTGCTCGGTGAGGTCGGGATCGCGCCAGCCGGTGAACAGGTTCTTCAAATTCCACTCGCTCTGCCCGTGACGGACGAGGACGAGGATGCGGTCGGACATGGAAGCAGCTCCGGGGGATCAGAAATCGGCGAGGCCGAGCACGTCGGCCATGGAATAGAGACCGGGCTCGCGGCCCTTGGCCCAGCGTGCGGCCGCGAGCGCGCCGTTGGCGAAGATCATGCGGTCCTCGGCCTTGTGCACCAGCTCGATGCGCTCCGCGGTGCCGGCGAAGATCACCATGTGCTCGCCCACCACCGAGCCGCCCCGCAGGCTCGCAAAGCCGATGGCGCCGGCCTTGCGGGGACCGGTGACGCCGTCGCGGCCGCGCTCGGCGCAGTCGTCGAGATGCCGGCCCCGACCCTCCGCCGCCGCCTCGCCCAGAAGGAGCGCGGTGCCCGAGGGCGCATCCACCTTGCGGTTGTGGTGCATCTCGACGATTTCGATGTCGAAGCCCTCATCCAGCGTCGCCGCCACGCGGCGGGTCAGCGCCGCCAGCAGGTTCACCCCGAGGCTCATGTTGCCGGACTTGACCACCGGCGTGCGGCGCGCGGCGGCGGCGATGGCCGAATTGTCCTCGTTGGAGAAGCCCGTGGTGCCGATGACGTGGGCGATGCCCGCCTCGGCGAGGCGCTCGGCGAGGCGCACCGAGGCGCCGGGACTGGAGAAGTCCACCACCACGTCGGCCCCGTTGAGGGTGGGGGCGACGTCGCTCTCCACCGTCACGCCGTTGGCGCCGATGCCGGCCATGAGGCCCGCGTCCTCGCCGAGATGGGTGGAGGCCGAATGCTCCAGCGCGCCCACCAGCACGAGGCCTTCGGCCTCGGCGACGGCCTTGATGAGGGTGCGGCCCATGCGGCCGCCGGCCCCGGCGATGACGATGCGCAGATCAGCCAAGATGAACAATCCTTCGCACGGCGGGAGCGCCCTCAGGCGGGCGGCGCCTCCTGCCCGGTGTAGCCGGAGATGAGGACGAGATCCGCCTGCGAGACGTCGCGGCGGATGGCGATGGCTTTCTGGTAGCCCGGCGAGAAATAGCAGGCGCGCGCGGTGGCCACGTCGCGGAATGCGATCACCACATAGCGCGCCCGGCCGTGCCCTTCCAGCACCTGATGCCGGCCGCCGCGCACCACGAACCAGCCGCCGTATTCGGCCAGCGGCTCGGCATTGGCCGCCACATAGTCCTTGTACCGCTCGGGATCGCTCACATCCACCTTGGCCATCCAGTAGCCGCGGGGATGTTCTGGCGTGCCTTCGGGTGGCGGGGCGGCGGCGGGCTGGGGGCCGTCGTAGCCTTCCACCACGGCGAGATCGGAAATGGCGGTGGCGCGGCGCAGCTCGCGGACGGGCGCGTAGTCCGGCGTATTGTACAGCGCGAGCGCCGCATCGTAGGAGGGCATCTCCACCAGCACGTTGCGGTGACGCTTGATGCCTTCGAGCTGCTCGAAGTCGCCGCCCCGGACGACGAAGCCCATGCCATGGGCCGTCGCATAGGCGAGGTTGGCGGCCCGGTAGGTGAGATAGTCCACCGGGTTCACCACGTCGAGATTGAGGAACCAGTAGCCCTTGGCCATCGCCCGCCCCCCTCAGCCGTGCAATTCTTCGATGATCGCCTTCGCCGCCGCCACCGGATCTTCCGCCGCGGTGATCGGGCGGCCGACAACGATGCGGTCCGCACCGGCCGCGATGGCCTCGGCCGGGGTGGCGACACGCTTCTGGTCGCCGATCGCCGCGCCCCGCGGCCGCACCCCCGGCGTCACCACCCGCCCGTCCGGTCCGAGGATGGCGCGCACCATGGCAGCGTCGGTGGGGGCGCAGATGACGCCGGCGATGCCCGCCTCCCGCGCCTGCCCGGCGCGCAGCCGCACCGTCTCGGTCACGCTGTCGCGATAGCCGGCAGCGGCGAGGTCGGCATCGTCATAGGAGGTCAGCACCGTCACGCCCAGCACCTCCAGCGGCGTGCCCGCGGCGCCGCGGGCCGCGGCGGCCATGGTTTGGGGATAGGCATGGACGGTGAGGATATGCACCCCCCGCTCCGCGGCGGCGGCGGTGGCCCGCTCCACCGTATTGCCGATGTCGTGGAGCTTCAGGTCAAGAAACACCTTCTTGCCAGCCCCCACGAGATCGGCGGCGAGATCGAGCCCCCCGGCCACCGACAGCTCGAGGCCGATCTTGTAGAAATTCACCACGTCGCCCAGTTGCCAGACCATCGCCTCGGCCGCGGCCACGCAGGGAAAGTCCAGCGCCACGATGAGCCGCTCGCGGGCGCGCCGGTCGGCTTCGGCGGCGATGTCATCCGGGCGCGTCATGGGGCTTCCTCCATTGGCCGCCACCGGTCCGGGCGGCGTCCGGGCGCGCTCGCGAACCAGCATCCGCCCCCCACCGGCGGCTGGTCATACGCACGGGAGATGGCGTAGCCCGCGAGATGGCACAGAAGCAAGGTGCCCACCCCGCCATGCCCAACGAAGAGCACGGTGCCCCGCTGCTTCCCATCCGCCTCGGCGAGGACGCTCTCAACCGCGCGGACGATGCGGGCCTGGGCGTCCACCGCCCGCTCCCAGCCACGCACGCTTTCCGATGGACAGGCGAAGAACGCATCGGCCATCTGCTGGAATTCGGCTTCCGGCAGGTAACCTGTTGCCGACCTGTCGTTTTCGCCCATCTCCTCGCGCACTTCGATGGGAAGGCTCAGGACTGCTGCCAGCAGCGCCGCCGTCTCCTGCGCCTTGGTCTCGGCGGACGCCACGACGCGGCCCACGCGCAAGCGGTCGAGCCGTGCGGCAAAGGCGCGCGTGCGATCGCGGCCGACCTGCGATAGGCCCCAGAGGGGAACCGGGACGGCCGGGTCGACCTGGACCTGGGGATGGGTGAGATAGAGGAGATCCGTCACGGGCGGCCCCGGCGGGAGGCGCGGCCGGCAGCGTGCCGGCCGTTGCGGACTCAGGGGCGGCGATAGGCCCAGACGCGGGCGGGCGGAATGTTGCGCCACACGCGCGGCGAGCGCTCGCCATCGATGGCGCCGGGCACCAGCGGCACCGGGGAGACCACCGCATAGGTGAACTGAACGAACGGCCCGCCCGGATGGGAGAGGTCAAAGGCCTCGTTGACCATGCGGTGGCGCTCGGCTTCCGGCATGGTGAACAGCGGTAGGGACGAGATGGTGCCCACGGCCTTGCCCGGCAGGCGATCCTTGAGGGTCTTGCCGAGGGCGTAGGCGTCACCGTTGATGATGGTGGCGCCGGGATAGCGCAGGCGCAGCAAAGCGCAGAATTCGGGATTGTACTCGATCAGGAACAGGCGATCCTGCGAGAAGCCCCGCTGGATCAGCGCCTTGGTGACGGGGCCGGTGCCCGGCCCGAGCTCGATCACCGGGCCGTCCATCTTCGGATCGAGGTAGCTCGCCATCATCTTGGCGAGGGCCGGGCTGGACGGCGCGACCGCGCCGGTCTTGAGCGGATTCTGGAACCACGACTGCAGGAAACGCACCTCGTCCTTGAGGTGGGGCTTCTGGAGCAGGGGCTTCTGAAGCGGCCTGCGGTGGTCGTGGGACTGAAGCATCAACGGCACCTCGGACGCCCGACAGGATCGGATATCAGGCGCTTAGACGGGAAAGGGAAGCGGGTCAAGATTCGCGCAAGGGTGACACGCGGCGGCGAGGGGTACGGCTGGACCGGGTGGCGGGCAGCCGGCCGACATTCCGCAAAGGCGGCAGGCTCCGACTTCGTCGCGGACGGGCTCATGACAGGATTACCGCTGGTGCTGTGGCAGAGCTCACGCCCCTTCACCCGCGGCGCCCTGGAAGAATTCCTTCACCTTGGCGAAAAAGCCGGTGGATTCCGGATGAGTCTCGCCCGAGCTGTCCTTGTCGAACTCGGCGAGCAGCTCCTTCTGACGCTTGGTCAGCTTCTGCGGCGTTTCCACCACCACCTGGACATACATGTCGCCGGCGGAGCGCGAGCGCAGGATGGGCATGCCCTTGCCGGAGAGGCGGAAGCGCTTCTGCGACTGGGTGCCCTCGGGGATCTTCACCTTGGTCTTGTCGCCGTCGATGGTCGGCACCTCCACCGCGCCGCCCAGCGCGGCCGTGACCATGGAGATGGGCACGCGGCAATAGAGGTCCGCGCCCTCCCGCTGGAAGAAGGGGTGGGGCTCGATGGAGAGGAAGATGTAGAGGTCGCCCGCCGGCCCGCCGCGCACGCCGGCCTCGCCCTCGCCGCCGAGACGGATGCGGGTGCCATCCTCGACGCCGGGGGGAATCTGCACCGAAAGGGCGCGCTCGCGGGTCACCCGGCCCGCGCCGCCGCAGGCGCTGCAAGGATCCTCGATGACGCTGCCGCGGCCCTGGCAGGTGGGGCAGGTGCGTTCCAGCGTGAAGAAGCCCTGGGCATGCCGGATCTTGCCCGCGCCGCCGCAGGTGCGGCAGGCCTTGGGCTGGGTGCCGGGCTTGGCGCCGGAGCCCGAGCAGGCCTCGCAGGCGACGGACGTGGGGATCTTGATCTGCGCCGTCTTGCCGACGAACGCTTCCTCCAGCGTGATCTCCATGTTGTAGCGCAAATCGGAGCCGCGCCCGCGCGCCTGCCCGCCGCCGCGCCCGCGGCCCATGGAGCCGCCGAAGAGATCGTCGAAGATGTCGGCGAAGGAGGAGGCGAAGTCGTTGCCGAAGCCGGGACCACCGCCGCCATTCTCGAAGGCGGCATGGCCGAAACGGTCGTAGGCCGCGCGCTTCTGGGGGTCCTTCAAGACCTCGTAGGCCTCGTTGACCTCCTTGAACATCACCTCGGCTTCCGCATCGCCCTGGTTGCGGTCCGGGTGCCACTTCATGGCGAGCTTGCGATAGGAGGCCTTCAGCACCGTCTCATCGGCGCCGCGGTCGCAGCCGAGGGTTTCGTAATAATCGCGCTTGGCCATCGTCTATCTTCACCTGCCAACTGGGCCGCTCCCGCGCGGCCGGACGGCGGGGCCTTCGCCTTGACGCCGATCTTCCGCCGGGCCGTGCCTCAGCCGGCTATCAAAGCGTTATGTCCGGGAACGCAGGCGGCAGCAACTCCCCCGGCCTGCCCGGCGTGTGGCCCCTCGCATTGGGCCGAGCCCGAGGGCGCTCGCAGAATATTCGCTCCTCCCGGAGGAGGACCGGCGGGCGCTAGGCGCCCGCCGGATCAAACTCAGGCCGACTTCTTCTTGTCGTCGTCGACCTCGGTGAACTCCGCGTCCACCACGTCGTCCTTCGGAGCCGAAGCGCCCGCCTCGCCGCCCTGCTGGGCCGCATACATGGCCTCGCCGAGCTTGAGGGAGGCCTGGGCCACCGCGTTGGTCTTGGCGGTGATAGCCTCGGCGTCCTCGCCCTCGAGGGCGGACTTCAGCTCCGCCAGAGCCGCCTCGATGGCGCCCTTCTCCGCCGCGCCGACCTTGTCGCCATGCTCGGCGACGGCCTTCTCGGTGGAGTGGATGAGGGCTTCCGCGTGGTTCTTGGCTTCCACCAGAGCGCGGCGCTTCTTGTCCTCGGCCGCGTGGGCCTCGGCGTCCTTCACCATCTTCTCGATGTCGGCGTCATTCAGGCCGCCCGAGGCCTGGATGCGGATCTGCTGCTCCTTGCCGGTGCCCTTGTCCTTGGCGGAGACCTGCACGATGCCGTTGGCGTCGATGTCGAAGGTCACCTCCACCTGCGGCACGCCGCGGGGCGCGGGCGGGATGCCCATGAGGTCGAACTGGCCGAGCATCTTGTTGTCCGCCGCCATCTCGCGCTCGCCCTGGAACACGCGGATGGTCACCGCGGTCTGGCCATCTTCCGCCGTGGAGAACACCTGACTCTTCTTGGTGGGGATGGTGGTGTTGCGGTCGATGAGGCGGGTGAACACGCCGCCCAGCGTCTCGATGCCCAGAGACAGCGGGGTCACGTCGAGGAGCAGCACGTCCTTCACGTCGCCCTGGAGCACGCCCGCCTGGATGGCGGCACCGATGGCGACCACCTCGTCCGGGTTGACGCCCTTGTGGGGCTCCTTGCCGAAGAACTGCTTCACCACTTCCTGCACCTTGGGCATGCGGGTCATGCCGCCGACGAGGACAACCTCGTCGATCTGCCCGGCGGTGAGGCCGGCATCCTTCAGCGCGAGCTTGCAGGGCTCAACGGTGCGCTGGATGAGGTCGTCCACCAGCGCCTCGAACTTGGCGCGGGTGAGCTTCATGGTGAGATGCTTCGGGCCGGAGGCATCCGCCGTGATGAAGGGCAGGTTGATTTCGGTCTGGGTGGCGGACGACAGCTCGATCTTGGCCTTCTCGGCGGCTTCCTTCAGCCGCTGGAGGGCGAGCTTATCGTTGCGCAGGTCGATGCCCTGCTCCTTCTTGAACTCGTCGGCCAGATAGCCCACGAGCCGCATGTCGAAGTCTTCGCCGCCGAGGAAGGTGTCGCCGTTGGTGGACTTCACCTCGAACACGCCGTCGCCGATCTCCAGCACCGACACGTCGAAGGTGCCGCCGCCGAGGTCATAGACCGCGATGGTACCGGCCGACTTCTTGTCGAGACCGTAGGCGAGCGCCGCCGCGGTGGGCTCGTTGATGATGCGCAGCACCTCGAGGCCGGCGATCTTGCCGGCATCCTTGGTGGCCTGGCGCTGGGCGTCGTTGAAGTAGGCGGGGACGGTGATGACCGCCTTCTCCACCTTCTCGCCCAGGAACGACTCGGCCGTCTCCTTCATCTTCTGCAGGATGAAGGCGGAGATTTGCGAGGGAGAATACTTCTTGCCGTCCGCCTCGACCCAGGCATCGCCGTTGTCGGCGCGCACGATGGAATAGGGGACGAGCTTCTTGTCCTTCTCGACGGTGGGATCGTCGTAGCGGCGGCCGATGAGGCGCTTCACCGCGAAGAAGGTGCGCTCGGGATTGGTGACGCTCTGCCGCTTGGCAGGCTGGCCCACGAGACGCTCGCCGTCCTCCGTGAAGGCGACGATGGAAGGCGTGGTGCGCGCGCCCTCGGCGTTCTCGATGACTTTCGGGGTGGACCCCTCCATCACCGCAACGCAGGAATTGGTGGTGCCGAGGTCGATACCGATGATCTTGGCCATATGGTTTTCTCCTTGCCGGCAGGCCGACCGGGCCCTTTCGGCACCCGCGGAGGATGAACCGCGAGCCCCTCCCGCGGCCGATCCGCCGGCCCCCTGAACTTTCGAATTGGGGTTCGCCGCGAAAACGGCGATCGTGGCGCATATAGGGGGGGTGATTTGGCCCCGCAAGGCGTGCTAGCAGGCCGCGGGAGCTTTTTCACGCCCGCGCGAGGAAATCCCGTGAACCCCTTGACATTGCGTCCGCAGACCCCGGGTGGCCGAGGGCCGGGCGGCAGCGCCGCCAGCGCCGTGCTGGTGCTCGTGGACCTCCAGCTGGACTTCCTGCCCGGCGGGGCTCTGGCGGTGCCCGGCGGAGACGAGGTGCTCGACCTCGCCAACGCTCTGGCAACCCGCTTCCGCAACGTGGTGCTGAGCCAGGACTGGCATCCGGCGGGCCACGTCTCCTTCGCCTTGACCCATGCCGGCCGGGCGCCCTTCGAGCGGATCGAACTGGACTATGGGCCGCAGATCCTGTGGCCGGACCACTGCATCCAGGACAGCCCCGGCGCCGCCATCGCGCCGCAGGTGCGCGTCCCCCATGCCCAGCTGGTGGTGCGCAAGGGCCACCATGCCGGCATCGACAGTTATTCCACCTTCTTTGAGGCCGATCGTGCGACGCCCACCGGCCTCGCCGGCTATCTGCGCGAGCGGGGGATAGATACCGTCTACCTTGCGGGCCTGGCGCTCGACTTCTGCGTCTCATGGTCGGCGGTGGATGCCGCACGGCACGGATTTACCACCCTTGTGGTGGAAGACGCGTGCCGCGCCATCAATGTGGACGGGTCGCTCACCGCCGCCCTTGCCGACATGGAGGCGGCGGGCGTCACCCGCACCACCGCGTCGGAGCTTCTCGGCTGACAGGAGGCATAGGTCAGGCGTCGGTGGCGGTCATGATGCCGAAGGGAGCGCCGGTGGCGTCGGCGACGATGGCGATGCAACCGACGCCCGGGATCTCGAACGGCTCCTTCATGACACGGCCGCCCGCCGCGGTGAGCGCCTTCAGCCGCGCCTGCACGTCGTCCACATTGATGTAGCTGAACCAGTGGGGCGGCACCTCGGGCGGCAGGACGTCCGTCTTGTCCATCATGCCCGCCACCGGTTCATCGCCCAGCATGGCGATGTAGTAGGTTGCGCCGCCGTCCATGGGCATGGGCGAGAAGGTCCAGCCGAGCGTTGCGCCGTAAAAGGCCTTGGCTTTCTCCAAATCGTCGGTGAGCAGTTCATTCCAGTAGAACTTCCCGTGGGGTGCCATGCCGTCCTCCCATCGCCGCCAGTCCCGGTGGCGGGGTCGGCGGCGCGGCACTATGCCCAAAGCCCCGCCGCCCCGCCACGCCCGATTGGCTCACTCGACGATCAGGATGATCCGCCGGCTGCGCGGCTCTACCACCGCCGTCTCCTGGCTGGGCAAAACGACGTAGCGGTATCCGCCCACGCCATAATCGCCACCATAGGCCTCCGCTTCCGACTCGTCGGCCGGCACGCGGTCGTCCGGGTCATAGCCGGCGGTGGCGTAGCCGGGACCGTAGGCCGGACGGCCATAGCCGGGGCCGTAGGCGGGATCATACGGCGCGGCGCCGTAGACCGGCTGCGGCGGGCCGAAGCGGCGCAGGGCGACACCGGGCGGGACGACCTCGCCTACCGCCGCCACGAAGCCGCCGGGGACTAGCGCCGGCGGGACGGGATGGCGCACCACATAGGTCTCGATGTACTGCCGCTGGGCGGGCGTGAAGGTGACATAGCCGCCGGGCACCGCCACTGTGGTCTGCGCCGCAGCGGCGGAAGCGCCGCCCGCCAGAACACCCAGTACCAGCGCCGCCCGCCGAAGGAGCCGGTCGCCGCCCGACGGCCGGGAGATGCGCGACGAGAGACGATCCCCGCGGAAACGATCCTTACCAAGACGATCCTGCATGGTAGCAACTCCTCTTCCCCGGTCCCCAGCAGGACGACATGGTTCCTTCCGAATTTGTTCCGATGTGGCCGAAACCTGTGCTGTAATATATAGTTACTATCGTATTAAAGCCGATGTCGCGACAAGGGAAAGCCACCGTGCCGATCGAGCCTCTTCTTCAAAAGGCCAAAATCCCGGCGGCCGGCTGGTGACCGGGACTTCCCCGATCGTCACGCCCCCGACCCCAGCGATGGGGGCTGCGCGGCCCGGCCCCGCGGCGCTGGAGATCGCCCCCGGCGCCCTGTGGCAGCGCGAGGCGCTGGACCGGGCGGCCCAGGAGGCGCTTGTCGCCGACATCCGCGCCATCCTCGCCGAGGCGCCGCTCTTCACACCCACCATGCCCCGCACGGCCAAGCCCTTTTCGGTACGCATGAGCAATTGCGGGCCGCTCGGCTGGGTCTCTGATGCATCAGGATACCGTTATCAGCCATTCCACCCCGAAACTCGCCGTCCCTGGCCTCCGCTGCCCCGTGCACTCGAGGCGCTCTGGACCCGCTTCGCCCCCGGCGCGCCCCCGCCCGAAGCTTGCCTCATCAATTATTACGCGCCCGACGCCCGCATGAGCTTGCATCAGGATCGCGACGAGGCGGATTTCACCGCTCCGGTCCTCTCCGTGTCGCTGGGGGATACCGCCCTGTTCCGCATCGGCAGCGACAGCCGGCGGGGCGCGACGCGCTCGGTGCGGCTCGGCTCGGGAGACGTGGTCGTCCTCGGTGGGGAGAGCCGGCTGGCCTTCCATGGCATCGACCGCATCCTGCCCGGCACCTCGACGCTTCTTGCCGAGGGCGGCCGCTTCAATCTCACCCTGCGGCGCGTGACCGCCTGACGCGCCACGCTCTCGCCACCGGCCCCACACAAAAGCCGGAATGTCGCCCGACACAGAAGGTTCGGCCCGCTTCGGGGTGCGGAGGCCCCGCCGCCGGGCCAGCCCGCCGGAGTCCTCCATGCGCCTATTCTTCGCCGCCATCCTCCTTGCCCTGTCGCTTTGCTCCACCGTCATCGGCAGCGCCGCCCTCGCGCCGGCACATGCCGTGGAGGTGCAGTTCCCGCGCGGCGCCGCCATCGGCCTCGTCCCGCCCCCCGGCATGGTGGAAAGCACGCAATTTTCCGGCTTCGAGGACCCCGCCCACAAGGCCTCCATCCTCGTCGTGGACATGCCCGCCGAGGCCTACGACCAGATCGCCGCCGGCTTTTCGGATGCGGCGCTCGGCGCCAAGGGCATTACCCTCGAAAAGCGCGAGTCCTTCCCGCTGAAGGGCGCGCGCGCCATGCTCTTCGTCGGCAACCAGAACGCCGGACCGGTCACCGTGCGCAAATGGGTGCTGCTCGTGGGCAACGATGCCAGCGCCGGCCTCATCACATTGCAGGTGCCGGTGGCGGAGGCCTCCGCCTATCCCGACGCGGCGGTGCGTGCGGCCTTCTCGACCGTGGCGTTCCGCGGCGTCGCCGATCAGATGGGGGCACTGCCCTTCGTGCTCACCAACCTCGCCGGCTTCCGTCCCATCAAGGCGCTCGGGGGAACCACGCTGCTGCTCACCGACGGCCCCAAGGACGTGGTGGAAGGCCCGGAGCAGGCGGTATTCGTGGTTTCCATCGCAGGCGGGGCCCCGCGTGACGATGAGCGCCGGCAGTTCGCCCTGCGCGCGCTCGCCTCGGTGCCGGGCGTCAAGGACCTGCGGCTGGAGCGCGCCGAGCCCCAGCGCATCGGCGGGCAGGCTGGCTTCGAGGTGATGGCCACCGGCGTGGATGTGAAGACCGGCACGCCGGTGAAGCTGGTGCAATGGCTGCGCTTCGGCCCCAACGCCTACATCCGCATGGTGGGCGTCACCCGCCTCGACGCCTTCCCCGACACCTATGACCGCCTGCGCGCCCTGCGCGACGGCCTGGAGGCGCGCTGAGCCGCGCCGCGGCGTTGCGCCGGAGGGACGGTCGGGACTAACCTGACCCTCCCGACCGCTGCGCAGGACCGCCCGATGCCCCTCAACGAGGGCAAGGACTTTCTCCCCGACGGACCGCTCGCCAGCGGCCCGCTGGCGCTCCCGCGCGCCGGGGCGGAATTCGGCGTCGACGCGGAGGAGGCGTGGATCGCCGTCATCCGCAAGATGGACGAGACCTATGCCGAGCTCGTCCGCCAGCAGGTGGAGCTGGAGGCGAAGAATGCCGCGCTGGAGGAAGCTCAGGGCTTCATCGCCGGCCTGCTCGGCTCCATGACCGACGTGCTGGTCGCCTGCGACCTCTCCGGCCGGGTCGAGCAGGTGAACCTTGCCGCCGAGCGCGCCTTCGGCCAGCACGCCGACGCCCTTGTCGGCCGGCCCCTCGGCGCCCTGCTGGATGTCTCGTCGCAGACCTCGGCCGCCGACGTGCTCGCTACCGTGGCGCGGCGCCAGCGCATCGCCGATCGCGAATTCGCTCTGTCGACTCCCGAGGGACCGCTCGCGGTCTCGGTGAACGGCGCGCTGCGCTTCGATCCCCGCGGGCGGGCGGTCGGAATCGTGCTGGTGGGGCGGCCCATCGGCGAGCTGCGCGCCGCCTATCACGAGCTGGCCAAGGCGCACGAGCATCTCAAGCGCACCCAGCAGCAGCTGGTGCATGCGGAAAAGATGGCCTCGCTCGGCCGCCTCGTGGCCGGCGTCGCGCACGAGCTGAACAATCCCATCTCCTTCGTCTACGGCAATGCCCATGCGCTGAAGCGCTATGCCGAGCGCCTCATCGCCTATCTCGGTCAGGTCCATGGCGGGGCGGACGCCACCGCCCTCGCCCGCGCCCGGGGCGAAATGCGCATCGACCGGGCGCTCTCCGACATTCCTGCCACCCTCTCCGGCATGCTGGAGGGCGCAGAGCGCGTCCGTGACATCGTCGCCGACCTGCGCCGCTTCTCCTCCGACCGGCGCGAGGCACGCGAGGTGTTCGATCTTGCCGGCGTGGTGCGTTCGGCGGTGGACTGGGTGGCCAAATCACAGATGCCGGACCTCGGCATCGCCATGCAGGTGCCAGACGGGCTGGAGGCGGTGGGCCATCCCGGCCACATCCACCAGGTGATGATGAATCTGGTGCAGAACGCGGTGGATGCCCTGGAAGGCCGCCCCGACCGGCGGCTGGAGATCACCGGCGCCCGGCTCGAAGGTCCCGAGGGGCCCCGCGTCGCGGTGCGGGTGCGCGACACCGGGCCAGGCATTCCCGAGGACTTGCTCGGGCGCATCTTCGATCCGTTCTTCACCACCAAGCCGGTGGGCAAGGGGACCGGCCTCGGCCTCTCCATCTGCTACCGTATCGCCGAGGAGCATGAGGGGCGGCTCGAGGCGACGAACCATCCGGAGGGCGGCGCCGTCCTCTCCCTCGTGCTGCCGGCCGCTGTGCCATGAGCGTCGCGACACGCCCGCCCGCCGTCGCCGGGCGACAGGCCCCCTTCACCGTGCTCTGGCTGCAATCTGGCGGCTGCGGCGGCTGCACCATGTCGCTGCTGTGCGCCGAGGCGCCGGACCTCGCGGCGACGCTTTCCAGCGCCGGCATCAGCTTCCTGTGGCACCCGACCCTGTCGGAGGAGACCGGCGCCGAGGCGCTCGACCTGTTCCAGGCGGTGCTGGACGGCACCGTGCGGCTCGATGCCCTGTGCATCGAGGGCGCGCTGCTGCGCGGCCCCAACGGCACCGGCCGCTTCCATCTCCTGGCCGGCACCGACATTCCCACCGTCGAATGGGTGCGGCGGCTCGCGGCGGTGGCGGAGCATGTGGTGGCGGTGGGCACCTGCGCCGCCTATGGCGGGGTGACGGCGGCCGGCATCAATCCCACCGACGCCTGCGGCCTCCAGTTCGACGGCCGCCGGCTGGGAGGGGCACTGGGTGCGGATTTCCGCTCCCGCTCGGGCCTTCCGGTGGTGAACGTCGCCGGCTGCCCGACGCATCCCAACTGGATCACCGAGACCTTGATGCTGCTCGCCGCCGGCCTTATCGGTCCCGGCGACCTCGACAGCTACGCCCGTCCGCGCTTCTACGCCGACCACCTCGTGCACCATGGCTGCCCGCGCAACGAATACTACGAATACAAGGCGAGCGCCGAGAAGATGAGCGACCTCGGCTGCATGATGGAGCACCTCGGCTGCCTCGGCACCCAGGCCCATGCGGACTGCAACACCCGCCTATGGAACGGCGAGGGCTCCTGCACCCGCGGCGGTCATGCCTGCATCAATTGCACGGCGCCGGAGTTCGAGGAGCCGGGCCACGCCTTCCTCGAAACGCCCAAGATCGGCGGCATCCCCGTGGGCCTGCCCACCGACATGCCCAAGGCCTGGTTCATCGCCCTCTCGTCGCTCGCCAAGGCGGCGACGCCCGAGCGGCTGCGGCGCAACGCGGTATCCGACCATGTGGTGACGCCCCCTGCCGTCCGGGACATCCGCAAGCGATGAGCGATGGCGAAACCCGCCTTGTCGTGGGGCCCTTCAACCGGGTGGAGGGCGATCTGGAGGTGCGCCTCGACGTGGCCGAGGGCGCGGTGCGGCAGGCCTTCGTCTCCTCGCCTTTGTTCCGCGGCTTCGAGCGCATCCTGGAAGGACGCGATCCCCGCGACGCCCTGGTGATCGCGCCGCGCATCTGCGGGATCTGCTCGGTGTCGCAATCCCACGCGGCGGCGCTGGCGCTGGCGGGGCTGGAGGGCATCATCCCCACCGACAATGGCCGCACCGCCACCAACCTGATCCTCGCCACCGAGAATCTCGCCGACCACCTCACGCACTTCCACGTCTTCTTCATGCCCGACTTCGCCCGCGCGGTTTACGAGGACCGCCCGTGGTTCGCCACCGCTGCCCGGCGCTTCAAGGCGGCGCACGGAGAGAGCGTGCGCGCCGCCCTCGCCACCCGGGCGACGCTGCTGCATGTCATGGGGCTGCTGGCGGGACGCTGGCCGCACACCCTCGCCCTCCAGCCCGGCGGCGTCGCCAAAGGCGCCGACGCGCGGGACAAGATGCGCCTTCTCGCCACCCTCGGGGCGGTGCGCGCCGATCTGGAGGGACGGCTTTACGGCGCGCCGCTCGAGCGCGTGGCGGAGCTCGCCAGCGTCGATGAGCTCGACCGCTGGCGCAGCATGGGGCCGGACGGCGACTTCCGCCTGTTCCTGGAGATCGCCGCCGACCTCGATCTTTCGGCCCTGGGGCGCGCCCACGACCGCTTCCTCTCCTACGGCGCCTACCCGCAGGAAGAGGGGCGGCTCTATGTCGGCGGCACCTTCGCGGCGGGGCGCGCCGGCGGCCTCGATCCCGCCGCCATCGCGGAGGACCACAGCTTCGCCCGGATGGAGGGGCGCGATGCGCCCCATGCCCCCTTCGAGGGCTCGACCTTTCCCGATGCCGCAGACGAGACCGGATACACCTGGTGCAAGGCGCCGCGCCTCGCTGGCCGACCGTTCGAGACCGGCGCCTTCGCCCGGCAGGTGGTGGCGGGGCATGCGCTGGCCCGCGACCTCGCCGCACGGGAAGGCGCCAACGTGCGCTCGCGCGTGATCGGCCGGCTGGTAGAGACGGCGCGCACCCTGATGACCATGGAAGGCTGGGTGCGGGCACTGGAGCCGGGCGCCCCCTGGTGCGCCCAGGGCACAGCCCCCCAGGCGGGCCGCGCCTTCGGTTTGACGGAAGCGGCGCGCGGCGCCCTCGGCCACTGGATGGTGGTGGAGAAGGGCCGCATCGCCCGCTACCAGATCATCGCGCCCACCACCTGGAACTTCTCGCCCCGCGACGCCGCCGGCCAGCCGGGGCCGCTGGAGGCCGCCCTCGTCGGGGCGCCGGTGCGCCAGGGGGAGACAACCCCGGTGAGCGTGCAGCACATCGTGCGCTCGTTCGATCCCTGCATGGTCTGCACGGTGCACTGACGACAATGGTGGACGAGGCGGAGCGGACCGGCGAGGAGATCACCGTCTCCGGCATCGTGCAGGGGGTGGGCTTTCGCCCCTTCGTCTATCGCCTCGCCCTCAGGCTGGGCCTCGACGGCACGGTGCGCAATGCCGGCGGGCGGGTGGTGATCCACGCCGGCGGCCCCCGCGTCGCCCTCGACGCTCTCGCCGAGGCGCTGCGGGCCGAGGTGCCGCCGCTCGCGCGGGTCGAGGCGGTGGAGCGCCGGGCGGCGCCCGTGCCGGAGGCGGGCTTCCGCATCATCGAGAGCGGCGCCGGCACCGTCTCCGTGGGAGTGGTGCCGGACGTGGCCACCTGCCCGGCCTGCCGGACCGAGATCGCCACGCCCGGCGCCCGCCGCCACCGCTACGCCTTCACCAATTGCACGGATTGCGGGCCGCGCTTCTCCATCGTCCGCGGCCTGCCCTACGACCGGTCCGCCACCACCATGGCGGGCTTTTCCATGTGTCCCGCCTGCCGCAGCGAATATGACGACCCTTCCGACCGGCGCTTCCACGCGCAGCCCATCGCCTGCCCCGTCTGCGGGCCGCGCCTGTGGCTGGAGGCGAACGGAGAGGTGGTCGCTGCCGCCGATCCGCTGCTGGAAGCCGCCCGCTGGCTCGGGGCGGGGCGCATCCTGGCAGTGAAGGGCATCGGCGGCTTCCACATCGCCTGCGACGCCACGAATTGCGAGGCCGTCGCCCTGCTGCGCGCCCGCAAGCACAGGCCGACGAAGCCGCTCGCGGTGATGGCCGATCTCGCCACCGCGCACCGCCTGTGCGCCATCTCGCAGGAGGAGGAGCAAGCCCTCCTCTCCCCCGCCGCCCCCATCGTGCTCCTCGCGCTCAAGCCCGACACCGGCCTCGCCCCAGGCGTCGCGCCCGGCCAGCGCCATCTCGGCATCATGCTGCCCTATACGCCGCTGCATCACCTCCTGGTCGCCGCAGCCGGCCGGCCTCTGGTGATGACATCGGGCAACCGATCCAGCGCGCCTCAGGTGTTCGAAGACGACGCAGCCCGCTCAAGCCTCGCCGGCATCGTCGACGGCTTCCTCATGCATGACCGGCCTATCGCCCGCCGGCTCGACGACAGCGTCGCCCGCGTGGCGGCGGGACGCCTGCGGGTGATGCGCCGCGGCCGGGGTCTTGCCCCGCCGCCGCTGAGGCTGCCCGACGACTTCGCTGATGCGCCGCCTGTGCTCGCTCTGGGGGGCGAGCTCAAGAGCGCGCTCTGCCTCACCCACTGCGGGCAGGCGCTGCTCTCCCATCATCTCGGCGACCTCGACGAGCCGGCCACCGGCGACGCCTTCGAGACCGCGCTGACAGATTACGCCGCCCTCTTCGCCCACCGCCCGGCCGTGGTCGCGGTGGACCTCCACCCGGACTATCGCGCCACCCGCCTCGGCGCCCTGCTGGCGGAGCAGGGCGGCCTTCCGCTCGAAGGGGTTCAACACCACCACGCCCATATCGCGGCGGCAATGGCCGAGAACGGCTGGCGGCGGCACGACGGGCGGGTGGTGGGCATCGCCCTCGACGGCCTCGGGCTCGGAGATGACGGCACCGCGTGGGGCGCGGAGATCCTCGTCTGCGACTACCGCGCCAGCCGGCGGGTGGCGCGGCTCTCACCCATTGCGCTCGCCGGCGGCGATGCGGCGAGCCGCGAGCCCTGGCGGGTGCTTCTGGCCCATCTGGACCGGGCGCTGGGCCGCGCGGCGGTGGATGCGTCGCCCCATATCGCCGCGTGCCTCGCCGGGCGGCCGGTGCCGACGCTGCGGGCGATGATGGACAAGGGCATCAACGCCCCGCTCGCCTCCTCAGCCGGGCGCCTGTTCGACGCGGCAGCAGCGCTCCTCGGCCTCGCGCCCGAGCGCCTGAGCCACGAGGGAGAGGCCGCCATGGCGCTGGAGGCCACGGCGGAGGGGACCCCGCCGCCTTATCCTTTCGCGCCGGAGACATCCGGCGCCCTCTGGGAGATCGACCCCGCTCCCGCATGGCGAGCCATGGTGGCGGACCTCACCGCCGGGCGCGCGCTATCGGCCATGGCGGCGGCGTTTCATTACGGACTTGCCGAGGCGTTCGCGGATGCGGCCGCGAGCATCGCCGTCCGCGAAGCGATTGCAGCCGTCGCGCTATCGGGTGGGGTGTTCCAGAACGCCCTGCTGCTGGAGGCCACCGTCGCCGCCCTCGCGCACCGCGGTCTCGCCGTGCTGGTGCCAGCCGACGTACCGGCCAATGACGGCGGCCTCGCCTTGGGGCAGGCCGTCGTTGCCGCCGCCCGCCACATGGGCTGACGCGCGGCCGTTTCCGTCCGGCGCGGGCGGAGCTATGGTTGCGCCATGACCCACCCCCACCGATCGCCGCCCGCCGCGGGACGCGCGGAGCCCCGCGGCGGCCCCTCGGCAGCGAAGACCTTCCTCCTCGCCGGCACCACCTTGCCCGCGCCGCGGCTGGCGCCCGGCCTTCACGTGGTGGCGACACCCATCGGCAACCTTGCCGACGTGACCGTGCGCGCCCTGGAGACCCTGGCCGCCGCCGACGTGATCGCGTGCGAGGACACCCGCATTTCCCGCCGCCTGCTTGACCGCTACGCCATCGCCACGCCCCTCGTGCCCTATCACGACCACAACGGCGCCAGCGCCCGGCCGAAGCTCCTCGCCCGCCTCGCCGCCGGCGAGCGGGTGGCGCTGATCTCCGACGCCGGCACGCCGCTGGTGTCCGATCCCGGCTTCAAGCTGGTGGTGGAGGCGGCGGAGGCGGGGCTCACCGTGCACCCGGTGCCCGGCGCCTCGGCCCTCCTGGCGGCGCTGATGGCGGCGGGCCTGCCCACCGACTGCTTCCTGTTCGACGGCTTCCTGCCGCCCAAGGCCGGCCAGCGGAAGAACCGCGTCGCCGCTTTGGCCACCGTGCCCGCCACCCTCGTCTTCTACGAAACCGGGCCGCGCCTCGCCGAGAGCCTCGCCAATTTGTCCGCCACCCTCGGCCCGCGCAAGGCCGCGGTGTGCCGTGAACTCACCAAGGCGTTCGAAGAGGTCCGCCGCGGCGATCTTCCCGCCCTCGCGGCCCACTACGCCGGCCTTGAGGCGCCAAAGGGCGAGATCGTGCTGGTGGTCGGACCGCCGCTGGAGGAGGCCGCGGGCGATGCCGATGTGGACGCGGCCCTCGCCCGCGCGCTGCGGGACACCTCTCTGAAAGATGCGGTCGCCGCCGTCGCCGCCATGACCGGGCGGCCCAAGAGGGAAGTCTATGCCCGGGCGCTGGCCTTGAGCGAAGGGCGCCACCGGGACGACCCGCCCGGCGATGACTGACGCGCCGACGACCGCCATCGCCCGTCGCCGCGCCGCCCACGCCCGCGGTATCGCGGCGGAGGAACGGGCCGGCACCCTTCTGGGCGCGCGTGGCTTCGACATCCTCGCGCGGCGCGTGCGCACCAAGGCGGGGGAGATCGACCTGGTCGCCCGCCAGGGCGATCTTCTCGTCTTCTGCGAGGTGAAGCTGCGCGCCACCCTGGAGGACGCCGCCTTCTCGCTCCAGGCGCGCCAGCGCCGACGGATCGCCGCGGCGGCGGCGGCCTTCCTCATGGATCATCCCGAGCTCGCCGCCCTCAACATGCGCTTCGACGCCGTGCTGCTCGCCCGCACCGGGGAGGCCGAGCACCTGCCCGGCGCCTTCGAGGCCGAGAGCTGAAGCACGGTGGCGGCGCGCCCCAACCGCCTATAGATAAGCCGAAGCCCCGCCGGGGCACCGGGAGATTGCCATGGCCCTGAAGGTCGCGGTCCAGATGGACCACATTGCCAACATCAACATTCAAGGCGATTCCACCTTCGCCCTCCTCCTGGAGGCGGAGGCGCGCGGGCACGCGCTGTTCCACTACACGCCCGACCGCATGGCCATGCGCGACGGCGTGGTCTTCGCCACTGTCGAGCCCCTGAGCGTGAAGGACGAGGCCGGTGCCCACTTCGCCCTCGGCGCGAAGCAGCGGGTGGCATTGGGCGAGATGGACGTGGTGCTGATGCGCCAGGATCCGCCCTTCGACATGGCCTATGTGACCGCCACCCACCTTCTGGAGCGCATCCATCCCAAGACGCTGGTGGTGAACGACCCAGCCCATGTGCGCAACGCGCCGGAAAAGATCTTTGTCACCGAATTTCCCGAGCTGATGCCGCCCACGCTGATCTCTCGCGACCTCGACGAGATCAAGGCCTTCCGGGCCGAGTTCGGCGACGTGGTGATGAAGCCGCTCTACGGCAACGGTGGCGCCGCCGTGTTCCGCCTCGCCGCCGACGACCTCAACTTCGGCTCGCTCTACGACCTGTTCTCCGTCACCTTCCGCGAGCCCTGGGTGATCCAGCGCTTCCTGCCGGAGGTGAAGCACGGCGACAAGCGCATCATCCTGGTGGACGGCGAGGCCGCCGGCGCGGTGAACCGGGTGCCGAGCGAGGGCGACCTGCGCTCCAACATGGTGCGCGGCGGCGCGGCAAAGCCCACCGACCTCACTGACCGGGAGCTGGAAATCTGCGCCCGCATCGGTCCATCCCTGAGAGAGATGGGGCTGATCTTCGTGGGCATCGACGTGATTGACGGCAACCTCACCGAGATCAACGTCACCTCGCCCACCGGCTTGCGCGCCATCAAGCGCCTCGGCGGCCCCGACATCGCCGCCCAGATCTGGGATCGGATCGAGGCCAAGCGAGCCGGCTGACGCGCCGGCTGCGCGGAACGCTTCCGCCCGTCGGGCCAGAACCCGCGGGCCGCCCGCGGCGTTTATGGCACGACGGGAGATCGCCGGCCCGAACAGACGCAGGACACATCATGGGACAGCCATTCACCGCCTCAATTCCCCACCGCCTCGGCAAGGCGGAGGCGACTCGGCGCCTGCAGGCGGGCCTTTCCTCCGTGCGCGAGCGCTTCTCGCGCCACATCTCCATCACCGAGGAAGTGTGGACCGGAGAGCATCTCGACTTCCGCATCGCCGCCCTCGGCCAGAGCGCCCAGGGCACGCTGCAGGTGGCGGATGACGCGGTGCATCTTTCGGTGGAACTGCCCTTCATGCTGGACCTCATCGCCCGCAAGGCGAAAGATCTGATTCAGAAGCAGGGCAAGCTTCTGCTGGAGAAGAAATAGCCGCTTCAGGCGGCCTCCAGCTCCAGCGTCAGCGTATCGAGGGTGAAGGAGCCATCGGGCTCGAACTCGAAATGCGCCGCCACGTCGGCGCTGGCGCCGGCGAACAGCGAACGGATCGCGGCGACGTGCAGCTCCGGCGTGCGGATGCGCGCCACCCACGATGCGAATTCCAGCCGCATGCGGCGCTGCGCCGTCCGCATCACCCGGAATCCCGCCCCCTCGGCGAAGCGCTCCCATTCCTGCGAGCTGTAGTCCCGCCCGTGGGAGGGATCGCGCAGCAGCTCGACGGTCTGGAGGAAGGTGTCGGCCACCGGCCAATCGGGCGCGATGACATCCATGAACACGGCGACCCCGCCCGCCTTCAAAACCCGTCGCGCTTCGGCGAGACCTCGAGGCACATCTCGCCAATGGTGCGCGCTGTAGCGCGAGGCGACCATGTCGAAGCTGGCGTCGGCAAACGGCAGGCGCTCCGCGACGCCCTCCTGCGTGGAAATGTTGGTGAGGCCCCGGGCGGACGCCTCGGCGGCCACGGCACCCAGCATGTCGGGGGACAGGTCATAAGCCACCACCGCTCCGCAGAAGGGCGCGGCGGTAAAGCTCACATGACCGCCGCCGCAGCCGAGATCGAGAAGCCGCGCCGGCCGCAGCTCCTGCGCCAGCGCGCCGAGGGCTTCAAGGTCCGCCCCACGGGCATGGACGGCGCTCGCCACATAAGCGGCGGCCTGCGGCCCGAACATCTCGGCCACATGCGCCTCGTGGCTGCGCGGCATGGCGGCACTCATCGGTAAATCTCCCGGCTGACGCGTCAGCATAGGATGGCCGCGGCCAACCGCAAGCGCAATTGTTCCGCTTTCGTTCTTGCCGGAGATGCCCGCCTCCGCTACCTTAGGTGGCAGACGAGCGCGAGGGCGGGCAGTGATCCAGCGGGTGGCGACAGTCGCATTCGAAGGGGTTGAGGCGCGCCCCGTGGACGTGCAGGTGCACGTGGCCGCAGGCCTCCCGGCCTTCACCATCGTCGGCCTGCCGGACAAGGCGGTGACCGAGGCGAAGGAACGGGTGCGGGCAGCGCTCATCGCCTCCGGTCTCGCTCTGCCGGCCCGCCGCATCACCGTCAATCTCGCGCCGGCCGACCTGCCCAAGGAAGGCTCGCATTACGACCTGCCCATCGCGCTGGGGCTGATGGCCGCCATCGGCGCCATTCCGGGGGACGCCCTCGCCAGCTTCACCGTGGTCGGCGAGCTGGCGCTCGACGGCGCCATCGCGGCGGTGGCGGGCGTGCTACCCGCCGCCATCGGCGCCAATGCCCGCGGGCACGGCCTCATCTGCCCCGCACCCTGCGGCGCCGAGGCGGCCTGGGCCAGTCCGGACATGCAGATCCTCGCGCCGCAATCCCTGATCCAGCTCGCCAACCACATGACCGGACGCCAGGTGATGGGCCGGCCCGAGCCGCGGATGAAGCCGCCCGGAGACATCATGCTCGACCTGAGGGACGTGAAGGGCCAGGAGACCGCCAAGAGGGCGCTCGAGGTGGCGGCGGCGGGCGGCCACAATCTGCTTTTCGTCGGCCCGCCCGGCGCCGGCAAGTCCATGCTCGCGCAGCGCCTGCCCTCCATCCTGCCGCCCCTGTCCCCGGCCGAGATGCTGGACGTCTCCATGATCGCGTCGGTGTCCGGCACCATCGAGGACGGCGCCCTCATGGACCGCCGCCCGTTCCGCGCCCCGCACCATTCCGCCAGCATGGCGGCCATGGTGGGCGGCGGTGCCAAGGCCAAGCCGGGCGAGGTCTCCCTCGCCCATAATGGCGTGCTGTTCCTGGACGAACTGCCGGAATTCTCGCCTCAAGTCCTCGATTCCCTGCGCCAGCCGCTGGAGACGGGGGAGGTGCTGATCGCCCGCGCCAACCACCGCGTCACCTATCCCGCCCGCTTCCAGCTGGTGGCGGCCATGAACCCCTGCCGCTGCGGCCGGGCCGGCGAGCCGGGCTTCACCTGCAAGCGCGGCCCGCGCTGCGCCGACGAGTACCAGGCGCGCCTGTCCGGCCCGTTCCTCGACCGCATCGATATGCATCTGGAGGTGCCGTCGGTGTCGGCCTCCGACCTCGTCCTGCCGGCGCCGACGGAAGGCTCGCGGGAGGTTGCGGCACGGGTCGCCATGGCGCGCGAGATCCAGATCGAGCGCTATGCCGCGCTGGGCCGGCCGGACGTGCGCACCAATGCGGAAGCTTTCGGCCCGCTGCTGGAAGCGGTGGCAACGCCGGACCCCGGCGGCGCTCTGCTGCTGCGGGACGCCGCCGACGCCATGCGGCTCAGTGCCCGCGGCTATCACCGCGTGCTCAAGGTGGCGCGCACCCTCGCCGACCTTGATGGCGCCGACGGGGTCGGCCGGCGCCATCTCGCCGAGGCCCTCGCCTACCGGGCCGCGGCAGAGCGGCCGCGCGCCGCGGCGTGAACGGCACCGGACATGGACGCGCCGGACGTGAGTGCCCTGGCGCGCCACCTGCCTCAGCGGATCGCGTTGATGGCGAGGCCTTCGAGATAGGTGATCTGGGCGAGGTCGCCCGGGTTCACCTTCTGCAGGTCCGCGAGAACCTGGGCATTGGCCGCGCGCACCACCCGCACGTTGCCGTCCGGGCCCTCGAAGGTCACCGTGCCGGCGGCCGGATCGATGCCCACGAAGATGGTGGTGAGGGTCACCTCGCGGATGCCGAAGCCCTCCGGCCAGCCCGGCAGACCGTCGTTCACGGCCACCTCGGACATCACCTCCCCCGGCTTGCCCTGATGCGCCTTGCCCAGCGCGGTGACGATGCCCGGCGCCACGCGGATGAGCAGGGTCTCGCCATTGCGGAAGGCGGAGAGGTCGCCCAGCAGCGGCGGGGCGATGACCGCCCAGCGGCGGCCCAGCGGCCCCTCCAGCACCACACGGCGGGTGGCGGGATCGGCTGAAACGAACTGCGCCTTGTAGGTGACGATGGTGATCTGGCCAAAGCCGGCCACCACCACCTGCTCCACCTCGGCCGGCACCGGGCGCGGCTGAGCGAGCGCCGGTGCAAAAGCAGCGAAGCCGATCCAGGCAGCTGCGGCGAGCTCAATCCTGCCAATCGCGATCATCATGTCCCCCACGGCGAATCGCGGGCGCCCAGCGGCCCGCGCTGCGGCGCTAGCACCGCGCTCAAGCCGCGGCAAGCCGCATAGCCCGGTGGCGGAGCAGCGTGCGGCGCCATTGTCACAATGGCGTTGGAAAACTATGGTGTTGCTGACGTTCACATTCCGGATGTCCCCGGCAGCGTGCCGGGGTGGCGCCGCTTCCGTTCCGCCGGCCTGCCGTCGGGGGGTGCGCGCAGCCGGCGAGATGCGACGCCGAGCGTTGGGTGGTGGCGCGCCCGCCGACGGCGGCGGCCCGGGGAGGGGGTCGTTGCATGAAACGAATGGGACAGTCGGACCCCGGCTTCAACCTGCCCGCGCTGTTCGGGCGCGGTATCGACGTGGCCCGGGATTTCGCCAAGGACTTCGCCAAGGATTTTGCCAACGCGAACGGTGCGGCCGCCGGCGAGCGGCCCAAGCCCGCCGCGCCATTCCTGTTCGGGGCCGATCCCGCCGCCCATCCGTTGTTCGGAACGCCGGGCGGCCGCGCGGCCCTGCCCGCCCCCCAGAAGCTGGTCACCGACCTGCGCGCCTATTCCGGGCTGCGCCACCGCGACGCCATGCCGAGCGCGCCGGAGAGCGTGGTGCTTGGCCGCCTCGGCGCGCTGGAGGTGCGGCTCGCCCGCACGGCGCGCGACGTGCGCCGGGCCCAGCGCCTGCGCTACAAGGTGTTCTACGAGGAAATGTCTGCGGTGCCGGACGCCACGACCCGCCTCGCCCGCCGGGACATGGACAGCTTCGACACCATCTGCGAGCACATCCTGGTGCTCGACCATGATGCGGGCAAGATCGTGCTCGGCCGCCGCAAGCCCAAGGTGGTGGGCACGTATCGGCTGCTGCGCCAGGACGTGGCGGTGCGCCACGGCGGTTTCTACACCCAGGGCGAGTTCGACGTGCGCGGCGTGATCGACGCGCACCGCGATCTCAAATTCCTTGAGCTCGGGCGCTCCTGCGTGCTCAAGCCCTATCGCAACAAGCGGACGGTGGAACTGCTCTGGCACGGGGTGTGGACCTACATCCTGCGCAACCGGATCGACGTGATGTTCGGCTGCGCCAGCCTCGAGGGCACCGATCCCTCCCAGCTCGCCCTGCCCCTGTCCTTCCTGCACCACAATGCGCTCGCTCCGCAGGAATGGCGCGCCCGCGCGGTGGACGGCCGCCGGGTCGCCATGGACCGGCTGGCGAAGGCAGAGATCAATCCGAAGGCGGCGCTGCAGGCGCTGCCGCCGCTCATCAAGGGCTATCTGCGCCTCGGCGGCTTCGTGGGCGACGGCGCCGTGGTGGACCACCAGTTCGGCACCACGGACGTGCTCATCATCCTGCCCGTGTCGGTCATCAGCCCGCGCTACGTGGAGCATTTCGGCCCCACCGCGAATCGCCACGCGATCTGACCTGCGGCGCGCACGCGGCCGTAACTGACCGCTCCGCGCGCCGGCCATTTGCCCGCCGCCGCGGGCCCCGCTTATGGTGCGCCCGGAAAGGGTGCGCCATGATCGAGATCACCGCCCGCATCGCCATCGCCGAAGACGAGATCGAGCTCGCCTTCGTGCGGGCCTCGGGTCCCGGCGGGCAGAACGTCAACAAGGTGTCGAGCGCGGTGCAGCTGCGTTTCGATGCGGCTGCCTCGCCCAATCTGCCCGAAGGCGTGAAGGCGCGGCTCGTGCGCCTTGCCGGCAAGCGCATGACGCAGGATGGCGTCATCATCATCCAGGCCCAGCGCTTCCGCACCCAGGAGCGCAATCGCGAGGACGCGCTCGCCCGGCTGGTGGAGTTGATTCGCTCGGCCACCATTGTCGCGCCGGTGCGGCGGCCGACACGGCCCACCCTCGCCTCCAAGGAGCGCCGCCTTGCCGCCAAGGACCGGCGCGGGCAGGTAAAATCCCTGCGGCGGGACAAGCCCTCGGGCGAGTGAGCGATCCCGCCCGGGGCCGAATCACCTCGCCGTCGTCAGCGCGCGGCCTTCAGCAGGCGATCGGCGGCGGCGCGGGCCTCGGCGGTCACGGTAGCGCCGGCAAGCATGCGGGCGATCTCCTCGCGGCGGGTCGCGGCGGTGAGGGCGGCGACCCGGGTCGTCACCGGCGCATCGAGTTCGGCAGGATCGGCGAGGCTGGCCTTGGCGATGAGAAGATGGTTACGCGCGCGCGCCGCCACCTGCGGGGCATGGGTCACGCACAGCACCTGGACGCGGTCGGCAAGGCGGCCGAGCCGCTGGCCGATGGCATCCGCCACGGCGCCGCCCACGCCCGTGTCGATCTCGTCGAAGATCAAAGTGGGCGCCGAGCCGCGATCCGCCAGCACCACCTTCAGGGCCAGGAGAAAGCGCGCCAGCTCGCCGCCTGAGGCGACCTTCATCAGGGCGCCAGGTCGCGTACCGGGATTGGTCCGCACCCAGAACTCCACCTGGTCGTGCCCGCCCGGCCCGGCCGCCGAGGGATCGCTGGTCACGCGGGTGATGAAGGCCGCACGCTCCAGCTTCAGGGGCGGCAGCTCGGCACCAACGGCGGCATCCAGCACGGCGGCGGCGGCATGGCGCCCGCGCGACAGCGCCTCCGCCGCCATGCCATAGGCCGCGCCGGCCTCGGCCACTGCGGCCTCCAGCCGGGCGAGGGTGGCGGCGCTGCGATCCAGGCGCTCCAGATCGGCGATATAGCGTGCCGCGACGGTGGGAAGGTCGTCGGCGCTGGCATGATATTTCCGCGCCGCGGCGCGCAGGCCGAACAGGCGCTCCTCGATGCGCTCCAGCTCGCGCGGCTCGAAATCGGCATCGGCGCGCGCTGCCTCCAGATGGAGGCGCGCCGTCTCCAGCGCGTCGAGCGCCTGGTCGATAGCTTCCACCGCAGGTCGCACCAGATCCTGCGCCTCGCCGGCGCGGCGTTCCAGCCGGCGGACGGCGGCGGCGAGGGAGGGGACGGGGGAGCTGCCGCCGGAGACCGCATCGAGGGCCTCGTCGAGGTCGGCGGCGATCTTCTCGGACCGCATCATGGCAGTGCGCCGCTCCGAAAGCGACGCCTCCTCGCCGGGCTCGGGCGCGAGGGCGGTCAGTTCCTCCACCGCATGGCGGATGAAGTCGGCGTCGCGGGCGGCGGCCTCGAGCCGGTCGCGCTCGGCCTGCGCCTCCTCCTGCGCCACGCGCCACCTCCGCCAGAGGTCACCCACCGCGATCGCCTCGGCACCGAGCCCGCCGAAGGCGTCCAGGAGCTGGCGGTGGCTCGCCGGGTCCACCATGGCGCGGTCGTCGTGCTGGCCATGCAGTTCCACGAGGCTCGCGCCGATGAGGCGGAGCGTCTGCACGCTCACGGCCTCCTCGTTGATGCTGGCGCGGGTGCGCCCGTCGGCCATCTGGATGCGGCGGATCACCAGCGGCCCCTCGTCCGGCAGCTCGGCGGCGGCGAGCATCGCGTGGGCGGGATGATCGAGCGGAAGGTCGAAGGTGAGCGTCACCTGCCCCTTAGTCTGGCCGTGGCGGACCAGGGCGCCGTCGCCCCGCCCGCCAAGGGCGAGGGACACGGCATCGAGCAGGATCGACTTGCCAGCACCCGTCTCGCCCGTGAGGACCGTGAGGCCTTCAGCGAGAGCGAGATCGAGCTTCTCGATGAGGACGATGTCCCTGATCGAGAGCGCCGCCAGCATGGATGATCAGCCGAGCCCCATCTTCTTGAACGCCTGGCTGATCCAGGACGCCTTGTTTTCCTGCGGTTCGGCGCCACTCGCCTGAACCAGCTTGTAGGCGTCCTTATACCACGGGCTGTCGGGGAAGTTATAGGCAAGCACGGCCGCGGCGGTCTGCGCCTCGCTCACCACGCCGAGGGCCATGTAGGCCTCGGTGAGGCGATAGAGCGCCTCTTCGACCTGCCGGGTGGTCTGATACTGCGTCACCACGATCTTGAAGCGGTTGATGGCGCCGGTGTAGTTGCGCTGCTCCAGATAGTAGCGCCCGATCATCATCTCCTTGCCGGCGAGCTGGTCGCGGGCCACCTCGATCTTCTTCTTCGCGGTGGCGGCGTATTCCGTGTTGGGATACTTGCGCACCACGTCCTCGAGGGCATCGAGGGCCTGACGGGTCTTGCGCTGGTCGCGGGTGATGTCGGGGATGTTTTCGTACAGGGCGGACGCCACGAGATACTGCGCGTAGGCGGCATCGGCCGATCCGGGGTAGAGCGCCACGTAGCGGCGGCCCGAGCCGATGGCCTCGTCGTACTTGCCCGCCTCGAAATAGGAATAGGTCGTCATCAGCAGGGACTTGCGCGCCCATTCCGAATAGGGGTGGGTGCGGTCCACGTCCTCGAAGCGCTTCGCTGCCTTCTCCGGCTCCTGCCGACGCAGGAGGGTGAGGCCCTCGTTATAGATCTTCTCCGCCGGCTCGTCAGGCGGCAGCACGTCGTCCTTGTCGCTGGCGCAGGCGGACAGCAGGAGGCCCAGGGTCAGGGCGAGCGCCAACGCGCCACCGCGGCGCAGCGCGGACACCTTCAGGACATCGTTCAAGAATCGCATCACGGTTCAGCTTCCGTCCCGCGCCTCAAGGCGTCGCTTGTAATGGAGGATCCGGCGCAGGGAAACCGCGCCGGCCGGATCAACCGCCCTGGGCGCCCCCGCATCGTCCTCCCGCTCGTCGTCGGCCCGTCTCTTCGCAAGCCGGCATTGGCTCGACCGAGCCGTCCTCCGGTCCGCTGCCCCGCGTGGGAAAGCAGGCCGTCCGGCTGTCAGAGGGGGCCGCCCCGCCCGGTCGCCCCCGCGCCAGAAAACTGCACTGTCCGCGCTATCGGGCCTTTCGGTCGGCAATGTGGCGGCGGTGGACGGGATGCGTGCTCTTGCGCACGGCTGTGGCCCCGCCGCAACGCCGGCTCACCATTGAAGGGCCCGCGCCCGATCACGCCGCCGGACCGGCTGGGGGCCATGAAATGTCGGCGCGGTTAACAAACCGCAACCGCCGGGATGCACGGCGGCCTTATAAACGCCAACGGCGCCCGCGAGGGGCGCCGCCGCTTCGGAAGAGAGCGCGATCAGATTTCCGGGGCGAACACCGGCACCGGGCTGGAAACGCCGATCTCGGCGCCGACCGTGTCGCGAACAGGCCGGGCGGGAGCCTCGACGATGGCGTAGGACGAGCGATCCGCAAGGAGGGCGTCCACCACCGAGAAATTCAGCTTGTGACCGCCGCGGAAGGAGCGGTAGCGGGCCAGCAGCGGCAGGCCGGCAAGGGCGAGGTCGCCCACCGCGTCGAGGGCCTTGTGCCGCACGAACTCGTCGGAGAAGCGCAGGCCCTCGGGGTTGAGGATGCCGCCGTCGTCGAGGCAGACGGTGTTTTCGAGCGCGGCGCCGCGGGCATAGCCGGCAGAGCGCAGGCGCTCCACATCCTTGAGGAAGCCAAAGGTGCGGGCCGAAGCCAGTTCGCGGCGGAACACCGCCGGCGACATGGTGGCAGCGAAGCGCTGGCGGCCGATGGCCTCGTGGCCGAACTCGATCTCCACCTCGAGGCGAAAACCCGCTTCGTAGGGCAGAAGCTCACCGAAAGAGGCGCCGTTCTCGACACGAACCGGCTTCAGGACCTTGAGATACTTGCGGCGGCCGCGCACCTCGGCGATGCCGGCGGCGTCGATGGCAGCCACGAAGTCGGTGGCGCTGCCGTCGAGGATCGGAACTTCCGGGCCGTCGATCTCCACCACGGCGTTGTCCACGCCGACGCCGCTCAGGGCCGCGAGAATGTGCTCCACGGTGGAGACGAGCGCGCCGGAGCGGTCACCGAGAACGGTGGCGAGGTCGGTGGCCTGGACGGAATGGCGGTTGACGGTGGCCTTGCGGGGCGCCTGATCGGCGAAAGAGCGGATGAAGACGACGCCGGTGTTCGCGGAAGCGGGCTTGAGGGTGAGGGTCGCCTCGACCCCGGCGTGAACGCCGACACCCTTCAGTGCAATCTCGCGAGCCAGAGTGGTCTGCATCGTCGGCGCGTCCCATGTTGGGGAAGCTTTCCGGCAACCGGGCCTTTGACCCGAGGCTGCCGCACTCCTTCCCTCAAACCTTCACCTTCAGCGCCAACTTTCGCCCCGGTTGTACGAAGAAACTGTCAACGCGGGAGGCGAGTCGGCCCGTCAGGATGGGTGCACCCTAGTCGTCGGGATGGAGTGCGCCAAATCACGCTTGCTTACCCGATGTTACTGACCCTTTCTCGCAATTTCTCATTAACTATCAATGCCTTGATACCGACATTCCGGGGCTCGAAAGGGCCTGTGTTACAGCCTTTTCGCGAGGGTTCGGAGCACGAATCGGGCGGGCTGTGGTGTTTCGGCAACAGGGTTCCGCCAATCGCGAACCGGCCGGGAACCTTCCGCCCGGCGCCTTAATGGGCCGGGCGAAAAAGCGACGAAACGAGGGAAGAAGAAACGGCCGGCACGGGGGGTCTCCCGCGCCGGCCGTGTGATGCGCGTGCCGTCAGTTGGCCTGGCGGCGCAGAAAGGCGGGAATCTCCAGCTGGTCGTCCTCGTCGCGGTGCGGACCCGGGCGGGACGGCACCTCGGCGGCCGGGCGGGCCGGCGGACGCTTGGCGAACTCGGACACCGGCGGCTCGCCGGGTCGGCCCGGCAGGGTCGGGCGCGCATCGCCGCGGCCCTCGGGACGGGGCTCGGCGGGGCGGCGCTCCGGCGCCCGCATGCTCGGCTGCTCGCGGCGGGCCGGCTCGGCTTCCGGCTCCTCGCGCCGGCCCACGTGGGCGAGGCGCTGGAGCAGGGTCATGCGCTTCTTGTCGGGCTGGGCCTGCTCCACCGGCGGCTCGCCGCGCTGGGCGCGGATCTGGTTCTGCGCCGGCAGCGGCAGTTCGTCCACCCGCGGCATGCGCGGCGAGCGCGGGCGCTGGCCGGCCGGCGGGATGTAGGGCGCGAACTCGTCCTCCACCATGGGCGCGGGGGCAGGAGCGGGCTCCGGCTCGGCGAAATAGGTGGGCTTGGGCGGCGCCGAGCGGATGGTCACGTCGTCGATGGCGACGGCGCGCTCGGCCGGGGTCGGCTGGGGCGCGGGATGCGGGGCGTAGGCCTGGGCGGCCTGCGGCGCGTAGCTCTGGGGCGCATAGGCCTGGGCGCTCTGCTGGGCGTCCTCCATGCCGATGAGGTCCTCGGCCTGGATCGAGGCCACCGCGCTGCGGATCTGGGCCTCGCGGGCCTGTTCCACGGCCACGCGGCCGGCGTTGGACATCTTGCGGCCGGCGAGCTCGGGGAAGCGGTCGGTGGCCGGCTGGATCTGCTCGGGGATCACGGCGGGGTCGATGCCGGTGGCCACCACCGACACGCGGATGATGCCGTCGAGCACCTCGTCGAAGGTGGCGCCGAGGATGATGTTGGCGTCGGGGTCCACTTCCTCGCGGATGCGGGTCGCGGCCTCGTCCACCTCGAACAGCGTCATGTCCTTGCCGCCGGTGATGGAGATCAGCAGGCCGCCGGCGCCGCGCATGGAGGTCTCGTCCAGCAGCGGGTTGGCGATGGCCGCCTCGGCCGCCTGGATGGCGCGCTTGTCGCCGGAGGCCTCGCCCGTGCCCATCATCGCCTTGCCCATGTCGCGCATCACGGCGCGCACGTCGGCGAAATCGAGGTTGATGAGGCCTTCCTTCACCATCAGGTCGGTGATGCAGGCGACGCCCGAGTAGAGCACCTGGTCGGCCATGGCGAAGGCGTCGGCGAAGGTGGTCTTCTCGTTGGCCACCCGGAACAGGTTCTGGTTCGGGATGACGATGAGGGTGTCGACGCTCTTCTGCAGCTCGCTGATGCCGTGCTCGGCCACGCGCATGCGCCGGGCGCCCTCGAAGTGGAAGGGCTTGGTGACCACGCCCACCGTGAGGATGCCGAGTTCGCGGGCGGCGCGTGCCACCACGGGAGCGGCGCCCGTGCCGGTGCCGCCGCCCATGCCGGCGGTGATGAACACCATGTGCGAGCCGGACAGGTGATCGCGGATCTCGTCGATGACTTCCTCGGCGGCGGCGCGGCCAACCTCGGGCTGGGAGCCGGCACCGAGGCCCTCGGTCACCGCCACGCCCATCTGGACCACACGCTCGGCCTTGGTCAGCGACAGGGCCTGGGCATCGGTGTTGGCCACCACGAACTCCACCCCGTGGAGCCCGGCGGTGATCATGTTGTTCACCGCATTCCCCCCGGCGCCACCCACGCCGAACACCGTGATCCGGGGACGAAGCTCACGAATGTCGGGCATCTGAAGGTTAATCGTCATGCTATTGCTCCGTCCCGATTGGCCCTGTCCGCCGCTCGCGAATCCTTGATGACCTCTTTGTTACGACAGCTATCGTTAACCATGTCTAAAAGCTGTCCTTCAGCCAGCGGCCGACGCGACCGAAATATCCCGGTCCCTCACCCACGGCTGCCTGCCGCCGGCGCGGCTCGAAATGCTCGAGCCCGGCCACCTGCGGATAGACCAGAAGCCCGGCCGTCACCGCGAACGCGGCGCCGCGCGCCGCCTCCGGCAGGCGCGAGACACCGAGCGGCCGGCCGATTCGCACCTGTGGACCGATGAGCCGCGCCACGAGATCGGCGAGCCCCTGCAGTTGCGCCGCGCCGCCGGTGAGCACGATGCGCCGGCCGGCATCGCCGGCATGGCCGGAGGCCTTGAGGCGGTCGCGCACCAACTCGACAATTTCCTCCGCCCGCGGGCGGACGATGGTCACGAGGCGGGATTTCGGGACCATGTGCGGCTGGTCGCGCGAATCACCTGACAAGGGCGGCACGGTGAGCATGTCGTGGTCGTCCGAGGAGACCGCCACCACGGCGCCATGCAGCGCCTTCAGCCGCTCGGCATCGGAGAGGCGCGCCGGCAGGCCGCGGGCGACGTCGTTGGTGATGTGCTGGCCGCCCAGCGCCACGCCGTCCACATAGAGGCAGTGGCCGCCGGCGACGATGGAGAAGGTGGTGGTGCCGGCGCCCATGTCGATGAGGGTGACGCCGAGCTCCATCTCGTCGTCGGTGAGGGAGGACAGCGCCGCCGCATAGGGCGCCGCCACCATGGCCTCGATGGAGAGATGGCAGCGCTCGATGCAGAGCACGAGATTCTTCAGCGCTGTGAGATCTGCGGTGATGACGTGCATATCGGCGCCGAGCTCGCGCCCGAGCATGCCGCACGGCTCGCCGATGCCGCGCCGGCCGTCCAGCGAATAGCCCACGGGCAGCGCGTGCATCACGGCGCGACCGTCGCCGACCGCATAGGTGGAGGCGGCCTCCAGCACGCGGCGGATGTCGAACTCCTCCACCGCCGGGGCGGAGAGGCGCACCGCCGCCTCGTAATGCTGCGAGGCGAGCCGCCCGCCGGAGACGCCCACCACCACCGAGGCGATCTGCACGCCGGAGGCCCGCTCGGCCATGTCCACCGCCTGGCGGATGGCGAGCTCGGCCTTCGCCATGTCCACCACCGCGCCGCCCTTGATGCCGTGGGCGCGGGTGTGGCCTATCCCGAGCACGTCGATGGCGTGGGTGCGCCGTGTGAGCACGTCGGACGCGCCGCGCGGCTTGAGGCGAGCGATGGCGCACACCACCTTGCTGGTGCCGATATCGAGCACGCCCACGATGCCGCTCTTCTTCGGCGGCAGCGGACGCATCTTCGGCGCGAACCCCTGGGCGAGCCTCTGCCTCATGCGGGTCCTCCTTTCTTGGCCTTGGCGCGCGCCTTGAGCATCTCGGCCCGGGCGGCGGCGGCGGCGTCCGACTGGCGCACCACCACGCGATCGGGCAGGCGCAGGTCGATGATGGTGATGTCGCGGGTGAGAAGCTTCTTCTCGCGGTCGAGGTCCATGAGGGCGACGAGGGCCTCCTCCATGTTCTCCTCGGGCAGGCGCACGTCGATTCCGTTGCGCATCTTCAGCGTCCAGCGCCTTTCGGCGACGAGGATGGCGGCGCGCACCTGGTCGCGCAGCGCCGGCAGGCGGGCGAGCGCATCCACCACCGCGCCCACCTGCTTCTGCGCCCCCTCGCCCACCACGATAGGCAATTGCACGTAGCGCGGGTCGTCGGAATAGGGGGCGATGGGGATGCCGTCGCGGGCGATGACCTTGATCTCCCCGTTGACCTGCCACAGCGCGTAGGCCTCGCGCTCGGTGACCGCGATGTCGATGCGGTCGGGATAGAATTTGCGCACGCTGGCGCTGGCGATCCAGGGCAGCGCCTCGAGGCGTGCGCGCATGTCGTCGGCGTTCAGGAAGAGGATGGAGGTGGACGACTTGATGCCGGCCGTCTCCAGGATCTCGCGGGGCGTGACGTGATTGTGCCCGGCGACGTTGACTTCCTTCACCTTGAAGCCGGCGATGTTGCCCGCCGCGTCGGCGATATCGAGCACGATGCCCTTGGCTTCCTCCACATGGCCGCCCACCGCGACGCCATAGGCCGAAAAGCCGCCGATCACCGCGACGGTGAGGAGGCTGGCGCTGCGCCGGCCGAGGCGGGACGTGGACATGCGCACCGAAAGGCGGCGCAACAGCAGCGCGAGGCGGCTCGCCGGACGCGGCTCGATGGCAAGGCGCTTGTGCCGGCCGGGCGGCGGGTGCGCCGCCCCCTTGACCGGGGGCCGGCGCCGCGGGTGCAGCGGCGGGCCGGAGCGCGGCCGGCTGGTGAGGAACGGCGGCGTATCAACGGGCATGCGGGTCCACCCGGTGGCTCCACAGGATCGCCTTGCGCTTCAGCGCTCCAGCGATGCGTCCTCCACCATCCATGTCACAAGCTCGCCGAATGAGATGCCCACGTGGGCGGCCAGTTCGGGCACCAGCGAGGTTTCCGTCATGCCGGGCTGGGTGTTGACCTCGAGGCAGACGAGGCCCGAGGCATCGCCCTTCGAGGGATCGAAGCGGAAGTCGCTTCGCGACACCCCCCGGCATCCGAGAGCTCGGTGTGCCGTGAGACTTAACATCTGCACCCGTTGGTAAATTTCAGGTAAAATCCGAGCCGGAAGGATGTGTCGCGAACCACCCGGTGCATACTTGCTTTCGTAATCGTAAAACTTCTGCGTGGACTCGATTTCAATGACATCGAGCACCTTGTCGCCCATCACGGCGCAGGTCAGCTCGAGCCCGGGGATGAATTCTTCCACAAGAAGATTTTCGCCCAGCGTCCAATCCTCGCGGGTCAATTCCTGCGGCGGGTACTCCTGGTCCTCGCGGACGATGAAGACGCCGACGCTGGAGCCGCCGGTGTTGGGCTTCAGCACGTAGGGCCGCGCCATGGCGTGCGTGCGGGCCGCCTCGGCGCGGGCGACGAGCCGCCCCTCCGCCACCGGCACTCCGGCTGCGGCGAGCGTGATGCGGGCCTGTGCCTTGTCCATAGCCAGCGCCGAGGCCAGCACGCCCGAGTGGCTGTAGGGGATGCGCAGGATTTCGAGGATGCCCTGGATGGTGCCGTCCTCCCCCGGGGCGCCGTGGAGCACGTTGAACACCACGTCAGGCTTGAGCTTCGCCAGCACCTCGGCGACGTCGCGCGCCACGTCCACCCGCGTCACCTGATAGCCCGCACCCTCCAGGGCGGCGGCGCAGGCGGCGCCGGAGCGCAGGGAGACCTCGCGCTCGGAGGACCAGCCGCCCATCAGCACCGCCACATGTTTCGCCATCAGCCCATTCCCGTTCGTTGCGCCGCCGGCACGCGTCGGCGATAGCGCTCAAGAGAGCACCTTTGCGCCAGCACCATGGCGCCGCGTCGATTTCCGTTTTGCTAACGCTTCAGCCTGCGGCGAGCGGCAGACCGATGCGCTTGATCTCCCACTCCAGCTCCACGCCGGACTGCGCCTTGACGCGGCGGCGCACCTCCTCGCCCAGACCCTCGATCTCCGCCGCCGTGGCGCCGCCGAGGTTGATGAGGAAATTGGTGTGCAGCTCGGAGACCTGTGCGCGCCCGATGGTGAGGCCGCGGCAGCCGGCGGCGTCCACCAGCTTCCAGGCGCTGGTGCCGGGCGGGTTCTTGAAGGTGGAGCCGCCGGTGCGGCTCTTGATGGGCTGGGTTGCCTCCCGGCTCTCGGTGATCTTGGCCATCTCCGCCGCGATGGCGGCCGGATCGCCGGGGCGGCCCTCGAAGGTGGCGCGGGTGAAGATCACGTCGTCGGGCACGGCGCAATGGCGATAGGTGAAGCTCATCTGCGCATTGTCGTAACGCACCTTCGCGCCGGCGCGGGTGACGCCCTCCGCCTCCACCAGGATGTCCTTCGTCTCGCCGCCGTAGGCACCGCCGTTCATGCGCAGCACGCCGCCCACGGCGCCGGGAATGCCGCGCAGGAAGGCGAAGCCGGCAAGCCCGGCATCGGCGGCGGCGCGGGCCACCTTCACGTCCGGGACCCCGGCGCCGGCTGTAATACGGCTGCCCTCGACGCTCACATCGGTGAAGCCGCGGCCGAGGCGCACGACGAGGCCGGGCACCCCGCCGTCGCGCACGATGAGGTTGGAGCCGAGGCCGATCACCGTCACCGGCAGGTCGGCCGGGATGCGTCCAAGCACATAAGCGAGGTCGTCGGCATCGGCGGGCGCCAGTAGCAGCTGGGCCGGGCCGCCGACGCGGAACCAGGTGAGCTCCGCCAGAGGAGCGTTGGCGCTCAGCGTACCGCGCAGCTCGGGCAGGCGCGGGGCGAGCTCCGCCGTCAGATCCGCAAACCCCGCTGCCGTCTGCGCCACGCCGAAATCTCCTGAAAGCCGCCTTCGGGCGAGCCCTCTCCCACACCGCAGCCGCGAGGGCAAGCGCGCGGGCCGAGGTGGGGGTAGGACGGCGAACGTTTCGCGGGCGGCGCCGGCGTGGCATCATGGGCGCTCCTTCCGCCTGGAACCGCCCCGCCAGGAGTTGCCGCCATGAGCGAAGACGCCGTACCCCCCGACACCAAGCTCACCACCACGAAGCAGCGCTGGGCCGAGGAAGGCCGCTTCCTCACCGGCCGCATCTCCCGTCCGGACTCAGAACGCCTGCCGCCGGGCCAGCATCTGGTGCGCGACTGGCCGGTGCTGGACCTCGGCCTCCAGCCGGTGGTGACGCGCGAGGCCTTCCGGCTCGACATTTCCGGCGCAGTGGAGCACGCCGTCTCGCTCGACTGGGCGGCTTTCACCGCGCTGCCCCAGAGCCGCAACGTGAGCGACATCCACTGCGTGACCACGTGGTCACGCTATGACAACACGTGGGAGGGCGTGCTCACCCGCGACCTCATGGAGCTGGTGCGCCCTGCGCCCCATGCGGCGGCGGTGATGCTGCACAGCTACGACGGCTACACCACCAACCTGCCCCTCGCCGATTTCGCCGTGGAGGACGCGCTGCTGGCCCATTCGTGGGAGGGGGCGCCCCTGACCCAGGAGCACGGCGCGCCGGTGCGCCTCGTGGTGCCTCACCTGTATTTCTGGAAGAGCGCCAAGTGGCTGAAGGGCATCGAGTTCATCGCCCGCGACAAGGCCGGCTTCTGGGAGGAGCGCGGCTATCACATGCGCGGCGACCCGTGGGCCGAGCAGCGCTACTCGGACGACTGATCCCCGCTCAGGCCGCCTGCCGGCGCGACAGCTCGGAGCGGGCGAACAGGTCCGCCACCCAGTCGACGAAGACGCGCAGGCGGTTGGTGAGGTGTCGGCTCGGCGGGTAGACGACATGGATGGGCATCTCGCCGCCGTCCCACTCCTGCAGCACGCGCACGAGGGCGCCGGAGCGCAGGTGCTCCTCCACCTGGAACAGCGGCGCCATCACCACCCCGAGCCCCGCCAGCGCGGCCGCCACATAGGCGTTGCCATCGTTGGTGGCGACGCGGTAGCGGCCGGTCAGTTCCACGGTCTCGTTGCCGCGGTTGAAATCGAACGGATAGTAGCGGCCGCTCTGGGAGCTGAAATAGCGCACCATCACGTGGTCGTCGTCGAAATCCTGCGGATGGGACGGCGCGCCGTTGCGAGCGATGTAGTCGGGCGCCGCGACGGTGGCGAAGCGCAGCACACCGATGCGCCGCGCCACGAGATTGGGATCCTGGATCTCGCCGACCCGGATGACGCAGTCCACGTTCTCGCTCAGCAGGTCCACCGGCCGGTCGGTGCAGCCGACGTCGATGCTGATGTCGGGAAACCGGGCGAAGAAGTCGGGCAGCGCCGGAATCAGCAGGCGCGTCGCCAGCGAGGGCGAAATGTCGATGCGAAGCCGCCCGCGGGGCGCCGCCTGGGCGGAGGAGAGCGAGCCGTCCAGTTCGTCGATGTCGTGCAGAATGGCGAGGGCGCGCTCATAATAAGCGGCGCCGTCGGGCGTCACCGTCACCCGGCGGGTAGTGCGGTTGAACAGACGGGTGCGCAGATGCGCCTCAAGCGTCTGCACATGCTTGGTCAAGGTGGCCTTGGGCATTCCCATAAGGTCCGCCGAGCGGGTGAAGCTGCCGGTCTCCACCACGCGCACGAATGCCCGCATCGCAGCAAGCTGATCCATGATCACGACCTCATCGGCATCTAATAGACGCGATTATTCCCATATGTGAACAATGTTGTCACTGAAAGGGTGTTTATCCGCATCTAGCGCGCCAATATGGTTCTTGCACTGCACAAGCCCGTGACAGAAGCGAGAGACCCGACCGATGACCCCGACGTGGCGCGACATTTCCATCGAGACGGAGGCTGGCCAGATGCCCGCCCGCCTCTATGGCACGCGCCCGGCGCGAGGTTCTGTGCCCCTGGTCCTCCACCTGCACGGCGGCGCCTTCACCGGCGGCACGCTGGAATGCGGAGCCTATATCGCCGGGCTCATCGCCTCCGCCGGGGCGGTGGTGGCCTCGGTGGACTACCCGCTGGCCAGCGACCATCCCTTTCCGTTCGCCTTGACCGCTGGCTTCGCGGCGCTCGGCGCCCTCTACCGCCAGCGTGCCGAATTCGCCGGGCGCACCGCGCCCCTCTATGTGGCCGGGGAGGAATCGGGTGGCAACCTCGCTGCCGGCCTCGCCATGATGGCGCGTGACCAGCAATCGCCTCCCCTCGCCGGCCAGATCCTCGTTTCGCCCATGCTCGACCCGAGCCTCGCGACCGCTTCCATCCGGCGTGCCGACGCCGGCAGCAGCGGATGCAAGTGGGCGGACGGCTGGCAGACCTATCTCGGCTCCCCGGAAAAGGCCGGCCATCCCTACGCCGCTCCCCTCGCCTCCTGCCGCCTGAAGGCGCTGCCCCCGGCGCTGGTGGTGAGCGCCGAGGACTGCCCCATGTGCGACGAAAGCCAGCGCTACGCCGCGGTTCTGGAGGAAGCGGGCGTCGACACCCGCCTCCACTTGCTCGAAGGCCCGACCCACTGGCCAGACAGCATTTCCTGTCCCGAGCCGAAGCCCGCCGCCTGGGGCGCCACCATGCGCGACCTGTTCGCCCGCTTCTTCGAATCCACGCGTCCCGGGAAACGCGCGAGTCGGCCCAAGGCCGGCGCGCCCGTCCTTTGAACGCCACCTGTTGAACCTTTCAAGGATTGCCCCGATGACCGCCCTCGACGCAACGCCCCCCACCCCCGACGCGCCCCGCCCCGCCGACAAGACCGCCGCGCGCAAGTCCCGCCTGCGCGAAGGGATGCTCATCAGCGCCTTCGCGGTGCTCGCGGTGTTCGGCATCCTCTACGGCCTGCCGCGCGAGGGCGACGCCCATGCGGAGAAGCCGGCGGCGGCTGCCGCCCCGCCCGCGGTGCCGGTCTCCGTCGCAACCATCGAGCAGCGCGACGCGCGCCTGTTCGACACCTTCTCCGGCCGCCTCGAGGCGGTGGAGCGGGTGGAGGTGCGCTCCCGCGTCGCCGGCGCCATCAAGGCGGTGCATTTCCGCGAAGGCGCCCTGGTGAAGCAGGGTGAGCTCCTGGTCTCCATCGACCCCGAGCCCTACGAGGCCGAGGTCTCCGAGACCGAGGCGCAGGTCGCGGCGGCACAGGCGCGGCTCGACCTCGCCCGCAGCGAGCTGGAGCGCGGCGAGAAGCTTTTCACCACCAAGACCCTGTCCCAGAGCACCCTCGACGAGCGCCTGAACGGCCAGCGCGCCGCCGAGGCCGCGCTGCGCTCGGCCCAGGCGAAGCTCGCCTCCGCCAAGCTGAACCTTTCCTACACCCGGGTGCGTGCGCCGGTCTCCGGCCGGGTGGGCAAGTCCGAGATCACGGTGGGCAACCTCGTCGCGGCCGGTCCCGGCGCGCCGGTGCTCACCACCCTGGTCTCGGTGGATCCCATCTACGCCAGCTTCAGCGCCGACGAGGCGACTGTTGGCCGCGCGCTCGCCGGGCTCGGCGCCGGCGGCGACGTGGCCGACCGGCTGGACCGCATTCCCGTTTTGATGACCACCACCGCCGGCACCCAGCCGCTGGAGGGCGTGATGCAGCTGGTGGACAATCAGGTGGATCCCCGCACCGGCACGGTGCGGGTGCGCGCCCGCTTCGCCAATCCCGACGGGCGGCTTCTGCCCGGCCAGTTCGTCCGCCTGGAGATGGGCCAGCCGAGCACCGAGCCGGCGCTCCTCGTGAGCGAGCGGGCGGTGGGCACCGACCAGGACAAGAAGTTCGTGTTCGTGGTGGACGCCGCCAACAAGGCGGTGTGGCGCGAGGTGACCCTCGGCGCTCCGGTGGAAGGCCTGCGCGTGGTGACGAGCGGGCTGAAGGCCGGCGAGCGCGTCGTGGTCAACGGCCTCCACCGTGTGCGGCCCGGCGCCGAAGTGACCCCTGAGCCGGTGCCCATGCGGGTGACGGCGGCCGCGGTGCCCACCGCGGCAAACTGAGCTTTCCCGCTTCCCCCGTCGGCTTCGGCCGCGCGGGGGCCGGGTGAGGGTCACGTCGGGCGCTGCGCCCCCGGCGTGCGGCGTGGCCCTCACCTCCCGATCTGCCCGCGCCTGCCGCGCTGTGTGCGGCGGGCGTGGCTTCGCGCTGGTGCCGGCGCTGTTCCCGGCGCGTGTGTTCGCATGTCCCCAAGTCCGCTCAACCCACGCGACGTGGGGAGGATGCCATGAACCTGTCCCGTTTCTTCATCGATCGCCCGATCTTCGCGGGCGTCCTGTCCGTGATGATCTTCCTCGCCGGCCTCATCGCCATGCGGGCCATGCCCATCTCGGAATATCCCGAGGTGGTGCCGCCGCAGGTGGTGGTGCGCGCGACCTATCCGGGCGCCAATCCCAAGGTCATCGCCGAAACCGTCTCCACTCCGCTGGAGGAGGCCATCAACGGCGTCGAGGACATGCTCTACATGTCCAGCCAGGCCACCACCGACGGCCTGATGACCCTGACCGTGACCTTCCGCCTCGGCACCGATCCTGACCGGGCGCAGCAGCTGGTGCAGAACCGCATCTCCCAGGCCGAGCCGCGCCTGCCGGAAGAGGTGCGGCGCCTCGGCGTGACCACAGTGAAGTCCTCGCCCGACCTCACCATGGTGGTGCACCTCATCTCGCCCAACAACCGCTACGACACGACCTATCTGCGCAACTACGCGGTGCTGAACGTGAAGGACCGCCTCGCCCGCATCGAGGGCGTAGGGCAGGTGCAGCTGTTCGGCGCCGGCGACTATTCCATGCGCATCTGGCTCGACCCGCAGAAGGTGGCCGAGCATGGGCTGTCCGCCGCCGACGTGGTGCGCGAGATCCGCGCCCAGAACGTGCAGGCGGCGGCCGGCGTGGTGGGCGCCTCGCCCGCCGCCCAGGGCCTCGACCTGCAGCTCTCCATCAATGCCCAGGGCCGTCTCGCCAACGAGGAGGAGTTCGGCAACATCGTCGTGAAGAACGGCACCGGCGGCGAGATCGTGCTCTTGAAGGACATCGCCCGCATCGAGCTCGGCGCGTCCGAATACGCCCTGCGCTCGCTGCTCAACAACACCCAGGCGGTGGCGGTGCCGATCTTCCAGGCGCCCGGCTCCAACGCCATCCGCATCGCCGACGACACCCGCCGGGTGATGGAGGAGATCAAGCAGAACATGCCGGAGGGCGTGGACTATTCCATCGTCTACGACACCACCCAGTTCGTGCGCGCCTCCATCGACGCCGTGGTCCACACCCTGCTGGAAGCCGTCGCCCTGGTGGTGCTGGTGGTGATCGTCTTCCTGCAGACCTGGCGGGCCTCCATCATTCCGCTGCTGGCGGTGCCGGTGTCCATCGTCGGCACGTTCGCGGTGATGCACGTCTTCGGCTTCTCCATCAACGCGCTCACCCTGTTCGGCCTGGTGCTCGCCATCGGCATCGTGGTGGATGACGCCATCGTGGTGGTGGAGAACGTCGAGCGCAACATCGAGAACGGGCTCTCCCCCCGCGAGGCCACCTACCGGGCCATGCAGGAGGTCTCGGGCCCGATCATCGCCATCGCCCTGGTGCTGATCGCGGTGTTCGTGCCGCTCGCCTTCATCACTGGTCTGACGGGACAGTTCTACAAGCAGTTCGCCCTCACCATCGCCATCTCGACGGTGATCTCGGCGGTCAACTCGCTCACCCTGTCGCCGGCCCTCGCGGCGCTCCTCCTCAAGGGCCATGATGCGCCCAAGGACCGTCTCACCCGCATCATGGACCGCCTGTTCGGCTGGTTCTTCCGCGGCTTCAACAAGGCCTTCGCGAAGAGCTCCGACGCCTATGGCGGGGTGGTCCGCCGCGTCATCGGCCACAAGGTGCTGATGGTGGGCGTCTATCTCGTGCTCGTGGCGATGACCGTGGTGCTGTTCCGCGCCGTGCCGCCCGGCTTCGTGCCGGGGCAGGACAAGCAGTATCTCGTGGGCTTCGCCCAGCTGCCCGACGGCGCCACCCTCGACCGCACAGAGGAGGTCATCCGCAAGATGAGCGACGTGGCCCTGAAGGAGCCCGGCGTTGCCTCCGCCATCGCCTTCCCGGGGCTTTCCATCAACGGCTTCACCAATTCGTCCAACTCCGGCATCGTCTTCGTCGGCCTGGACGAGTTCGAGGCCCGCCGCGACCCGTCCCTGAACGGCAACGCCATCGCCATGAAGCTGAACGGCAAGTTCGCCGCCATTCCCGACGCCATGATCGCCATGTTCCCGCCCCCGCCGGTGCAGGGCCTCGGCACCATCGGCGGCTTCAAGTTCCAGATCGAGGACCGCGCCGGCCTCGGCTACGAAGCGCTGGACCAGGCCACCAAGGCCTTCCTCGGGGCGGCGCGGCAGGCGCCGGAGCTCGCCGGCCTGTTCTCCTCCTATCAGGTCAACGTGCCCCAGCTCTTCGCCGACATCGACCGGGTGAAGGCACGCCAGCTCAACGTCGCCGTCACCGACGTGTTCGAGACCATGCAGATCTATCTCGGCTCGTCCTATGTGAATGACTTCAACAAGTTCGGCCGTACCTACACGGTCCGCGTCCAGGCCGACGCCCCGTTCCGGGCGCGGGCGGAGGACGTGGGGACGCTGAAGGTGCGCTCGCAGACCGGCGAGATGATCCCCCTCTCGGCGCTGCTCAAGGTGCGCTCGGCCGCGGGGCCGGAGCGGGCCATGCGCTACAACGGCTTCCTCTCGGCCGACGTGAACGGCGGCGCCGCGCCCGGCTTCTCCTCGGGCGAGGCGCAGGCGGCGGTGGAGCGCATCGCCGCCCAGACCCTGCCCAAGGGCTTCTCCTTCGAATGGACGGAGCTGACCTATCAGGACATCCTTGCCGGCAATTCTGCGGTGTGGGTGTTCCCGCTGGCCATCTTCCTCGTCTTCCTGGTCCTGGCCGCGCAGTATGAAAGCCTCATGCTGCCGCTCGCCATCATCATGATCGTGCCGACGGGGCTGCTCGCGGCCATGACCGGCGTGTGGCTCGCGGGCGGGGACAACAACGTCTTCACCCAGATCGGCCTTGTGGTTCTCGTGGGCCTCTCGGCGAAGAACGCCATCCTCATCGTGGAGTTCGCTCGCGAGCTGGAATTCGCCGGACGCACCCCCGTGCAGGCCGCCATGGAGGCGAGCCGGCTGCGGCTGCGGCCCATCCTGATGACGTCGCTCGCCTTCATCATGGGCGTGGTGCCGCTCGTCACCTCCATCGGCGCCGGCGCGGAAATGCGCCAGGCCATGGGCACGGCGGTGTTCGCCGGCATGATCGGCGTCACCTTCTTCGGCATCTTCCTGACGCCGGTGTTCTACGTGATGCTGCGGGCGCTGTCGGGCAACCGGCCGCTCACCCAGCACGGGCACGCCACCCTCACCGACACCCCGCCGGCGCCCCACGCACCTGCGCCGCACGCCCTGCAGCCAGGGGAATAAGGAGCCACCCTCCCGCCCCGGACGCATGCAGCGTCAGCGCAATGCGAGCCGGGGCCCAGCGCAAGTGTCACCGGAGGCGGCTAAATCCGGGGTTCGTCGGATCGCCGGCTTCGCCGCGCTTTCTCAGCCCCCCGGATCAGCGCTCCAGCTCTGCTGTCGCTTGTCCGGGACTCAGTGGCCCATCATCTTGAGGGCTTTCGCAAAGAAGTCCGGCCCGCCGAAATTGCCGGACTTCAGCGCCAGCACCATGGGCTCGCCGGCCTGCCCCTCGGTGCGCAGCAGCGGGACGCCGGGGGCGATCTCGGGTCCCACCAGGAAGGCCGGGATTTTCAGCCGGTCGACGCTCGCCCCCGAGGTCTCGCCGCCGGCGAGGACCAGGCGGCGCACCCCGGCGGCCACCAGCCCCTCGGAAATGGCGGCCGTGCCGTGCTCCACGGCGAGCCCCGCCGCGGTGCGGCCAAAGCGGGCCTGGACCTCGGCGACCTTGTCGGGGGTGTCGCTCGCCGCGATCAGCACCGGCCCGTCCTGAAGCCGCGCCCGCGCCCAGCCGAGGGCGGCGCCGACCTCCTCCACCGGATGGGTGACGAGCCGCTCCGCCGAAAGGCGCAGCACCGGCATTGCCGCCTCGGCGACGGCGATCTGCTCCAGCGTCGCGGCCGAACAGCTGCCGGCCACGACGGCGGCGGATCCGCCGATTCCGGCGGCGATGGTGGCGCCGTCGCCCGCCTGCCGCAGCACCCGCCCCTCGCCCACCAGCGCCCGCGCGAGGCCGAGACCAAGGCCGGACGCGCCGGTGGAGAGCGGCAGCGCCGCCGCCGCCGTGCCGACCGCCTCCAGATCCGGATCGAACACCCCATCGACGATGGCGGCGATGCACCCCTCCTGCTCCAGCTGCGCCAGCCTGGCGGAGACGGCCGCGGCGCCCCGGGCCACGTCCTTCAACGGCACGAGACCCACCTTGCCGACGCTCTGGCGGGCGAGGACCCGCTTCAGGTCCGAATCGGTCATGGGATTAAGCGGGTGGTCCTTCAGCGGGCTTTCGTTCAGCGGAACGGTGCCCACGAAGAGGTGGCCCATGTAGACGGTGCGCCCTGTCTCCGGGAAGGCCGGCGTCACCGGAACGATGCCGGCGCCGGTGGCCCTGCGCAGGGCATCAGTAACGGGACCGATGTTTCCGGCATCGGTGGAATCGAAGGTGGAGCACACCTTGAACAGGATGTGCGACGCGCCGCGCGCCTTGAGCCACTGGTGGGCAGCGAGAACCAGCGCCACGGCTTCGTCCGCCGGGATGGAGCGGCTCTTCAGCGAGACCACGACGGCGTCGGTGTCGGGCAGATGCAGGCCATCGTCCGGGACGCCGATGGTCTGCACGGTGCGGACGCCCTCCTTGCTCAGCGTGTTCGCGAGGTCGGAGGCGCCGGTATAATCGTCGGCAATCACGCCGAGGGTGAGGGGCATCGCGGTCTGGTCCTTGGGCGTCTTGGTCTTGAGGGCGAACCCTAATCGTTTTGATTAGAGCCCCGGCCAGCGCCGAAGGAAAGGGTGGTGTCGGAGGAACGGATGGGGAAGGTCCTGCCCGCACCGATTCGGTCCCGGTGCGTTCGCCTTGCGTGCGGAGGCCGTCCCGAAACGGGACGCCGTTGCCCTCAGGCCGCCGCGGCGGTGCCGGTTGCGGCGGCGATCTCGTGCTTCATGGCGGCGATGGTGGCGGCATAGTCCTTGGCGCCATAGATGGCGCTGCCGGCAACGAAGGTGTCCGCCCCCGCGGCCGCGATGGCACCGATATTGTCCACCTTCACCCCGCCGTCGATCTCCAGCCGGATGTCGCGGCCGGATGCGTCGATGCGCTCGCGGATGGCCTTCAGCTTGTCGAGGGCCGAGGGGATGAAGGCCTGCCCGCCGAAGCCGGGGTTCACCGACATGACCAGCACCAAGTCGAGGGCGTCCAGCGTGTAGTCCAGCACCGAAAGGGGAGTGGCGGGGTTCAACACGAGGCCCGCCTTCACGCCCTTCGACCGGATGAGCTGGAGCGAGCGGTCCACATGCTCGGAGGCTTCCGGATGGAAGGAGATGAGGTCGGCGCCGGCGCTGGCGAAGGCCTCGATCATGCCGTCCACCGGCTTCACCATGAGATGCACGTCCACGAACGCCTTGGTCGCCTTGCGCAGGGACTGGAGGATCAGCGGGCCGATGGTGAGGTTGGGGACGTAATGGTTGTCCATCACGTCGAAATGGATCCACTCCGCGCCGCCCTCCAGCACCGCATCCACCTCGGCGCCGAGCCGGGCGAAATCCGCCGAGAGGATGGACGGGGCGATGATGGGATGGGCGCGGGCCATGGGTGTCTCTCCTCAGCGTCTGGATAGGCGGCGCACGGTTCGGTGCCCCGGCCGACTGGAGCGTCAGCGGAAGGAGAGCCGGGGCCCAGCGCAAGACTGCGCCGAAGGCGGCTGCCTTCATGACCGTCTCGGGAAGAGCCTGCTGCGCAGGATCATTCCCTGGACCCCGGATCGGCGCGCCAGCTGCGCTGTCGCGTGTCCGGGGAACGCGGCGGCCGCGACCGCCTCAGGCATTCCTATAGTCACCGCGCCGCGTCGGCGCCAGCCGTGCGCTCAATGCACCACCTGGGCGAGCTCGCCGCAGGCGTAGCGCCTGGCCATGTCGTCCAGCTCCACGGGGCGGATCTTCTCCGCCTTGCCGGCGGAGCCGAAGGCCTCGAAGCGGGAGATGCAGACCTTCTTGGCCTCGTCCATGGCGGCGGCCATGAACTTGCGCGGGTCGAACTCGGACTTGTTCTTCGCACCGACGCGGCGGATGGCGGCGGTCATGGCGAGGCGGATGTCGGTGTCGATATTCACCTTGCGCACGCCGTAGCGGATGCCCTCCTGGATCTCCTCCACCGGCACGCCATAGGTCTCCTTGATGTCGCCGCCATAGGTGCGGATTTCCTCCAACAGCTCCTGCGGCACAGAGGATGAGCCGTGCATTACCAGATGGGTGGTGGGGATGCGCTGGTGGATGGCCTTGATGCGGTCGATGGCGAGAATGTCGCCGGTGGGCTTGCGGGTGAACTTGTAGGCGCCGTGGGAGGTGCCGATGGCGATGGCCAGTGCATCGCACTGGGTGGCTTTCACGAATTCGGCGGCCTCATCGGGGTCGGTCAGGAGGCGGGAGTGGTCGAGGGCCTCCTGGGCGCCGTGGCCGTCCTCGGCTTCGCCCTTGCCGGTCTCCAGCGAGCCGAGGCAGCCCAGCTCGCCTTCCACGGAGACACCCACCGCATGGGCCAGCTCCACCACCTTGGCGGTGACGGAGGCGTTGTAGTCGTAGTCCGCCGGGGTCTTGCCGTCTTCCTTGAGCGAGCCGTCCATCATCACCGAGGAGAAGCCGGACTTGATGGCGCCCATGCAGACGGCGGGGGAGGCGCCATGGTCCTGGTGCATCACCACCGGGATTTCGGGATAGGCCTCCACGGCGGCGGCGATGAGATGGCGCAGGAAGGGCTCGCCGGCATATTTGCGCGCGCCGGCCGAGCCCTGGAGGATGACGGGCGAGGACGTGGCGCGGGCTGCGTCCATGATCGCCTTCACCTGCTCCATGTTGTTCACGTTGAAGGCCGGCAGTCCGTAGGAATGCTCGGCCGCATGGTCGAGCAGCTGGCGCATGGAAACGAGGGCCATTGTCCTCTCCTTCTGTTCAATCCTTGATGGTTCCCCGGCCCAGCGACGGCGTCAGCCGGAGTGCCGAGCCGGGGTCCAGCGCAAAACGTCTGCGCAGCAGTCAGGACCCGGGGACGTCTGTTTCGGATGCCGCGCTCGGCGTACCTGTGCGCTGGGTCCCGGCTCTCCTTCCGCTGCGCGTCCGCTCCGTTGCAGTCGGCCGGGACGCGAGACGTCTCACCCCACCGCGCGGCGCACGGCGTCGGCCACGGCCTCGGCGGTGAAGCCGAAGAGCGGCCAAAGATCCTTTTCCGGCGCGGATTCGCCGAAGCGGTCGATGCCGATGGCGGTGATGGCGTCGGCGCGCGTGCCGGAGAGGCCGCGCCAGCCGCGGGTCACGCCCGCCTCCACCGCCACCACGGGCACACCCTTGGGAAACAGGGTGGCACGCTCGGTTTCGGTCAGCGCCTCGAAGCGCTCGCGGCAGGGCATGGAGACGATGCGGGTAGGGATGCCCGCCGTGTCGAGCAGGTCCGCCGCCGCCACCGCCAGCTTCACCTCGGAGCCGGTCGCTACCAGCACCGCGCGGGCGAGCCCCTCGCTCTCGCGCAGCACATAGGCGCCGGCCTCGATGGCGTCGAGCTGCGCGGCGTCGCGCGGCCAGCAGGGCAGGTTCTGCCGCGACAGGATGAGCGCGCTCGGCCCGTCGGTGCGGGTCAGGGCGGCGTGCCAGGCGGCCAGAGTCTCGACCGTGTCGGCGGGGCGCCACACATCGAGGTTCGGGATGAGGCGCAGGCTCTCCACATGCTCCACCGGCTGATGGGTGGGGCCATCCTCGCCGAGGCCGATGGAATCGTGGGTGAGGATGTAGATCACCCGCTGGCCCATGAGCGCGCTCATGCGCATGGCGTTGCGGGCATAGTCCGAGAACACCAGGAAGGTGGCGACGAAGGGGATGAAGCCGCCGTGCAGCGCGATGCCGTTGGCAATCGCCGACATGCCGAACTCGCGCACGCCGTAGAAGATCTGGTTGCCGGCCGGATCGCGGGTGATCGGCACCGCGCCGGGGAAGGTGGTGAGGTTGGAGTGCGCGAGGTCCGCCGAGCCGCCGAGGAATTCCGGCACCGCCGGGGCGAGGGCCGCGAGGGCCTGCTGGCTGGCCTTGCGGGTGGCCACCGTCTCGGCTTTTTCGACGGTCGCCTTCAGGGCCGCCGCATAGGTCGGCGCGAAGGTTGCGGAGAGGTCGCCTTTGAGGCGGCGGCGGAATTCGGCCGCCTCTTGCGGATAGGCGCGGGCATAGGCCTCCATGCGCGCCTCCCAGGCGGACTGGCGGGCAGCGCCGGCCTTGCGGGCGTCCCACAAAGCGTAGATGTCGTCCGGCACCTCGAAGGGCGCGTGGTCCCAGCCCATGGCGGCGCGGGTGCGGGCGATCTCCTCGGCGCCCAGCGGCGCGCCGTGGGTGTCCTGGTGGCCTTCCTTGGTGGGCGCGCCGCGGCCGATGGTGGTCTTGCAGCAGATGAGCGTCGGCTTGCCGGTCTCGGCGAGGGCCGCCTCCATGGCGTCGCGCAGCATGGCCGGGTCGTGGCCGTCCACGTCCCGGATCACCTGCCAGCCATAGGCGGCGAAGCGCGCCGGCGTGTCGTCCGGGAACCACTCCTCCACCCTGCCGTCGATGGAGATGCCGTTGTCGTCATAGAAGGCGACGAGCTTGCCGAGGCCGAGGCGCCCCGCCAGCGAGCAGGCCTCGTGGCTCACGCCCTCCATCAGGCAGCCGTCGCCGAGGAAGACGAAGGTGCGGTGATCGACGATGGCGAGGCCCGGCCGGTTGAACTGGGCGGCCAGGGTCTTCTCGGCGATGGCCATGCCCACCGCATTGGCGAGGCCCTGGCCGAGGGGGCCGGTGGTGGTTTCCACCCCCGGCGTCATCCCGAGCTCGGGATGGCCCGGCGTCCGCGAATGCAGCTGGCGGAAGCGCTTCAGCTCGGCGATGGGCAGATCGTAGCCGGTGAGGTGCAGCAGCGCGTAGATCAGCATGGAGCCGTGTCCGTTGGACAGCACGAAGCGGTCGCGGTCCGGCCATGCGGGATCGGCGGGATTGTGCCGCAGGTGCTCGCGCCACAGCACGGCGGCGATCTCCGCCATGCCCATGGGCGCGCCGGGATGGCCCGACTTCGCCTGCTCCACGCCGTCCATGGCGAGGGCGCGCAGCGCCGCCGTCACCGGCCAGCCGAGGGCGCCCGGGGAGCGGTCGAGGTTGGCGGCCGGCACCGGCAGGGGCTTGGCAGAGCCGACCGGCGCCGTGCCGGAATAGGCGGTGCTGGCATGGGCGGCGCTCGCTTGAGCAGTCATGGCGCGTGTCCTTCCATCGGCCCGGCAGGCGTACCGTCGGCCGGGTTTCCATCCGGGAGACGGGGGGAGGGCGGCAGCCACGCGTCCAAGGGCTTCCAGGACGTGCCACCCTCCCCCCTCGCCCTCCCCCCGGCGCGGGGGAGGGAAGCTCGGCGCCCGCCGGCGCCTCGTGTCTGCCGCGCGGGCTCAGCCGGCGCGGCGCTTCCTGTCCATCAGCTTCATGATCAGCGGGGTCAGCAGGAGCTGCATGGCAAGGTCCTGCTTGTTGCCCGGGATGACGATGGAATTCGCCCGCGACATGAAGGAGTTGTGGATCATCGACAGGAGATAGGGAAAATCGATGCCGTGCGGGTCGCGGAAGCGGATCACGACCATGGATTCGTCTGGCGTCGGGATCCAGCGGGCGATGAACGGGTTGGAAGTGTCCACCGTCGGCACGCGCTGGAAGTTGATGTCGGTCTCGGTGAATTGCGGGCAGATGTAGCGCACGTAATCGGGCATCCGCCGCAGGATGGTGTCAGTGACATCTTCGGTGGAATAGCCGCGGGTGGACTTGTCGCGATGGATCTTCTGGATCCACTCCAGATTGATCACCGGCACCACGCCGATCTTCAGGTCGGCATGCTGTGCGAGGTTGAGGTCGCCGGTGACCACGGCCCCGTGCAGCCCCTCGTAGAACAGAAGGTCCGTGCCGCCCTCCAGATCTTCCCAGCCTGTGAAGCGGCCGGGCTCGGTGCCGTAGGCCTTGGCCTCCTCGGCATCGTGGACATAGTGGCGGAACCGTCCCGTTCCGGTGGCGCCATAGTCCTTGAACAGCTGGCCCAGTTCGCCGAGGAGATTGGTCTCGGGCGAGAAATGGCTGAAATGCTTGTTGCCGTTGGCGGCCTCAACGGCCATCAGCTCCCGCATCTCGTAGCGGTCGTAGCGATGGAAGGCGTCGCCTTCCACATAGGCGGCCTTCACCCCCTCGCGGCGGAAGATCTGGTCAAAGGTGCGCTTGACGGAGGTCGTGCCGGCCCCCGACGAACCGGTGACGACGATGATGGGATGCTTGATGGACATTTGAGTTCCGGATCCGCAGGGCGCGAAGGATCAGATGAACAGGCCGCGGCGGGCGAACAGCGGCGAGCGCTCGCCGTGGCCGGCCTGCTCCAGGTGATAGCGCGCGACGCGTGCGACCTCGTCGCGCGAGCCGAACACGAAGGGCACGCGCTGGTGCAGGCCCGAGGCGGACAGGTCGAGGATGGGGGCGCGCCCGTCGCTGGCGCCTCCCCTGGCCTGCTCCATCATGAAGGCCACCGGGAAGGCCTCGTAGAGCAGCCGCAGGCGGCCGGCTGAATAGCCCTTGCGGCCGTCGCCGGGATAAAGATACACGCCGCCGCGCTGGAAGATGCGGTGGGCGTCGGCCACCATCGAGGCCACCCAGCGCATGTTGAAGTCGCGCTCGCGCGGCCCCTTCCGGCCGGCGAGGCAATCGTCCACATAGGCCCGCACCGGCTCGTCCCAGTGGTTGTAGTTGGACATGTTGATGGCGAATTCCGCCGTGTCCTCCCTCACCCGCACGTCGGCATTCACCAGGCGGAAGGTGCCGCCACGGTCGAGGGCGAAGTGCCAGGTGCCCGCGCCCACGGTGAGCATCAGCGCGGTGTGCGGGCCATAGAGCACGTAGCCCCCCGCCAGCATCTCCCGCCCGTTCTGCAGGAAGGCCTCGACGCTTGCGGCATCGGCCCCCTCGCGTCGGGGGAAGAGCGCGAAGATGGTGCCGACCGAAAGGCAGGTGTCGATGTTGGACGAGCCGTCCAGCGGATCGATGGCCACGAGCAGCGGCGCGTCCGCATCGAGCAGCACCGGCGCGTCGTTCTCCTCCGACGCGACGGCCGCGACCGGGGCGTTGCGCAAGGCGGAGATGACCAGGTCGTTGGCCATCACGTCCAGCGCCTTCTGCCCCTCCCCCGCCTCGCCCGAGGACAGGGTGCGCCCGAGGTCGCCGGCAAGCGGCCCCTCGGCGATGGCGGCGGCCAACGCCACGCAGCCGGCGGCGAGGGCGGTCACCGTCGCGGCGACGTCGCGTCGGCGGGCATCGGCACCGACCCATTCGTCGAGGGCACAGGCGAGGGTGATGCCGGCGCCGGCGGCAGGCGCGGCGGGATGATCGGCGTTCGGCTCCAGCATGGCAGTCTCCCTGAGGGCTCCTCCGCGCGTCCCGTTGTTCGGGCCGTCATCGGTCTTGTTCTTCGGTCGTCTTGACTTGGTCCTGGGTCGTCGTGCCTTCGCAGGTCCTACGGGCCCGGCTCAGCCGGGACGGGATGGGGCTTTCGGGGCGTCGATGCCGCCGGCGAACACCCGGCTGGCGCGCACGTCGCCCTCGGTGATGGTGGCGAGGGCCGCGCGGTCGGCGAGGCCGCCCTCCTCGAACAGCCGCAGCGACTGGCGCAGCCGCATGCGGTCGAAGGCGTTGCGGATGGACCGGGCGTTGGCGAAATTCGGCTGCGCCCGGCGCTTGGCCACATATTCCACCAGTGCCGCTTCCGCCCCGGGCGCGAAGGCGTAGTCCGCCGCCTGCGCCATGGTGCGGGCGATCTCCACCAGCTCGACGTCCTCGTAGTCGGGGAAGTCGATGTGGTGGGCGATGCGCGAGCGGAAGCCTGGATTGCTCTCGAAGAAGCGGTCCATGCGGTCCTTGTAGCCGGCGAGGATCACGACCAGATCGTCGCGCTGGTTTTCCATCACCTGCAATAGGATCTCGATGGCTTCCTGACCGTAATCCCGCTCGTTCTCGGGCCGGTACAGATAATAAGCCTCGTCTATGAACAGGACGCCGCCCATGGCCTTCTTAAGAATCTCTTTGGTCTTCGGTGCCGTGTGTCCGATATATTGACCCACAAGATCGTCCCGCGTCACCGAGACAAGATGACCCCGCCTCACATAGCCGAGGCGATGGAGGATCTGCGCCATCTTGAGCGCGACGGTGGTCTTGCCGGTGCCGGGATTACCGGTGAATGCCATGTGCAGCGTGGGGGCGCCGGAGGTGAGGCCGAGCCGCTCGCGGGCGCGGCCGATGACGAGATGGGCGGCGATCTCGCGGATGCGCCGCTTCACCGGCTTCAGCCCGATGAGGCCCTCGTCCAGCTCGGCGAGAAATGCAGGAACCTCGCTCTCGGTAAAGAGAGCGCCGAGGTCGAGCCTGCCCGCGGCGGCCTCTGCCGGCAACGCGGCGGACGGTGCGGAAAAGGCTGCGTTGAGCATGCTCGAACCTCGGCGTTGAGTGGCGCGGTGGGAACGTCCGCGCTGGTGAAGCTCGGTGTCGGGTCAGCCGGCGGAGTACTGCCGGTGGTGCAGGCCGTAGCGCTGGGTACGTCCGGGGCCTTCGGTGCGCTCCAGGCGGAAGCCGTCTTCCTGCGCGGGCCGCTGGACGATGAAGGAGAGGCGCACCGTCTCCCATCCGCGGACGGAGTCGAAGGCGTTGACCCGCACGTATTGGCCGGGGTTTGCGGAGCGGCAGGCCTCGACCTCGCCATAGACGCCGGCGGCGTCGCGCAGGTCGAACATGGGCGGGCCCCACATTTCCCAGAAGGTGTTTCGCGGGTGCGGATCGTCGGTGTGCTCCACCGAGACCGCCCAGCCCTGATCGAGGGCGTACTGGATCTGGGCCTTCACCTGCGCCGGCGTGAGGTCGGGCAGGAAGGAGAAGGTGCCTTGGGTGATGCGCATCTGTCCTCTCCTCAGGCGACGGAGGCGGTGGGGACGAAGTCGGAGGTGTCGGTGGAGGCGTAGTTGAAGGTCACCTCGCCCCAGGTATCGAGCGCCGCGCGCAGCGGACGGCACCATTTGGCTGCCTCGATGAGAATTTCCGGGCCCTCGTTCCGGATGTCCCGGCCCTCGTTGCGGGCGAGGATCATGGCTTCCAGCGCGACGCGGTTGGCGGTGGCGCCGGTCTGGATGCCGTCGGGATGGCCGATCGTGCCGCCGCCGAACTGCAGCACCACGTCCTCGCCGAACAGGTCGATGAGCTGGTGCATCTGGCCGGCATGGATGCCGCCCGAGGCGACCGGCATCACCTTGCGCAGGCCCGCCCAGTCCTGGTCGAAGAACAGGCCGCGGGTGTAGTCGGTCTGCGTCACCATCTCGCGGCAGACGTTGTAATAGCCCTGCACGGTCATGGGGTCGCCTTCCAGCTTGCCCACCGCGGTGCCGGTGTGGAGATGGTCCACGCCGGCGAGGCGCAGCCACTTGGCGATCACCCGGAAGGAGATGCCGTGGCCCTTCTGCCGCGTGTAGGTGCCATGGCCGGCGCGGTGCATGTGCAGCACCATGTCGTTCTCGCGGCACCAGTTGGAGATGGACTGGATGGCGGTCCAGCCGATGATGAGGTCCACCATCACGATGCAAGAGCCCAGTTCCTTGGCGAACTCGGCGCGGCGGTACATCTCCTCCATGGTCCCGGCGGTGATGTTCAGATAGTGCCCCTTCACCTCGCCGGTCTCGGCCTGGGCCTTGTTGACCGCCTCCATGCAGTAGAGGAAGCGGTCGCGCCAGTGCATGAAGGGTTGGGAATTGATGTTCTCGTCGTCCTTGACGAAGTCGAGGCCGCCCTTCAGCGCCTCATAGACCACGCGGCCGTAGTTCTTGCCGGAGAGACCGAGCTTCGGCTTGGTCGTAGCGCCCAGCAGCGGGCGGCCGAACTTGTCGAGGCGCTCGCGCTCCACCACGATGCCGGTGGGCGGGCCGCGGAAGGTCTTCACATAGGCCACCGGCAGGCGCATGTCCTCCAGCCGGCACGCCTTCAGCGGCTTGAACGAGAAGACGTTGCCGATGATCGAGGCGGTGAGGTTGGCGATGGAGCCTTCCTCGAACAGCGCGAGGTCGTAGGCGACCCAGCAGAAATACTGCCCCACCTGCCCCGGCACCGGCTCCACCTTGTAGGCTTTGGCGCGGTAGAGGTCTGCGGCGGTCAGGCGGTCGGTCCACACCACGGTCCAGGTGGCGGTGGAGCTTTCGCCGGCCACGGCAGCGGCGGCCTCGACGGGGTCCACGCCGTCCTGCGGGGTGACGCGGAAGAGGGCCAGGACGTCGGTGTCCTTCGGCTCGTAGTCGCCGTCCCAATAGCCCATCTGGGCGTATTTGAGCACGCCGGCGGCGTATCTCTTCTTGGCGTCCTTGATCTGCCCGATGGCGGCGTCGGCACCCATGATGGCGGCCCTCCTGTTTGTTGAGGCGACCTTGCCGGCCGGCGGATTTCAGGTAAATTTAAATGATGTGAAGCAACCATTCAGGAAAGCTGAAGTGGCTCCCCACTGGACCTTGCGCCAGCTGCGCCTCGTGGCCCTCGCCGCGACCTCCGGCTCCTACGCGAAAGCCGCGCAGGACATGGGTTTGAGCCCGCCGGCCGTGACCGCCCAGATGAAGGCGCTGGAGGAGGACATCGGTGTCCCGGTGTTCGAGCGCGTGGACGGCCGGCTGCGACCGACCGCCGCTGGCGCGGAGCTTCTCGCCGCCCAGCAGCGCATCGCCCTCGCCTTGTCAGAGGCCGAGCGCGCCATCGCCGCCCTGAAGAGCCCCGAGCGTGGATCGGTGGTGGTGGGGGTGGTCTCCACCGCCAAGTATTTCGCCCCCATGGCGCTCGCCGCCTTCCTGCGGCGACGGCCGGAAATCGAGCTCAAGCTGATGATCGGCAACCGCGAGGACATCGTGCGGGGCATGATCAGCCTCGATTTCGACCTCGCCATCATGGGCCGCCCGCCGCCGGCGCTGGAGGCCGAGACCCGGCTGATCGGCGACCATCCTCATGTGGTGATCGCCCCGCCCCACCACCCGCTGCTGCGGCGGCGCAAGCGAATCACCCCGGCGGACATCGCGCGGGAGGCCCTGCTGGTGCGCGAACCGGGTTCCGGCACCCGCATTCTCATGGAGCGGGTGTTCGAGGAGGCCGGCATCATGCCCATCCCCATCGCCATGGAGATCGGCTCCAACGAGACCATCAAGCAGGCGGTGATGGCGGGCCTCGGCCTGTCCTTCATCTCCGCCCACACGGTGGCGGCGGAAGTGGCCGACGGGCGGCTCAAGGTGCTCGCGGTGGAAGGCCTGCCCGTGGTGCGCCAGTGGCTGGTGGTGCGAGCCCGCGACAAGCGCCTGATGCCCGCGGGGCAGGCGCTGATGGAGTTTCTGGCCCGCGAGGGCGAGGGCTTCCTGCCACAGATGCCCGGCGGCGAGGGTGGGCGCTGCTATCTGCCGGCGCAGCGGCTTTAGGCCTCGGCGAGGGGCGCTAGGCGGCGGGGGCGCTCATAAAGAAGGGCTCGCCCGTTTCCACCAGGGTCTTCAGGCGCGACAGGCCTTCCGGCCAGCCGTGGACCACGGCCTTGGAGGTTGCCGTCTCGCCGTCGAAATCGTCGTGCGTGAGCGTGAGCTTGCAGGCGTCGGCTCCGACCGGCGTGATCTCCCAGGTGACGCGCGAGGGGCGGTCGGCGGCAACGTCCGGCGCCCATTGGGCATGGAACGACAGCACGAGCCGGCGCGGGGGCTCCATCTCGAGGATGGAGCAGGCGATGACCTGGCGCTCCCCCATGAAATAGGTCCGCGCGCCGCCCGCCCGCCAGTCGCTGCGGCTGGTCATGTTGAAATGCTCGTAGAGGGGCGTCTTGCTGTCGTCGGTCAGCACGTCCCAGAGCGCCTGGGGGGTGGCCTTGATGAACAGCTCGTAGACGTGCTTGGGCGCGACGGGGGCCATGGGGCGCTCCTCCAGAAGATGCTTCAGTCCAGTCATGGCCGCGACGTGGGGCGCGGCGAAACGCGAGATCCAGCGATCGGCGATCAACTGGATGGGGGTCGGATTGAGGTAATGATGCTTCTCACGTCCGACCTTGCGGGCGAGCACGAGATGCGCCTCCTCCAGCACCTTGATGTGCTTCATCACGCCGAACCGCGTGAGACCGGCCTGAGGGGCCAGCGCGCGCTCCAGTTCGCCAAGGGTCCGCCCGTCCCGCTCCCGCAGCAGATCCAGCACCGCACGGCGGAAGGGGTGGGACAGCGCCCCGAACACATCGTCCATGCGTTTATTATGTGCCAATATCGTCACGTGTCAATATGGTCACATGATAGCAAACATGGAAAGCGCCGCGCTCCTTGCGGGGCGCGGCGCTTTTTGGGTCGTGGCGGAGCGGCTCAGCCCTTGGCCGGCTGCTTCTTCTTGAAGACCGACTTGATGTTGTCCCAGAGCTCGATCTTCACCCCGTGGCGCTTCATGATGAGCGCCTGCTGGGCCACCGAGAGGGTGTTGTTCCAGGCCCAGTAGATCACCAGGCCGGCGGCGAAGTGCGCCAGCATGAAGGTGAAGATGATGGGCATCCAGTTGAAGATCATCTGCTGGGTCGGATCCGGCGGGGCCGGATTCAGCTTCATCTGCACCCACATGGTCACGCCCATGATGAGCGGCCAGGCGCCGAGCAGAAGGTAGCTGCCGATCACCGGCACGGAACCGGGATCCCACGGGATCAGCCCGAACAGGTTGAAGACGGTGGTCGGGTCGGGCGCGGAGAGGTCGCGGATCCAGCCGAAGAAGGGCGCGTGCCGCATCTCGATGGTCACGAAGAGCACCTTGTAGAGGGCGAAGAACACCGGGATCTGGATCAGGATGGGCAGGCATCCCGCCACCGGATTGATCTTCTCCTTCTTGTACAGCTCCATCAGCGCCTGCTGCTGCTTCACCTTGTCGTCGGCGTAGCGCTCGCGGATGGTGGTCATCTCGGGCTGCACCGCCTTCATCTTCGCCATGGAGGCGTAGGACTTGTTGGCGAGCGGGAAGAAGATGCCCTTCAGCACCACCGTAATGATGAGGATGGCGACGCCGAAGTTGCCCACCAGCCGGTACAGCCAGTCGATGGCGAGGAACAGCGGCTTGGTGATGAAGTAGAACCAGCCCCAGTCGATGAGCAGGTCGAAGCGGTCGATGCCGTACTGGGTCCTGTAGCCGTCCACCACCTGCACCACCTTGGCGCCAGCGAAGAGCTGGCCGGACGAGGCGATGGTGCCGCCCGGTTCCACGGTGAGGGGCTGGGCGAGGAAATCGGTCTGAAAGGTCTGCACGCCGTTGAGGCTGCCGGTGGAGAACTTCGCGTCCACCTTCACCTTCTGGTCGGGGATGACGGTGGCGGCCCAATATTTATCGGTGATGCCGAGCCAGCCGCCGGTGGCGGAGAAGGCGAGCGGCTTCTCCTTGTCCATCTTGGCGTAGGTGACTTCCTGCAGACCGCTGTCGCCGAGCACGCCGATGAGGCCCTCGTGCAGGATGTAGAAGCCCTCCACCTTGGGCAGGCCGTGGCGCGAGACGAGGGCGTAGGGATAGAGCGTGACCGCCGTGCCGCCCTTGTTCTCCACCTCGTCCTTCACCGCGAACATGTAATGGTCGTCGATGGTGAGGGTGCGCCGGAAGGTCAGTCCCCCGCCATTGTCCCAGGTCAGGACCAGGGGGGTCTTCTCGGTCAGCGCGGCGCCGGGTGCCGCGGTCCACAGGGTGTCGGGGCCGGGCACGGCCACGGAGGCGCCGGCAGCCGAGGTCCAGCCGAACTCCGCATAGAACGGATTGGGCGCGCCGGAGGGCGACAGGAGCACGATGTTCGGGCTCTTGGGGTCCACGGTCTCGTGATATTCGGTGAGCAGCAGATCGTCGACGCGAGCGCCGCGCAGGGCGATGGAACCCTTCAGCCGCGCGGTCTGGATGGCGACGCGGGGGGTGGCGGCCAGCGCCTGCTCGCGCGTCATGGGACGGCCGGCCACGGGGCTTGCGCCCTGCGGCACGCCGGCCGGGCCGGCGCCGGGGGTCGGCACAGCGCCGTCAGTGCCGGGCGCAGCCGGCGCGGTCTGCTGCTGCGCCTGCTGGGCGATGCGCTGCTGCTCGGCCTGCTGCCGCTGCTTCTCAGCCTGCGGGATGCCGAAGAAGAACTGCCAGCCGATGAGGATCGCCATGGACAAGCCAATGGCGATGAACATGTTGCGGTTGTCACTCATGCCGGAGGGTCTCCGTCGGCGGCGTCGGCTGAATTTCGAAGGATCGGCGAACCGGACCGGTCCACCGGCGCACGCGCGGTCGGGATCGGGTCGGGCGTAGATGTATCGGCGGCGGGCGGCCCTGCAAGGGGTCGCCCTGCGGCAGGCGCGATCGCACCGGGCGAGGCCGAATTGGAGGTGGCGCCCGGAACGGTGGCCGCGCCCTGCGACGGCCGCCGGTCGCGCCGGCGCGAGCCGTCCTTCTCACCGCGGGACACGTCCTTCGCGGAACGCGGCGTATGGAGCTTGCGGACCGCGCGCTCGATCTCCGTGACGAGCCCGTCGAACGGGGTGCGCAGGGCGGCCTCGCGCGCCACGAGCACATAATCGAAGCCGGCCCGGCCAGCCTCGGGCAGCACGCGGCGCACCGCCTCGCGCAGGCGGCGGCGAATGCGGTTGCGGATCACGGCGTTGCCGGTCTTCTTGGTCACGGTGAAACCGACGCGCACCGGCCCGTCATCGCCACGGTCGCGGCCCTGCATCAGCACGCTCGATACGCCGGCGCGCTCGGCCTTGGCCGCGGCGAGAAAGTCACGACGCTTGCGGAGACGATCCACGATGGGCAGCTCCGCGAATGTCCACCCCTCAGGCGGACAGGCGCTTGCGGCCGTGCGTGCGGCGGGCGGCGATGATCTTGCGGCCGTTGCGGGTCGCCATGCGCGCACGGAAGCCGTGGCGGCGCTTGCGCACGAGCTTGCTGGGTTGATAGGTGCGCTTCACGGGTCGTCTCCGGATATCTGTGGCATCTGGCAGCCCGCGCGTGGACACGGACCCCAGCAGCATGGCTGCGACGGCGACCTTCGCCGGTGCCCGGCACCCGCGGCCGATCCCGGCGGGACCGATACGGTAATGAGGGCTGGGCTCCGGCCGCCGCAGCCGCCTGAGTTCGGGTGGGCTTATAGGGGCGGGCGGGGTCCGCGTCAATCCGAAGGATGGCGGGCGGCGAGCGGCGGGCCTTCGCCCCGACCGCGATACCCCTTACGAACGGCGCGTTGACGCCGCCTCGCGAATGCCTATGCTGCACCCGCGTTCCGGCTTCTGGCCTGAACGCATCGGACGATCCCTGCGGGAGAGACCGGCGGCCTTCAGGGCGCAGCCGGCGCCGAAGGCGCAACCGCCCCGGAACCGCTCAGGCAAAAAGGGCCGCAGGGGGACGAGCCTCTGGAAAGCAGCATCGCTGCGCACGCTTCAGGTGCGCGCGGCGGGGTTCACCGAAGGAGTAAGCCGTGCCCTTCCACGAGGCGCGGTGAAATCTCTCAGGTCATCAGACAGAGGGGGCGCCGCGCGGACCCATGGGCAATCCTGCCCTCGGTCCGGAAATTGGCGCTGACGTCCGGAGCCCCCTTGTGGATTCGTCCCCCGTCGATCCCGTCGAGCCGCTGCTCGAAACCCCGCTTTATCCGGCCCATGTCGCCCTCGGCGCGCGCATCGTGCCGTTCGCCGGCTATCAGATGCCGGTGCAATATCCCGACGGCATCCTCGCCGAGCACGCCTGGACCCGCACCCACGCCGGCCTGTTCGATGTCTCGCACATGGGGCAGGCCCTGCTGAAGGGGCCGGACCACGCCACCACCGCCCTGGCGCTGGAAGCCCTCGCCCCCGCCGACTTCCTCAATCTCGCCCCCGGCAAGCAGCGCTATTCCCAGCTCCTGGCCGAGGACGGTGGCATCCGCGACGACTTCATGGTGACCCGCCCGGCCGATCCCGCGGCCGACGGCACGCTCATTTTGGTGGTCAACGCCGCCTGCAAGGCTGCGGACTTCGCCCACATCGCCGCCCACCTGCCGGACACCGTGGCCCTGGTGACGCGCCCCGAACGCGCCCTCCTCGCCTTGCAGGGGCCGGAGGCCGCGACAGTAATGGCGCGCCATTGCCCCGCGGCGGCCGACCTCGACTTCATGACCGCCTTGCCCCTCGCCTTCGGCAACATCGCGGTCGAAGTCTCGCGCTCCGGCTACACCGGGGAGGACGGGTTCGAGATCTCGGTGGCGGAAGGCGATGCCCCTTTGTTGTGGGCCGCGCTCCTCGCCGAGCCCGAGGTGAAGGCCATTGGCCTCGGCGCCCGTGACAGCCTGCGCCTCGAGGCTGGCCTATGCCTCTACGGGCACGACATCGATCTCGGCACCTCCCCGGTGGAGGCGGGACTGGTGTGGTCCATGCAGAAGCGGCGGCGCGAGGGCGGCGGCTTTCCCGGCGCCGCCCGCATCCAGCGGGAGCTGGCCGAGGGGCCGGCGCGGGTGCGCGTCGGCCTGAAGCTGGACGGCCGCGCCCCGGCCCGCGAGGGCGCGGAGATCGCATCGGCCGGCGAAGTGGTCGGCCGCGTCACCTCGGGCGGCTTCGCCCCGACGCTCCAGGCGCCCATCGCCATGGGCTACGTGCCGCCGGCGCTCGCCGCCCCCGGTACCCGCCTCGACATCCTCGTGCGCGGTAAGGCCCTGCCGGCCACCGTCGCATCCCTTCCCTTCGTGCCGTCGCGCTATGCGCGCAAACAGAAAACCGGGGCCTGACCATGACCGTGCGCTACACCAAGGACCATGAGTACGTCCGCATCGAGGGCGACGTGGCGGTGATCGGCATCTCCGACTACGCCCAGGGCCAGCTCGGAGACGTGGTCTTCGTCGAGCTTCCCGACATCGGCAAGGGCGTCACCCGCGGCAAGGAAGCCGCCGTGGTGGAGAGCGTGAAGGCGGCGAGCGAGGTCTACGCCCCCGTCTCCGGCGAGGTGGTGGAGGTGAATTCCGAACTGGAAGGCGCTCCCGGCCTCGTCAACGAGGATGCCGAGGGCAAGGGCTGGTTCCTGAAGGTGAAGGTGGCCGATCCCGCCGAACTGGGGGACCTCATGGACGCCCACGCCTACAAGTCCTACCTCGACACGCTGGCGTGAGGGAGGCTCGCTGATGCGCTATCTTCCCCTCACCCCGGACGACCGCGCGGAGATGCTCGCGCGGATCGGGGTTTCGTCCATCGCCGAGCTGTTCGCCGACATCCCCGAGGCGCAGCGGGAAATCGAGCTGCCGCGCCTCGCCCTCGCCAAGGGCGAGCTGGAAGTGGAGCGCGCCCTCGCCCGCCTCGCGGCGAAGAACGTGCCGGCGGGCTCGGTGCCCTTCTTCGTCGGCGCCGGCGCCTATCGCCACCATGTGCCGGCGAGCGTTGACCATCTGATCCAGCGCTCGGAATTCCTCACCTCCTACACGCCGTACCAGCCGGAAATCGCGCAGGGCACCCTGCAATATCTCTTCGAGTTCCAGACGCAGGTGGCAGAGCTGACCGGCATGGAGGTGGCCAACGCCTCCATGTATGACGGCTCCACCGCCGCCGCCGAGGCGGTGCTGATGGCCCACCGCGTCACCAGGCGCCGCAAGGCCCTGCTGGCCGGCAACCTGCACCCGCACTATCGCGCGACCATCGAGACCGTGTCGCGCTATGCGGCCGACGAGGTCGTGGCGCTGGCGCCGGTGCCCACGGGCGGGGAGGACATCATCACCGCCATCGACGCGGGCACCTCCTGCGTGGTGGTGCAGTCGCCCGACGTGTTCGGCAATCTGGTCGATCTGAAGCCCATCGCCGAGGCGGCCCACAAGGCCGGGGCATTGCTCATCGCCGTGTTCACCGAGGCGGTCGCCCTCGGCCTCATCGAGCCACCCGGTGCGCAGGGCGCGGACATCGTGGTGGGCGAGGGGCAGTCCATCGGCAATGCGCTGAACTTCGGCGGGCCCTATGTGGGCCTGTTTGCCACCCGGCAGAAGTTCGTGCGCCAGATGCCGGGGCGGCTCGCCGGCGAGACGGTGGATGCGGAGGGCCGGCGCGGCTTCGTGCTCACCCTCTCCACCCGCGAGCAGCACATCCGCCGCGAGAAGGCGACCTCCAACATCTGCACCAATTCCGGCCTGTGCGCATTGGCCTTCACCATCCACATGAGCCTGCTCGGCCAGACCGGGCTCACCCGGCTGGCGCGGGCCAACCACGCGGCGGCCTGCGACCTCGCCGACCGGCTCGCTGCCGTGCCCGGCGCCGAGGTCCTCAACGCCACCTTCTTCAACGAATTCACGCTGCGCGTCCCCGGCTCCGCGGCCGAGGTGGTGGAGCAGCTGGCGGCGAAGGGCATTCTGGCCGGCGTGCCCTATTCCCGCCTCGCGCCCAAGGCGGGCCTCGACGACCTCATCCTCGTCGCCGCCACCGAGGTCACCACCGCAGACGACCGCGCCGCCTATGCCGCCGCACTGAAGGAGGTGCTGTGATGAACCGCGAAGGCCGCGGCGCCACCACGCCGCAGATCGTTGCGCTTTCAGCGCCTAAGACCTTCACCGGCAACCGCGCGCTGGAACTGGAGGAAGGCCTCCTCTTCGAGGTCGGCCGCACTGAGGTGACCGGGGTCGACATCGCCGAGCCCGCCCCCTTCACGGATCGCCTGGGCGCCCATGCGCGCACCGCGCCGCTGGAACTGCCGGGCCTCTCCGAGCCCGAGGCCATGCGCCATTACGTGCGGCTCTCCCGCATGAATTACGGCATCGACAGCGGGCTGTTCCCGCTCGGCTCGTGCACCATGAAGCACAACCCGCGCCTCAACGAGAAGATGGCGCGGCTGCCCGGCTTCGCCGACATCCACCCGCTCCAGCCCCTTTCCACGGTGAAGGGCGCGCTGGAGCTGATGGGCGAGCTGGCGCGATACCTCATGGAGCTCACCGGCATGCAGGCGGTGGCGCTCACCCCCAAGGCCGGCGCCCATGGCGAATTGTGCGGCATGATGGCCATCAAGGCCGCCCACGCCGCCCGCGGCGAGGGCCAGCGCCACGTGGTGCTGGTGCCCGAGAGCGCCCACGGCACCAATCCCGCCACCGCCGCCCTCATCGGCTATGAGGTGCGCTCCATCCCCGCCCGTGCCGATGGCACGGTGGACCCGGAGGCGGTGAAGGCCGCGCTGGGCCCTGAGGTGGCCGCCCTCATGCTCACCAATCCCAACACCTGCGGCCTGTTCGAGCGGGACGTGGTGGCGATAGCCGAGGCGGTGCATGCGGCCGGCGCCTATTTCTATTCGGACGGCGCCAATTTCAACGCCATCCTCGGCAAGGTGCGCATCGCCGACCTCGGCGTCGATGCCATGCACATCAACCTGCACAAGACCTTCTCTACGCCGCACGGCGGTGGTGGGCCCGGCGCGGGACCGGTGGTGCTTTCCGAAGCCCTCGCGCCGTTCGCGCCGGTGCCGGCGCTCGTCGACACCGCCGACGGCCTGACGCTGGTTGAGGACGAAGGCGCCGCGGGAGCCGAGCAGGCGCTGGGCCGCATGAGCGCCTTCCACGGCCAGATGGGCATGTTCGTGCGCGCCCTGTCGTGGATGCTCTCCCACGGCGCCGATGGCATGCGGCAGGCCTCCGAGGATGCGGTGCTGTCGGCCAACTACATCCGCGCCTGCCTCATGGACGTCATGAGCGCGCCCTTTGCCGAGCGGCCGGCCATGCACGAGGCGCTGTTCGACGACGCCTGGCTCGCTGGCACCGGCATCTCGACGCTGGACGTGGCCAAGGCGTTGATCGACGAGGGCTACCACCCCATGACGGTCTATTTCCCGCTGGTGGTGCACGGGGCGATGTTGATCGAGCCGACGGAGAGCGAATCGAAGGCCTCCCTCGACCTCTTCATCGCGGCCTTGCGCGACCTCGCCATGGCGGCCAAGGCCGGGGACAAGGAGCGCTTCCTCGGCGCGCCCTATCACGCCCCGCGCCGCCGCCTCGACGAAACCCGCGCCGCCCGCGCCCCCGTCCTGCGCTGGTCCCGCCCCGAGCCCCTGCCCGATGCGGCGGAGTGAGGGACGGCGTCCCGCGCGGGACGCGCTTCTACGATCGTCGCCCTCCGGCTCGACCGGAGGGCCCATCGCGCCTCCAAGGGCCGGCATGGGGTGGGGGCATGGATGCTCCGGGTCACACCGGAGCATGACGGCGGTGGAGCTGGTGGGGACGCTGTCGGCTTTCTTACCCCCGTCGCCCTCCGGCTCGACCGGAGGGCCCGTCGCGCCTCCAAGGGCCGGCATGGGGTGGAGGCATGAATGCTCCGGTCGAGCCGGAGCATGACGGCGATGGAGCTCGTGAGGACGCTTTCGGCTTTCTCACCCCGTCGCCCTCCAGCTCGACCGGAGGGCCCATCGCGCCCCAAGGCGCCGCGTGGGGTGGAGGCATGAATGCTCCGGTCGAGCCGGAGCATGACGAGGGTGGAGCTGGTGGGGACGCTTTGGGCTTTCCTCACCCCCGTCGCCCTCCAGCTCGACCGGAGGGCCCATCGCGCCCCAAGGCGCCGCGTGGGGTGGAGGCATGGATGTTCCGGTCACACCGGAGCATGACGGCGGTGCGGGGCGGTGTGGGCGAGCGGAATGACGGGCGGGCAGCGGCGCGGCCCGCGATCCCTCAGCGGTTCAGCTCGCTATCGTCCAGCTTGCGGGCCTCGTCGGCGAGCATGATGGGGATGCCGTCGCGGATGGGATAGGCGAGGCGCGCGGCGCGGGAGATCAGCTCCTGCCGCTCACGGTCGTATTCCAGCGGCGCCTTGGTGAGCGGGCACACCAGGATTTCGAGGAGCTTGGGGTCCACGTCGTGGCCGGGGCGCTGGGATTGGATCATCGCATGCTCGTTGGCTCGGTGCCCGCTTCGGGGCGTCGCAACCTTAGAGCATTTTCTGCAGGCGATGGGGATCACCCTAGGCGAAGAAAATCGCCCGCCATCACGCCCCGTGATGCGGATATCAGCGGGATTTGCTGTCATTCGGGCGGTCGAGCTTCTATTCAAGGCACCTCGCCACCCCGCAACGGACACTCATGGACCGACGCCTGCCCCTCGGGCTCCTTCTCGGCTTCGTCGCCGTGGTCATGTTCGGCGCCACCTTGCCCATGACCCGGCTCGCGCTCCACGACATGAGCCCCTGGTTCATCAGCTTCGGCCGTGCGGCGCTCGCCGGTCTGGCTTCGCTCGCCTTGGTGCTGGCGCTGAGGCGGCCGTGGCCGTTCCGCCAGCCGCAGGTGCTGCGCAGCCTCGTCATCGCCTCCGGCGGCCTGATCTTCGTCTTCCCAGTGCTGATGGCCATCGCCACCCAGACCGTGCCGGCCGCCCACGGCGGCATCGTGCTCGGCCTCCTGCCCCTGTTCACGGCGCTCTTCGCCATGCTCCTCGCCGGCGAACGGCCGGGCCTGCCGCTGTTCGCCGCCAGCTTCGCCGGGGCGGCGCTGGTGGTCGCGTTCGCGCTGCGCAACGGCGGGGGCGGGGCGCTGGGCTTCGGCGATACGCTGCTGCTCATCGCCGTGATCGCCTGCGCCGCGAGCTACGCCATCACCGGCAATCTCGCGCGAACCATGGCCGGATGGGAGGTCATCGCCTTCATGCTGGTCCTGTGCCTGCCCATCACCTTGCCTTTGGCGCTGCTGACCTTTCCGTGGGATGCCGGGACGAACGGCGCGCCGGTGAGCGGAGCTTCCTGGGCCGCCTTCCTCTATCTCGGGCTGTTCAGCCAGCTCATCGGCTTCTTCTTCTGGAACGCCGGCCTCGCCATGGGCGGTATCGCCCGGGTCGGGCAGATGCAACTGCTCCAGACTTTCGTCACGGTGGGCCTCGCCTGGCCGATCAACGGCGAGGTGCCAGACGCCGAGACCCTTGCCTTCGCCGCCGCCGTGGCGCTGGTGGTGGCGCTGGCACAGAAGGCGCGGACGCGCACCCCCCGCGCCGTCGTGGAGCCGCCCGCCGGCTGAGCCGCCAACGCAAACGGCCCGCCATAGGGGCGGGCCGTCGCAACAGTTCAGGTCGGAAAAGCTCAGGCCGCCTTGGAGCGGGCGGTGATGAGCTTGCGGTTCACCAGCACCTCGGCGATCTGCACCGCATTCAGCGCCGCGCCCTTGCGCAGATTGTCCGACACGCACCAGAAGGCGATGCCGTTGTCCACGGTGGGATCGTCGCGCAGGCGCGAGATGTAGGTCGCGTCCTCGCCGGCCGCCTCGTGCGGGGTGGCGTAACCACCCGGCTCGCGGGTGTCGATGACGAGGATGCCGGGGGCCTCGCGCAGGATCTTGCGCGCGTCCTCGGCCGAGAGTTCCTTCTCGAACTCCACGTTCACCGCCTCGGAATGGGAGATGAAGACCGGCACGCGGACGCAGGTGGCCGTGAGCTTGATCTTGGGGTCGAGGATCTTCTTGGTCTCGACCACCATCTTCCACTCTTCCTTGGTCGAGCCGTCGTCGAGGAAGACGTCGATCTGCGGAATGAGGTTGAAGGCGATGCGCTTGGGAAACTTCTTCGCCTCCACCGGATCGGAGACGAAGATCGCCCGCGTCTGGGTGAACAGCTCGTCCATGGCGTCCTTGCCGGCGCCAGACACGGACTGGTAGGTGGAGACCACCACGCGCTTGATGGTCGCGGCGTCGTGCAGCGGCTTCAGCGCCACCACCAGCTGCGCCGTGGAGCAGTTGGGATTGGCGATGATGTTCTTCTTGGTGAAGCCGACGATGGCGTCCGCATTCACCTCGGGCACGATGAGCGGGACGTCCGGGTCCATGCGCCACTGGGACGAATTGTCGATGACGACGCAGCCCTGGGCGCCGATCTTGGGCGACCATTCCTTCGACACGGAACCGCCGGCCGACATCAGGCAGATGTCGGTGTCGGAGAAGTCGTAAGTCTCGAGGGCCTTAACCTTCAGGGTTTTGTCACCGTAGGAAACCTCGACGCCCTGCGACTTGCGCGAGGCGAGCGCGATGACCTCGTCCGCGGGAAAGCCCCGCTCGGCGAGGATCGAGAGGATCTCCCGGCCCACGTTGCCCGTGGCGCCGACGACGGCGACCTTGTAACCCATGACATTCCTCGGGATTGGCCGGCCCATGCGGCCGGAACGGGCCTTTTATGCCCATCGGCCGGGCCATGCAAATCGAAGATTCGCGAGCGCGCGCCCGAACTGTTGCCTCAGGGCCACGCGAAGGCGCGGAGACGGCGGGAACAGGGCGGCATCACGGCGGGTTTCCTTGCGCAGGGGACGAACCTCAATTAATTCAGTCAAGCTCGGCCCAGCGCCGATGTCTGGAGGATGCCATGCGTTTCGCGCCGTTCACCACCTTCGCCGCCCCCGCCCGCGCGGGCCTCCGGATGGCGCTCTCGGTGTCGCTGGCGCTCGCCGCGGTGGCTACCGTGAGTGGCACCTTCGCCATCGCCTCGGCCGATCGGGCGGAAGCCCAGACCACCAAGCGCAACCGCATCGTGGTGGAGCGCCGCTCCTATCTCGACGCCGGCACCGTGGTGAAGCCCGGCTCCAAGTCCTATCTCGACTACGCTCTGCCCCCCGGCTGGTTCTACCCGGGCTACGGCCAGGGCGGCGCCGCCGGTCCCGGCCCCATCACCGGCATGCGCTGGCCGCTTCCGGGCCAGTTCGACCTGCCGGGCTACTGAGCCGCCCGCGTTCGGCCCCTCGGCGCGCAGAGTTTCGGAAGGGCCGCCTCGGCGGCCCTTTTGCGTGGAAGCTTGTGCAGCTCGGCTAATCACATTATTTTTCCGGGATAAGTTTTTTCACCCGCCAGCGCATGACATTTGCGCGCCGCCACGCCATAACGGCCCTTCGCTCGCGGCTCCGCCGCCCGCTCATCGACCCACAGGGCCCGCCCCATGCCCTCCCTCCGCCACGCCTTGCCGGGTCCGGCCGGCCGGACGCGCCGCAGCGTCATCCCCGGTTTCCGCCTGGCCCTGGGCGTGACGCTGCTCTATCTCGGCCTCATCGTGCTGCTGCCCATCGGCGCCTTGCTGCTGAAGGCCGCGGACGTGGGGCTGGAACGCTACATCGCCATCATCACCTCGCCCCGCACCCTCGCCTCGTTCCAGGTCACACTCACCACTGCGGCGCTGGCGGCGCTGTTCAATGCCGTCTACGGCCTCGGACTCGCCTGGGTGCTGGTGCGCTACGACTTCCCCGGCAAGCGGCTGCTGGACGCGCTCGTCGACGTGCCGTTCGCCCTGCCCACGGCGGTGGCCGGCCTCGCGCTGACCGCCCTGTTCGCGCGCAACGGCTGGTTCGGCGCCCCGCTGGAGGCGTGGGGGATCCAGGTGGCCTATGCCCCGGCCGGCATCGTCTGCGCCATGGCCTTCACCTCCATCCCTTTCGTCGTGCGCACCGTGCAGCCGGTTCTGGAGGACATGGAGCCGGAGCTGGAGGAAGCCGCAGCGACGCTGGGGGCCAGCGACCTCACCATCTTCCGCAAGGTGATCTTCCCCACCCTCTTTCCCGCCTTCCTCGCCGGCACCTCCCTCGCCTTCGCCCGCTCTCTGGGAGAGTTCGGGGCGGTGGTGTTCATCGCCGGCAATCAGCCGTTCCGCACCGAGATCGTGGCGCTGCTGACCTTCATCCGGCTGGAGGAATATGACTACGCGGCGGCCGCGGCCATTGCCGTCACCCTGCTCGCCCTCGCCTTCATGATGCTGCTGGTGGTGAATGCGGTGCAGGCCTGGCACCAGAAGCACGCCATGGGGGATGCCTGATGGCGCCACCGGTCAACCGCCACCGCCTGCGCGTGGGCGACGGCCGCGCCACGCGCGCGGTGCTCCTGACCCTCATCCTCGCCGTGACGGCGGTCGCCATCCTCGCGCCCCTCGCCGTGATCTTCACCGAGGCTCTGGCCCGCGGCCTGCCGGCCTATCTGGAGGCGCTGGCGCGGCCTGACACGCTGCATGCGGTTGGGCTCACCCTCCTTACCGCCCTCGTCTGCGTGCCGGTGAACGTCGCCTTCGGCATCGCCGCCGCCTGGGCGGTGACCAAATTCACCTTCCCCGGCCGCAATCTGCTGCTGGCGGTGGTGGAGGTGCCCTTTTCCATCTCGCCCATCGTGGCGGGCGTCGCCTATCTCTTCGTCTATGGCGGGCAGGGCCTGTTCGGGCCGTTCCTGCAGGCGCACGACATCAAGATCATGTTCGCGGTGCCGGCCATCATCCTGGCCAGCCTGTTCGTGACCGCCCCCTTCGTGGCACGCGAACTGGTGCCGCTGATGATGGCGCAGGGCCGCGAGGAGGAGGAGGCCGCGGTGAGTCTGGGCGCCTCGGGCTTCGACGTGCTGCGGCTCGTCACCCTGCCCAATGTGAAGTTCGCGCTGCTCTACGGCGCAGCCCTGTGCAACGCGCGGGTGATGGGCGAGTTCGGCGCGGTCTCCATCGTCTCGGGCAACATCCGCGGCCAGACATCAACCCTGCCGCTGCAGATCGAGCTGCTCTATCAGGACAGCCACACCCTGGCGGTCTTCGCCGCCGCGACCGTGCTGGCGGGCGTTGCCCTCTTCACGCTGGTGGCGAAGTATCTGATCGAGCGGGCCGAGCGGGCGCGCGGCGAGGTCGTCGCGACGCGCGGCCCGGCGCACTGAGCGCGCCCAGCGGTGGCAGACAGGCGGCGGGGATCCCGGCGTGGGATCAGCGCCGGGGGGCGGGAAGGCCGAGAGCGGTGGAGGGCGCAGGACGCGCCTCGGCCTCGCGGCGCAGATCGCGGCGGGCGGCGCGGGCTTCGCGGCGATAGCGCCCCTGGCGGGCCCAGGTGACGAGCCCGCCGGCGATCACGCCCACGATCACCGCGGCGAACACCAGCGCGAACAACGGCAGCGTCACCGACAGGGCCGGCGCCTCGGGCGAGAAGGGATCGAGGGAGAGCGTGACGCTCTTGCGGTTGGCCACCGCAAGCGCCACCAGAAGGATCGACAGGGGCAGGCCGATGAGAATGGAGATGAACCGGCTCACGGCGTCTACTTCCCGGTGTTGAGACGCTCGCGCATCTCCTTGCCCGTCTTGAAATAAGGGACGGTCTTCTCGCTCACGTCCACCTGCTTGCCGGTGCGCGGATTGCGGCCGACGCGCGCGTCGCGCTTCTTCACCGAGAAGGCGCCGAAACCGCGCAGCTCGACGCGGTCGCCCCGCTCGAGCGCCGAGGCGATCTGCTCCAGGATGGCATTGACGATGTTTTCCACGTCCCGCTGGTAGAGATGCGGGTTGGCTTCGGCGATCTTCTGGACAAGCTCGGACTTGATCATGGTGCCCCAGTTCCCTCGAGAGCGATGCACCGGAGCGATGCGCCGGATCCGAGACGATGCCGGGATTGGCGAAGCGTGGCTACCCGGCGACGGCGTTTATCACATATGGCCAAGCTCTTGCGGCGCCTGACCCAAAGCCGTTCTAACCATTGGCGCGAGGGTGCCAGAGGGCCAGAAGACCGTCAAGCTGGGTCCGTTCCATGGCGCTCTTCGCCGCGCTCGACAGGAACACCGCCGCCTCGGGGAAGCCGACGGCGCTCACCACGCCGCGGGCGGCGCCGAGCAGCCAGCCGAATTCGTCGCCCACTTCCTTGGTGTGCCAGGTGCGGACCTTGAGGTCCTCGCTGACACCCTTCTCGCGGGCGAGCCAGGCGCGGGCAGTGCGCTCGTCGCCGACCTCGTCCACCAACTGCAGCTCCAGCCCCTGGTGGCCGGTGAATACGCGGCCGTCGGCCACCTGGGAGAGCTTGTCATCGGAGAGCTTGCGGCGGTCGCCCACCAGGGTGCGGAACCAGGCGTAGCTGTCCTTCACCAGGGAATCGACGGCGGCGCGGGCTTCGGGCGACGTGGGTGTGTAGGGGTTGGGCGAAGCCTTCAGCGGCGAGGACTTGATGTCCTCCATGGTCACGCCCACGGTCTTGAGGAGCTCGGTAAAATTGGGAAACTGGTAGATCACGCCCACCGAGCCCACCAGAGCGTTGCGGCGGGCAATGATGTGGTCGGCTCCGAGCGCCGCGATGTAGGCCCCGGATGCGGCGACGCCCTCCACCACCGCCACCACCGGCTTCTTGGCCGCGAGGCGGCGCAGGGCGTCGTAAAGCTGCTCGGAGCCCGTCACGGTCCCGCCGGGGCTATCGATGGAAAGAATGACGGCGCTCGCCCGCGAGCGGCCGATCTCCTCCAGCAGATCCACCCGATCGCGATCGTTGCGGATCAGTCCGCCGATGGACAGGCGCGCCACGTGAGGAGAGGAGGCGGGCACGTTGCCGCCGGCGAGGGTGGCGACGCCCACCGCCAGCGCCGCGATGACGCCCAGCACCCCGAGCGTGCGCCAGAAAGTGACCTTCCGCCGCAGACGGCGGCGTTCGACGATCTGGTCCGCGTCGAGCGACATGGCAATTCTCCGGGCAGGCGGCCCCTTTGCATCCCCCCGCGGACTTAAGCAGGCGCCGCGATGTTGGCAAGCGGTCCCTGCGGGTGAAAGGCGCGCGCCGTCCCACGCCTCACCAGCGGTCAGCCACCGGAGCGCCCTGCGCCTCGGCGATGCGCCGCAGCGTCGCGGGCGTTGTGTCCGCCGGCAGCGCGTCGGGGGCGAAGAATTCGGAGGCCTCGATCTCCAGGTTTCTCCTGGGACGCGGCCCGACGACGAGCCGGCCGGCGCGGAACAGCGCCACATGGTCACGGCCGCCCACCTTCGGGTTGAAGAACAGCCCGGCGAGAACGAGTTCGCCCTCCACCTCCACGTTGGCCTCTTCCCTCAGCTCTCGCCGCGCCGCCTCCGGCGCGCTTTCCCCAAGGTCCACGCCGCCGCCGGGGAAATGCCAGCCGGCCACATAGGTATGGCGCACGAGAAGGATGCGGCCGGATGCATCGGCCGCGAAGACCCGCACGCCAAGGGTCATGCCGTGGCGCAGGCGGCGCAGGAGTGGAAGCGGAGAGCGCATGCGCGAGCATAGCTCCTGCTGGCCGCCGCGCCAGCCGCGTGGGGCCCGCCGCTTGCTCGTCCGGGGAGCCGCCCCTTGCGATCGCGCCTCCAGGCATGGATAATGCCGACACGGCCTGGGGTGCCTCGCATCATGCGCGGCTGAGATCACACCCATCGAACCTGTCTGGATCATGCCAGCGTAGGGAGATGCCGATGAGCGAGAGCTTGTCGCACGTTTCATCACCACCAGCATCGGCTGGCTCTTCAGCCGGCTCGGCAGCGGCGGGGAAGGCGCGTCCGCGCGTCGCCATCGTCGGCGGCGGCGTCATAGGCCTTGCGCTGGCGTGGCGGCTGGCTGAGGCCTGCTGTCCGGTGGACCTGTTCGAGGCCGGCGAGACTGGCCGCGGCGCGAGCCACGCCGCCGCCGGCATGCTCGCCGCCTGCGCCGAAGCCGAGCCCGGCGAGGAGGGCCTCCTCGCCCTCAACCGCGCCAGCCAGATCCTGTGGCCCGCCTTCGCCGCCGAGCTGGAGCGGGCATCGGGCGAGCGCGTGGACCTGCGCACCGAGGGCACCCTCACCATCGCCCTTACGGCCGATGATCTCGCGAAGCTGCGCCACCTTTACGCCTTCCAGCAAGGGCTGGGCCTGCCCGTCCAGTGGCTCACCGCCGCCGAGGTGCGCCGGCGTGAGCCTTATCTCGCGCCCCGCCTCGCCGGCGGCGTGCTGAGCCCCGAAGACCATCAGGTGGACAACCGCAAGGTCGCCGCCGCGCTGAAGATCGCCGCATTGAAAGCTGGCGCGCGGCTGCACGAGCACACACCGGTTCAGCGCGTCGCCACTGCCGGCGCCCGGGTGACGGGCGTGGTGTCCGGCGACGTCCATCATGGCGCCGACGTGGTGGTGCTGGCCGCGGGTGCGTGGAGCCGCGCCGTGGACATCACCCCGGCACCACCTCTGCCCGTGCGGCCCATCAAGGGTCAGATGCTGGCCCTGCGCATGGACCCGGCCGCGCCCATCCTTTCCCATGTGCTGTGGGCCCCCGGCTCCTATCTGGTGCCACGGCGGGACGGGCGGCTCATCGTCGGCGCCACCACCGAGGAGAAGGGATTCGATCCCGATCTCACCGCCGGCGGCCAGCTCGCCTTGCTCACCCACGCCTGGCGGGCGCTGCCGACGCTGGAGGAGCTGAGCATCATCGAGCAATGGGTCGGCTTCCGCCCCGGCAGCCGGGACGATGCGCCCATCCTCGGCCCGAGCCCGGAGGTGGACGGCCTCGTCTACGCCACCGGCCACCACCGCAACGGCATCCTGCTGCTGCCGGTGACGACGGACGTGATCGCCGATCAGATCCTCACCGGTCGCATGGCCGATGTGGCGGCGCCGTTCGGCGCGGCCCGCTTCCAGCCGCCCCGCGCGGCGGCGGAGTAGGCGCCATGGACGCGCGCACGGCCCTGTCGCTCAAGGTCAATGGCATCGTCGAGGCGCATGCGGTGGAGACGGTCGCCGATCTGCTCCGCGCCAAGGACCTCGACCCGGAGCGCAAGGGCATCGCGGTGGCTGTGAACGGCGCGGTCGTGCCCCGCCGCACCTGGGCCGAGATGCCGCTTGCCGCCGGAGACGCGGTGGAGATCATCGAGGCCAAGCAGGGCGGCTGACCCTTGCGGCCCAACAGAACGAGGCGCACACGGGCGCCGGGAAGAAACACCATGAGCGCGTTCACCACCCCGCAGAGCGACCCTCTCGTCATCGCCGACCGCAGCTTCACCTCGCGGCTGTTCCTCGGCACGGCGGGCTATCCCAACCAGAAGGTGTTCCTCGACGCCCTGGCCGCGTCGGGCAGCGAGATGGCCACCGCCTCCATCCGCCGTATCAGCCTCGCCGGCTATGAGGAGAGCCTCACCGATTTGCTGTCCGGCCGCGTGCACATCCTGCCCAACACCGCCGGCTGCCAGACGGCGAAAGACGCCGTGCTCACCGCCGAGCTGGCGCGCGAGGCGCTGGAGACCAACTGGGTGAAGCTGGAGGTGATCGGCGATCGCGAGCTGCTCTATCCCAATGTGGAGGAGCTGCTGAAGGCCACCGAGGAGCTGGTGTCCCGCGGCTTCGTCGTGCTGCCCTATTGCAACGACGATCCCGTTACCTGCCAGAAGCTGGCCGACCTCGGCGCCGCCACCGTGATGCCGCTCGGCTCCATGATCGGCACCGGCCTCGGCATCGCCAACCCGCACATGATCGAGCTGATCTGTGCGCGCTCGCCCGTTCCCGTGGTGCTCGATGCCGGCATCGGCACGGCCTCGGACGCGGCGCTGGCCATGGAGCTCGGCTGCTCGGCCGTGCTGCTCAACACCGCCGTCTCCAAGGCGCATGATCCGGTGCGCATGGCGGCCGCCTTCCGCCATGCGGTGGAGGGCGGTCGCCTCGCCCGCTTGTCCGGCCGCATTCCCAAGCGGCTGCACGCCGAGGCTTCCAGCCCCGAGTTCGGTTTGGTCGGGAGCTGACCCCTGCCGGCCTTGCCCGCCCCGCCGCTGCTCGTCATCACCGACCGGACGCAGGCGGCGAGCGACCTTGTGGACGTGGTCGCGCAGGCCGTGGCCGGCGGCTGCCGCTGGATCAGCCTGCGCGAGAAGGACCTGCCCGAGCGCGAGCAGATCGCTCTCTTCGCCCGCCTGCGCGCCGTGACCGCGCCGGCCGGCGCCCGCCTCACCCTGCACGGCCAAGCCGCGCTGGCGCGGGCCGCGGGCGCGGACGGCGTGCATCTGCCCGCCGGCAGCGATGCCGCGACGGCCCGGACGCTGCTCGGCCCCGACGCGCTGGTCGGCCTTTCCACCCACACCCTCGCGGAGGCTGCCGCGGCCGATCCCGGCGTCGTCGACTACGTGAGCTTGAGCCCGGTGTTCGCCACGGCATCGAAGCCGGGCTACGGGCCGGCCCTCGGCATCGCGGGCCTCGCCGCCTTCGCCGCGGCATGTCGCGCGCCGGTGATCGCCCTGGGCGGAATCGGCGCCGAGCAGATGGCGCCATGCCGCGCCGCGGGCGCCGCAGGCATCGCCGTGATGGGGGCGGTGATGCGCGCCCGCGATCCCGCCCGGGAGATCGTCCACCTCCTTACCGCCGTCGACCACGCGGGCTTGCATGGTGCGGGCGAAGGTTGAACGATTCGGCCGGGATCAACGGGGGAACGAGATGGGCGCAAGCGCGGATGTGATCGTGGTCGGCGCCGGACCGGTGGGTCTCACGCTGGCGGCGGAGCTGGCGCGGCACGGCGTGCGTTGCCGCATCGTGGAGAAGGCCGCAGCGCCCTCCCCCTTCTGCCGCGCCCTCGGCGTGACGCCCAGGACCCTCGAAATCTACGAGGACATGGGCGTTTCCCGCGCCATGATCGACGCCGGCCTCTGGCTCACCGGCCTCGCCTTGGCGGTGGACGATACGCCGATGCGCATCCTCCCCGCGGACTATTCAGACCTGCCCTACGGCACCCTCGGAATTCCCCAGCCCGAAACCGAGCGCATCCTTGCCAGCCATCTCGCGGGCTTCGGGATCACAGTGGAGCGAGGCGTCGCGGTGACCGGCCTCGTCCAGGCCGGCGACACGGTGCGGCTGGAGCTTGCGACTGCCGATGGCGGCGCGGACGTCGCCCACGCCCGCTTCGTGGTGGGCTGCGATGGCGCCCACAGCACGGTGCGCCACGTCCTCGGCATTGCGTTTGAAGGCGATGCCTTTCCCTATCCCTTCATGCTCGGCGACGTGCGCCTCGCGTTTACAGGCGCCCTCGCCCCGCCGCGCGGCGTCGCTCTTCGCCTCATCCGGACCCGCGAGGACACGGCGCCGGACATGTTCATCGCCATCCCTCTGCCCGAGCACGGGCGCTATCGCGTGTCCATGCTGGCGCCTGAGCGCCTGGCCGGCGCCCAGCCTTCGGGCGCGCCCGCCGACGCCTCGTCCCACGGCATCCAGTCGGAACGGCCCGGGCCGTCGCTGGCCGACATCCAGGAGGTGGCCGAGCGCCTCGCGCCGGGACAGATGCGGGTCGACGACCTGCGCTGGTCGTCCCAGTTCCGCATCTCCATGCGGTTGGCCGCGCGCTATGGCGCCGGGCAGGTGTTTTTGGCGGGGGACGCCTGCCACATCCATCCGCCCACCGGCGGACAGGGCATGAACACCGGCATTCAGGACGCTTACAACCTTGCCTGGAAACTCGCTCTGGTGATGCAGGGTCGGGCGCCGGTGCGCCTGCTGGACAGCTATGAAGCGGAGCGCCGGCCAGTTGCCGCGGAGGTCATCGCCCGCACCCTCGCCGACAGCGTGAGGATCGGCGCTCCCGCCGGCCCCCGCGACCGGCTGGCCGACACCCAGATCCGGGTGTCCTACGCAGGCCTGGCTGGCGCGGCGCTGGTGGAGGGGGCGAGCGGCGACGGCCTGCCCGGCGACAGGCCCCCCGTGGCCGGGGACCGGGCGCCCGATGCCGCCGGGCTGCGGCGGCGCGGCCTTGGGGCGCCGCTGCGCGTCTTCGAGCTATTGCGCGGCACCGATTTCGTCGCGCTCCTCATGCTGGACGGGACGCAGGAGGGGCTCGCCGCTGCCGAGGCGTTCGCCGCGCACCTGAGGGCGACGGGACTTCCGATACGAACGGTAGGCGTGGCTCCGGCCGGTGCGGATCTTCCTGATCCTTTCGGCATGAGCCTGCTGGAGGACGCGGCGGGCGCCTTCGCCGCCGCCTACCGCCTCGGCATCCGCGAGGGGGTTATCGTCCGGCCCGACGGTTATGTGGCGTTTCGTGGGCCGGCGGAGCGGAAGGTAGACGCACTGCGGCGGGCGACGGGGATAGTCTGAAGAGGGGCCGCAATCTTTGGCTCGCCCATGAGGCGCGGCGCAAAAGAAAAGGGCCGGCGCGACGCGCCGGCCCTTTCCATCCTGCGATCGCGCGCGGCGATCAGTCTTCCTTCTCGTCGGCCTCGCCGCCGGCGGCGCGCTGCTTCAGCGCGGCGCCCAGGATGTCGCCGAGCGAAGCGCCCGAATCCTGCGAGCCGAACTGGGCCACGGCCTCACGCTCTTCCGCGATCTCCATCGCCTTGATGGAGACCTGCACCTTGCGCGCCTTGCGGTCGAACAGGGTGACGCGGGCGTCGAGCTTGTCGCCCACCGAGAAGCGCTCGGGGCGCTGGTCGTTGCGGTCGCGGGCGAGCTCGGAGCGCTTGATGAAGGCGGAGAGGTCGGTGCCGGTGAGCTTCACCTCGATGCCGCCGTCCTTCACGTCGGTGACCTCGCAGGTCACGACAGCGCCCTTCTTCACCTCGCCTGCGTCGGCGAAGGGATCGCCAGCCAGCTGCTTGATACCGAGCGAGATGCGCTCCTTCTCGACGTCCACGTCGAGCACCACGGCCTTCACCATGTCGCCCTTGCGGTATTCGTCGATTACCTGCTCGCCGGGACGGTTCCAGTCGAGGTCGGAGAGGTGGACCATGCCGTCCACATCGCCGTCGAGACCCAGGAACAGGCCGAACTCGGTCTTGTTCTTGACCTCGCCTTCCACGACCGCGCCGGGCGCATACTTCTCGGCGAAGGCCTCCCAGGGGTTCTGGAGGGTCTGCTTGAGGCCGAGGGAGATGCGGCGCTTGGCGGAATCCACTTCCAGCACCTGAACCTCGACCTCCTGGGAGGTGGAGACGATCTTGCCGGGGTGGACGTTCTTCTTGGTCCAGCTCATTTCGGAGACGTGGATGAGGCCTTCGATGCCGGGCTCCAGCTCCACGAACGCGCCGTAGTCGGTGATGTTGGTGACGCGACCCTTGAAGCGGGCCTCCACCGGATACTTGGCCTCGATGCCCTCCCAGGGATCGCCCAGAAGCTGCTTCATGCCGAGCGAGATGCGGTGGGTCTCGTGGTTGATCTTGATGATCTTGACCTTCACCGTCTGGCCGATGTTGAGCACCTCGGTCGGGTGGTTCACGCGGCGCCAGGCGATGTCGGTGACGTGCAGCAGGCCGTCGATGCCGCCGAGATCAACGAACGCACCGTAGTCGGTGATGTTCTTGACCACGCCGTCGATGGCCTGACCCTCTTCGAGGTTCTGCACCAGCTCGTGGCGCTGCTCGGCGCGGGTCTCTTCCAGCACGGTGCGGCGGGAGACGACAATGTTGCCGCGGCGGCGATCCATCTTGAGGATCTGGAAGGGCTGCTGATTGTGCATCAGCGGGCCGACGTCGCGGATCGGGCGGATGTCCACCTGGGAGCGCGGCAGGAAGGCTACGGCGCCGTCGAGGTCGACGGTGAAGCCGCCCTTGACCTGATTGAAGATGACGCCGAACACCTTCTCGTTGGCCGTGAAGGCCTTCTCGAGCTTGACCCAGCTCTCCTCGCGGCGCGCCTTGTCGCGCGAGAGGACGGCCTCGCCCATGGCGTTCTCGACGCGCTCGAGATAGACCTCGACCTCGTCGCCCACCTTGATCGCGCTCTCGCGGCCGGGGCCGGCGAACTCGCGCAGGGCCACGCGGCCCTCGGTCTTCAGGCCGATGTCGATGATCGCCAGATCCTTCTCGATGGCGACCACGATGCCTTTGACAACGGCACCTTCCTGCATGTCGGCGCGGCCGAAGCTCTCGTCGAGCAGGGCGGCGAAATCGTCACGGGTGGTTTCTACGGCGGACATTCACGCTCCAAACATATTGCGCCGGCATCTCGCGTTGCGAGGCCCGGACCGCTCGGGTGTCCGCCTTCACGAAGGAAGGACGAACGGCCGCCGGCAAAGCGGCGGGCCGGCGCGAAAGCCGGGCGGTACGGGCGATGAATTGGGTGTCGATGCGCGCTCAGCGAAAGCCAGGGCGGGCTGCCTCCACGAACGGAACCGCGTATCCCGCATGTTCCTGCCCGCCCGGGCGGCTCCCTGCTTTGAAGGAGCGCGGCCTCGGACCGCGCTGAGATAGTGCAAAACCCCCGGCGACGCAAGGGACGGCGCAATATCACGGCGCAACATGGCGACGCGGATGGATGCGACCGGCAGGGCGCCGGCGCGTGCCTCAGCGCCCCGGTGCGAGGAAGGCAGGATCGGGCGAGGGCCACTCCACTGCCGCGCTGGTGCCTTCTGCGGCCTGGGGCGCTTGGGCCCGCACCACCAGCACGGGGATGCTCGAGTGGGTGAGCACCTTGGTGGTCTCGCTGCCCAGCACCACGGCCGAGAGGCCGCGGCGGCCGTGGGACGCCATCACGATGAGGTCGCAGCCCTCCTGCCCAGCGGCAGCGATGATGCTCTCAAAGGGGTGGTTGCCCTCCATGTGCACCGGCATTGCCGAAAGTCCCGCCGCTGCGGCGACGGACGCGGCGCGCTCCAGCAGGGCGGCGGCCCGGCGCTGCATCTGCCGGCGGTATTCCGCCTCTGTGTCGGCGATCTGGTCGGCCTCGGTGGAGAGCAGATGGAACGGCTCGGTGGCGGTGACGAGAACCAGACCCGCCTTGAGCACCGCGGCCAGGGCCACGCCATGGGCCAGTGCGAGGTCGGAGAGCGCCGAGCCGTCGGTGGCGACCAATATCTTCTTGTACATGCATTTCCTCCCCTTCCGGGAGGGCGGGAGCATAGCACCGGGTGCGAACGGCACCGCTTGGGCCCTATCACTTTGCAGGGAGGCCAGCGGCAGGCAGGGGCATGGCGCTCAGTCGGCGATGATCTTCACCTTCTCGCCATACTTGAGCTTGGCGTTGGCATCGAGGCCGTTGAGGATCAGGAAGCGCTCGCCCGGCCGGTCCGGCACCTGCATGCGGGAGGCGAGCTTCTCCGGCGTGTCGCCAAGGCCAACCTGAACGATGCGCACCCTGAGCGGCTTCACCGTCTCCGCCTCGCCGGACGAGACGCGGCGGAAGGTGTCGGCGGCGGCGCGGAACTGCTTGTCCAGCTCGGGGGTCAGTTCCCGCGCGGCGAAGATGAGGCGGTAGACGTCGGTGCCGAAGCGGATGGCGAACATGCGGAACGACCACTGGTCGCCCCGCGCCACGGCGGTGGCCGCGGAGAAGCCGTTCACGGTGAGGGTCTCCACCGTGTTGATCTCCACCCCGTCGATCCAGCCGGAGGAGAGATATTGCGCCAGCGACTGGTCGGTGGCGATGCGCACCGCATCGAGCCGCAGCGCCTCGCGGCCGGTCTGGGTGGCGCCGAGCACCGCCTGGGAGGTGTTCTCCAGCGAGAAACCGTCCGGCGCGGTGAAGGTGAAGCCGAGCTTGGGATGGAAGAACTTGCGCCCGCGCACGAAGCCTTCCTTGGGATCGTCGCCATAGACCATGCCGTTGATGGCCGACAGATAGGCGCTGCGGTCGCGCTCGCCATCGGCCTGCCCGCCGGCGCCGGCATACTGGCGCGCATTGGCGATGGCGATGGAGATGCGCTCCGGCGTCGCCGGATGGGACGACAGAAAGTCCATGTCCGGGGTGGTGGAGGCGCCCTGGGACGCGTTCTGGCCGGAGAAGGCCGTGCTCTTCAGCTCGGCATAGCGGCCCATGTCGCCGAGGAAGCGGGTGGCGCCGTAAGGATCGAAGCCCGCCCGCGCGGCGATGCCGACGCCGATGGCATCGGCCTCCAGTTCCTGCCCGCGGGAGAAGGAGGCGAGCGTGCGCCGACTCTTCTGCATGGCCAGCGCCCCGAGGTCGGGATCGTTCACCACGTCGGAGATCACCCGGCTCACCAGCACCGCCTGCTTCACCTGGTCCTCGCGGATGGTGGCGTGGCGAGCGATGACGTGCGCCATCTCGTGGGCGAGCACGGATGACAGCTCGGACGTGTCGTTGGCCAGGGCCAGCAGGCCGCGGGTCACGTAGAGCGACCCGTCCGGCAGGGCGAAGGCGTTGATGGCCGGCGAATTGAGCACCGTGACGCGGTATTTGAGGTCGGGCCGCTCGGAAGCAGCCACGAGGCGCTCCACCACCTGCTGGATCAGCGCCTTCAGCTCGGGATCGTCATAGGCGCCACCGTAGCTCGCCACGAGCCGCTCATGCTCGCGGCGCTGGGCGGGCGACATGTCGGCAAACTCGGCCGCGGCGCTGGCGGAGGTGAGCGGCACGCTCGCCTGGTCGAGGTCGATACCGGCGCAGCCGAGGAGCCAAAGGGGGAGCAGCAGGGGCAAGGCCATGACGGCCCGGCGGACGCGGCGCGCCGGCACGGCCTGCCGCGCCGCACCTCGCATCCCGCTCGCCGTCTGCCGCATCCGCTTGTCCGGCACCATCACCTCGCGTCCGTTCCTTGCCCCCGGCGCCTCACCGGCGCCCACCCTGCACCGTCGAGGCGGGCCATCTCGCCCCGGCGGCGCACCATCATCGCAGGCCCGCCGTCAGCACGCACCACTCCGCGCGCCTGGATCCGCGTACCCCGCAAAACGGCGGCATCGAGGCTATCGCCCAAGATTGTGGCGAAATCCTCCTTCGCAATCATGACCGTGAAATCTTGCTTCCAGCTTGATCCGAAATTCAGATAGATCCGGTCCCGCCCGCCGGCGGCCAAAACGCGACCTTCCGCTAGGGTAAAAAGGCCGGATCGCAGCGCCAGCGCGCCGGCATCCGCCGCCGGTGCCGCCACGGCGGGGTCGGCCCAGATGCCCCGTCCGGCCGCCCGCGCCTCGGCCTCGGCCGCGAGCCGCGCCTCCATGCAGGCCGCCTCGCCCTCTGCCCGTGCCAGACCGGCTCCGGCGCGCAGCAAGGCCCGCGCGAGGTCCTCCCGCCGGTCCCCTTCCGCTTGCGGACAGACGAGGGCAACCGCGCCCGCAAGTCGGCCGTGACGATCGGATGATCCGCCGGCGAGCGCCACCGAACAGCCGACGAGCACCTGCCGGGCCGCCTCGGCCGCCGCCGCGACGCGGGCGGGATCCGGCTCCAGCCGTGTCGGCAGTGCGATGCCTTCCGGAATGAGAGCGCGACCGTCGGCAAGGACGAGCGCCCCGGCGTCCGTCCACGCGGCCGCCTGCGCCCCCGCCGAACCGGGCGCCACGGCGCAGAGGCCGGCGGCAGGCACCGCCGGCGCGGGTGAACCCGCTCCTCGGCCGGCCGGGGCGGCATGGGCGGTTGTCAGCGCCGGCGCGACGAGCACGAGCGCAAGCACTGCAGCCACGGCCGGCATCACGCGGCGCCTGCGCGCCGTCCCCTCGCCCGATGGACCCGCGGCGGACATCCCGTCGTCCGACGCCCCTTGGCCGAGGATATGCCCGGTCGCCTCGTCTTCACTCATACCGCAAGGATAGCCCCTTCCTGCCGCAGGCATGAAGGCCTCAAGGATCAACTGTCCTTACAGCGCGTTTCCGCCCTCTTTCCAGCCCGTCGCGCACCCGCCGACGGCCCTTCCCTCACGCGCTCGGGCGTTCTAGAAGAAGGGCGCGTCCCGGTAGCTCAGCAGGATAGAGCAGCGGTTTCCTAAACCGCAGGTCAGGGGTTCGAATCCCTTCCGGGACACCAGATTTCCGATATTAAGATGCTGATTTGACGTCATAATCTCGGACGTCGAAATTCTGTGCCCCAGCATCTGCCCCAGCACGTGCGTTAGCTCGTGGTGGTCCGTGGTGGACAAGCAAGGCGACTCTCGTGAATAGGTTGTAAGGCTGGGCCGTTGTGCGAGCACCCTGTACGCGCTCGCATGATCCGAGAGAGGGTGCGCGGGCTTTGGGCAGACGTCCGGGAGCAGAAGACGGTGATAGTCCAGTCCCTCAATCGTGGCGCCATGCCGCGGAGGTGGCCAAGGAGATCATCGGCTGGCCTGAATGGCCCTCTCCTCCTGTGCTCCAAAGTGGCGCAATTATCCGACCTGTTTGGGGCGAGCTGCGAACCGCGAGCGCAGAGACCATCGACCTCCTCGTGCCCCTTGGGGAGAAGAACGGTCCCGGGCTAGAGGGGGTGCGGCTGCGGATTTGTGTCTATTCCTTCCGTCGCCAATTTGAGGTCACTGCAACATTGGAGGCGTCTGGCGGCCGTTCATTCTGCGCGATTGCTCGGGTCGACGCCTGGCCCGCGGATCCGCACATGAACACCAGATGCCGTAAAAACGCTGCCTTAGGCCACCTTCCGTCTATCGTGACCGGGGACCACGTCCACCGATTTTCAGACAACGCTCATATGGGGCGGAAGGGGTTCGCTCCACATGACAATCTCCCTGCGGCCATCGGCACCGACGAACCGGTGGTGAGTTTTCGTCAATTTCTGCGTATTGTATCTCTCGAATTTCGCGTCGACGGCATCGAGGACATACCTCCTCCGGATAGCTGGCAGGTGCTGCTCTGACCATGATCCTAACTGCAACCGCATCCATGGCCGATATCGCTGCAGAAGTGGCGCGCTCCCTGGTGCTGGTCTCCGGGGGGCGTGAAGTTGCGCGGCTATCCACCCCGCTTCTCTATCCAGGCGGGAGCATGATCGGCGTTGAGCTGTCGCGGGGCAGAGACGGTTTCCTAGTCACGGATGCAGGTTCAGCTCGCAGGGAAGCAGGCCTTATGGGGGGCGAGCGCGCGTTTGCGCGCCTGGCGCCAACGGTCGCGCAACGCTTCGGCGTCCGCTTTGACCGGAATATGATCTTCGACCTCGATGTTCGCGAGGCGGATTTGGTGGTGGCCGTCGCCGCGGTAGCGAACGCAGCAAAGACGGCGGTGGAGACCACTGCGGAGCATCTCGCCGCATCGGTCCACCCGGATCATCGAGCAATGCTGCTTGATCGGTTGGAGCATCTTTTCGGTTCGCGCTCTCTCCTCCCTGAGAGGAGGTTTAGGGGCGCATCGGAAGAATGGGAGTTCGACGCGGCGCTTGCAGTTGAGGGCCACCTTACTCTCTTCGATGTCGTGTCGCCCCACGCCAACTCGGTCAGCAGCGCCACGATGAAATTTCTCGATGTTAAGGATCTTGGCGACGCCGCGCCGAAGCGAGTGGCGGTTTTGACGAGCATCAAGGATACCCCTCGCCTCAAGGTGCTTCACCGCGTGGCGCAGACGGTAGAACTGACTGCCGCGGACGAAATATTTGCTCGCGCGGCCTGATGTCGCCCTTTTAGGGCCGCTCCGGCACCCGCACCCCCACGACGCGCCCCACCAGCTTCTCGGCCGCGTGCTCGGTGGTGAACGGGCCTTCGCTCGCGCCGAAGCGTCCGGAGCGTAGCGCCGCCTCGCAGTCCCGCGGATCAGCCGGCGGGATCCAGTGCATGCGGACTCTCTCCTGAACCGGAGGAGAAATGGGGCTCAGGTCACACTCGATCCGCAGATCACGGTAGGCGATCAGGAACAGCTCGCCCTGCGCAGGCTGATGGTCGGCGAGGTCCACCACCGCGAACTCGCAGCGGCGCAGGTGCGGGTGGACGGCGTTGTCCTCCACGGGGAACGTCATGTGGCCCGGCGGGAGCGTCGGGAGCATCATCAGGTCGCGCAACTCGGGCTGGTGCTCAAATTGGACAGCCGGGGGCTGTGGCACAATGGCGAGGGCGCGGCCCGGCCGACCTGCGGACGTGCGGCGGGTCATTGCGTGGCTCCCACACCGAGAATGGCGAGCGCGTCGCGAAGGACGCTGAACGCCATACGCTGGTCCGTCGTGTAGTCCTCCGGGCTCGTGATGACCTCGCCGATATAGTCGTCTTCGGGCCCATCGGTTCGGGCGATGGTGAGCGCCCGGAGCTTCACGGCGAGGCCGGCAGCCGTCCTGGCTGGCATGTGGACGATGCGCTTCACCAGCACACAGCAAGCAGCAGCGGCACGTTCCAGCTCCCGCTCCGCGGCAGCCGCACCGCACGCCTCGTGGGCTCGTGCTCCCCCGCTATTCCAGGCTTCCAGATCCACGAGAAGCGCCGCCTCCGGGCATGGCCCTTCCCGAAAGCCCGTGACGCGCCATGCCCTTTCGCAGTCTTGGACGTGCGCCAGCACTGGAGGGTTTGGTCGGTAGGCACCAGCCCTAAAGTGGAACAGGGGCTCACCTTCGTTGTCGTAGGCGAGCAACGCTGCGGACGGCTCGGGCCTAAGGCGCTCGCCAACCTTGTTTAGCCTTTCGGCCTGGGCAGAGAATTCCTGCTCCTCGACCCATAAGGCTTCCAGCTCGCTCCCCATGGTGAGCAGTTCCGCGTCGGCCTGATCGGCAACGGCAAGATTTGCCAGCGATGCCGCAGCCGTGGCAGCGACGGTCCCTTTGAGGAGGCCGCGCCGAGAAGGAGAGGAGCCGCGCTCACGCATGGTCGCCTCCCATCACGAAACCACGGATCGCGCCGCAGATGGCGCCCATGGCCTCGTCATCGGCCACCGGTCCGCCGCTGTAGCCGTCCTTCTCGGTCAGCATGTCGAGATAGGCGAGAAGCCCGGCGCGCGTCGTGGGCGTAGTGTTCAGAAAATCCCACCACGCATCCGCGTCGGCATCGCAGGCCGCGTTGTATCGCTCCTCAATTTCGTCACCCTCCGGCGAGGGCGCACAGAACGAGACGCCGCGCGCGGTGCACCGCTCTTCATATTCGCCCTGCTCCTTGATGACGGCATTGAAGGCCGCGCGCTTCGCCCGGAAAGTGGCGATGGCCGCGAACACAGGATCGGAGACGGGAGCGGCCGAAACCACCGCAGCCGTTGCCCCGAGGGAGAGCGCGGCAGCTCCGAGGAGGGCGCCGCGTCGGGAAAGGGTGGGCTGCTCACGCATGGGCTGCCTCCCGAGCATGATAGGCGCGCACGGTCGCGAGGATGGGACGGACTTCCTCTTCGGGAATGGCGCCCTCCCAGGTGCCGGGAGCCCACATGAGGGCGAGCCATGCCCGCATGCCGTCTGCGGTGGTCGGGACCGTGCGCACGGCATGGCGCAGAGCGGCCATATAGGCCGAACACGCGGCCATCACTTCGTCATCCGTCCCAGCAGAAATGCCGCCGGCCATATGCTCGGCATCGGCCTTGCGATACAGGCGAGCGCGATCCTGCCGAGCGCTGCGGACAGCCGCAAGCGCAGCGAGCACCGGATCAGGTTGGCTGGCCTCTGCCTTCGGCAGCACGGCCACCGGCACGGCGAGGGCAGCAACGGTCCCGAGGGCAGCGCCGGCCTTGAGAAATGCGCGACGGGAGGATGCAGGCATGGGGGCGGCGTTTGCCGCCGCGGTGGGCTTCGGCATGGGTCTTCTCCGGTGGTGAAATGACGAATGCGGGGGAGGCGGTGGGCCGCCTCGGGATCAGGCGATGCGGGCGAGGCGCAGGGCTTCGTCTGCGGCCCGGACCTTGGCGAGCGCCGCGGGAACCCCGCCCCACGGCACGACGGCGGTGCGCACCCGCTCCGCGAGGGCGTTGTCGGTGGTGGTGAAGGTGAGCGCACCGGCCGAGCCGATCAGCCGGCCGAACTCGACGCCGTTGCGCTTCAGGACGAAGCCGGCGCCGTCGCGCTTGGCGGTGTAGGTGGCGGAGAGGCCGGCGGCCGCCTTCTCGGCGGCGACGATCCGCTCCAGCGCTGCGAGACGCTGGATGTCATTCGAGCGCTTGCGAGCCGCATAGGCGTCGCGGGGTTCAGGTGCGTTCCGGTAGCGCGCCGCCGTGATGTGGGCTGCCGCCAGGGCGTGCTCGGCGCGACGGATGACTTCGGCCCGGTCGCAGCCGCGCGCCACAGAGACATAGCGCTGCAGCACCTCCCACGGCGTCACCGGGGCGTTGCGCGCCTCGTGCCACGCCTGCCGCAGGTGGGCGGCGAAGGCGGGCCGGCTGTAGGGCGCCATGGACTGCCGCAGCAGCGACCAGGCGCGGCGCATCAGGAGGGATTTGTTCAGCATGGTGAGCTGTCCGGCTTTGATCCAACGCATCAATATGATACTTATGGATCGAAAAAGGACATTAGTCAACACTTAAGGATAAAATTAATCCCTATGGATCATTCACCGCTCACTGGAAGGCAGATTGCGGCGGCTCGCGCGCTCGTCGGCTTGTCGCAGGCCGAAGTTTCCACGCGGGCGAACATCTCCGTGCCGACCCTGAAGCGGATGGAGGCTAGCGAGGGGGCGGCGGCGGGGTTGGCGAACAACGTCGCCGCGGTCATGCGCGCCCTCGAAGAAGCCGGCGTCGAGTTCCTGAACCATGGGCAGCCGGGGGTGAGGCTGAGGTCTCAGCAGGGCGCAAGCCAAGCCTAGGTCATGCCGTCCGACCGCCCACCTGCATATGTGAGCCGATCGACACTGGCGCGCGAACTCGACATGTCAGAGAGCACGGTTGATGAGATGGTTCGGCGCGGCGTGCTGCCCCGGCCGCTGCGCCTGTCCAACGGCTGCGTCCGCTGGTCGTGGGCGGCCGTAGAGGCTGCGCTTGCATCCCTGGCGCCGACTGGCGAGCATAAAGCCCCCGATGACCCATTCATAACCGGAGCACGTCGTGCCGCGCAAATCGCGAAAGAAGGGCGGGAGGCACGTGTGAAAAATCAGAAGCCGAAGTAGCCGTGGTGCCTCGCGCTCACAGCGATGAAGCCTACGTGATCGACTTGTGCGACCTTCAGCTCGGCATGAAGGCGCATCGTCAGTGGCGCTTCCCGTTTCTCCTGGGCGATCCCGGAAAGAACGGACGATGCGCCCGCCTTCCCGTTGACGCCTACTATCCCGAGCTTGGCCTTGTGGTGGAGTATCACGAGCGCCAGCATGGTGAGCCGGTCCCATTTTTTGACCGGCGAATTACCGCAGCCGGCATCTCGCGCGGTGAGCAGCGCCGGATCTATGACGAGCGGCGACGGAAGGCGCTGCCCGAACAGGGGATGAGGCTGGCGGTGATCTGCTGTTCCGACCTGGCACACAATGGGGCTAGACGATTGCTGCGTGATGGGGAGCGCGATGAGCGGGCCATCCGCGCCGCCCTCGAAGCCGCCGGTGTGATCTTCGTGGCCGAGAACGGCGAGGGGCCTGGGGTGCGGCTGAGGAAAGATCGAAAACAATGAACGAGACGATCTGAGAATGCGCCCCTGTTTGGGAATTTAGAGTAGAGAGCAACCATGGATGCGACATATAGCTTGAGCCGCACAGCGCAGCCGACAATGAAACGTCGCGTAGATTTGGACGGGCCCGATTTCTATCCGACGCCCGCGTGGGCGACCCGCGCGCTCGTACGAAACGAGGCGTTTGTCGGCGATATTTGGGAGCCGGCCTGCGGCGATGGCGCAATGTCGGAGGTGCTGGCGGAAACCGGATGCGAGGTGAGCAGCTCCGACCTCGTAGACCGCGGCTATGGCTCAGCTGGCATCGATTTCCTAACAGCCGACAGGCGCGCTTCCAACATCGTAACGAACCCGCCCTACCACAGCGCTGAGGGCTTCGCTTCTCGGGGGCTTGATCAAGCCAGTAGAAAGGTTTGCTTACTCCTCCGCCTTGCGTTCCTGGAGGGGGGTGCCCGCCATCGGTCACTCTTCGCCACAACGCCGCCAACGCGGGTGTGGGTGTTTTCCGAGCGGATCACGTTTTACCCGAAAGGCGCTCCGCAGGCAGGCTCAGGCACCGTAGCCTACGCATGGTTCGTCTGGGATAAGGAAGCGCTGGGATCGACTGAATTGCGCTGGTTCCCAGCGGGGACGAAGACTTTAAACCAAAAAAGCCCGGCCTAAGCCGGGCTTCTCTGCTCTTGCTGAGTATATCAGGAAGGATTTCCGAAGCGCTTCAGCGCTTCTTCCTTGCTGCCCAGGAACTTGCGCTCTTTGAGCACTTCGTTGACGCGGCCGGGATTGACGTCGAAATCGGATGCGATTCGGTTCTGAAATTCGCCTTTCCAATGGCGAGGCCAGATGCGGACCGCGTCCTCAAATGTGAGTTTCGGTGAGGGGCCGCGGGGGTCAGTCTTCATTTTAAACCTCTTTTAAAGAGGCCTACGAAGCTTGACAAAAGGGCGCGAATGCGCATGATTGCGCGTGTGAACACGACCCTCCGCAAGGCTTCGTAGGCAGTTGCGGATCATAGAAACCGAGGCCTTGCCGGGCCTCGGTTTTTCTATGGAGAGACTCGCTCTCTACTGTCATGCTTCCATATTACCCTCCCCAAGTCAAGGAAGTGTCGCGCCAATCGCCTGGGAGACCCGTGGGCGGCGATTTGAGGGTCCAAGCTGATCCGATAGCGTCTTTTCGCCATTGGCGCCGAGCGGCCAATTCCGGCGAATTCCAGGCGCCTCGCGTCAAGGTGGAAATAGACCAGTCGCACCCTAGGTCAGTTTTTGCAGTGCTGGCGCGACCGCTACCGAACTCCGAAGAACAGCGCACTTTGCCGCGACCGACTAATCCTTCACCGCGTGAGGTTCGCCCTTAATCCTCGCGCCCCTGGCTGCCCACCGCAGTTGCATGTCCCGCTCCTCGGTCGGATCGCGAGCGTGATCCCGAGGAGGAGGCTGGAAAAGACGACGGCGGCAATGATCCTCGCTATCCTCAGGCCCGCCCATCCGCGGCGAACAGAGGACCGGAGCCCATGGCGCACGACAAGAACACCACCGGTCCAGCCATCGAGCCGCGCTGCCTGACGCTCCAGCAAGCCGCGGATTACTGCGCCCTCACGCGCAGCGGCTTCTCGGCTTGGCAGCGGCAGGGGCTGGTGCCGGGCCCGATCCCTGGCACGAACCGATGGGACCGCAAGGCGCTTGACGCCGCCCTCGACAAGGCGAGCGGGCTGCGCGAGGCTGGGGCGATGCCGGAAGATCCATGGGATGCGTGGGAGCGCGAGAGGGATGCGGCAAAGGCTGCCGGGGCTCGTTAGAAGGATGGTACCGTTAGCCTATCGCTTCGGCCATGTCCCTGGAAACCGATCTATCGACCAATGGCTCCTACTCGAATAGGGATGCCGCCCTACTGGAGACAGATCACAGAGCAATCGACAGTTATCGATCCTCTTTGAGATATGATGACTCAAAAACGAGCGGACCCTAGGTTTATACATGTCAATTCTCTCTCGACTTTCCACTTTTTTGCTTATTATCTCATGTGCCCTGTCCGTCTGGATAGGAGCGGCATATGGATTTCATATCAAAAATATAAAATGCACTCCATTATTTTCATATGAATGCATTTCTAAGCTAATCGAAGATACAGTTCTGCTTAGATGGGTCGACGATCCCGGAACATTCATTCTCGGCTGCATAGCCGCAATCAGCACCGGCATAGGCGCAATCCTATTATACAATCAAGTTCGTCAAGCTGATAGATTAGAGGATTTTCGCAGGCTCCAGAAACACAAAGCACAGAGGGCGTTAATGCCACTGCGCCTCAGCGATACAAGCCGATACGTTGAAAAATCAATCAGATCCGTTGAAATTGCGATATTGCGTTACGAGGCAGCAAGAATATCTAGAACGGCACTCCTTGACGACAGAGAAATTCCGATACTTCCAGATGAACCAATAAATTTTTTTTCCGATTTTATCGAGTACGCTCAAGTAAAAACGACGTTGATTGAGAATATGATCAGTATGCTACAGTATCAGTCATCGCGAATAGCGGATTTGTCTGATAGACAAAAATCTAGGTCAATTGTCATTTACAATCTATATTCATATTATATTGAATATTGTATTATTCATTGCATTATAAATTCAATGTACGACTATGGTAGGGGGCGTGACGAGAATATGCCCACCTCAATTTCGTGGGAAAGCGTAATAAAAAATATATCATTCCGTTCGATATCAGGGGATCATCTCGACAATATATTGAGCTCAGCATACCGCATCTCGGAATCTCAGGGGGAAAATGTAGTTATTAAATGATGGGCGACTCTATATGCCGCTAGACCCCCCATACTCCGCAGTCCACTCATCTTCCGACATGGGCTTGTCGCTGATCTCGTGGTGGATGTTCACGTTCTCGCTCTTGTCCACCACGAGCCCGTTCAGCTTCGCCACGTCCATCCATGCGGCGCGGGCCACCGATAGGCCGGGCGCGCCGCCTTCCTCCTCGGCGGCCTCCGCGATGCGCTTCAGGTTGGCGGTCACGTCGGCCAAGGTGATTTCCGCACGCATGGCGCCTCTCTCCTGCAATTCGGTGATTCGGGCCCGCACGGCGGGTTCGCTCGCCAGCCGGTGGGCGTTCTTCCGGTCCGCCCGGAAGCCGGCTTCAGCGTAGGCCTCGGCCACCGCATTTCCCTCGGCCACGAGCTGGGCGAACCGCTCGCGCCGGCCGTTGCGAAGAGGGGCCACGGCTCGCTCCTTCTTTTGATCGACTCCACCTCAGATTGAAGCGGTGCTAGCGTTCCACCAAGCGGGATTGTGCCTGCGAGTTCTGGGGGAGACCATGGCTGACGACACTGTTCCGCGCCCCGTCATAGTTGGCGCCGAGACTGCGCCGATTGCTTACTTCGAGGGCGTGAGCGCCATCGGGCACCAGAAAGGAATTTACTCCGTCGGCCTGTGCGTTGGCCGCCCCGTTGGCTTCACCGACGGCGCCGTTCCGACCATTGTCACGGCCGTGGCGGTCCTGAAAGGAAATCGAGAAGCTCTGGAGCTTCTCCGCCGCGCAATCGATGACGCACTGCTGATCGGTGCCCCAGTCCAAGGTGAGGCGAACTGAACTCATGGGGCAACCTCCTATGAAATGGTCCTGGGCAGTGGCTTTGACCCTTGTTCTGTTCATCGCTTCATGCGGGGATGGTGACAATGCGAGGCGCTATGCATTCGAAAAAGTCGTGGCGAACAGCCGGATCGGCAGCGGATCCGACTATTGGCTCGTAAAGTACAACCTCTTTGCTCAGCATGAGAGAGTTGGTCTGATATTTGGCTTTGTTGACGATTTCGGCTTCTGTGCAGAAATCGCCGAGATGTACATGAGGCGATACCCTGCCGATCGATACTCGTGCGAGAAGGCAAACTAAGTGGTTCAATCCGCGGCGTTGGCCACCGCGGCCCGCATGTAGACCCGAGCAAGGCTGATGGCCTGCCCCGTGGTCGGCTCGCCCTTCACCTGCGCCAGCAGCGCGCGGGCGCGCTCCGGGTTCAGCAGGGCGTCGCGCACAATGTCATCGACGCTCTGGAGGCCAGCCTGCCGCATGGCCTCGATGACGCGGCCGAGCTGCCCGCCGCCACCGGCGCCCGCCGCCGCACCAATGCCGCCGGCCGTCATGCTGCCAGCCGCAGCCCCCGCGCTGGCGAGCGCGCCCGGAGAGAGGATGCGGGATAGCCAGGACTGCGCGCCGCTGGCTTTGGCCACGGCGTTCATGTCCTGCGTCGTGTTGGAGCCGCCTGGGAGTTTCACGGCCGCCAAGGAGCGGTTGGACCGCTTCAGGTCCGCCGCGACGGCCTGGAGGGTCATGATCTCCGGGCCGGAGAGCACCTGCTTCAAGGCCGGTACGTTCTGGCGCAGAAACTGCTGGAAGGCGTCCGAGCGCATCATGTCCGTTCCGGACGCCGCGCCCTCGGTGTTCCCGATGAACCGCAGATTGATGTAATCGGCCACCGCCTTGCGCAGGCCGTTGCGGGCTTCTTCGTTGCCGGCGGTCTCGCGGGCAAGGCGCGCCATCTGCTGCACGGCGTCCTGCCGCGAGAAGATGCCGCCGATGGTCTTGGTCACGTCGGCCGGGTCGGAGACGTTCAGGAGCCGCGCCACGGCGCCCTGCTCGAAGGTGTCCAGCGCCGCCTTGCGGTCGGCCGCAGCCTTGGCCATGGCCTCGGACGCAACCACCGGGCTGGCGAGCATCTGCTCGACTTCGGGCATGGCCCGCAGGGCGTCGGCGTGCTTCTGCCGCCACGCCTGCACCTTGGCGGGATCCAGCGTGCCGTCCACGGGGCTCTGCGCGGCCTTGCGCAGGGTGGAGAGGGCATATTCGCGCACCTGCGTCACGGCGTTGGGCGCCGCGTTGCGCAGCGCCTGCATGGCCTCATAGCCGCGCGGGCCGGGCACGAAGAACCGCCCGGGGACGACGGAGGCTTCCATCTGGAAGGGGCCGGACGCGCCGCTGCGCTGGATCGTGCCGCCCACCCGGCCGCTGTCGAACGTCTGCGCGCGCTGCTTGGTCGCCTCGCTGGCGGCCTTCAGTCGGTCGGCGGCTCCGGCGTCGAAATTGGGCTGGAGGTCGTTGGGGAGGAAGCCAGAGCCTTGTACGCCTTGATCTCGCGGAGCATCGCGAAATCCCCCTCCGCCCGGTACTTGGCCTCCAGGTGTTGGATGAACTCGGCCCGGTCCGAAGGCGGCATTTCCGCCACCACCTTCTGCAGCGCCTTGCCCCATGGACGTCTCGGAGGCGCGTCGCTCATACCAAGCCTGTTGGTCCCGCTGGAGCTGCGCGATTGCCGCCGCCATCGTGTCCTCTTCGGACATCGCGCCGACCTGCACCGCCTGCTGTTCCATCTCCGCTTTCGCGGCCACGGCGTTCTCAATGTCACGCTCGATGGCGCCGCGAAGCTGCGACAGGCGAGCATACACGCGAGACTGGCCATTCGCCAACATCTCCTGCCGCATCGCGTCCGACACCCGGCTGCGCAGGGCCGTCATCTCGCGGAACGGCACCACATCAGGATAGCGCAACGCCGTGACGATGGTGGCGCGTTCCTCGCCCGCCAGGGGCGCGGCGGACTTCTCCAACCCCTTCACGATGGTCCGAGCCGTGTCGCGCACGCCGGTCGCCGGCAGGTTCAGGTCTCCAGCCGGGTCCACGGCCTGCCACAGGGCTCGCTCGCGCTCCTTGGCTACGCCGCGGGCATCCATGATGCTCTGGCGGATCGCGCCGCCATAGGCCTCCGGTGCACCTTCACCGCCCAGCCTGCCCGTGGCCTGCCGGGCCGTGGCGGTCGCGGCTTCCAGGGCCTGCCCGGTCTGCTGGTCGAGCGCGGCAAGGTTCTGGCGCAGTACACCGACCACCTGCTCCGGTGCGCCCTTGGGCTGGATTGCCTCCAGCGCGCCGACGCGAGCCGTATTCTGGTCTGCCCGGCGCGTCATGAACTCGGCCGGGTTCTGCGCCGCGCTCGCGCGCTCCAGCGCACCAAGACCCATGTCGCCCGTCAGTTGGAAGGTCGTGGGCTCGGATCCGGCCACCAGATTGCGCGCCACGGCGCCCGGCTCGGTCGGCAGGCCCACCTGTTTCGATGCCGCAGCCGCGTCCAGCGTGTCGCGCACCGCAGCGGGATCGGTCGCCCACTGCTGAAGGCGCTCACCGGCCACGCGTTCCTGCGTCGCCGGATCGGACAGGCGGAAGTCGCGCCACGCCTGCGGCAGGCCGGCCACGCCGCGCCCGGCCGCCACGGCACCGACGCCCACGCCCGCCCCGGCCATGCCGCCGACGGTCTCCGCAAGCGGCTTCCACGGCTCCGGCACCACCTGGCCCGCCATCTGCCCACCGACACCAGCCGCGGCGCCGACGCCTGCGTTCACGGCGGCATCGCCTACCCAGGCCGAGCGGCCGAAGACCTGCCCGAGCGTGTTCATGGCGCCTTCGCCGACCACACCGGCGCGGTTCAATCCGCCCAGCACCGCTTCAGGCGCGAGCATGCCACCCGCACCGGCGCCGGCCGCGCGCGCAATCTTCTCGCCCATGCTCCCGGCCTGCACCTTGGCGGGGTCGTTCACGCCAACGGTCTCGCCGACACCGGCAAGCCACTGGCTGGAGCCCGGAAGGTTGGGGCGAGCCTGCGGCAGTTCGGCGCCGGTCACGGCGTTGATGCCCTGCACGGCCTTGTTCGTGAGCCACGTCGCCGCGTCCACCGGTGCGCCCAAGGTCGAATAGATCGCTTCATTGGTGCCGGCCGTAAGGTTGTTCCAGAGCCCCGAGGGGGCCGCGGGCTGGGCGGGAGGCTGGGGCGAGCTCGGAATGAGGTCGTCGAACAGGCCGGCTCCCGCCTGCTGCTGGGACGCCGACGGGATCAGATCGTCAAAGAGCCCCGCCTGAGCCTGCTGCCCCACCGGCGGCGCCGGCATGCTCTGCACCGCGCCGTCCTGCCACGGGTGGGCCTGCCCGGGAATGCCCGTCGGCCTGGGCGGGATCGGATCTGCACCCGGCACCGGACGGATGGCGCCCTCAATGGCCTGCACGCCGGCCGGCTTCGGCGGCTCTGCCGTATAGGCCATTGCCTGCCGCGGCACGAACTGCACGCCGGAAAGGCCCTGGTTGGTGTCGGCTGGGCCGAGGTCGCGGCCCACGGGAACGTCAAACCGTCCCTCCGGCGCATTGCGGAACGCGCCGCCGGTGTCGTGGACCACCACCGGAACGTCCTTCAGCACATGGCGCTGACCACCGGCCTGATAGCTGACCTCGGGAATGGTGTATTCGCGCCCGTAGAGAGCCGGATTGCCGGCAATGGTCACATAGGGCGCCTGTCCGGTGCGGAAGTCCTCCAGCGTGCGCACCATGGCCTGCCCATCCGGGCCAGGCCGAGACGATGCATAGCCGCCTTCCATCCGATCGCCGCCGCGCTGGGGCGAATAGGTCGTGACGCGCGGGGATTGGCCCATCAGGCGCTCCGCGAGGCTCCCGGCGTAGGGGCTGGCGGGCGGAAGGGGCACGAGGTCTTGGAAGGCGTTCTGCATGGTCAAAGCCCCGCGGGGTTCACGCCCATCTGCTGGAGGCGCTGGATCACGGCATCACGGTTCGCCCCGCGGGCGATGGCGGCCCGGGCCTGCGCGAGCGGGTCTCCGGCTGGCTGGGAGCTGCCCTGTTGCTGCGGACCTTGCTGCCCGTTCGGCACCGAGCTGCCCTGTCCCGGCCCACCCGGCACCATGGCGGCCTGAGCCCGAAGCTTGGTCAGGCCGGTGGTGAGGGCGTCCCGAAAGTCGTAAAGCGCCTTCGTGTAGTCCTGAAGGTTCTGCGCCGCACTCAGGCGGGCCATGGCGTTCTCGGCCTTCAGGCCCTCCACCTCCGTGATGGCGCCGCCGCCCTTGAGCATCTGGTAGCCCTGAAGGAACACGCCGCCCTTGAGTTGGTCCATCCTGGCCTGCACCCGGGCCGCATCCGCCGACACGTTCGGCATGCGCGAGGCCAACGGCCCCAGCATGTTCGGCAAGTAGGGATCGTTGGCGAGTTCGTCGATGTGCTTGCCGATCTGGCCCGCCATGCCTTCGGCGCCGGGAAGCTGCGCCTGTGCTTCGCCGGAGGCCTTGCCGATTGCGCCCTCGCGCGCCGCGCCGGCGACGTTCTTCGGAATGGTCGTGATAGGTTGGCGCGTCTGCGGATCCAGCAGCACGAAATGGGTTCCGGCGTCGACCTTGATCGGATCTTTCGCGACCGTGACACCGGCGGGCAACTTCGGCTGGATCGGGTTGCCGTCCTTGCCGAGCTGGATGATCGTCGGGTTGCCGCTGGCGTCCACGCCCCACACCGGGTTCAGGCCATAGGTGGGCTGTTCCGACTTCCCCGCCCGCTGGCGCATGATGTCGATCTTCTGGCGCTCGAAGTCGTTCTGCACGTCCTGCTGACCCAGGCGCGACAGGACTGCGGAGCCTTCCAGATCGCCGCTGCCCAGCAGCCGCGCGGCCATGGACTGATAGTTCGGGCTCCCATCCGGAAGCATGTCCTGCCCGACGCTCTTGCGCGCATTCAGCGTGTCTTGCTGGCGGCGGGACGCCTGCCCCTGATCATAGGCGCCGAGCAGCCTGTCGGCGTAGGACGCGATTTGCCCACCCTGATTGGGGTTGACGGGGATCATGAAGGACGGGACATCCCAGGCCATCGGTCAGCCCTCCTGCTTCGGGAGCGGCTTCACGGCCGGCGGCGTCACGCCGGCGCGCTCGATGCGCTCCAGGATGGCGCGGCGGACGAAATCGCTCGGCTTCAGGCTTTCGCGTGCCGCGGCCTCGTTGATCGCCGCGGTGAAGCCCTGCGGTCCTCGGAAGTTCACGCTCTCGACGTAGCAAACGGCCATCTGCAAATCTCCTGTCGATGAATAATACCGCGGTTTCGAGCGTGTACGACAGGTTGTCGCATGAAATGATCTTATGTATCGCAATTCGCTCAAGTCTACTGAAGACTACCAGAGACTAACCTATCAATTTAATTGAAGCTTGCGCGCAATCTCGGCCTCCCGCGCCCGCTCGTCTTCCACGAAGCGCTTCCAGTGTTCGGCCTCGTGCTGGGAGGCGGCGCATTGGCCGAGCAGGTAGGCGTTGCGCCGGCCGAGGTCGTCCATGCATTCGTGGTGGATCTGGATTTGCTGGCGCAGACGATCCCGCTCGACGTTCAGCCCGGCCACGAGCTGCTGGAGGGCGTCCACCTGGCCGCCGAGGTCCTGGCAGCGACCCCGGAAGAAGTCCGCCAGAGCGGCCCGATCCTTAAGACGCTGGCGATACCGGCTGCGGCGTTCGGAGCGGCTTCCCTTCGGCGTCCCATGGCGAGCCTCGGCCCAGTCCGCGGCGGCGCGGAGCAGGGTGGCGAAGAGCGACGGGCGAGGGTTCGACATGGTTCGGTCTCCGATGCTGGCCGGAGCAAAGCCCCTCGGCGCGTTCCAATTCCGAGTGGTCCAAACCGGACACCCGCTCCCCGGCACGGATGTTGCTGAGGTGTGACGACAAATGACGACGACGACCGCATTCCCCGGAATTGTCACATCTCCCCCAAAGTGGGGGCGCGTTTCCCTGCAAGGATCGCGATGAGAGGGGCGAGCGATCATGCAGGAGAACCGAGCCATGCAGTGCACCGACATCCGCCCTATGCAGGTCCGCCCCATCCAACCGCCCGTCGCCCTGGCTTCTCTCGGCGAGGCGGCGGACTTCCTACGGAGCCTGTCCATCGCGGAGCATGCCGAGCCGCTCATCGACGTGATGGAGGCGGCGGACCAGCCGGAGATGGAGCGGCGGGCCTGGCAGGCGTTCGAGACGTTCGCGTGCGCCATGAGGTTGCCGGTGCGGCTGGTGGCGTGAGGCGAGGCCGGTCGGAGCGGGAGGGCTCGCACGTGCGGGCGTGCAGGCGCACGCGAGGCCGGGGACCGAAAGCCGGTCATTTCCCACCCCCCACGCCATCCAATGCCCCGAAGCCAAATTCCGCCAGGAGGGGTGGCGGAACGCGGCACCCGGAAAATCCAGGCCCTGGCCCCAGGCTTGAAGGCCAATTCCCGGAACGCTGGAAAGACATCACCAGCGCTCGCCAATCCGGTGAAATGCTGGCGGTCGACCCCGGAGGCGAGGCGCCCCCGTACTCCTCCCACAATCGGCCGTTCAGCCAAGAGCGAGCCTGCTTCACAAACCGCGTGCCCTCGATTCCAAGGCGCCGGCATTCGGCCAAATACCGTTTCGCGCCACCGATGATGGCATCCACGGTCGCCCCAGCCTTTACGGCCTTGGCAAACCCGTCCTTCGCCCGCGCCCAATCTTGGGAACCCTCCCGGCGAGGATAAGTCCGCCGGAACTGGTCCCACGCTTCGGCCAGATCAGCCTTTGCAGGAGGGGCATCCAGACGGATCACCTCGGCAGCACATTTGTTTTCTTCTTCTCGGCCTCTGGCCTCTGGACTCTGGGTGTTATCACCCCTCTTATCCACGGGGTTATCCGACGCGGAATTTCCTTCATTATTACAAAGAATTGGATTGCCTCCTCTCAAGCCGTTTTTCCGCGCCTGCTTCGCCTTGCGTTCATCGCGGACCATTCGGCGCGAGTAGACGACGCCCTCTCTCGTTCGGGAGAACACGCCCGCCGCTTCCAGCTCCGCGATCAAATCGGGGATCTGTTCGGAAGGCGCGCCTGCCAAAGCGGCGAGCTGCGTGCTAGTCGGCGAACGTCCGGCAATCAGGAGGTACCCATAAGGCACCGCCTCCTGCATGAGGGCGAGCATTTCAGCCCATAGGCCCCGCGCCCCCAGCGAACACATGCGCAGGCAGGGATCGCTGCGCCAGTCGGACCAGTACCACTTCACCCATGGGGCGCCGGCCATGCCTCACCCCCGATCCCGCACGGCAGACGCTCCGGGATGGCAGAACACCTCTGCCACCCCGACCGCGCCCATGCGGCACTTGGCAACGATTATCTCAAGCGAAAACTCGCAGGCCATCAATCGAGCTTGCGAATCTGGATCGGTTTTCTCTTTCAGATAGTAGCTTTCCCGGAACAGCAGCAGCACAACGTCTGCGTCAGCCTCGATATCTCCGCTCTCGCGAAGGTCAGAAAGCTCGGGACGCTTGTCCTGCCGCTGCTCCACGGTCCGATTGAGCTGGGCGAGGAGTACGACGCAGACGCCAAGGTCTTTTGCGAGAGCCTTCAGCCCGGCGGTGATTTCGCCCACCTCATAGACACGCTGGCCACGGTAACGGTCGGAGGCGCGGACGAACTTGAGATAGTCAATCACCACCACCTTGAGCCGCACGCCGCGGGCCTTCATCTCATCCGCCGCCGAGCGGGTGCGGGCGAGGATTTCTCCCACCGACACCGTGGCCGGTGTTTCGATCAGCAGCGGAAGGCCTGCGGCAGCCGAGGCGGTTTGCTCCATCTCCCGCATCTCACGGGCGTCCAGATGACCCTCGAACACCGCTTTCGATGTAACCGGCGAGCCATGGCGGAAGGCATGGTCGGAAAGGATGCGCGCGCCGATTTCCTCGGCCGGCATTTCCAGGGAGAAGAGGAGGCACCCGTTGCCAGCCGCCGCCGTGGCGCGGGCCATGTTCGCCCCCACAATGGTCTTCCCCATTCCTGGCCGGCCAGCGACGATGACGAGGCGCCCGGGCTGGAGCCCTCCGATCATCCGGTCCAGATCGGCAAGTCCCGTGGTGGCGCCGGGCTCGATCCTGCCTTCCCGGATGGCGTCGACGCGGAGGAGCACGCCAGACAGGCAATCGGCCAAGGACTGGCGCCCGCGGTGCCCGTCGTCCAGTTCGGCGCGGATGCCGTCGAGGTCGGACAGCAAGGCGGTGATGGACGATTTCACATTGGCGTCCGGCTGGGCAACGGCGCCTGCTGCCTCCCGCGCCGCTTCCACCACGCGCCGGGCGGCCCACGCTTCCCGGATGGTCATGGCGTAGTCGGGGGCGTTCAGGACAGTGGTCGCCTCCGCCATCAGCCGGGCAAGGTATTCCATCGGCGTCAGGCCGGCGATGTCCAGATCCGCGGGCAGCTTCGGCTTCAAGGTGATCGGCGTCGCCGCACGGCCGTCGAGGATCGCATCCCCGCACAGCTCGAAGAGCTTGGCGTGGATCGGCTCATAGAAGTGCTGGGGGCCGACGATGCCGCTCACCCGCCCGAAGGCCTGATTGTTGACGAAGATGGCGCCGAGCAGCGCCTGCTCGGCCTCCACGTTGTGGATGCCAGGGGATGTCACTCGCGCCCCCTGAATTTGCAGAGCACACCCCGGCTATGGGGCGGCAGGAACAGCGCAAGGAAGTCCCGCCAGGCCTCACCCGCGGCGATGCCGTCGCGGATGTCGAGAGTGGCTTGGGCGCGGTGCAGGGCGGCGGTGTAGGCCCGCCACCGCGCATCCAGGAGGTGCTCCCGGCCTTCGGCAAGGGGGATGACAGTGGAACGGCTCATGCCGCCACCTCCCGTCCAAGGCCGGCGGCTTCGGCATGCGCCAGGGCCACGCCAAACGGCACGCCGAGGGCGGACGCGAGCCGATGGGCGGCAAGGTGAAGGGTGTTCGGCAGGCTGGAGGACGCGGGCTTCGCGCTGCTGGTGGGTGGCGGACGCTTGCCCGCACGGCGGGCGTGGAGTATGGATTTGTCCATGATGCTTTTCCGGAAGAGAGGCGTCAGACCAACGAAATCAACGCCCCGTTGCTCGCCGGCATCGGGGCGTTTTCGATTTCAGGCGGCATTGCGAGCGGGAAGGTTCGCGACCCAGGCGTCGATGGCGGCGCGTGTGATGAGGGTCTTGCGGCCGAACTTCTTGGCCGCGATGGTGCCCTTCTTCAGCTCATTGAAGACGGTGGCCTTCGACACGCCCATGATCCGGGCGGCGGTGGCAACGTCGTAGGCCAAGGCTTCGGGCGCATGATAGACGCCGGCCGGGGCGGGAACGGCGGTGTCGGCGGCAAGCTGCATTTCGGCTCTCCACTCACATGGGCCACGGTGGATTTCCGTGGGGGGTGAGGAGAGGTTGCAGAACTCGTATTGCCGGAAAAAGCTGCCGTAAAATGGCGTACTGAATTTAATTTCCGGCAGCTATTTTCCGGCAGGGTCAGCCCTCAAGGTGCGGTAAGTCTCCGCGAGGCTATCTCGAATAGCCTTCGGTGTTGTTTTCGGCGCATCCGCCCGGTTTTCGCTCAGCCATTCGGCGAGCGCTTTCGCTTCCTGAGCCCAAGAGCCAAGCATCTGACCGGCGGAAGATCGACGGCGCAGCTCCGCCTCGATCAAGTGCATTGCAGTAGGGCGGCCTTTGCCCCCTGACTTATAAGGATCGACCGGCTCCATCGGAACCGCCTTGCCAGCATTGGGTAGGACGCCCGCCTCTGTTTCTCCATAGGTCTTAGAAAAACTCTCAACATCGAAAAATATCCAATGCAAACCGCTCGTCGACCGATCTCGTTCCTCAGCGCCGATGTGCAGACGCGTCCATTTCCTCTTCACCGGATCGTGGTAGAATTCAATGTAGTCGGGCCGGCGGGGAAACGGCTTTAGAAGGTCTATTGCGCCAGAATCGAAGCGCGGATCCCAAAATTGCATGCTCCATGTGTGGGCCGGCAATTGCGTGAGTTCGCCGCCAGCTTCCGCCCGAGCTAAGGTCAGGATTTTCCCGGCCTCGCAATTGCGCACGATGCTGCCCCGGATGTTTTCGATCATCTCCCAAAACAGCCGCACCTCCCGATCCAGGCGGTAGGCGAGCGAGTAGATTTCCGTCGTTACCGGCAAATTTTCCAAGGCTTCGGGCACCTCTTGCCAAGCGCTGGGCAGGATAATTCCGATTTTTCGAAGACCCTCTGCAGCCAACGTCGGAATACGCTGCCCATCCTTCGCCACGCCCGCGAGTGCTCGATCCTCAATGGATCGCATGGCTAGATAAGCTAAGGCGCCAACCTTGGCCCGCTCGGTATTTGCTTCCTCGCTGTCGGGCGGTGGCAGCATCCACTTCGTTGGCAGTGACCATGACGGACACCAATCCCGCCCATAGATCGACCGGCCGAGCAGGTCCTCGGCATCAACGATCCAGATACACCCCTTGGGGTCGAAAGCCGGTCTATTGAACAAACGTGCACCACGTCCGCACCGAGAGGCGCGTGGGGCAACCGAGGGTGCATCTCGGCTTTCGGCTGGCCGGCCTAGCCCCACGCTTCACGAAGCGCCCAGATGGGCGCGGTTCCTATCCCTTCGCAGCGCGGATCGGCACCACCTTGGCGCCCGCGCCGCCCGTGACGTATTTCGCCCAAGCCTCCATGAGCTTCCGGCGCTTTTCCAGGGCATCGGCCCGACGATAGGCGCGTTCCGTAGCGTCGCCGACCGTGTGGGCCAAAGCGGCCTCGGCAATCTCGCGCGGAAAGCTCGTCTCCTCGCCCGCCCAGTCCCGAAATGAAGACCGGAAGCCGTGCACCGTTAGGTTGGGCCGCTTCATCCGGATTTTCAGCAGCATCGCCATCGCCATGTCGGAGAAGGGCTTTCCCTTCCTCGGGCTCGGGAAGAGGTAATCGCCCTCCCCGCGCTCCTCTTCAGCAGCGGCGAGGATCGCAAGCGCACGCTCGGTCAGAGGCACCCGGTGTTCCTTGCCCATTTTCATGCGGGCCGCCGGAATGGTCCACACCTTGGCCTCGCGGTCTATCTCCCGCCAGGTGGCGCCCAGCACTTCGGCCGTCCGGGCCGCCGTGAGGATCGCAAACTCAAGGGCAAGCGCTGCGGTGGCCCGCCGCTGCTGAAGCTCGGCAACGAATGCCGGCACGTCGGCATAGGGCATCGCGGCATGGTGGCCGCGCTGGAGCTTCTGGCGCTTGGGCAGCAAGGCGTCGAGATGACCGCGCCAGCGGGCCGGGTTTTCGCCGGTGCGGAGCCCCTTCGCCTTGGCTGCGTCGAGAACGCGCTCGATGCGGCCGCGCAACCGGGAGGCCGTTTCCTGCTTCGTCTGCCATAACGGTTGCAAGATACCCAGCACGTCCTCGGTGCTCACCCTGTCGATCTGGAGTGCACGCAACGGCGCCCCGTACACTTCCAAGGTGTGCTTCCACTGCCAGCGGTGCTTTTCGTTCTTGAAGCCAGCGCCAAGGGTTTCCACCAGTTCGTCCGCGAAGGCGCCAAAGGTCGGAATGGCCACCTGCTCAGCCCTGCGAGCTTCCAGAGGGTTAATTCCCTCGGCGAGCTGCGCGCGCGCCAGGTCGGCCAGTTCGCGGGCCCGCGCGAGCGACACGTCGCGAGCCGAGCCCAACCCCATCTCAAGCTGCTTCCCGCCCCACCGATAGAGGAAGATCCACCGGCGCCCGCCGTTCGCGGAAATGGACAGATAGAGGTTCCCCCCGTCGGCATGCCGCCCGGGCGTGGTCAGCGACGCGACCGTGCGCGCGGTCAGCCTCTTTGTCTCGCGGCCCATCTCTGCCCCAGCGCTGCCCTAGCATCTGCCCCAGCAGCAAACTTAGATCGTCATAGTCTATGGTATTCTCCCATAGACGGGAAGAGCGGCAGGCTACTGATTCAGAAGGTATTTTTTGGTGCCTCTTAGACTCTCACATTCCACCGTGGACTATAGTTTGGTGGACTTCCGGGACACCACATGTTCTGGGTCAACGATCTGGTTTTTAGTCGTTATTTTTGACTTCAGAATTCAAGATCTTGCGCAAAGCCGCATGGCTGGTCTTCACCCGCTTCTCTTTAAGAGGCCCGCATGAGAGGCCTGGCCTCCGTCCTCCATGCCGACGCACTTTCCACCGGTGACGCGCGCAACGATTGCGCTGGAAAAAGCGGAATAAGTTCAAAATGTGACATCGTCACCCCAGTTGCCGCTGGATAGCTTGGCCTTGCCCTGAGCCAGGGCGCCGGGGCATCTCATGACAATTCGATCGTTTTTTTGCGGCGGATCGCGCACGCGCGCGCTCAAGCTCGTCGCCACGGGCCTTGGCCTGGGCGCCGCCGGCCTTGCGCCGGGCGCGCTGGCGGACCCGCTGCCGTCGTCGTCGACGACCTATGAGACGCTGAATTACGGGACGAACGGGACGTTCCTCACCGGCATTCGCGGCGACAACATCGTCGGCAACTACACCATTCCCGGCACCACCGAGACCGGCGGCCTCTACTACAACATGACCAGCCAGACCTGGTCGCCCATGCCACAGGCCACCGACAACGGCGCCAACTATCCCGGCGCCATCGGCTCCTCGCCCTATGGGCCGAGCTTCGGAACCCCCGGCGGCATCCTGCGCGTGGTGGGGAGCTACCAGACCGAAACGTCGGCGCCTTACGACCTCAGCTATCTCTACGACGCCGCCGCGCCAGCGGGGCAGACGCTGACGCCGCTGGCCTATCCGGGCACCGACACGCTCTACACCATTGCCCACAGCAACTTCGGCAACCAGGTGGTCGGCGACTACGACACCCGGCTCGCGACCGGCAACGCCTTCATCTACAATATCGACACAAAAACCTATACCACCAACAACATACCGGGTGCGGTCAGCACCACAGCCTATGGCATCTACGGCGACAAGATCGCCGGCGGCTACGGCGAGGTCGAGGTGGGCGGCGGGATCCACGCCGAGCACGGCTACATCTACGACCAGACCACCGGCACCTATCAGACCTACGACCACCCCGGTGCCGTCGCGACCCATTTCGAGGGCATCACCGGGGCCGGCCGCTCCGGCGAATACAACCTCGTCACCAACTGGGTGACGGCCGACGGGGTGGTGCATCCCGCGGTCATGCACATCGACGCGCTTGGCGTCGTGACCTGGTACGAGATCGATATTCCCGGGGCCCTCGTCGTGTCCTCCAACTCGGCCTATGGCGACAATGTCGTGGGCATCTATGTCTCGACCGAGGGCGGCACGACCACCATAAACGGGTTCATCGCCACCATTCCCGGCATGTACAACCCGATCCGCAACACCGGAACGCTGAACTTCGCGGACGACAACGCCGCCGCCTTGTCGGGCCGGAAGGGCGACGACATCATCAACAGCGGCACCATCAATGTCACCGGCAACGGCGGCATCGCCATGCGTGGCGAGACCTATGGCGTTTTGACCAACAAGGGCACCATCACCGCCTCAGGCATCGCCGGGGCAGCGGTGGATCTGCATGGCACCTACGGCACCTTCCTGAATTACGGCACGCTGCAGACCACGGTCGAGGCCGACGCCCTGCGCACAGGCCTGGACGCCCACGGGACGGTGATCGTGAACACCGGCATCATTGATGGCCGGCTGGCTGCGACGGCGGGGGCTGACAAGAGGTTTGAGAATTCCGGCTGGCTCGGCGTGAGCGGCACCGGCCCGACGATTACCCACCTCCTCAGCGGCATCTTCGTGCAGACCGCGACGGGCACCTATGCGGCGCGGGTGACGGATATGGGCAGCGACTTCCTGGAGGTGACGGGCACCGTGCGGCTCTCCGGCACGCTGCAGGCGTCCTTCCTCGAGACCAGCTTTGCCCCGACCACGACGCTCATCGTGGCGACCGATGGCATCACCGGCACCTTCGACCAGGTGGTCACCCCGGGACTGCCGGCGCTGTTCGACGCGAGCGTGTCCTATGCGCCGAACACGGTGACCATGTCGGTCGCCGCCGATCTCGCCGGCAAGGCCGGGAACACGCCGAACCAGCGCGCGGTCGGCGGTGCGCTCGATCGCGTCATCAACACCACCACCAACGGCCTGCTGACGACCCTTCCGACGGCGCTCAGCCCGCTCTACGGCCTCACCGCGGCGGAGCTGCCCGGCGCCCTCACCGCCCTTTCCGGCGAGGCCTATGCCAGCACGCAGACGGTTCTCCTGGGCGACAGCGCGTATAGCCGCGACGCTCTTCTGGGACGCCTGCGCCAGGGCTCCTATGCCGGCCAGGGCGGCCCGACGGCCGCGCTCGGCTTCGGCGGGCCGGCGCTCGCCTATGCCGCGCCGACCGCGTCCGGCGTGCCGTTTCCGACCAAGGCGCAGCCGTCCGCCGAGCCGGCGTTCAACGGCACCATCTGGGCGCAGGCCTTCGGCGGGTGGAGCGCCTATGGCGGCGGCGGCGTCACAGCTGATGTGGATGCCAACATCGGCGGTATCATCTCCGGCGCCGACGTGAAGGGCGAGAACTGGATGCTCGGCGCGGCGATCGGCTACACGCACTCCAATGCGCAGATGGATGCGCTGGCGAGCCAGTCCGACACCGACAGCCTGCTGGTGGCGCTCTATGCGGGCACCAGTTCCGGGCCCTGGAAGCTGCGCCTTGCCGCGAGCTACGCCTTCAACCAGATCGACGCTTCGCGCACCATTGCCTATCCGGGATATTCCCAGCACGCGAGCGCCGATTATTCCGGCGGCACCGGGCAGGTGTTCGCGGAGGTCGGCTACGGCTTCGCGGTCCAGCAACTGGCGCTGGAGCCGTTCGCAGGACTTGCCTACGTCCACCTGCAAACCGACGGCTTCACCGAGACGGGCGCCTCTGCCGGCCTGACCGGCGCGTCGAGCGCGATGGGCGTCGGCTATTCCTCGCTCGGACTTAGGCTCGCGACCAATGTGGAACTGTCACGGGGCATGGCGCTGGAGCCCAATGCTTCGGTCGCCTGGCAATATGCGTTCGGCGACCTCACCCCCAATGCCCGGCTCGCCTTCCTCAGCGTCCCGAGCGCGAACTTCACCGTGGCCGGCGTGCCGCTGGCGCAAAACACCGCCCTGGTGAAGGCGGGCGCCGACCTGCGCATCAGCGAACGGGTCCGCCTCGGCATGGCCTATGTCGGCCAGTTCGCAGACAGCGTCACGGTCAACGCCGTCCAGGCCAACCTGGCGTGGCGCTTCTAGCGGGGACATCCGGGTGACCGGATGTCCACTCCCCTGGCGTCTTCAGCCCCGGCCTGAGCCGCGCCGTCAGCTGGCAGCCCGATAGCGGGGCGCGGGGGTGGCGCCGCCGAGGTGCGGGCTCATGGCGCGGCGGGCGGCTTCGTAGGACAGCCACTCGCCGCCATCCTGGAGCGCAGGGATGGTCACGACCTCGCCCGCGTCGAGCCCCGCGAGGGCGGCATCCACCATCGCTTCGGTCGTCATCACGATTTCCGCCGGCAGGTTCTCGTGTCCCCCGACGCCCGGAATGTTCCAGAATTCCGTCGCCGTCGCGCCCGGCAGCACGGCCTGGGCGCGCAATCCGCGGGGGCCGAGCTCGTGCTGCAGCGATTGCGTCAGCGCGAGCACATAGGCCTTGCTGGCGCCGTAGACTCCATTGAGCACCTCCGGCGCCAGCGCCACGATGGATGAGATGTTGATGATGGTCCCCCCGCCGCGCGCGACGAAGGCGGGAGCCGCGGCATAGGTCAGCCGGGTCAGCGCCGTGACGTTGATGGCGATCATCTCCTCCATGCGCGCCACGTCGGAGGAGAGCAGCGGGGTCGCGGCGCCGAAGCCGGCGTTGTTGACCAGAAGCGTGATGGCGGCGTCATCGCGCAGGGTCGCCTCAATGCGGCGCAGGTCGGCCGCATCGCTCAGATCCGCCACGACGGGGCGGACGGAGCGCCCCCTGGCGCCGGCAATGGAGGCGGAAACGGCATCGAGGCGCGCCGCATTGCGCGCGACGAGGACCAGATCATATCCGCGGCGCGCCAGCCGCTCGGCATAGACCGCGCCGATGCCACCGGATGCGCCGGTGACGAGGGCCGTGCCCTTGGTGTTGTCTGCATTCATGGCCGTCACTCCGGTCGCCTTGTTCAAACTGGCCGGAGCATAGGGGCGGGCGTCTGCGTCCCGAATGTCGAAAAAACGGCAATTCAAGCCACGAGCGCGACCACCCGGCGGTGGACAGCATCCAACTACGGGTATATACACGGATACATGGACAGTCCTTGCTATTGCGCCAGCCTGCGACGCGCCACGCGGCGCGTGTCGGCGCTCTATGACGAGGCCCTCGCGCCGTTCGGAATCAATGTGGCGCAGTATTCCCTGCTCCAGTGCATTCGCCACAAGGGCGAAGTCAGCTTGACGGAGCTGGGCGCCACGCTGGAGCTCGACCGCTCCACCGTGGGGCGGAACGTGCGGGTGCTGGTTCGCCCCGGTCTGCTGGAGATGCGCCGCGGCAAGGAGGACCAGCGCGAGGCCTGCGTCGCTCTGACCAAGCAGGGCGCCGACCTGATAAAGCGCGCGGCGGAAGCCTGGACGCAGAGCCAGAAGAAGATCGAAGGCCAGTTGGGCCCGCACCGCGTGGAGCAGCTTCGTGAACTCCTCAGCGCACTTTGACCGCCACCACAGCGCGTTCTTCAGCGCCGAATACGGGTATATGCCCTTATTGAGCGGGCCTCGAGCGCTCCGTCCTGCGCGTGTGCCGGCGGGAGCCGGCGCCCAAACCCATTCCCCTCGGGAGCAAAGCATATGAAATACAGACTTCTCGGCCGCACCGGCGTGAAGGTGGCGGAGCTGGCGCTTGGCACCGCCAATTTCGGGGGGCGCTGGGGCCACGGTGCCGACGCGGCGGAAAGTGCCGCCATGTTCAATGCCTATGCCGAGGCCGGCGGCAATTTCATTGATACGGCCGACATCTACCAGTTCGGCCAGTCGGAGGAATTTCTGGCGACACTGCTGGACGGCCGGCGTGAAGACTTCCTGCTCGCCACCAAATTCACCAACGGCGCGAGTCCCAATGCCAATCGTCTCGTTACGGGCAATAGCCGCAAGGCCATGGTGGCGTCGGTGGAGGCGAGTCTCAGGCGCCTGAACACCGACCGCATCGATCTGTATTGGGTGCACCACACCGACGAGGTGACCCCCGCCGAGGAGATCGTCCGCGGTCTCGACGATCTCGCCCGCGCCGGCAAGATCCTCTATGCGGGCCTGTCCAATTTCCCGGCGTGGCGCGTCGCCCGCGCCGCCACCCTCGCGGAACTGACCGGCGCCGTCCCCGTCGCCGCCGCCCAGTTCGAATACAGCCTGGTGCGGCGCGAGCCGGAGGCGGATGAGCTTGCCGCCTGCGCCGCGCTCGGCATCGCCGCGGTCACCTGGTCGCCGCTCGGCGGCGGCATGCTCACCGGCAAGTATCGCAGCGGCGAGACCGGCCGCGCCGAGGCGCTGGGCGGGCGGGTGTTCCAGGCGGAGAATTCCGCCCGCCGCAGCGCGACGCTCGATGCGGTGCTCACCGTCGCGCAGGAACTCGGCGCAACGCCCGATCAGGTGGCGATCGCCTGGGCGGGACGCTCCGGCGCCATTCCCCTCATCGGCCCGCGCACCCTCACCCAGCTGTCGAGCAACCTCGGCGCGAGCGCCCTCAGCCTGACGTCCGAGCACATCGCCCGCCTCGACGCCGCCAGCGCGCCCGAGGCGAAGGCCGCAGCGGTCGCCGCCGCCCCGCGCGCTGCCGACGAAACCGCGCGACCGCTCGTCCCCGTCGCCTGATCCCGCCCTGCGCGGGATCCCCATCGCACCGTTCCCAGGAGGTCGAAATGACCCGAGACATCGTCATCGCCCACCCCGTCCGCACCGCCATCGGCGCATACAACGGGACGCTGAAGGGTACCCCTGCCACCGAGCTCGGCGCCGTCGCCGTGCGCGAGACCCTGCGCCGGGCCGGCCTCGATCCGGCTTCGGTGGGCGCGGTGGTGATGGGCAATGTGATCCAGGCCGGAAACCGCATGAACTCGGCCCGACAGGCGGCCATCCACGGCGGCCTGCCGGTGGAGGTGCCGGCCATGACGGTCAATCGCGTCTGCGGCTCCGGCGCGCAGGCCGTGGTCAGCGCGGCGCAGGAGATCGCCGCCGGCGTGCATGACCTCGCCATCGCCGGCGGCATGGAGAACATGGACCGGGCGCCGTATCTGATGGACGGAGGCCGCTGGGGCTATCGCATGGGCCCGGCTCAGATCCTCGACAGCATGCTCACGGACGGGCTTGACGATGCCTTCTCCGGCAAGCATTCCGGCTGGCACACGGAAGATCTCGTCGAAAAGCTGCAGATCACCCGCGCCGAGCAGGACGCCTTCGCCGCCCGCTCGCAGCAGCGCTTCGCCGCCGCCCAGAAGGATGGCCGCTTCGCCGGCGAGATCGTCGCGGTGGAGGTGAAGGGCAAAAAGGGCCCCGAGCCCTTCGCCGTCGACGAGGCGCCACGCCCGGACACCACCGTGGAGACCCTGGCGAAGCTGCGCCCGGCCTTCCGCCCGGAGGGCACCATCACCGCCGGCAATGCGCCGGGACTGAACAGCGCCGCCTCGGCCATGGTCGTCGCCGAGCGGGGATTTGCCGAGAGGCAGGGCATCGAGGCCATGGCACGTCTCGCCGGCTACGGCATCGCAGGAGTCGAGCCAGGCCTGTTCGGCCTCGGTCCCGTCCCCGCCGTGCGCAAGGCGCTCGACCGCGCCGGCTGGTCGCTGGCCGATATCGAGCGCATCGAGATCAACGAAGCCTTCGCCGCCGTCCCCATCGCCGTCGCCCGCGAGCTCGGCCTGCCGCAGGAGATCGTGAACGTGGAAGGCGGGGCGGTGGCGCACGGCCATCCCATCGGCGCCACCGGGGCGGTCCTGGTGACGCGGCTGCTGCACGGTATGCGGCGGGATGGGCTGAAGCGCGGCGTGGTCACGCTGTGCATCGGTGGCGGGCAGGGCATCGCGCTCGCCCTCGAAGCGCTCTGAGGCACCCGATGCTCCATCGCCCAGACGACGCGGCCGCGCCCGCACCCGCCGAGACCGGGCCAGCGGTGGATGCCCGCACGCGCAGCCTGCTGGAAGCGCCCATCGTGCCGCTGCTCATCCGGCTCGCGTGGCCGAACGTGCTCATCATGCTGGCGCAGGCGTCCTCCGGCCTGATCGAGACCTACTTCGTCGCCAAGCTGGGCACGACGGCGCTCGCCGCCATGGCGCTGGTGTTCCCGGCCGTGATGCTGATGACGACCCTTTCCGCGGGGGCGCTGGGGGGCAGCATTTCCTCCGCCGTGGCGCGGGCGCTGGGATCGGGCCGGCGCGAGGCAGCCGACGCGCTGGTGCTGCACGCCCTCGTCGTGAGCCTGGTGTTCGGGATCGGCTTTGCCGCCCTCTTCCTGATCTTCGGCCGCCAGATCTACGGCGCGATGGGCGGGTCCGGCCCGGAGCTGGAGGCGGCGCTGATCTATTCCAACATCGTCTTCCTCGGCACGCCGCTCACCTGGACCATGAACGGCCTCGCGAGCGTGGTGCGCGGCACCGGCAACATGCTGCTGCCGGCCCTCGTCACCTGCGTCGGCGTCGCGCTCCTCATCCCGCTGTCGCCCGTGCTGATCTTCGGCTTCGGGCCGATCCCGGGCTTCGGCATCGCCGGCGGCGGGCTGGCGCTGGTGGCCTATTCGCTTGGCGGCACATTGGTGCTGGCGGGCTACATCCTGTCCGGCCGCAACCCGGCACGCTGGCGCTGGGTGCGGCTCGACTGGCGCGTGGTGGGCGCCATCACCCGCGTCGGGACCCTCTCGTCGCTCCAGTCCATCCAGACCAACATCATCGTCGCCAGCGCCACGGCCCTCGTCGCGCTCCACGCCGGGGTGGACGGCGTTGCGGGCTTCGGCACCGGCGTGCGGCTCGAATATCTGCTCATTCCCCTCATCTTCGGCATCGGCGCGCCGATGGTGGCGCTGGTGGGGACCAATTTCGGCGCCGGACGCGGCGACCGGGCGAGGAGCATCGCCATCGCCGGCGCGGGCCTCGCCTTCCTCGTGACCGAGTGCGTGGGGCTCGCCGCGGCGGTCTTCCCGGAGGCGTGGCTGTCGCTGTTCAGCGCCGAGCCCGGCATGATCGCGGCGGGCAGCGCCTATCTGCGGATCGTCGGCCCGTTCTACGGCTTCTTCGGTATCGGCCTCGCCCTGTACTTCGCCGGGCAGGGCGCCGGCCGCCTGTTCTGGCCGGTGGTGGCGGGCTTCCTGCGCGTCGTCGTTGGCCTCGGCGGCGGCTGGCTCGCCCTGCGGCTGACCGGCTCGATGGAAGCGCTGTTCGCCGCCCTTTCCGCCGGCCTGATCGTCTACGCCAGCGTCGTCATGACCGCCGTGAGAACGGGAGCCTGGCTCAGGTAAGGTGCGATCCCGCCTTCGCCACGGTCAGGCGGCGCCCTCCATGTGACGCAGGTTGCGGCGCAGGCTCTGGGGCGGATGACCGAAGAATCGCAGGAAGGCGCGCCGCATGCGGTCCCGGTCGGCGAATCCGGTGTCGCGCGCCACCACGTCCAGGGCATGGCGCCCCTCCTCCAGCATGGCCTTTGCCGCCTCCAGCCGCAGCCGCTCCACCGCCTTGGCCGGGGACACCCCCGTCTCCTGGCGGAACACCCGGCTGAACTGGCGGGGGCTGAGGCGCGCGGCCTCAGCCAGTTCCTCGACAGTCAAGGCGTTGCAAAGGTTCTCCCTGGCGTGGACCAGCGCCCGGCGGACGCGGTCCGACCGCGGCTCCAGCTCCAGCAAGGCGGAGAATTGCGACTGCCCGCCGGGGCGGCGGTGATAGACCACGAGCTTGCGGGCGACCTCCCGAGCCAGCGCTGCGTCATGGTCCTCCTCGATCAGCGCGAGGGTGAGATCGATGCCTGCGCTCATGCCCGCCGATGTCCAGATGTGGCCGTCGCGGATGAAGATGCGGTCGTCATCCACGCGGACGGCCGGGAAGCGGTCCTGAAGCGCCTTGGCATGCGCCCAATGCGTCGTCGCCGCCCTGCCGTCGAGGAGGCCGGCCTCAGCGAGGAGAAATGCGCCGGTGCAGACGCCGGCGACCCGCCGCGATCGCTCGCCTGCGCGGGCGATATAGCTCCGCAGGACCTCGGAGATCGGCCGCACCTCGAGTTCGCCGAGCACCATCAGCGTATCGGGAAAATCCCCGAGCGCCTGCGTGCCGATCTGCACCCCGAGGGACGATGAGATGCTGCCGCCTCGCTCGGACATGACCGCGAGGCAATAGGCCGGTTCCTCCAGGATGGTGTTGGCGAACTCGAAGGCCGACAAAGCGGCGAGCCCCATGACCTGGAAGCCGTCCTCCATGATGAATCCGATACGCCGCATCTACAGGTCCGATGTCGCAAATTGCCGTTAAACGCAGTTTGAGACAGATAGCGCCGATTTCAAGGGCGGCCCATCCGCTCCGCCGGCTTCCAGGACGCATCGCACGCGACCCCCGGGCCGACTCAAGGTCGCAGGTTGCACGGACTGATTGCGTTACCGCCGCCCCTCGCTCAAACTCAGTGACGATAGTCTTGTATGGCGTCCGGCAGGGTGAGGCGACCCATGAGGATCCATCATCTCAGTTGTGCCTGCGTACAGCGGCTGTCCATCAATGGGCGATGCCTCGCTGCCATGTGCAGCTGATCGAGACACCGTCCGACGGCCTCGTGCTGGTGGATACCGGCCTCGGCACCCCGGACTATGCGAACATGCCCAGCCGGCTCGGCTACGGCTTCGCCTATGGCTACGCCAATCCCAAACGCGACCCCTCCCTCGCGGCGATCAACCAGATCCGGGCGATGAACCTCAGGCCCGAGGACGTGCGCCACATCGTCCTCACTCACATGGATCTCGACCACGTAGGCGGCCTGTCAGACTTTCCCATGCCAAGATCCACGTCCACTCCGCGGAGCTTGCCGCCGCGATGGCGCGGCGCGGCGTGCGCGCGAAGGGGCGCTACCGGCCGCTCATGTGGGCACACCAGCCCGAGTTCAACACCTATTCCGAGGAAGGCGAGCCCTGGTTCGGCTTCGAGGCGGTGCGCGATCTGGAAGGGCTTCCGCCCGAGATCCTTCTCGTTCCCCTCTTCGGCCACACCTTCGGCCATTGCGGCGTCGCCGTCCGCGGGGCGGAGGGCTGGCTTCTGCACGCGGGGGATTCCTACTTCGATCCCCGCGAGGTGAAGGGGCCGGTCTGGCAGTGCGCGCCGGTGGTACGTCTGTTCCAGATGGTGGTCACCATGGACACGCGCGCCCGCTTCTACAACCAGGCCCGCCTGCGCAGCTTCACCGCCGCCCATCCCGAGGTCCGGGTGTTCTGCGCCCACAATCCGTGGGAGCTGGAGGACTGCCAGGCGGCAAGGGCTGAGCGGCTTCCCGCCGCCGCCTGAGGACGCACGGCGCGGCTTACAGCCGGCGCAGGCTCACCTCGGCCACCTCATGGGCGCCTTCCTTGCGCAGGATCAGGTCGGCGCGCTGGCGGGTGGGCAGGATGTTGTCCACGAGATTGGGCAGGTTGATCCGCCGCCAGATGGAGAGGGCCGTCGCCTCGGCCTCCTCGTCGGTGAGCTGCGAATAGCGATGGAAGTAGGACAGCGGGTCCTTGAAGGCGGTGGACCGCAGCCGCATGAAGCGCTCCACGTACCAGTGCTCGATCACCTCCTCGTCGCCGTCGATATAGACCGAGAAGTCGAAGAAGTCGGAGACGAAGGGGATGGCCTTTCCGTCCTTGGGCGGCCGCGTCGTCTGCAGCACGTTGAGCCCCTCGACGATGAGGATGTCGGGGCGGTCGATCTCGACATGCTGGTCGGGCATCACGTCGTAGAAGAAATGCGAATAGAGCGGCGCGCGAACCGGCCGCCGGCCGGCCTTGATGTCGGTGAGGAAGCGCAGCAGCGCCGGCACGTCGTAGCTCTCCGGGAAGCCCTTCTTCTCCATCAGCCCCTCGCGCTCGAGGATGGCGTTGGGCAGAAGGAAGCCGTCCGTGGTCACGAGGTCCACCTTGGGCGTGTTGGGCCAGCGGGCGAGCAGCGCCTGCAGCACGCGCGCCGTGGTGGACTTGCCCACCGCCACCGATCCGGCGACGCCGATGATGTAGGGCATCTTGCCCTCGCCATTGGCGTCCTCGGCGCGATGGTCGAGGAAGTGGCTCATGGCGCGGAACAGCTTCTGGGTCGCGGCCACATAGAGCGAGAGCAGGCGCGACAGCGGCAGGTAGATCTCCTCGACCTCCTTCATGGAAAGGTGGACGCCGAGGCCCTCCAGCCGTGTGATCTCGTCCGGACGCAGCGTCATGGGGGTATCGCGGCGCAGCGCGGCCCATTCGGCGCGGGAGAAGGAGCGATAGGGAGAAAGGCCGGGATCGAGGTGCAGGTCCATGGGCGGCCCCTCTCAGCCGTTGGAACGGGCGGCTTTTTCGGCGAGGCCGGACTGGCCGGTGCGCCGGGCAAGCTCGGCATGCACGTCCGCGAGTGCCACTCCGCGGGCGTGCAGCACCACCATCAGGTGGTAGAGAAGATCGCTGGTCTCCGAGACCAGTTCCGCCGGGTCGCCGGAAACCGCGGCGATCACCGTCTCCACCGCCTCCTCGCCCAGCTTCTGGGCGCATTTGCCCACGCCCTTGTCGAGCAGGCTGCGGGTGTAGGACGCGCCCGCATCGGCCGAGGCGCGGGCCGCGACGATGGCTTCGAGATCGGCAAGGGAGAAGCTGTCGCTCATCAGTTGGCCCCGCAGGAAGGGTCAGACGGCACGCGGCCGGCGCCGGTGGTTCGGTGGGTGAGCGGGGGTCCGCCCTAGACGTCGAGCCGCACGGGGAGGCCCGCCTCGGCGAGCCGCTCCTTGGCCTCACGCACGGTGAAGGTGCCGAAGTGGAAGATGGAGGCGGCGAGCACCGCCGAGGCGCCACCCTCGCGGATCCCGTCGACGAGATGATCCAGCGTGCCGACCCCGCCCGAGGCGATGACCGGCACGTGGACCGCGTCGGCGACCGCGCGGGTCAGCGCGCAGTCGAAGCCCTGGCCGGTGCCGTCCCGGTCCATGGATGTGAGCAGGATCTCGCCCGCCCCGAGGCCTACCACCTCGCGGGCGTACGCGATCGCATCGAGCCCCGTGGGATGGCGGCCGCCGTGGGTGAAGATCTCCCAGCGGTCCGCCTCGCCTGCGCCCGACACCTTCTTGGCGTCGATGGCGACGACGATGCACTGCTCGCCGAACTTCTCCGCCGCCTCGCCCACGAAGGCGCGGCGGTTCACGGCGGCGGTGTTGATGGAGACCTTGTCGGCGCCTGCGTGCAGCAGCGTGCGCACATCGTCCACCGTGCGCACGCCGCCGCCCACGGTAAGCGGCATGAAGCATTGCTCGGCGGTGCGGCGCACCACGTCGAGGATGGTGCCGCGGTTCTCGTGGCTGGCGGTGATGTCGAGGAAGGTGAGCTCGTCGGCGCCCGCCGCGTCATAGGCGCGCGCGGCCTCCACCGGATCACCGGCGTCGCGCAGGTCCACGAATTGGACGCCCTTCACCACGCGGCCGTCCTTCACGTCGAGGCAGGGGATGACGCGGACCTTGAGCATGGCACACCTATCGTCCGGCCACCAGCGCGAGCGCCGCGCGGGGGTCGAGCCGCCCGTCGTAGAGCGCGCGGCCGGTGATGGCGCCCTCGAGCTTCGCCGCCCGCGGCGCCAGCAGGGCCTCGATGTCGGCCAGCGCGGCGAGCCCGCCGGAGGCGATCACGGGCAGGGCCACCGCCTCGGCCAGCGCGAGGGTGGCGTCCAGGTTGAGCCCCTTCAGCAGGCCGTCGCGGGCGATGTCGGTGTAGATGATGGCGGCGACGCCCGCATCCTCGAACCTCTTGGCGATGTCCACGGCGGCAAGGTCCGAGGTCTCCGCCCAGCCCTCCACCGCGACACGTCCGTCGCGGGCGTCGAGGCCCACCACGATGCGGCCGGGATGGGCCTTGGCCGCGGCCTTCACGAAGTCCGGGTCGCGCACCGCGGCGGTGCCGAGGATGACGCGGGTGACGCCCTTCTCCAGCCAGCCCTCGACGGTGCGCATGTCGCGGATGCCGCCACCGAGCTGCACCGGGATGGAGACGCTCTCCAGGATGCGCTCCACCGCCGCGGCATTCACCGGCTTGCCGGCGAAGGCGCCGTCGAGGTCCACGAGGTGGAGATAGCGGAAGCCGAGGATCTCGAACTCCGAGGCCTGGGCGGCGGGATCGCGGTTGAACACGGTGGCGCGCGCCATGTCGCCCTGTTCGAGGCGCACGGCGAGGCCGTCCTTGAGGTCGATGGCCGGAAAAAGGATCACGGGTGCCACTTCAGGAAATTGGCGAGCAGAGCGAGGCCCAGCCTCTGGCTCTTCTCGGGATGGAACTGGGTGCCGGCCACGTTGCCACGTGCGACCATGGCAGTGATGGTGCCGCCATAGTCGGTGGTGGCGACGAGGTCGAGCCCGTCGGCCGGCTTCAGGTGGTAGGAATGCACGAAATAGGCGTGGAGGCCCGAAGCGCCCGTGGGGATGCCGGCCAGCAGCGGGTGCTCGCGCGCCACCTCCAGCGTGTTCCAGCCCATGTGCGGGATCTTGAGCCCGGGATCGTTCGGCGTGATGCGGTCCACCTCGCCGCGGATCCAGCCGAGGCCGTCGGTCACCCCGTGCTCCAGACCACGCTCGGCGAGCAGCTGGAGGCCGACGCAGATGCCGAGGAAGGGCCGGCCCTTCTCCTTCACCGCCTCGGTCATGGCCTCGACCATGCCGGACACGGCGTCGAGGCCGGCGCGGCAGTCGGCAAAGGCGCCCACCCCCGGCAGCACCACCCGATCGGCGGCGCGCACCACATCGGGATCGCTGGTGACCACCACCTGTTCCGCTCCGAGGTCGAGCGCCGCCCGCTCCATGGCCTTGGCTGCCGAGTGGAGGTTGCCGGAATTGTAGTCGATGATGGCGACGCTCATTCGCCTCAGGCTCCCGGAAAGGCGCCAATGACGCCCGTGGGGGCGGTCGGGCCGCCCCCACCTGCGCGGATCGCCGGCAACGCGCCGGCGGACCGGGGCGCGGGATAGAGCCCCTCCCAGGCGCTGAAGAAGCGATGCTCGGCGTCCTCGCGATCGGCGGCGATCACAATGCCGGCCTCCTCGTAGCCGAGTCGCTCCAGCTTGCGCTGGCGCAGCCGGGGCAGCTCGAAGGCGAGAAGGATATGGAAGCCGGCGAGCACCACATTGCCCACCAGATCGTGCATGCCGCCGAAATATTCGCTGACGCCCAGCAGCACCACCACCGCCACATAGGCGGCGAACGCCAGCCACAGGCGAAAGCGCAACAGCACGAAGGGGGCGAACAGCAGCGTCGCCCAGGAGAATTTCTCCCGCACGAACACCGTGCGCCCCGCCGCCGCCTCGGCGGTGTCGCCGGGGGCGTTCCGGGTCAGGACCGTATAGGTGGCCATAAATGCCTCACGTTCCGGGCTTCAGGTTCCGAGCGCGCCCTTGGTGGAGGGAATTTCCCCGGCCGCGGCCGGATCCACCGCCACCGCCGCCCGCAGCACCCGGGCGAGGCCCTTGAAGCAGCTTTCCGCGATGTGGTGGGCATTCACCCCGTACAGCGTCTCCACATGGAGGGTAACGCCGGCATTGGAGGCGAAGGCCTGGAAGAACTCGCGCACCAGCTCGGTGTCGAACTCGCCGATCTTCGGCACCGCGAATTCGGTACGGAAGACGAGGAACGGCCGGCCGGAGATGTCGAGCGCCACGCGGGTCAGCGTCTCGTCCATGGGCAGCAGCACGTCGGCATAACGGGTGATGCCGCGCATGTCGCCGAGCGCCTTCCGCAGCGCCTGGCCGAGCACGATGCCGACGTCCTCCGTGGTGTGGTGGAAGTCCACGTGGAGGTCGCCGTCCGCCTTGATGTCGAGGTCGAAGCGGGCGTGGCGCGCAAGCAGGTCCAGCATGTGGTCGAGGAAGCCGATGCCCGTGGAAACGGCAGCCTTCCCCGTCCCGTCGAGATCGACGGTCAGGGCGACCCGGGTCTCCTTGGTCTCGCGAACGATTTCGGCCTTGCGCATGGAACTCCTCCAAGGCCGCGGTTTCTATCAGCAACATCGCTGCGACGCCATATGGCGAAGAGATGACGCGGGGCGCGGTCCTTTCGGCACCCGCGTCTCTGCAGCCTTTGCCTCCGCCGCCGCCGCCCATCTCGCGGGCGCAAGAGGGATGTGGCATAGGACCACCGTCACGGAGCGAGGATGGCCGATGCCGACGACGCAGAACGACGGGTTGGAGCTTGCCTACCAGGTCAGCGGTGAGGGCCCGCCCCTCCTCCTCATCTCCGGCCTTTCGGCGGAGCGCTCGTTCTGGACTCTGTCCCGGCCGCTGCTCAGCGGCTTCACCCTCATCGAGTTCGACAATCGCGACATCGGCAAGAGCGCGCGGGCCAAGGCGCCCTACGCCGTCGCCGACATGGCGCGCGACGCCCTCGCCGTCCTCGACGCCGCCGGGATCGCCAAGGCGCATGTGGTCGGCCATTCGCTGGGGGGCATGATCGCCCAGGAGCTGACCCTCATGGCGCCCCAGAGGGTAGATCGGCTGGTTCTGTCCAATACCATCGCCCGCTCCGACCTCTACACCACCGAGATCATGCGCCTCCTGAAGGAGCTGCGCCTGCAGATCGACAACGAGCTGACCTTCGGCGCAGCGCTGACCACCTTCGTCCTCGGCATGCGGACGCTGAAGACCATTCCCCTGTTCGCCGCTGTTCAGCAGTCGCTGGATGCCGGACTTTACCAGGAGAAGGACGCCTTCCTGCGCCAGCTCGACGCCTGCGTGTCCTTCGACGCCCTCACCCGCATCGGCATGATCGCGGCGCCGACGCTTGCCATCTATTGCGACGACGACCGCCTGTTCGCCCCGGCCATGGTGCGCGAGGTGGCCGACGCCATTCCCCACGCCGCCCTGGACGAGATCATCGACAGCGGCCACTGCCCGATGGTGGAGGCGCCCGAGAATTTCTGCACCACCGTCCGCGCCTTCCTCGAGGGCAGCTGACGCCGCCCGAGGGTAAACCGAGGAGCAGCCACGAGTTGCGTCCGCGCCGGAACCGCCTAAGTAAGGCCGGAGCGGAGCTTTCTATGCAGCATTCCCCGGATACCATCTACGGCACCACCATCGTCTCCGTGCGCAAAGGCAACCGCGTCGCTATCGCCGGCGACGGGCAGGTCACGCTCGGCCAGACCGTGCTGAAGTCGAACGCCCGCAAGGTCCGACGCCTGGGCAAAGGCGACGTGATCGGCGGCTTCGCCGGCGCCACGGCGGATGCCTTCACCTTGTTCGAGCGGCTGGATGCAAAGCTCGAGCAGTATCCCGGGCAGCTCCAGCGCGCCGCGGTCGAGCTCGCCAAGGACTGGCGCACCGACCGCTACCTGCGCCGGCTGGAAGCGATGATGATCGTCGCCGACGCCTCGGTCTCCCTGGTGCTCACCGGCACGGGCGACGTGCTGGAGCCCGAGGCCGGGGTCGCCGGCATCGGCTCTGGCGGCGCGTTCGCGCTCGCCGCCGCCCGCGCCCTCCTCGACCGGGAGGAGGACCCGGAGGCCATTGTCCGCCGCTCGCTGGAGATCGCTGCGGACATCTGCGTCTACACCAACCGCAACATCGTCGTGGAAACCATCGGTTCCTGACGGCGAGCCCGGCGCGCCCCCTGCGCGCGGGCGGACTGGAGAAAGACATTCCGATCCCATGAGCGACTTTTCCCCCCGCGAGATCGTCTCCGAGCTCGACCGCCATATCGTCGGGCAGGCCAATGCCAAGAGGGCCGTGGCGATCGCCTTGCGCAACCGCTGGCGCCGCCTGAAGCTGGACGACAAGCTGCGCGAGGAGGTGCTGCCCAAGAACATCCTGATGATCGGGCCCACCGGCGTCGGCAAGACCGAGATCTCCCGTCGCCTCGCCCGTCTCGCCGGCGCGCCCTTCCTCAAGGTGGAGGCCACCAAGTTCACCGAGGTGGGCTATGTGGGCCGCGACGTGGAGCAGATCGTGCGCGACCTCGTGGAGGTGGGCATCGGCCTGATGCGCGACGCCAAGCGCAAGGACGTGCAGGCCAAGGCGCATCTCAACGCGGAAGGCCGGGTGCTCGACGCCCTGGTGGGCGCCACCGCGTCACCGGCGACCCGCGACGCCTTCAGGAAGCGGCTGAGGGCGGGCGAACTGGACGACAAGGAAGTGGAGATCGAGCTGCAGGCCGGCGCACAGAACATGCCCATGTTCGAGATTCCCGGCATGCCGGGCGCGCAAATGGGCGCCATCTCCCTCGGCGACATGCTGGGCAAGGCCTTCGGCGGCCGGGCCAAGCCGCGCCGGGTGACGGTGAAGGAGGCCCACCCCCTCCTCCTCACCGAGGAGGCGGACAAGCTCATTGATCAGGACGCCACCGTGCAGGAGGCGATCCATGCGGTGGAGAACAACGGCATCGTCTTCCTCGACGAGATCGACAAGATCGCCGGGCGCGAAGGCCGCTCGGGCGCGGACGTCTCCCGCGAGGGCGTGCAGCGCGACCTGCTGCCCCTCATCGAAGGCACCACCGTCTCCACCAAGCACGGGCCGGTGAAGACCGACCACATCCTGTTCATCGCCTCGGGGGCCTTCCACGTCTCCAAGCCCTCGGACCTTTTGCCGGAGCTGCAGGGTCGCCTGCCCATCCGCGTGGAGCTGGAGGCGCTCACCCGCGCCGATTTCGTGCGCATCCTCACCGAGACCGAGGCGAGCCTCGTCAAGCAGTCGGTGGCGCTGATGGCCACCGAAGGCGTCACGCTGGAGGTCACGGCCGACGCCGTGGAGGCCATCGCCGATGCGGCGGTGGAGGTGAATTCCAACGTTGAGAATATCGGGGCCCGCCGCCTCCAGACGGTGATCGAGCGGGTGCTGGACGATCTGTCCTTCTCCGCCCCGGACCGCTCCGGCGAGACCGTGGTGGTCGATGCGGAATATGTGCGATCCCGCGTCGCGGATCTCGCGAAGAATGCCGATCTCAGCCGCTTCATCCTGTGAGGCGGCTCAGGACTGGAGCGTCCGCTCCTGCCAGGCGAGCTTCTTGCGGTAGAGGGTCGAGGGGCTGAGGTCGAGGGCGGCGGCGGCGAGCGAGATGTTGCCGTCGAAGGCGGCGATGGCCGCCTCGATGGCCCGGCGCTCCACCACGGCGAGGGGTTCGACCCGGCCCGAATAGGTGGCGAACCCATCCATCCAGGCCTCGAAGCGCGGCTCCGCGGCGTCGGCCGCCGTGGCGGGCTCCGGCTCGACGAAAAGGTCCGCCGGCAGCACGCCACCCTCGCTCAGGACCACGGCGCGGCGCATCAGATTCTGCAATTCCCGGACGTTGCCGCGGAACGTGCGCGCCCGCAGTGCCGCCACGGCCTCGGGAGTCAGGCGGGGCATGGGGCGGCCCTCCTCGCCGGCGAAGCGGGCAAGGAAGGTCTCTGCGAGGAGCAGCACGTCGTCGCCGCGCGCCCGCAGGGGCGGGATGGCGAGGGGAAGCACGTTCAGCCGGTAATAGAGATCGCCCCGCAGCCGGCCGGCGCTGGTCTCTTCCAGGGGATCGCGGCTGGTGGCGCAGACGAGACGCACGTCGGCGTCGCGCTCGCCGACCTCGCCCACCGGGCGGAAGCGGCCGGTCTCGACGAAATGGAGCAATTTGGCCTGGGTCGCCGGCTCCATCTGGGTGACCTCGTCCAGATGCAGCGTGCCGCCCTGCGCGCGCTCCAGGGCGCCGGCGTCCTCGCGGCCGAACAGCGCCACCTCCATCAGGTCGGGCGGAATGGCCGCGCAGTTGAGCGCGACGAAGGGGCCGTCCTGCCGCGGCGAGGCCACGTGGAGCGCGGTGGCAACCAGATCCTTGCCCGAACCGCATGCGCCCGTGACGAAGACGGGCGCGCGGGATGCGGCGAGGCGCTCGATCTGGGCATAAAGCGCCAGCATGGGCTCCGACCGGCCGGACAGGCCGCAGAAATCGCCGCCCCGCGGCAAGGGCCGGGAGGCGCGGCGGCGGCGCTCGGGCCGGCGGGCCGGCGTTGCGGCGAGCAGGCGATCCACCACCTGCTCGGGCTGCACGGGGGCCTGAACCACGTCGTCCGCGCCCGCCCGCATGGCCGCGACGGCATCGGCCACCGCACCCTCCGCCAGCGCCACCACCAGCGTGCCGGTGAACCCGGCCGCGCGCACCCGGCGGATCGCATCCTCCGGCTCCGCAACGGACATCAGCATGGCGGCGCACCGCGGGACCATCGGAAGCGCAGCGGCAAGATCCGCGGTCTCGATGACATCGATGGCGTCGCGACGTGCCAGGGCCGCCCGCAACGCGTTGCGCACGGCCGGATCAGGGTCGCAAATGATCAGGCGGGCGGGGCCGCCGTTGCGGCGGGGCGAAGACAATCCGGACATGGCAGAGCAATCACGCAAAACCCATCAGGTGCATGGTCCACGCCCAGGGTAAATGAAGCGTTGCGCGAACGCCACGCCCCCCGGGTTCGCCTTTATGCTGCGGCCGCTTAACCTCGCGGCGGCTTGCCGACCACGGCCTCCTGGGACAGGCCCGCGCTTTCGAGGGCGGAAATGGCCTTTGCCGCGTGGTCCTTCGACGGCAAGAGCCGGGACACCAGCCGACGCACGCCCTCGGCCCCGTCCGCCGTCTGGTGGACCAGAGCTACGACCACCTCGCGCTCGTCGCTGGGACGGCCCAGCGCGTGCAGGCACAAGGCCAAGGCCAGCTTGTTCTCCACCGCCGGGTGCAGGGTCAATTGCGGCACCAGCGCCTGCGCCGCGAACAGGTCGCCGCGGATGAAGGCTGCAAGGGCAAGGAAGGCGTCGCGGAACGGCGTCGCTCCCGCACCCTCCCGACGCGCCTGCAACAGGAGAGCCTCGCCCTCGGCGATGCGGCCGGCGCCGATGAACACCACGCCCACGGTGGCGGCCACGTCGAAATCCAGCGGATTGAGCTTCAGCGCCCGCTCGGCGGTGGCGAGGGCGTCGTCCGGCTCGCCGGCGAACAGCTGGACCAGCGCAAGGGACCGCGCCGCATAGGCGCTGGCGGGGGCGAGCTCGGCGGCCCGCTCGGCCTCGTCGAGCAGCAATTCCAGCTCGGCCTCGGATGGCGCCGGCGTGTCGTCGTGCAGCGTGCGGTAGAGCATGGCCTCGGCGCGTACGGCATGCCCCAGGGCGAAGCCCGGATTGCGCCGGGTGAGGTCCGTGAGGCATTCCTCCACATTGACGCCCTTGGTGGCGGCCTTGGGGTCGCCGAATTCGCTGCGCCGCTGGGCGAAAGCCGCCGCGATACAGCCGAAGCCTGATTCGGGCGCGCGGGCCAGCGCCTGTGCCCGAGCGCGGACCTGGACCACGCCATAGCCTTCCATCACCGCCACCGCCACGTCGTGGACGACGCGCTGCTCGCTCTCCGCGAGGTGGTCGGAGGCGGCGAGACCATCCAGCACGGTGGACCAGACGATGGACCCGTCGCAGCGGTCGGTGAGGCGGGCGACGAGGGAGAAGCTGCCGTCCGGCCGACCTTCGGCAAGCCCGGCGAGGGAAAAGACCGAGCGCGGCAGGGGGCCGGTGCAGGCCTCGGCCAGGGCGCCCTCCGCGATGCCCGCCCCGGCCGCCTTCACCTCGGTGAAGTCGAAGCGGGCAAAGGCGTCGCGCATGCGCTCTTCCAGCGCTCTGAGTTCCGTAGCGGAAGGTGCGCCATTGCCCGCGGCCTCGAACGTGCGCACCTCCACCAGAGGCAGACGCACGAGATCGGCCATGGCGACCCGCGCCGGCTCCCGCCGGGCACCGAGCAAATCGGCCCCGAACAGACTCGCGCCCACCACCAGGACGACCAGTGCTGCCAGAGCGGAGAAAATCGCGCTCCGGCGGGGCGGGCGCGGCGGGGCGACGGACGGGGGAGGACCCGCCGGCAGCTCGAGCTCGGCGGAAGGTGCAGGGTCGGCCGCGCCGCGGGCGATGAACAGCGGCACATAGCCGCCCTTGGGGATGTCGATGACGACCGGATCGTCGCTGCCGATGGTCGTGTAGTAGCGCTCCAGCGCGCGACGCAGACGCGTCGCTTCCACCCGTACGATCGGGTCGGACTGGGGATCGAAGGAAGGTGGACGCCCCAGCGCCTCCACGGCGATGGTGTAGCCCTTGAGGGCATCCGCGCGGCCGTCGAGGGTCGATTCCACAACGAAGCGCAGGAAGGCCGCAAGGCGCGGCGAAGCGACGAAATCGGCCGACGCGAGCACCCGGTCGAGGGCGGCGCGCACCGCCTCCGCCTGCACCGCCTGCGGCGCGTCGCCCGCGCGGGGGGTGCCGACGGAGGCCTCGGGACCGGCCGCGCCGTCCTCGCTGTCTTCGGCCACGCTCACCAAAATACCGTCCTAACCTATGGGCAGCACCTTTGTCGGTCAGAAGCCATGCATCCGCAAGAGGGCGGGATGATGGTGCCGGTGTTCCCACTTGTCGCGCGCACTGCTAGCTTCCACCGACGCGACCATCACGCCCGCAGCCCCGACGGCGGCGGTACCACAGAGTGGCGCGCGGCCGCGCCGACGCGACACGCGCTGGTGGGCGCGATGCTTGGGAGAGGATATTCCATCATGGCTTTGGACGATCTGGTCACCGAAGGCTCGGCCGGGCGCTCGGACGCGGTTCCGAACGACCTCGAAGCCTTCTGGATGCCCTTCACCTCGAACCGGTCGTTCAAGAAGCGCCCGCGCCTCGTGTCCCGCGCCAAGGACATGCACTATTACACGCCGGAAGGCCGCGCGATCCTCGACGGCTGCGCCGGCCTGTGGTGCGTCAATCCGGGCCACAATCGCGAGCCCATCGTCGAGGCCATCCGCGCCGGCGCCGCGGAATTCGATTTCGGGCCGACCTTCCAATACGGCCATCCCAACGCGTTCCGTCTGGCGAGCCGCATCGCCGCGCTGGCGCCCGGTGATCTCGACAACGTCTTCTTCTGCAATTCCGGCTCCGAGGCGGTGGATACGGCGCTGAAGATCGCCCTCGCCTACCAGCAGACCATCGGCCAGGGTACCCGCACGCGCCTCATCGGCCGCGAGCGCGGTTATCACGGGGTGGGCTTCGGCGGCATTTCCGTGGGCGGCATGGTGGCCAACCGGCGCACCTTCGGCACCATGCTGGCCGGCGTGGACCACCTGCGCACCACCTACGACCGCGAGAACCAAGCCTTCAGCAAGGGCGAGCCGGAGTATGGCGCGCACTTCGCCGACGAGTTGGAGCGGATCGTCGGCCTGCATGACGCCTCAACGATCGCCGCCGTCATCGTGGAACCCATGGGCGGCTCCACCGGCGTGCTGCCGGCGCCGAAGGGCTATCTCCAGCGCCTGCGGGAGATCTGCGACAAGTACGGCATCCTTTTGATCTTCGATGAGGTCATCACCGGCTTCGGCCGTCTGGGCCACGCCTTCGCCGCCGAGCGCTACGGCGTGATCCCGGACATGATCTGCTTCGCCAAGGGCATCACCGCCGGTGCGGTGCCCATGGGCGGCGTCATCGCCCGCAAACCGGTCCACGACGCCTTCATGAAGGGGCCGGAGCATATGGTGGAGCTGTTCCACGGCTACACTTATTCGGCCCATCCGCTCGCCTGCGCGGCCGGCCTCGCCACCCTGGACCTCTATGCGCAGGAAGACACCTTCGCCAAGGCGAAGGCCCTGGAGCCGGCGTTTGCCGATGCGATGATGACGCTGAAGGGCAAGCCCGGCGTGCTGGACATCCGCACGGTGGGCATCACCGGCGCGGTGGACCTCGCCCCGCGCGCCGGAGCCCCCGGCCTGCGCGGCTACGAGGGGCTGGAAAAGGCCTTCCACGAGGAGGACCTGATGATGCGTATTGCCGGCGACACGCTGGTGGTGACGCCGCCGCTCATCATCTCGAACGATCAGGTGGGCGAACTCGTGGAGAAGCTCGGCCGGGTCATCGAGAAGACCGCCTGATCCTGCGGGCACAATGCATCCTGGCCGCCGGCCCGCCGTAAGGCGGCCAGCGGCCAGGTGCGCGAGGCCGCGCAGAGCAAGGGCGGAATGGCTCGCGCAGCCGCGCGATCGCGGCGCCGGCTAAGGCAAAGCCAGTCCCGGGCCGTGGCGCGGCAGGCTGCCGTCAGAGACGTCCGGTCAGGGCGAGCACGATCACGATGATGAGGAGCACGCCGACGATACCGCCGGGACCGTAGCCCCAGCCGCGGCTGTAGCCCCAGTTGGGCAGGGCGCCGATGAGAAGCAGGATGAGGATGATGATGAGAATTGTGGACACGACCCAGCCTCCGTTCACGGCGCACGCGCACGGTTCCGGCCCGCGTGCGGGGTCGGCCCAGAGGCGCTTCCGTTTGAATTGATCGGTGCGACAGCCGTCGGCCGCCACGCTTTCCAAACGCTGCTGCCGCGCTCCGGTTCCGCCTCAGCCAGAGCGGCACTGAGATTAAGCTGATCGAACGGCCCGATGCGATGCGTGCGCCGGACATCCGGCTTCGCTTCGCACCCCTTCCGTTTTCCCTTGCGGCAGAGCCGCAAGCTCTCACAGGGGCGCGGTCGCCCGCGCCAGCCAGTCCCGGGCCGCCACGTCGAGACCGTCCGCCAGGGCGGCATGAACCTCGGCATGATAGGCGTCCACCTGCTCCCGCTCGCCGCCGTCGAGCAGGCCGAGATCGATCAGGCGACGGTCGTAGGGCACGAGGGTCAGGGTCGAAAAGCCGAGGCAGGGCTTCTCCGCGCCCTCCACCGTCCGGCGCTCCACCAGAATGAGATTTTCGATCCGGATTCCATAGGCCCCGGTGCGGTAATAGCCCGGCTCGTTGGAGAGGATCATGCCCTCCGCCAGCGCCAGATGGCCGAGCTGGGAGATGCGCGCCGGCCCCTCATGCACCGACAGGCCGGCGCCGACGCCGTGGCCGGTGCCATGGTCGAAATCGAGTCCGTGGGCCCACAGATACTGGCGCGCCAGCGGGTCGAGCTGGGCACCGTTGATCCCCTGCGGGAACACCGCGCGGGTCAAAGCGAGGTGGCCCTTCAGCACGAGGGTGTAGTGCCGCCGCATCTCCTCGGTCGGCGCACCCACCGCGAGGGTCCGGGTGATGTCGGTGGTGCCGTCGGGATATTGCGCGCCGGAATCCAGCAGGAACAGCTCGCCGGGATGGATCGCCCGATTGGTGGTGCGGGTGACGCGATAATGCACGATGGCGCCGTTCTCGCCCGCCCCCGCGATGGTGGGGAAGGAAATGTCGGTGAGGTTGCCCGACGCCCGCCGGAAGGTCTCCAGCGCCTCCACCGCGTCGATCTCGGTCAGCCGGCCGCCCGGCGCCTCGCGGTCGAACCACGCGAGGAAGCGGGCGAGCGCCACGCCGTCGCGCACGTGGGCGGCGCGCATGCCGGCGATCTCCGCAGGATTCTTCGACGCCTTCAGCAGGGCGATGGGGTCGGTGCCCTTGTCGACAGTGCCGCCGGCCGCCTCGATGAGCCCGGCGAGCCGCACCGGCGCCGTCGCCTGATCCACCCGCACGCGCCGGCCCTTGGCGAAGGCGGCCAGCACCGTGTCGAGGTCGCCCACGCCGTGCAGGCGGGCATGGCGGGCGAGGTCCGCCCGCACCTCGTGGGAGAGCTTCATGGGCTCGAGGAAGAGCTCGGGCTCCCCTTCCCGCGGCACGATGCACCAGGCGAGCGGCAGGGGCGTGTGGGCCACGTCCGCGCCGCGCATGTTGAACAGCCACGCCGCGCCGTGCGGGTCGGACACCAGCGCGCCGTCGAGCCGGTCGGCGGCAAGCTTCTCCTGCACCCGGCGGAGCTTGGCGGCGGCATCCTCGCCGGCGACGGACAGGTCCAGCAGGCGAACGGGCGCGCGCGGCGGCGGCGGGCGGTCGGGCCAGATCGGGTCGAACGGATCGGCCTCCAGCGGCGCGAGGATGCCGCCCGCGGCGGCCACCGCCTTCACCAGCTTGTCGCGCCCGTCAATGGTGGTGCGCCACGGGTCGTAGCCGAGCCGTGCCCCCCGGGGCAGGTGCGCCTCGATCCAGGCTTCCGGCCGCATCTGAGAGAGAGGCACCACGGAGAAGGCATCGGCATCCACCTGCGCCGGCGCCTGGAGCGTATAGCGCCCGTCCACGAACAGCGCCGCCTCGGTGGGCAGCACCACGCACGTCCCCGCCGAACCGGTGAAGCCGGTGAGGAAGGCGAGGCGCTCCTCGCGCGCCGGGACGTACTCGTTCTGATGGGCGTCGGCGCGCGGCACCACGTAGCCATCGAAGCCGTGCCTGGCCAGTTCCGCGCGCAGGGCGCCGAGCCGGCCGGGACCGGCGGCCCCGTCCGCAAGGTCCTCGAAGGTCTGAAACGTGGCCTTGAACGCGCGCGAGGTATGGGGATGGCCGGAAGCCGGACCCGGTCCGGCCGACGGGACGGCCTTGAGGGATGAACCTGGAGATGAAGGAGGGGCGGACATGGCGGGGCGGCCGGCGATGATTGAGATCGAGCCGACCATAGGAGCCTCGCCCCGGTCCGGCAACGCGGTGGGTATTTTCCCTGACGCCCTTGAACGGCGCCCCCGGCTGCGATTATGGTCGGCGCCTGCGCGGGCGTAGTTCAGTGGTAGAACGACAGCTTCCCAAGCTGTATGTCGTGGGTTCGATTCCCATCGCCCGCTCCAGTTTTTCCATCTTTGGATACGTCCGACATCGCCCTCGCGAAGGCGCTCGATGACGTCGCGCGCGCCGCCACGCCTTGAGGGCCCGCGCGACCGCGATCAGGTCGGGCACCTCGTGGGCCGGCGCAGGTCGGCATCGGAACTTCGCCCACCGCCCCCCTGCTCACGCAGCGGAGTGCATGGAGAGGCGGGTGGCCGGTATGCCGCGATAGGCGGAGGCGCGGCAGCTGAGGATCAGCACCTGCATGCGCCCGGCCGCCTCGGCGAGGATTTCCATCATCGTGTCGAAACGGTCGTCGTCGGCGAAGACGAGGGCATCGTCCAGCACCAGCGAGGCCGGCTGGCCACGGTCGATCAGCAGGTCGGCGAAGGCGAGGCGGGTGAGGATGGCGATCTGCTCCTGCGTCCCCTTGCTCAGCAGCTCCGCCGCCTCCGCCCGCCCGCCGCGGGTAAGCAGCTGGGGCCGGAAATCCTCGCCGAAGGACAGGCTCGCCGCCGGCAGCAGGCGGCGCACATAAGGTTCGATGCGCTGGGTGACCGGGGCGAGATAGCGCCGGGCGGCGTCCTGCTGCGCCTCCTTGAGCACCGCATGCAACAGCGCCAGCGTGTCGGCTTCGCCCTTCACCCGGGCAAGGGCCGCCTCCGCCGCGTCGGCCTCCTCGGCGGCGGTGGCGGCGCGGCTCGCCGGTCCTTCGCCCCCCAGGGTGCGGGCCTGCTCCTCGAGCCGCGCCAGCTCGCCGGCCAGCGCCGGCCGCTGGCTCTGCAGCGTCTCGCGCTTGCGACGCAATGTGTCGCGCCGACGGGCGAGGGCGGCAGCATCGAGTGCGTCGGCGGCGCGGCGGGCGGCATCGCGGTCCACCCGCGCCCGCGCCTCGGCGGCCCCGGCCTCCGCCAGCGCCGCGTCGAGATCGGCATCGGAGCGCTCGCGCCGGTCGGCGGCGAGATCGTCGGCGAGGCGCTCGCGCTCGGCTTCCGCGCGTTCGAGCGCGGCGGACAGCGCCACCTCCCGCAGCTGGCCGGACTTCAATCCCTCCAGCGCCACCTCGCGGCGGGCGGCGGCCTCGGCCTCGGCGGTGCGCGCCGCGCGATAGCGGGTCTCCGGATCGGCAGCGGCGACGGTGGCCTCCTTGGCCTCGGGCGCGGGGCGCGGCACCCCGGCCAGGGCGCCGCGCAGGGGCTCTAGCCCTTCGCCGATGCCGAGGGTCCCATCGGCCGGGGTCTCCGCCTTCAGGCGGGTGACAAGGCCGAGCAGCTCGGTCTCGTCCCGTGCCCGCGAGCGCCCGCCGTCGTGGGCGGCGGCGGGCGTGTCGTGGCCGGTGCCGGCGATAAAATCGGCAAGGTCGCGCTCGGCGGCCCGAAGCCGGGCGAGCGCCGCCTCGCCGCTCGGAGGCGGGGTGAAGGTGAGGGTGCCCACGCCGGGAATGGCCAGCACCCGCGCGCCGGTAAGGCGCACGGTGGCGCCATCCGCCAACGCCATGCCGTCGAGGCGGATCTCGGGCGCGCCGGCCTCCAGCGCGAGGGTGAGGCTGGCCGCGCCGGCCTTCGCCTGCGCCCGCGCGGTCCCGACCGCCTCCTCCAGCTGGCGCAGGCGCTGGATCGCCGCCTCGTCCATCCGTTCTTCGGCAATGCGCCCCTCGCGCTCCTTGATGGCAAGGGCGAGCGCCTCGGCCCGGTCGAGCCGCGCGAAGGCGAGGGCGAGTGCCGCGCGATGGCTGCGGGCCGTACGCTCCGCCACAGCCTGGTCGCGCTGGGCTTCCGCCTCGCGCAATCCGGCGCGGGCGGTCTCAAGGGCGAGGGATGCGGCGGTCTGCCCCGCGCGCGCCCGCTCGATCACCTGCCGATGGGCCTCCACCGCCTCCCGCGCGGCGGCCGCGGCGGCCTCCGCGGCGGCGAGCCGCGCGGCCAGCCTCGACCGCTGCTCGCGCCGCTGCTCCAGCTCGGCGCGGCGGCCGCCCGCAGCCCTTGCCGCAAGATCGGCGATCTCCAGCGCCTGGCCGGCGGCGCGGGCGCGGTCGATCTCGAGGTCGAGCGCCTTGAGCTCCGCGTCCACCTGCGGATCCTCGATATCGCGGATCAGACGGCGCTGCTCGCTGCGTTTCTGCTCGAGGCGCTCCAGCACGCCCTCGAACTGCTCCAGCTCCCGCGCCCGGTCCACCGCCTGCTGGCGGGCCGCCTCGGCGGCCTTCAGGGCCTGCTGCAGGCGCTTCGTCGGCAGGCCGGTGGCGGTGTAGAAGTCGGCGAGGCTCTTCTCCACCTGTTGCACCACCGCCTTGGCGCGACGCCCGCCGGTGACGGCGCCGATCTCTCCGGCGAGGGCTTCCTCCAGCGTGCGGCGCGCCGTCTCCCCCGGTGTCCCGAGGTGGAAGGACAGCCCCTGCTCCACCCACAGCAGGCCGAGCGCGCCGCGGCTGTCGTCCGTGGCGCCGCTCTTGCCCGCCCGGCTGAAACCCAGAAGAGTCTGGAGCTTCTCCTCGGCCGCATCGGAGGAGAAGCGCCCATCCGGGCCGTCCAGCGTCACCGCCGGGGCCATGAGGAAGCGCTTGGTGAGCCGCCAGGGCGCACCTGCGATGTCAAAAGCCAGCTCGACGGTGGGCGCCACCTCGTCGCCCTGCGGCCGGAACGAGCGGATGCGATCGCTTTTGGCGCTGTGCCGCTCGAACAGCACGGCGCGCAAGGCATCGAGGATCGTTGACTTGCCGGTCTCGTTGGGCTCGCACACGAGATTGAGCCCGTCGGTGAAGCCCTCCAGCACCACGGGGGCGCGGAACTTGCGGAAGTTCTCGATGGCGAGGCGGCGCACCCGCATCAGGCCTCTCCCGCCCGCTGGGCGCGCATCTGCTCCACATAGAGCCGCTCCAACGCGGCCTCCGCCAGCCGCGCTTGCGGGCCGCCGGCGGCCGAGAGGGCGCGCAGCTTGTCGGCTGCGACGCGCAGCTCGCCATGGGCGTCGATCTCGGCAAGGTCGGTGTCGGTGGGGCGGATGACGAGGTCGTCCGCCCTCAGGTCCAGCCAGCGGATCTCATGGGCAAGGGTGTCCTCCAACTGGTGGCGCACCGCCACCCGCTCGGCCAGGGTGACGAGGCCGCTCAAGGTGAGGCGGCAGACCAGATCCGGCCGCGCCACCCCCGGCGCGAGGCCGGCGATGCGGGCCGGCACATCGTCGCCACCGCTGAGGCTCCAACTCTCCTCCCGCCAGTGATGGCGGCCGATGGAGAGATCCGTGACCTTGGGCGGCGCGGCGCCCTCCAGCTCCACCAGCAGCGCGAGGCCGGACGCCTCGCGGCCGAAATCGTCCGGCTCCGGCGTACCGCTGTAATAGGTGCGCTCATCGATCCTGAGCCGGCCGTGCCAGTCGCCGAGGGCGAGATAGGAGAGGCCCGCACGGCGGGCGCGATCCGCGGCGAGAAGATTGGTGTCGGTGTGGCTACCGAAGGTCTGCACCGAGCCGTGGGCGAGACCGATGCGCAGCGCCCCCGGCGGCGTCTCGGCGGCGTCGAGCCACTGGGTCGCGTCGGACAGCGCCCGTTTGTGCGTCAGCGGGGCCGGCAGCAGCACGGCGCCGTCACCGAGGTCCATCGGTTCCGGCGCAATTAGGGCGGTGACGTTGATGGGGGTCTCGACAGCGAGGCGGCTCCACAATCCGTCGGCGCGCAACGGGTCATGGTTGCCCGGCAGCAGCAGGAAGCGGACATCTCCCGCCGCCTTCATGCGCGAGAGCGCCTGCCGGTAGACGCGGTCCCCCGGCTCGGCGCTGTCGAACACGTCGCCGGCCACCAGCACCAGCGGCGCACCGTTGTCGCGCGCCGCTGTCGCGAGGCGGTCGATGACGTCGAGCCGGGCTTCCCTGAGCGCGGCGCGCGCCTCTTCGGGGGCACGGCCGAAAGGCTTGCCCAGCTGCCAGTCCGACGAGTGGATGAAACGCATGCCGCCCTCCGCGCGCAGGTTTGGCGCAGCCGGCGTATTCGCGCAAGGCGGCCGGGTCGGGCAGGGGTCGGCCGGGCGGCGAGCGCCCTTGCCGCGCCCTTGCCGCACCCCTTGCTCCGCAACGGCTCAGGCAGCCTGCGCGTAGCGCGCCACCGAGAGGTCGGCGGTGTCGATCTCCGGCGGCTGCCCGCCGATGAGGTCGGCGAGGACACGGCCAGAGCCGCAGGCCATGGTCCAGCCCAGGGTGCCGTGGCCGGTGTTGGTGAACAGGTTGGTGATCTTCGTGGCGCCGACGATGGGGGTGCCGTCCGGCGTCATGGGCCGCAGGCCGGTCCAGAAGGTCGCCTTCTCGATGTCGCCGCCAGCCGGAAACAGGTCCCCCACCGAGAAGGCGAGGGTGGCGCGGCGGGGCGCGCGCAGGACGGTGCTGAAGCCCGCGAGTTCCGCCGTGCCGCCGACGCGGATGCGGTCGCCGAGGCGGGTGATGGCCACCTTGTAGGTCTCGTCCATGATGGTGGAGCGCGGCACCCCGTCGGGATCGAGGATCGGCAACGTCAGCGAATAGCCCTTCACCGGATAGACCGGCAGGCGGATGCCCAGCGGCGCCAGCAGCGCCGGCGTGAAGCTGCCCATGGCCGCCACATAGGCGTCGGCGGTGACCATTTCGCCGCCCTTCAGCGCGACGCCGGTGATCCGCCCGCCCTCGTGCCGCAGCGCCTCGACGGTGACGCCATAACGGAAGCTGACCCCCTGCCGGGCGCAGATCTCGGCGAGGCGCTGGGTGAAGATATGGGCATCCCCTGTCTCGTCCCCCGGCAGGCGCAGCCCGCCCACGAACTTGCCGCGCACGCGCGCCAGCGCCGGTTCGGCGCGGATGCAGCCGGACGGATCGAGCAGTTCGTAGGGCACGCCGTGGGCGTCCAGCACCTCGGTGTCGGAATGGACGTGGTCCAGCTGCTTCTGGGTGCGGAACAGCTGGAGCGTGCCCTGGGTGCGCTCGTCATAGGTGATGCCGGTCTCCTTGCGGAGCGCATCGAGGGCATCGCGGCTGTATTCGGCGAGGCGCACCATGCGCGCCTTGTTGCGGCGGTAGGCGTCCTCAGTGCAATTGGCCAGCATTCGGGCGAGCCAGAGGTGCAGCCGCGGGTCGAAGCTCGGCCAGACCACCAGCGGACGATGGTGCATCAGCAGCCACTTGATGGCCTTGACCGGGATGCCCGGCCCGGCCCAGGGCGCCGAATAGCCCGGCGAGACCTGGCCGGCATTGGCGAAAGAGGTTTCCATTCCGGCCGCCGGCTGGCGGTCGAGGACCGTCACCTCGTGGCCGGCCTTGGAGAGGTAATAAGCCGAGGCCGTGCCTACGACCCCGCTGCCCAGAATCACTATGCGCATCGCGGACACCCTCGGCCGCCTGCGGACCCTGAAGGCCGGCAGGAAAAGCGGCGCGCCATCTTACGCCGGACCTCGGCGCATTTGGCTGCAATTCAGCGAATGTCGTGCCAGATCAGAGCACAGGCTTGATAGGATCTGCGGATAAGCCGCAGAATGTTCAATGGCCAATCTCGACGATATCGATTCCCACATCGTGCGCGTCCTGCGCGGCGACGGTCGCATCTCCAATGCGGAACTCGCCGTCGCGGTCGGCCTGTCACCGTCCGCCTGCCTCAGGCGGGTCCGCCTCCTGGAGCGGGCAGGGGTGATACGCGGCTATGCCGCCATCATCCACGAAGGCGCGCCCGAGGACCGGCTGGTGGTGTTCACCCAGATCACCCTCGACCGCCAGACCGAGGAATATCTCAACCGCTTCGAAACCGCGGTCTGCCGCTGTCCGGAAATCACCGACTGCCACCTCATGACGGGGACCGCCGACTATCTCCTCAAGATCGAGGTGAAGAACGCCGGCGACTACGAGCGCCTGCACAAGGAGGTGCTGTCGCGCCTGCCGGGGGTCGCCCGCATCCAGTCCTCCTTCGCCATCCGCGCCGTGGTGAGCCGGCGGCCAGCGCGCTGAGGCGACAACTCGCCTCAGGGGTTTCCCATTACCAAAAGCTCAACATTTGATCGCGATCAAGGAATGAGCGACCGGCGGTGCCTAGCTTGGTCCGGTTGGCGGAAACCTACCGGAACCTGCCGACGCTTCGACCCTGCGAGGGTCGCCGCGCCGGTCGTTCGCTTGGGGCATTGCACCGCGCCTGGCTCGCGTTTTGGAGCCACGGAACGCGAACCGGGACGTCTCAGCCGCGGATTTATTGATTGCTTCCAGAGGAGATCATGATGAGTGCCCTTGCCAAGCGCGCTGAGCAGCCGGTCGATGGTGCCTCCGCCAAGCGTCCCGACGACGTGCTGATCCACGTCCGATTCAGCCCCAACGCCGACGTCTTCACCATCGACGCCCTTCCGGAAGGCCTCACTCAGAAGGCGTGGTTCGAGCGTTTGGTGCTCGGCGCCGCCCCCTATTACCGCACCCTGTCCAACGGCCGCGGCTTCTTCCGCATCCCGGCCGAGGTCTTCGCCGCCATCTGATTTCTCGCGAGGGCGGGACACGCGTTTCAGTCCTGCCCGCGGCCGCATTGATCCGGCCGATCGTGATCGCTGAAAGCCGGCGCCGGCCTTGGCCGCGCCGGCTTTTTGCGTTCGGCGCTACGCGGCCACCGCCGATCACGGCCTTATGCTCGAACGGCTTGGCCTTTGCCGCGGAAAGAGTTGATATCAGACAAGGACGCCGGCTCCCTGCCGAGGACACTGCGGCCGCCTCGAAGCGACCCGCTCGCTGGCGTCAAAAGGGAGAGAGCGATGTCCGACAGCACAGCGCAAAGCCACACCCATGTCGCCCTCGGCGACGAGACCTTCATGAGCGCCGACGACCTGCGCGATTACATGCATGAGATCGAGCAGTCCAAGCTGTCCAAGGAAATCTCGGCCATGGACCGCGCCGACAAGGCCCGCGCGGAGCTGATCAAGACGCTGTCCCAGCGGGTGGACCTGACCCAAGAGCGCCTGCACGAGATCGCCCAGAACCTCCAGACCAAGATGCGCCTCGCCGCCCAGCGCGGCGAGACCGAGATTATGGTCATGCGCTTCCCCAACGTGCTGTGCACCGACAAGGGCCGCGCCATCAACAATGCGGAGGAGGGCTGGCCCGACAGCCTCACCGGGCGGCCGCGCCAGGCCTACGAACTGTGGCGCGATCACCTGCGGGAGGGGCACTACAAGCTGAAGGCGATGATCATTGATTGGCCGAACGGCATGCCCGGCGACGTGGGCCTGTTCCTCAGCTGGGCCTGACAATCGGGAGCGAAGAACACGCCAAGAGCAAGAAGGGGAGGAACGCATGGGCGCGAAGGACGCCGAGGACAACGGCGAAAAGGAGCCGCTGACGCGCAAGGCCTACGAGCAGGAGCTGAAGCGTCTTCACGGCGAGCTCGTGAAGCTGCAGATCTGGACCAAGCACACCGGCGCCAAGATCTGCGTCGTGTTCGAGGGGCGCGACGGCGCCGGCAAGGGCGGCGTCATCAAGGCGATGATGGAGCGGGTCAGTCCGCGCATCTTCCGCGTGGTGGCCCTGCCGCCACCCACCGATCGCGAAAAGTCGCAGATGTTCATCCAGCGCTACCTGCCCTACCTGCCGGCGGCGGGGGAAATCATCATCTTCGACCGCTCCTGGTACAACAGGGCGGGCGTCGAGCGCGTCATGGGCTTCTGCACCGACGATCAGGCGAAGAAATTTCTCGCCACCGTGCCCTTCGTCGAGAAGGCCATCGTGGAATCCGGCGTCATCCTGCTGAAATACTGGCTGGAGGTGTCCGAGGAAGAGCAGACCCGGCGCATGGCGAGCCGCATCGACGACCCGCGCAAGGTCTGGAAGCTCTCGCCCATGGACCTGGAATCCTACTCCCGCTGGTACGACTATTCGCGGGCGCGGGACGAGATGTTCGAGGCCAGCGACACCCAGTGGGCGCCGTGGTTCGTCGCCCGCTCCAACGACAAGAAGCGCGCCCGCCTCAACATTCTCTCGCACCTGCTCTCGCGCATACCGTACGAGGATGTTCCGCGCGAGAAGATCCGCCTGCCGCCGCGCCAGAAGCCGAAAGGGTATGTGGAAGCGGACTATGCCCGCCACCGGGTGCCCGAGCGCTTCTGAGCGGGACCATCGGCACCGGACAGCCCCAAAATGCAAGGACCCTCCCGGCCGCGCGGCCGGGAGGGTCCTTGAAATGGCCGGCGCGGTTGCCGGGCTGTCTGAAACGAGGGTTCACTCCGTCACATCATCCGGCGCTGCGCGTCGGACAGCTGCATGGCATCCGCGAAAGTCTCGAAAGCCACCCAGGCCCGGCGCTGAAGCTCGGGCAGGCGCGCAGCCTCCATCTGGTCGAGGAGCATTTCGGCATGCTCGCGGACGGGATGGGCCCGCACGAAGCCGATGGCGTCATCCAGAGAACGCAGCACGATGCACGAACCATCCACGCAAATCTTGAGGGGGCGACGGGCAGCTTCAAACATTGGCGATCCTCCGTTTCGGCAGCTCAGGCTGCGGCGCTTCTTGTGTCGGAGCATGCGCTCATGCGCTTCCCGCATTCGGGGGAAGGGCACAGGGGGCTAACGCATGACCGGAGAGCGGGGGCAAGGCGCAACGGAACCCGCTCGACCGGAGAAACGCCGGAGTTCGAGATGGGTTCCCGCAAAAATTAAAAAAATCTGCGCGCCCTCATCCTCCATTATTGGGATGCCGCCGGCCCCCGCCGAGCGCAAACAGGATTCGCGCCGACGCTGCACCCGTGGCCGACGCGCTGGCCGGACGGTATTCCCCCGCATGCCGTCCGGCTGCCCCATTCTTCCTCTGAACTCTGCTATGCGCATCGGAACCGCTACGCTCCAGCCGCGTTGGACAAGCGTGGCCGTGCGTTCCGCCCGAGTTGCCCCCGTGCCGGTTCAAGGATGATCGTGCCCCTCGCCTTCCTGCCCCCTCCCTCGCCCACCCGTTCCTTGGCACCCCGCACGAGCGGGAGGCATGCGCATGGCTGAGCCGGTCACCGCGGGCGACAACCCGCTCTGGTACAAGGACGCGATCATCTACCAGCTGCACGTGAAGTCGTTCTTCGATGCCAATGACGACGGCATCGGCGATTTCCGCGGCCTGATCTCGAAGCTGGACTACATCGCGAGTCTGGGCGCCACCGCTGTCTGGCTGCTGCCCTTCTATCCTTCGCCCCGGCGCGACGACGGCTACGACATCTCGCTCTATGAGGGCGTGTCGCCGGACTACGGCACCATGGACGAGGCGCGGCGCTTCATCGCCGAGGCCCATGCGCGCGGGCTGCGCGTCATCACCGAGCTGGTCATCAACCACACGTCGGACCAGCACCCGTGGTTCCAGGCGGCACGCCATGCGCCGAAGGGAAGCCCGGAGCGCAACCTCTATGTCTGGGCGGACGACGACAAGGGCTATCCGGGCGTACCTATCGTGTTCTGCGACGTGGAGAAATCCAACTGGAGCTGGGACGAGGTGGCGGGCCAATTTTACTGGCACCGCTTCTACGCCCACCAGCCGGACCTGAATTTCGACAATCCCGAGGTGCTGGAGCGGGTGCTCTCCATCATGCGCTTCTGGCTGGACCTCGGGGTGGACGGGCTGCGGCTCGATGCGGTCCCCTATCTGGTGGAGCGGGAGGGGACGGACTGCGCCAACCTTCCCGAGACCCACGCCATCCTCAAGGCCATCCGCACCCATCTGGATGCCCATTACACCGGTCGCATGCTGCTGGCGGAGGCTAATCTGTGGCCGGAGGACACCCAGCAGTATTTCGGCGCCGCGGCCGACGAATGCCATATGGCATTCCACTTCCCGCTGATGCCGCGCATGTACATGGCGATCGCGCGGGAGGACCGCTTTCCCGTCACCGACATCCTGCGTCAGACACCGTCCATTCCGGCCTCGTGCCAATGGGCCATCTTCCTGCGCAACCACGACGAACTGACGCTCGAGACGGTCACCGACGCGGAGCGCGATTATCTCTGGAGCATCTATGCCTCCGACCGGCGGGCGCGCATCAATCTTGGCATCCGCCGCCGCCTCGCGCCACTGCTGGAACGCGACCGGCGGCGGGTGGAGCTCATGAACTCGCTGCTGCTCACCTTGCCCGGCACGCCGGTGATCTATTACGGCGACGAGATCGGCATGGGGGACAACATCCATCTCGGCGACCGCGACGGCGTGCGCACCCCCATGCAATGGAGCCCGGACCGCAACGGCGGGTTCTCGCGGGCGGATCCCGAGAAGCTGGTTCTGCCGGTAATCCAGGACCCGCTTTACGGCTTCTCCGCTGTGAATGTGGAAGCGCAGTCGCGCGACGCCCATTCCATGCTCAACTGGACCCGGCGCTTCCTCGCCGTGCGCAAGGAGCATCCCGCTTTCGGACGCGGCACCTTCCGCCTCGTCTTCCCGCGCAACCGCCGCATCCTCGCCTATCTGCGCGAGATCGACGGCGAGGCGGTGCTGTGCGTCGCCAACCTCGCCCACACGCTCCAGGGCGTTGAGCTGGATCTCGCCGAGTTCGAGCGGCGGGTACCGGTGGATCTCGTCAGCGGCACCACGCTGCCGGCCATCGAGCGGGCACCCTTCGTGCTGACCTTGCCGCCCTACGGCTTCTACGCCTTCCGCCTCTCCGCGACGGCGGTGGAGCCGGCGTGGCGCAATCCGGCGCCGGAAGCCCTGCCGGAATTCACCACCCTCGTGGTGCGCGACGGCCTGATGGGCGCCCTCGCGCCGGAGCACCGCGCGGCGATCGAGACCGAGGCCTTGCCGCAGTATCTCGCCCGCCGCCGCTGGTTCCCCGCGTCGGAGCCCGGCGCGGCGCGCATCGCCTGGGCCATGCGGCTGCCGGGCACCGAGCGCGAGGTGGCTCTCGCCGAGATCGAGGCAGAACTCAGCGGCCGGACCGAGCGCTTCCTGATGCCCCTGTGCGTCGCCTGGGAAGACCAGCACCCGCCGGCCATCGCCGAGCAACTCGCGCTGACCCGGGTACGTCAGGGCCGGCGCGTGGGCTTCCTGACCGACGCGGTGGTGCTCGACGGCCTGCCCGCCGGCGTGCTGCGTGCGCTGCGCCAGAACACGCCGGTGCCGCTCCCAGACGGCGGCGCCCTGGTCTTCGAGCCGACCGGCAAGCTCGCTGGCGTCGATGTGGAACGGGATGCCCCCTGCTCGCTCGCCGACGCCGATGAGCCGGCGGCAAGCCTCGTCGTGACCGACAAGGTGGCGGTGAAGCTGTTCCGCCGGGTGGAGTTCGGTCGCACCGGCGAAGCCGAGATGGCGCGCCATCTCACCGCTTTGGGCTTCGCCCACGTCCCTCCGCTCTTGGGCACCATCACCCGCACCGGCGCGGAGGGCTCGGCCCTGGTCACGCTCGCCTACGCCTTCGTGGGCAACCAGGGCAACGCCGCCGACTGGACCATGAACCAGGTCCAGCGCGCCCTCGACGCCGCCGCAGCGACGGCGGAGGGCGCGCACCAGCGCTTCGAGGAGGAGACCGCCGGCCTCATGCGCCTGCTGCGCGCCAGCGGGCGGCGGCTCGCCGAGCTGCATGCCGCACTGGCGCGGCCGAGCGACGATCCCGCCTTCGCGCCGGAAATCGCCGACGTGGCCACGACCGAGGCGTGGCGCAGCGCAGTCGAGGACGCGCTGGCCGCCGCCCGCGAGGCCGGCGCCGACGCGCCGGTAGCGGATGCGGCCGCCCGGATGCGCGAATTGAGCGCCCTCGCGCCGCGTCTGCGCGACCGGCTGGCGACGCTGTTCGCCACCACCGGCCTGCCGGTGATCCGCATCCATGGCCGGCTCGATCTGGAGCACCTGCTGGTGGCCGGCAGCGACGCCGTCATCACCGGCGCCCAGGGCGGCCGCGGTACCGCGACCGGCATCCTTGCCAAGGAAAATCCGTGGCGCGACGTGGCGGCGCTGCTGGTCTCCATCGAGATTACCCTTGGACGAGTGGCCGCCGGCGAGGCCGGCGCGGCGCGCGACGCGCCGGAGCTGCGGGCCGAGCTTCTCTCGGCCTTCCGCATTCGCGCGGAGCGGGCAGTGCTCGCCGCCTATCTCGAACGCCACCCGGCCCCCGGCCGGATCTTGCTCGACGCCTTCGTTCTGGAGGCCCTGGCTCTGCGCCTCGCCGCCGGAGAGCAACGGCCGCCGATCGCGCGCGCCCTCGTGGCAGGGCTCTACCGGAACGCGAGCCGGCTCGCCCGCGAGGAGGTGCCGCAGGGCGCCTGACATCGGGTGCGGAATTGGCGCAAAGGCAATGCCAAGGAACGCGCACGGGCACGGGGTCGTTGACCATGGCAAAGGAGACCATGCCATGAGTACCTCGACCCACACGGCGCGGGAGACCGAAGCCAAGCTCGACGATGCGCTAGACGACAGCTTCCCCGCCTCCGACCCGCCGTCCATGACCCGCCGTCCGGAGGAAAAGAAGTCGGAAGCGAAGGCGCCCTCCCCCGCCGAGCAAAAGGAGAAGCGTGAGGCTTCCAAGGAGCTCGACGAGGCGTTGGACGATTCCTTCCCGGCCAGCGATCCGCCGTCCCAGACCCAGCCAAAGAAAGACTAGGACCGAAGAGCCCCCAGCCGGCGCTGTCCGGTTAGGGGCGCGGATTTTGTGGGCGGGGGCGGCCGGCGCCGTCGTCCGGGGCCGGGATGAATTCGTCGTGGTCCATGGGAATCAGGTCGAACCGGCCTTCCCGCCACGCCGCCTTGGCCGCGTTCAGCCGGTCGAGGTCGGAGGCGACGAAGTTCCACCAGATGAAGCGCGGGCCATCCAGCGGCTCCCCACCCACCAGCATCAGGCGGGCCGCCGTCACCGCACGTGCGGACGTCGCTACACCGCGCCGGATCACCAACATCTGGCCGGGGGGAAATGCCGTGCCGTCCACTTCCACCTCGCCTTCCAGCGTGAACAGCGCCCGATCCTCATGGGTGGCGTCCACCGGCACGCGCGCGCCGGGCGCGAGCTGGATCTCCGCATAGGTCGCTGGCGAGGCCAGCTGCACCGGCGAAACGGATCCGAAGGCAGACCCGAGGATGACGCGGGCCGTTACGCCCGTGTGGGCGACCACCGGGAGAAGCTCGCCGCCGGCGTGGAGGAAGGCCGGCGCGGTCTCCTCCTTGTCTTTCGGCAAGGCGATCCAGCTCTGGATTCCGAACAGCGGGCCACCCCGCGCCTTCACCGTTGCCTCGTGGCGCTCCGAATGGACGATGCCCCGTCCGGCGGTCATGAGGTTCACGGCGCCCGGCTCGATCACCCGCTCGGAGCCGAGGCTGTCGCGATGGACCATGCTTCCCTCGAACAGATAGGTGACGGTGGCGAGACCGATGTGGGGATGCGGCCGCACGTCCTGCGCCTGCGCGGCCGAGAACCGCACGGGCCCCATGCGGTCGAAGAAGATGAAGGGTCCGATCATCTGGCCGTGGACGGACGGCAGCACGCGCGCCACCTCCATGCCACCGATGTCGTGAGCGCGCGGGACGATGATCGTCTCTACCGCGGCGCAGCTCGCGGCGTCGCCGAGGATGGGATCGGGAGAGGGCGCAAAGCTCATGGGACATGAAGCTCCGGGAGAGGTGCCGAGCCGGCGCGGCGGGGTGCCTGAGCCGGCATTTCGTACCGACCTTGGCGCCCGCCCGGCGGCAGGTCAAAGGGCGTGGCGGTCAAAGCCGCGAGAGCGGACCGTTAACCCTTCGACACGGCGGCCGCCGCCCACCGCCCCTCAGGCTCCCGATCTTTACCTCCCCGCAAGGGCAGCCCCCTAGCGTCGGCTTCGTCACGGCACTGGTGCCGGGCCTTATCGGAATTGCCAGTCATGAAGCTTCTATTTTCGCGCTTCATCCAGGAAGAGGACGGCTCCACCGCCCTCGAATACGGCCTCATCGCCGCCGGGCTCTCCATTGCCATCGTCACGGTGCTCGTGCAGATCGCATCCACCTTCGCGCGTCTGCAGGCGTCCACCGCCGCGGCCGGGAACTGAGGCAAATGGACGGCGCCGTGAGCGGAACGGTGGGCAGCGGAGTGGCGGGCGCAATACAGCTGCTGCTGCTCGGCCTCTATCCCGCCCTGCTGTGCGCCTGCATCGGTACCGATCTCGCCCGCCGCATCATTCCCAACGCCATCGTTGCAGCCCTCATCCTCGCCTTCGCCATGGTGGCGGCGATGGCGCCGCTGCCCGACCTCTCCCTGCGTATCCTCGTGGCCATGGCTGTCACCGGCCTCGGTTTCTCGTTGTTCGCGGAGAACATCATCGGTGCGGGCGATGCCAAGCTCGCCGGCGCGCTGATGCTGTGGCTCGACCCGCTCCAGGTGCCGCTCTTCATCCTCTGCGCCGGCCTCATCGGCGCCGCCCTGAGCGTCGCCTCGGCGGCAAGCGGGCGGATGGCCGGGATGATGGGGGAGAGGAGCGCGTTTGCACGGCAGGCCAGCCTGCCCTACGGCGTCGCCCTGGCGGGCGCGGGGCTCCTGCTTCACCCCTTCTCCAGCCTCATGCAAGGCTGACGCGCGGCTGAGCCTCATTTCCCTAAGGGCAAATGAGACCGCAGGTTTATCCGCAGATGTTGTCTTCAGGGCCATCCGGCGGCTATGCCGGTCGGGGCGCCGGAGCCGTCTTGCCGCCGCCCGCTCGTCGGCCCACCATGCAGCGGTTTGCGCGGCACTGCCGGGCGGGATGGCGGAGCGAGGCTTCCCGCCCGCCCCCGGCGGCCGCGCCAGGAGTTCGTTGATGACCGATTGCTTTGCGCCCGCCTCCGCCCTGTGCCTTCCCGTCTGGTGCGTGACCAAGGACAGCCTCGCTGCGGCGCCGGTGCCGGATGCCGCGCGCCGTTTCGCCGAGGCCGCCGGGTTCGCCGGCGAGGCCGGCAAGCTTCTCCTGGTGCCCGGCCCCGACGGCGGGGTGGGCGGCGCTCTGTTCGGCGTCACCGCAGCCCCCGCGACGGACGCCTTCGCCGCTGGCGCCCTGCCCGGCCTGCTGCCCGCCGGCGCGTGGCGGCTGGAAGGCGAAGTGCCGAGCCCGCGCCTCGCCGCGCTCGCCTTCGCCCTCGGCTCCTACCGCTTCACCCGTTACAAGCCGGCGAAGGCGAAGGACGTGCGCCTCGCCATGCCGAACGGCGTCGATGCCGACCAGCTGATACGCACGGTGGAGGCGGTGCGGCTCACCCGCGATCTCGTCAACACCCCCGCCAACGATCTCGGCCCGCCGGAACTTGAGGACGCGGCCCGCGCCCTCGCCGCCCGGCACGGAGCACGCTTCCGCTCGGTGGTGGGCGATGCGCTCCTCGCCGACAACTTCCCCATGATTCACGCGGTCGGACGCGCCGCCGACCGGCCGCCCCGCCTCATCGAGATCCGGGCCGGCGATCCAACCCACCCCAAGGTGACGCTGGTGGGCAAGGGGGTGTGCTTCGACACCGGCGGGCTCGATCTGAAGCCCTCCTCCGCCATGCTGCTCATGAAGAAGGACATGGGCGGTGCCGCCAATGCCTTGGGGCTCGCCCACATCCTGATGGCGCGGGGCGCGAAGGTGAATCTGCGGGTTCTCATCCCGGCGGTGGAGAATTCCGTCTCCGCCCCCGCCTTCCGCCCCGGCGACGTGCTGAAGAGCCGCAAGGGCCTCTCGGTGGAGATCGGCAATACCGACGCCGAGGGACGCCTGGTGCTGGCCGATGCCCTCGCCCTGGCGGACGAGGAGGCGCCCGAGCTTCTCATCGACTTCGCAACCCTGACCGGCGCGGCGCGCGTCGCTCTGGGCCCCCAGCTTCCCGCCGCCTTTACCGCCGACGAGGACCTCGCCGCCGACCTCGCCCGCCACGCCATGGTGGAGGCCGATCCGCTCTGGCGCCTGCCCTTGTGGGCGCCCTATGCAGGCATGCTCGAGTCGAAGGTGGCGGACACCAACAACGTCTCCGCCGGCGGCCTCGCCGGAGCCATCACCGCGGCTCTGTTCCTGGAGAAGTTCGTGAAGCAGGCGCGGGCCTTCCTCCATCTCGACCTGTTCGCGTGGAATTCCAGCACCCGCCCCGGCCGGCCCGAGGGCGGCGAGGCGCAGACGATCCGCGCCCTCGACGCGCTCATCGCCGAGCGCTTCGGCTGATCGCGGCGCGATGTCCTCTCCTTCCGCGCTCGACCCGCGCGTCACCCCCGCCCGCCCCGACCTTGCCGCCGCCGAGCTTCAGGGCGTCGTGGATGCGCCGCGCTTCGTCACCGGCGAGATGCGTCGCGTCGCCGTGCCGGTTGCCCCCCTCCGCCGGCGCCCGGGCGGGGACGCCCCACTCGACACGGAGGCGCTTTTCGGCGAAACCGTGCGGGTTCTCGACGAGGACGGCGAAGGGTGGGCCTGGGTCCAGCTCGAGGCCGACCGTTACGTGGGCTACATGCCCAGCGAGGCGCTCGGCCCCATCGGCGCGGCGCCCACCCACCGGGTTGCGGCGCTGCGGACCTTCCTGTTCCCCGGACCCGACATCAAGCTGCCGCCCCGCGACGCACTGGTGTTCGGCAGCCGCGTGGCGGTGCGCGACGCCAGCGGCGGCTTCGCGGTGACGGCCGACGGCGTACTGCCGGCGGTCCACCTCATGCCGCTGGACGCCCGCGAGGCGGACTTCGTCGCGGTGGCCGCGCGTTTCCTCGGCGTCCCCTACCTGTGGGGCGGGAGGTCCAGCCTCGGCCTCGACTGTTCGGGCCTCGTCCAGACCGCGCTGGCCGCCACCGGGATCGATGCGCCGCGCGACAGCGACATGCAGGAGAAAGCCTTGGGTACGCAGGTGTCGCTCGACGGCGATGTCCGCCGGGGCGACCTCCTCTTCTGGCCGGGTCACGTGGCCATCGCCGCAGATGCCCAAACCCTGCTGCACGCCAACGCCTTCCACATGGCTGTTGCGCTGGAGCCGCTCGCCGGCGCGCTGGAACGCATCGCCGCCGCCGGCAGTCACCTGCGGACCATCCGCCGGCTCGTCTGACGCCAAGCCTGCGCTCGATCAGCGGTGGGCGATCACCCGGTCACGCCCGCTCCGCTTCGCCTCGTAGAGCGCCGCATCGGCCGCCGCCACGAGCGCATCCGGACTGCCATCGGCGGTGGGAATGACGGAGGCGACGCCGAAGCTCGCGGTGACCCGGCGGCGCGGCGCGCCGGGGTGCTCAATGGCGATCTCCGCCAGGAGCCGGCGCACGTCCTCGGCGAAGGCCATGCCGGCTTCCAGGCCGCCCCCCGTCATGAGCACTATGAACTCCTCGCCACCGTACCGGGCGACGAGATGGGAGGTTCCCGCCGCCGCCGCCGACAGCATGCGGGCGACCGCACGCAGCGCCTCGTCACCTGGGAGATGGCCGCGGGTGTCGTTGAACGACTTGAAATGGTCCACGTCCAGCATGACCAGCGTCAGCGGCGCCCCCTCGCCCCGGGCGCGGACCCAGTCCTGCGAGAATTGCACGTCGAAGGTGCGTCGGTTGGCTAGGCCGGTGAGCCCGTCCGTGCGGGCCAGCGAGGCGAGGCGCCCGTTCATGGTACGCAGCTCGCTGTTGCGCAGGGACAGGCGCCGCGCCATCTCGTTGAAGGCCTGCACCAGGGGCGAGAATTCGGCGACGCCGATATCCCTCACATGATCCACCTCACCCCGTCCGACCGAGGTGACGGCGCGGGTCAGCCGCGCGATGGGGGCGATGATGATCCGCTCCGCGGCGAACCAGGCGAGCAGCAGGAAGCAGGCGAGCGCGATGAAATAGGCGAGCGCGGTCGCCTGGATCTTGCGGTCGATCGGCCCCACCACGCGGTCCGTCTCGACGCCGACGGCGACGCTGACCGGCAGCCGGTCGAAGCGTTCGAAGGCGAAGATGCGCTCCTTCCCGTCAAAGCCGGGGCCGGTCATGATCCCCTCCTGCTGCGCCGTCACCGCGCGCGTCAGCGGATGGTCGGGGAAGGCGTGCTCAACGATGTCCGGCGACACGGGATAGCGTACGATCACGGATCCAGCCTCATCGATGACGTCCACGTCGACGCCCGCCTCCACCGCGCTGCCGGCGGCGATGCGCGAGAGCCATTGCAGGTCCACCACCACGCCGGTCACGGTGCGGGGCGCCCCCCCCACCGCACGTTCCGCCCGCAGCAGGAACACTGAGTTTCGTCCGCTGACGCGCGACACGAACAGACTTGTCATCACAGTGTCGTCGGCCTCCACCGCGGACCGGAAATAGTCTCTGTCCGAGATGTCGATATTGAGGGCGAGGGGTGCGTTGGCGCACCGCACGACGCCGGCCGCGTCGGCGATGAACAGGCCCTGGATGCCCGCCACCTCGTCGGCCAGGCGGCCCAGGAAGCGCGTGCAGTACGCATTTTCCTCAAGCAGCAGCTCGGAGTGGCGCGAAACCACGTCCAGCGTGGTTATCGCCCGCGTCAGCCCCTCCAGCTGCGCAAGCTTGGCGCGGCGGGCAAGATTGCGCACGTCCTCCTCGACGGCGGCAACCTCCTCCTCGCGCTCGGCGATGAGCGCGACGATGCGCTCGACGGAGAGCGGCACGGCGACAAGGCAGATGAGGAACAGAACGCGCAGGCGCAGGCTCGAACGCCGTCCGGACGCGGCGGGCGTCTCTTCGCCGAAACGTTCGACCATGCTGGCCCGCCCCCCTCGCGGTCCTGGAGCCCCGGGGGCTCGGCTCCAGCCTCTTCTAAACGCTTCTTGATCGGATTGGGAGATCGGTTCATGTCCACCCGTCCGGCCAAGCCGGGACGCGACCCAGAGGGAGCCCCAAGATGAGCCCAGGATCTTTGGCGCAGGACGCGGTCCATGGCCTCGGCGCGGTGCGTGACGAGATCGCGGCTGCCTGCGCCGACTGCGGCCGCGCGCCTGCATCCGTGGCGCTGGTCGCCGTATCGAAGACCTTTCCCGCGCCCGATATCGTACCCGTCCTCGCCGCCGGCCACCGGGTGTTCGGCGAGAACCGCGTGCAGGAAGCGCGGGACAAATGGCCCGCGCTGCGCGACGCCTTTCCCGGCGTGGAGCTCCACCTCATCGGGCCGCTGCAAACCAACAAGGCGCGCGAGGCGGTTGCGCTGTTCGACGTGATCCACACGGTGGACCGGCCGCGCATCGCTGCCGCCGTCGCCGAAGAAATCGCCCGCCAGGGCCGCAGCCCCCGCCTGTTCGTGCAGGTGAACACCGGCGCCGAGCCGCAGAAGGCGGGCGTGCTGCCGGAGGCGGCCGACGCCTTCATCGCCGAATGCCGCGAGCGCCACGGCCTCGCCCTGTTCGGGCTGATGTGCATTCCCCCGGCCGCCGACGTGCCCGATCCACATTTCGCGCTGCTGTCGGCGATCGCGGCACGCAACGACCTTGCCGGGCTGTCCATGGGCATGAGCGCCGATTTCCCGGCCGCCATCCGCCAGGGCGCCACGCACGTGCGCGTCGGCAGCGCCATCTTCGGCCACCGCTAGCACCGATGGAGGCTTGAAGTCCCCCCCATTCGCCGCTATAGAGGCCGCCTCCCGCGAGGATGCTCCCATCGTCTAGCGGTCTAGGACGTCGCCCTCTCACGGCGAAAACAGGGGTTCGAGTCCCCTTGGGAGCGCCATTCTTTTCAAGACCTTAGCCCCGCCCGCTGCGGGGCTTTTGCGTTTTTGGGAAGAATTTGGGGAGTAAGCGTCTGCGGACGCGAGCGGATTTCGGCGGGATTTGGCGAGTCCGGAATGTGGCGCTGCGGCCAAGGTCCTTCTTGCCGACATCGAACCTGCGCTTCTGCGCTGCCGGCGCCTTGATCGACTGGCTGTCGACACGGCGGCCGTCGGCTCTCCTCGCGCCCTTCACGCTCACGATCGAGCATCAGCGTGACGTCGTGGATCGTGCGAACAGCAGCCGCGCGCAAAGCGGCGGAGCCACTAATATGCCGTCTGCCAAGGCGGAAAGTCGATTGGCAACATCAGCCAACTGCCGCCAGTCCGGGCAAGATAGCGCAACGCGTCGAGCACGTCGTGAAGATCGGTCTTCGGCTTGCGCCCGGGCTCGGCACGAGCGGCTGGATGAACCGCCACTCCTCGTCCGTCAAATCGGTCGGGCAACGCTTTGCGCGCTGCTCAAATCCAGCCATCCGGCCGCGGCTCGCTCGGGTCCACATCCCAGCTTGAATCTCGCCGCAGACCGCGCTTCAACCCATTCTCAAACGGTCTCTTTGGGATGGCGGCGCACATTCATGCCCATCGGCCGAGCGGTTCCATTGCTTTTAGCCACACCTGTCGAGAAAGTGGTCGCCGGCCGACTGTTGCCGCAACTCGATCCAACCGTGACAAGTGGGATCCTCACAGCCATCTGATTCCAGACGAATGCCTCAAACTCCCTCCAATAAGAATTCCGCATTGCCCCGCGGCCTCACTCCGCCACGCAACGTCCTGCCATCTTTGGCGCGTGAACGACTATTGCCAGTACTCGCGGTTGGCAGCGTCAAGTTCGAGGAGCTATGTTGCGACCTCTTGAGGAAGGAATTCAAACAGGCGCAGCGCAGTTCGCTAAAACGAAAAAGGGGGGTAGCGCAGTATGGCGTTGACGTGGAGGGCTTCAATCTCGACGCTGAGCCATTCGTCGTCATCTCTGCGAAGTGCTACGCAGACATACGCGGTCGTTTCCTGGGGCCATGGGTCAAGGACTTCACCGACCACCTCGGCGACCACTGGAAGGACAAGCACGTAGAGCATTTCGTGCTGGCGGTTTCACACGAGTGCAACGACGACGATATCAACGATGCCGCGCGCCGGATCACAGCCGAGTTGAAAGCTTCAGGCATCCAGTTCCATCTCTGGCATTCCCACAAGATAACGGAGCTGATGAAGGACGACCCAGTTCTCGTTGGGCGGTATTTCCATCGGCACTGGGTGGAGGCGATATGCGGCGGCAGTGACATAGTCGTCGGACACGCATCGATCGAGGGTAACTCGCCCATAAAATCAAGCTCTTGGGCTGCTGTTAACCTTGCGAGGATGGTCGCCACCGAGCTCGATGACATGTCGGGCAAACTAAGCAAGGCATGGTCTGATCGGCTCGATGCTGCGATTTGCATGCTCCGGCGCGGGAAGAGTTCCGATATCCGGAAGTGGATTGCGGAAGCGAAAGGGGAGCCCAGCCTTTGGGCGAACCTTGTCCCGGAAACGAAGGCAAAGGCACTGCGCGCAGCGGCCCTAGTGACGTTGCGCGACGAAGACGTACAGGCGGCCTCCGACCTTCTTGATGAGGCAGATGCTCTTGCGCCAGCGCCTGATCGTACTTCGGCGGCGATCCTCGAAAGGTCGCGTTCAGGCTCTTTAGCGGCGCTGGACCTGCTTTCAGAACCGCTCGTCCCACGGGAGCGCGAAATCAAGGCCGCCCTGTTGATCGAAAGCGGTGACGCGGCCGGAGCGGTTTCTTTGCTAGAATCGCTGAGTGGCGACGTGCTCACTGCAGAAGCTATGCGGCTTCGCGCCATAGCTTACTTCATCCTCGGCGACATGCGTAAGAGCCTGAACACCGCCGCGTCAGCCGTAAAGAAAGGGGATAATATTGCGGCTCCGCGGTTCACGCTGGCGACTTTGCAGGTGGCTGCTGCCTTGGCTCCGGGCGTCCAGGCGCAGTTCGGCGGCACTCCGGATCCGATCGCGCCATCGCTCGTCCGTTCCGATTCGAATTCCCTGCGTTTGCTCTCGGAAGCCGCGGACATGTTCGAACGCTTGCTGGAGCAGGTGGACGGAGACTTCCGCCGCGAAGCGGAAATCTGGAAACTGGCGGCGCTGCTCCTGCACCCGAAGCGACAGGCCGAGGCACGTCGCTATGCGCGGTCGCTGATGTCGCGGGATCAACTCGATCCGTCAATTATCGCCTGGTGCCTTCACTATGGCCTGCCAATGCGCCGCGGCAAGATAAAGAAGACCTTGGGCGATATGCTCAGAAGAGGTGAAGGAACACCGGGACATGTCGTCGTACTTGCCTTAATGGCGTCGCGCTTGACCGATCCACGACCTGGGTTAGCAGTCGTCCGACGGTTTGGCCGCATGTTTCCGATAGCGTCCGAGTTCTTCGCAATGTGGCGGAGACAGCTGGGAGAGGATGCCGAAGCACCGGAACAAGACTACTCATCGGCTGTCCGCTGGGCGATCGCCAACAAGAACAACGCTCCCTTGATGGCCTTCCTAGCGACATCCGCAGCATCGACAGAAAACGTCGTTGCGGGTGCCGAATTCCTTTCTTCAACACGCTCCTACGATGATCTGTTCGCGTTGAAGGATAGGCTGATACAAATCGGGACCGTGCGTTGCCTGGAGATGGTCGCCCGCGCGGCGAACCAGACCAAGAACTTCAGCATCTGTCTTCAGGCCGTTGAGGCTTTTGAAGGAGACGTGCTGCCGGCACGGCTTCAGCTCGCCAGGCTCGAAGCCCATGAAGGGCTGGGGCAGCACAGTCTTGTGATTGCCAACCTTCGGGGCATGCTGAAGGATGGCGACGACCCGCGCCTCCATGATCGCTTGCTCCATGCCTACATGCGCATCGGGGCACTTAGCGAACTGAAAATCGAAACAGAAAAGGCGCTGGCGACAAGAACGTTGGACAGCAGGCAGGCGGTGCAGATCGCCTTCGCGTTGAAGACAGCTTCGCCGGCCACCGCCCGGCTCGCGTTAGAGCAGATTTCGGACAGGGACTTTCCACCGGAGCTGTCAGGCGTCGTGCTTGAACTCGCGAGCAGCCTGGGGGGACTCGAAGATGTGAAAGAGCAGCTGATCCGCAAGATGGTCAGCGGAGAGAAGGGTTTCGGTAGCGTCCGGAAGTTCGAAACAGTCGAGGAAATCCTTGCCTTCATGCAGGAGAGGGCTGACGAGTACAGGAAGCAATTTTCGCAGTGGCTCATAGGGGAATTGCCGGCCGCGTTGGCCATGCGCTCCGACGTGAAGGCGTATAGCTCTCTCTTCCTCGGATCAGAGCGTACAAGATTGAACAACATCGGCGACCCTGTCCCGATGCTGCTTGTAGGGCATGGCAGCAGACAGAAACCACCCGAAGTTTACGACAACCCAGAACTTATCGTCGATCTCAGCGGCCTCCTTCTCTCACAACGGTTCGGCATCATCGACGACCTCGACAAGGCATTCCAACTCGTTATCCCCGGCGCGTTGCCGGAAGCCCTATTTCATTTGCGGGAGCAGTATTCGAGACCGAACTCAATTATCGTTGCGACATTGGCGGACATCGAACGCAAGGCCAGTGCAGTCAGGGTGACGGACAGCGCGCCTTCGGAAGCACTTTTCGTCGAGAGGCTTCATAACGTGAGTGAGGGCGATGAATGGATCGCTCAAGCGATGCTCGAGCATGCGTTCCTGAATGGTCACATGACGCGAAATGAAGTGGATCGCGTTTCGGCCCTTCTTGCTTTCAACACCCAGCCATGTCTCAAAAGTTTACCGCCTGGCGGGGTTAGGCTGTCACCGCACGCGGTGGTAGACCTCGCCTTGCTAGACATTCTTGAGCCTGTCGCGAGGTCCACACCTACTTATGTGGAAATCTCTGATTTGAATTCTCTAGTGAAAAGCGTCAATCTCCACCGAGAGGAGGAGAAAATTGCTCTGTCATTGGAGGCCCTGCAACAGACCGTTGCCGATCGGCTCTCTTCCGCGAAATGGAAAACTCGTACGGATAATCCCCGGGAGGAAGATGAGAACCGCTTTGCGACTCTGCCTTCGCACGTCCGATGTCTCATGGACACGCTTCCAACTGACGAGATGAAGGCGGCCACGCTTTTTTGGGTAGAAGACCGAGTTCTCTCAAAACACCGTTTGCCTGGCGCTCTCTATCTAGTCGATGTCCTAAATGTTCTTATTGAGAAAGATATTCTGTCAGCCTCCCGATGGACAGACATACTGCGTGAGATGTGGGAAAATGGATACTCATTCATTTCCGGGCATGAACAGGTAATTGGACGCCTCCTAGAACAGGCGCCGATTCTCGATGGCGAGATCATTGAGAACGTGCAGCTCCGGGACATTCGTCGCTGGTTTGCCATGCAGGTTGAAAACCTTGTTCATATTGCCCCGGTCGTCCATCTCGATGCCGATGACATCGTGCTCGGCGAAACGCGACTACTGGTTGAGATGACGAGCGTCCTGCGCGACGTACTCTATATCATCTGGCAGAACCCTCGCGCCAAGAAGGAAGAGAAGCTCGCCCGTTCCTCCTGGGCAGCGACTGCCCTCAAGCTCGAGCATTTGCCTGGCACTCTGGGAGACACCAGCCCAGCCGGCCGACGGCGGATAGCCAGCATGGTTGCCGCGCAAATCATCTCAATGCCGCTATTCGCGGAACTGACATCTGAGCCGATGAGCGAACAAGATAGGCAACTTTTTGCGAGTTGGGCGGCTAACCTGTTTGATGCCAGCGAGCATGCCGACCCCGAGCTGTACAACGACATCCACGACACCCTCGCAGGAATAGCAGCGCGCATCCTCGAAGATCCGCCGGACATCGACAACGATATGCGCCTCAAATTTCGAGCGTTGATGAGAGGCAAGATACATGATTTTCTCAGTCTCTTACCCGACGATTGGTACGATTCAATAGCCAGTCGGCGCGGCGTTGCCGATGCTCTGGGCAGACAGAAGATCACGACACTGGAGGTGGTTGAGGGCGTCACAGTTAAATTGATGGATATTCCTAAAGCCATTGAAAAAGTCGACGGCCGGAATAAAAAGGCTCGCCTGCCAATTCACAATTCGAAGGCCTTTTGCCGCCTTGAGATCGATGGCGCCGATGGCTGCCTACCGATTGTGTCCCTCACAGTAAATAAGCAAAGGGCCAACCTTCACCCGTCGACAGTTGCGCTAGTCCACCCTGATCCAATCGTTCGGGCATTGGGTTCAAAGGAGCTGAAGCGTGTGGCAGAAGCCGACCGTGGAATCTCCGACGAAGCAATAAAGGAATTGCTCGGGGAGCCTAACGTCGAGCGGCGCGTGGCTCTTTTTGACAAAGCACGGGGAGGGCACCTCCGGAGACAGCTTGAGGGCATGAGAGAGGCTGTCCACAATGGATTAGCGCTTCATCTGAGCGCATTCGAATTGCCTTCGCTCTCTGATATGCTCGAATTCATCGGACTTTCTCCCGACTTTTCTGGGGGAGCGGATAAGTTGGTGTCGGAGGCCAGCAGCACCCTGTTGCGAGAAATGGGCGCCGAATTTGCCATTGAGCGCCTGTCCGGCCTTCCCTTCGAACTCCCTCAGTCGTTGCTCGACGAGTATTCGTTGCAGGCAGTTGAACCGGCCTCGACCCGCCCCTGGGATTCACCGATGTGGTTGATAACCAGGCTTCTGGCGACGAGGATTGGACCCGACGGGGGCGCCACGACGAACAACATCGCTCTCCTGCTACAGGCGAGCCGGGGTATCTTCTCAGGCCTCCTGAGGCACGCTTCGCGATCGGCGCTCAGAAATCGGACGTGGAGAGATCTGCCACCCGATACTATGCTCGCCCTTGTCTGGATATACGCTGAGCATGCGAGCCGCGCTCTCCTGCCAGCGGGCTTCGATCCATCGAACTTCAATTCGTGGCTCGGTCAGCGCCAAGCAGCAACGTTCACCGACTACGAGATACACCGCACCTTGCCCCGTTGGGTCCGAGATTTCAGCGTCAGTGCTGTCAATCGGCACGGAAACCTGACCCCCTATCGGCGCCGAATGTTGACCCCTGTCTGGGGCATTGACCCCACTGCCGCGGAGCGTTGGTTTGGCGCAGCGGCAGTGGGGTCAATGGTGGCGGAGGTCAGGCGCGGTTCTTGAAGCGCCAGCTCTCGTTTCCGGTCTCGACGATGTCGCAGTGGTGGGTGAGGCGATCGAGGAGCGCCGTGGTCATCTTGGGGTCGTTGAAGACGCTCG
>NZ_JBDZDP010000008.1:0-222296 GCF_040044995.1 Xanthobacter pollutisoli
TGAGAATGCGCTGACCAAGCTCGGTCAGGGCCGCGAGGGTATTCTGGGACGTGGTGGACTTGCCGATGCCACCCTTGCCGTAAAACGCGATCTGTCGCAGCGAAGACATCTTGCTCTCCTTCGAACCTATTTAGGAAGACCACCGCGCGAATTGGCGCGAGGCCGTTTCTCTCGTCAGCAATATCGGTCGGAAACGCCCCGCGGGTTACGGGAAGGAGCGCATCGCTGGCAGCCGGCCTAGGCGTGCACTCAGCCCTCACTCGCTGTTGCACCAAGGACCGAGCAACCAGCGTGCCAGTCGCCCGAAAGGGCCCTAAATCTTTGATCTGCATCAAAACCCAAGGTATTGCGCTGCAGTATTGAGGCTGTGCCGAACACGACAGGTGTTCCGCCTATGTCGCAATTGGAACAAGTCGTGCTGACGGGACGCGCCCCATCGCGGGGCTGGCGGCGCAGAAGCGACGCAAATGCTGCGGCGCGAGCCTCCCGCGTGGTGGGAACGGAACTTGCTTGAGCCCTCCTCAGCCTTCCCGCGCGGCCAAGCCTTCCCGGGCGCGCGGGGGCCGACAAGGTGAGCGAGGCAAAGATGCAGATCGGCGTTGAGACTTCCAAGGCAGTCGACCAGCGGCGCGTCTTCGTCGTGGACGAGGACGAGATCACCCGCGCGGCGCTCCAGTTCATGCTGCATGACGAGATCGAGACCCACGAGTTGGCGACGCCCGAGGAGGCCTATGAGAAGGGCCAGGGCTGGCTGGTGCCGCACGTGATCCTGCTCGGCGTCGGGCTCCTGAAGGCCCGCGGCGACGGCCTGATCGCCGAGATGAAGTCCAAGTTTCCCGGCGTGCGCATCCTCATCGTCACCGACAAGTCGGACGAGGCGGTGGCGGTGGGCGGTCTCAAGGCCGGCGCCCATGGCGCGGTGGTGAAGCCGCTCACGCTGGAAGGCGTGCGCAAGAAGGTTGACACCGTGCTCGGCCGCGACGGCGGCGCCCAGCTGGTGCAGCTGTCCGTGATGAAATAGGCCGGTCGTGGCCCACGTCACGTTCTGGGAGAAGCCGGGTTGCGGCACCAACGCCCGGCAGAAGCTTGCCCTCGCCAACGCCGGCCACACGCTGGAGGTGCGCAGCCTGCTCACCGAGCCGTGGACGGCGGAACGTCTGAAAGGCTTCTTCGGCGCGACCCCGGTCGCCTCCTGGTTCAATCCGGCCGCTCCGAAGGTGAAGTCCGGCGCGGTGGATCCTCTGGCGGTGGGGGCGGACGCCGCCATCGCCATGATGCTCGCCGAGCCGCTCCTCATCCGCCGTCCGCTGGTGGAGACGGAGGGTAAGCGCTGCGCCGGCTTCGACCGCGAGCCGGTGACGTCGCTGCTGGGTTCCGTCCCGGCGGATGGCCGGCCGCTGGAGGGCTGCTCTCACCCCCACGAGGCCAACCCCTGCCCTGATCCCACCGAGCGGAAGGCATCCTGAGCCATGAACGCGCTGTTGCCCCCTGCGCGGCCCTACGAGGTGGCGCTCGCCTACCACATGCGGACCAAGCACAGCCTGAAAGCCTACGCCGCCGGGCCGGAGACCCTCGACTGGGACATGCAGCCCAACCCGTTCCGGGAGTTCGAGGGGGCGCCGCGCATCGCCCTGCCGCTGGCGGCGGAGCGGCTGGAGGTGTCCTTCGCCGACATGGTCGCGGGCCGTGTGTCGCCTGCTCCTCTTCACCTCGCCGGTGTAGCGCTGCTGCTGGAGCTGTCCTTCGGCCTTGCCGCGTGGAAGCAGCTGGGACCGGACCGCTGGGCGCTGCGCTGCAATCCCTCCAGCGGCAATCTGCATCCCACCGAGGCCTATGTGCTGGCGCAGGGCGTCACGGGCCTCGCAGACGGCGTGCATCACTATGTCAGCCGCGACCATGCGCTGGAGCAGCGCTTCAGCCGCCGAACGGGCGGCTCGGTGGCCGTGGCGAGCGCCTCCGGCTTTGTGATGGAGCAGTATTTCAGCCCGCCGCCAGGCCCGGCCCGGCTGCATCTGGCGCTGTCCTCCATCCATTGGCGCGAGGCGTGGAAATATGGCGAGCGGGCGTTCCGCTACTGCCAGCTGGATCTCGGCCACGCGCTGGCCGCCGTGCGCTATGCCGCCGCCTGCCTCGGCTGGACCGCGACCCTGGTGGATGGCGTCGATAGCGCGACGCTGGCCGCCCTCGCCGGGATCGACCGCGCCGGGGATTTCGGCGGCGCCGAGCGGGAGGATCCCGATCTTCTCATCGCCCTCGCACCCGCCGGCGCGGAGCGTCCGGTCGCGCCGGACGGAGCGGTCGAGGGGCGCTGGGCCGGCAAGGCCAATGTGCTCGATCGTCATCCACTCTATCGCTGGCCGGTGATCGACCAGGTGAGCCGCGCCACCGAGGCAGGTTCCGCTTCGGGCGCCTTCGACGAGCCCGCGGCTGGCGCCGCGCTGCCGGCCCGCGTGCCGGCCGCCGCCGGTCGTGCGGCGGGGACCATTCTCGGCCGGCGCAGCGCACAGCGCTTCACCGCCAAGGGCAGCACCATGCCGAGGGAGACCTTCTTCGATCTCCTCGACGCGCTGCTGCCAAGGGCCTCCGCTCCGTTCGACGCCTGGGGCTTTGCGCCCCGCATTCATCCGCTGTTCTTCGTCCACCGGGTGGACGGCCTCGTGCCGGGCCTTTATGCCCTGCCGCGCCGCGACGGGGCCGAAGCGGCCTTGCGGGCGGCCCTGCGGACGGACTTCCAATGGACCGCGGCGGAAGGCTGCCCGGCCCACATCCCGCTGCGGCGGCTGGTGGAAACCGATTGCCGCGGCATCGCCCGCACGGTGAGCTGCCACCAGGCCATCGCGAGCGACAGCTCGTTCGCCGTCGCCATGCTCTCCGAATTCGAGGCCACGGTGAGCGCCGATCCCTGGCGCTACCGTCAGCTCCACTGGGAGGCCGGGCTCCTCGGGCACGTGCTCTATCTGGAAGCGGAGGCGGCGGGTTATCGCGGAACCGGCATCGGCTGCTATTTCGACGACGATCTGCACCAGCTCCTCGGCCTGGAAGGCGCGGCCTTCCAGTCGCTCTATCACTTCACCGTCGGGCGGGCGGCGCTCGACGACCGCATCACCACCGAGCCGGCCTATCCCGGCCGGGCCGGGTGACGGGCGCCTTCAGGAGAACGAGATGAGGCAGCGCATTCCCTTCCGCCGCATCGGCGTGGAAGACGCAGCGGCCATACTCAGCGAGGGCAAGGCGCTGCTGCTCGACGTGCGCGACGCCAATTCCTTCAATGCCGGCCATGTGGCGGGAGCGCGCAACCTCGCCTTCGCCAACCTCGGGGACATCATCGCGACGACGCCCAAGACCCAGCCGGTGCTGGTCTACTGCTACCACGGCAACGCCAGTCAGGAATATGCGCAGGCCCTTTCCGACTTCGGCTTCGCCGATGTGGCAAGCGTCGACGGCGGCTATGAGGCCTGGGAGACCTTCGAGCGCCTGCGCCCGCCCGCTGCGGCGCTGGACCCGGCGCTGTCGGCCTGGATCGCCAGCCGTGGCTTTCCACCGGATGGGCTGAACGCCACAGCCGAAAACGGCATGACTCCGCTGATGAAGGCATGCGCGGAAGGCCTCGCCGCCGAGGTGACGGCCCTGATTGCTGCCGGCGCCGACCTGCAGATCCGCAATGCCGACGGCAACACCGCCTTGTGGATCGCCTGCGTGGGCGACCATCTCAACATCATCGACGCATTGGTGGATGCCGGTATCGCGATCGACAGCGCCAACGACAACGGCGCCACGGCGCTGATGTATGCCGCCTCCGCCGGCAAGGCGGCGGTGGTGGAGAAGCTGCTCGCGCGCGGCGCCGACCCGAGGCCCGAGACCCTAGACGGCTTCTCGGCGCTGGATCTCGCCTCCACCATCGAATGCCTCACGCTGTTGCGCCGTGCCACCAAGCAAGCGACGCCCGCCTGACCGCGCTGCCTTTCGTCGATCCACCTCCCGGTGGACGCTGTGTCCGGTCGACCCTCGGGCGGTCCCAGGCTATCTCCTTTCTCCATATCGCACACGGCAAATTCGGGGCGCGGGATGACCTTCCGGTGGTGGACGCAGGCGACGGTGGATCAGCTTCTGGCCGAGGACGCGCCCTATGGTGACCTTACCACCGAGGCCCTCGGGCTGGAGGCGCAGGACGCGCGGCTCTCCATGGCGATGCGCTCGGACGCCACCGTCTGCGGCGTGGAACTGGCGAGCGAACTCTTCCTCGCCGCCGGGAGCGATGTGCAGCTTCTCGCCGCCACCGGGGCGCGGGTGCCGGCCGGGGCGCTCATTCTGATTGCGGAGGGGCCGGCGGGCGCGATCTTCCGGGCCTGGAAGGTGGCGCAGACCCTGGTGGAATATCTCTCCGGCATCGCCACCCTGACCGCCGACATCGTGGCCGCGGCGCGCGCCGTTTCGCCCGAGATCGCGGTGGTGACGACGCGCAAGACGTTTCCCGGCGCCAAGGCGCAGATGATCGCCGCGATCCGCGCCGGTGGCGCCTATCCCCATCGGCTCGGCCTGTCGGAAACCCTGCTGCTGTTTCCCGAACATGCCGCCTTCCTGTCCGCGGCGGGCGAGGGCATCGCGACGCTCCGCCGGGCTGCGCCGGAGAAGAAGGTGGTGGTGGAAGTGAAGACGCTGGATGAGGTGGAGGCGGTGCTGCCAGCTCAACCCGACGTGCTCCAGTGCGAGAAGATGACCCCGGACGACATCCGCGTCGTGGCCGCGCGGGTGGCCGAACGGGCGCCTGCAACCAAGGTGGCGGCTGCGGGCGGGGTGAACCTCTCCAACGCCGCGGCCTATGCCACCGCCGGCGCCCACGTGCTGGTGACCTCCGCGCCTTACTGGGCCAAGCCCGCCGACGTGAAGGTGGTGATCGCCCCGGACTGACTCTTGGCGGCGGCGGTGTCTTCACTGCGCGGAAATCTTCCTTCCCCATGGTCGTACGGGCCGCTCATCTCGGCCCCGCAGGGCTTGTCCGGCTCCGGTCAAGAAGAATGCGGGGACGGGAAAAGGACTACGTAGTTATACGGAGGAATTCGTCATTGCGCGGTGTGGCTTGTCTGCCGCGCCCCTGTCGAACCTCGAACAAGCTTGCCGGCTGTCAGTTTTGCGACATCTTGGCACTCCGCAATTTCCATTGATTCCAGAACAACTTGTGAGGCTGGCACGGGGCTTGCCAGATCAGTGCAGGGGCAACCCGGCGTGAATGGACGTTTCCGATGATCAGGCTCACGACCAGTGCGGTTCAGGCGGTGAAGGCGGCGCTCTCGCAAGCCGGCGACGCGGCCGGTCTGCGGGTGGTCGCGGAAGCCGGCGCCGACACCGGCGTGCGCTACCTGATGCATCTGGAGCAACGGCCCCGCGCCGACGATGCGGTGATCGAGCAGGCCGGCCTCAAGGTCTTCATCGATGGCGCCTCGCAGGCTGCGACGCGGGGCATCCGCATTGATTTTGTGAATTCCGCCGCCGCCAGCGGCTTCGTGTTCGAGAACGATCCCGCATCGCTGGCGACGGCGGCCGGGGGGCTGAGGAACTGACGGGAACCGGGGATGGCCCCGGTTGGAGCTCATCATCCTCCCGCCGACATCGGCGGGGGCGGAAGGAAGGGACCCATGCTCGCGAAGACACCATCGGCCAATTCGGGGCGCTCCGGTCGCACGTCGGCGGATGCCGGCGCCCTGGCCTCGGGCACGGTGCCGGCCCGCACGGTCTTCCTCAACGACACGACGCTCCGCGACGGCGAGCAGGCGCCCGGCGTCGCCTTCAACCGCCGGGAAAAGATCGAGATCGCCGAGGCGCTCGCTGCCGCCGGCGTGCCGGAGATCGAGGCGGGCACCCCCGCCATGGGCGACGAGGAAATCGAGACGCTGCGCTCCATCGTCTCGCTGAAGCTGCCCCTGCGCGTCGCCGCCTGGTGCCGCATGAGCGAGGAGGACCTGTTCGCGGCCGTCTCCTCGGGCGTCAATTACGTCAACCTGTCCATCCCCACGTCCGACCGCCAGCTCAAGGGCAAGCTCAATCGCGACCGCGACTGGGCCCTGGCCGCCCTGCGCCACGTGGGCACGCTCGCCACCAAACTCGGCTTCACGGTCGCCATCGGCTGCGAGGACGCGTCCCGAGCCGATCCCGACTTCCTCTGCCGGGTGGCGGAGACGGCGAAGGAGGTTGGCGCCTTCCGCCTCCGTCTCGCCGATACGCTGGGCGTGCTCGACCCGTTCTCCACCTATGCGCTGGTGCGCCGGGTGGCCAACGCCACCGATCTCGAGATCGAGTTCCACGCCCACGACGACCTTGGCCTTGCCACCGCCAACACCCTAGCGGCGGTGACCGGCGGCGCGCGGCACGCCAGCGTCACCGTGGTGGGGCTCGGCGAGCGCGCGGGCAATGCGGCGCTGGAGGAAGTGGCCATCGCCTTGCGCCAGACCGCCCGCGCCGAGAGCGGCATCAATCCGCGTGCGCTGCGCCCGCTGGCCGAGCGGGTGATGGCCGCCGCCGGCCGACCCATGCCCCGCACCAAGGCCATCGTCGGCGAGGATGTGTTCACCCACGAGAGCGGCATCCATGTCTCCGGCCTGCTGAAGGATCGCGGCACCTACGAGGCGCTTGATCCCGAGCTGCTCGGCCGTTCCCACCGGGTGGTGCTGGGCAAGCATTCCGGCCTCGCGGCCGTCGCCAAGGCGCTGGCCGACGAGGGCCTCGCGGTGGACGAGGCACGCGGCCGGGCCATTCTCGCCCGGGTGCGCGATTTCGCCAGCCGCACCAAGCAGCAGGTGTCGCCGCAGGTGCTGCGGCGACTCTACGAGGACAGCTTCACCGAAGAGGCGCTGAAGCGCCGCCACGCAGCAGTGATGGGAGCTTGACCCATGATCATGGGAAGCCCGAAATGGCATGGTACCGAAGTGCCTCTCGCTGCAGCCCCGGCGGCAGAGGAAAAAGCGACGACCCTCTCCGTCTGGCGCCTCATTCGTGAGGACATCAATTGCGTGAAGTCCCGCGATCCCGCGGCACGCAACACGTTCGAGATCGTGCTGACCTATCCCGGCGTGCACGCTGTGATCTGGCACCGGCTCGCCAGCCGTCTGTGGCGGCGCGGCATCAAGTTTCCGGCCCGCTTCCTGTCGTGGCTCGGCCGTTTCCTGTCCAACGTGGACATCCACCCGGGCGCCACCATCGGCCGGCGCTTCTTCATCGATCACGGCGCCTGCGTGGTGATCGGCGAGACGGCGGAAATCGGTGACGACGTCACGCTCTACCATGGCGTGACCCTTGGCGGCACGTCTTGGACCGCCGGAAAGCGCCATCCCACCCTGCGCGACGGCGTGCTGGTGGGGGCGGGGGCCAAGATCCTCGGGCCCATCACGGTGGGTGCGGGCTGCCGGATCGGCGCCAATTCCGTCGTCATCGAGGACGTGCCCCCGGCCATGACCGTGGTGGGCATTCCCGGCCGCGTTGTGAAGCCCATCGCCGACCGGCGACGGCTGGGCGACGGCCGTATCGACCTTGAGCACCATCTCATGCCGGATCCGGTGGGCGAGGCCATCGTCTCGCTGCTGGACCGCATCGAGTTCCTGGAGGCGCGCCTCTCGCACCTGCAGGGCGAGCGCCAGCGCGGCCGCCCCGCCAGCGCGGACGAGGCGGCCTGAGGCCGAAGACGTCAGCCGGATCGAGAAGAAGGAAGAGCGACATGTCCGTCATCGACAAGCTGAAGTCCCTGCACAGCGCCGAGGAATTCTTCGAGGTGCTGCAGGTCGAGTACCACCCGGAGGTGCTGCAGGTGCTGCGCCTGCATATCCTGCGCCGCATGGGCCAATACCTCGTTTCCGCCGAGTTCGACGGCATGAGCGAGGAAGAGATCTACACGGCCGCCCAGACCATGCTGAGCCAGGCCTATGAGGACTTCATCAAGTCCAACCCCATGGCGGAGCGGGTGTTCAAGGTGCTCAAGGAGCATGATCCGAACCGCCCGCCGGCGCCCAGCGCCAAGCCCGCCTTCGTGCAGCTGACGTCCCTCAAGACCGGCAGCTGAGGCGCTCCGGGGACCAAGATCGCCCCCGGTGCCGCCGCCCTCGTTTCGCTTCGCCCCCCAAGCCGCATCGGCCGGGCCGGCGGGCGCACCCCTTCCGCCGGAGGGCATGTCCCTCCGGCCGGCTGCCCTCTCCCCGCTGATTGTTTGTTGATATTGACGTTACTTTTTATTTTTTAATCCGGCTGGTCGCTCGGCCGTGTGCGGGGAGAGGGCAGATATTTTCCGACGGCGAAAGCCCGTCCCGGCCCAGGTGGCGCCCGGACGGGCTTTCGCGCATTCCGGGCATGGACGTGCCGCGATGCAACCGGCCTGGTGAGAAGGCGCGGTTCTGTCCTTCTCCCGGCCCCGCGGCCCCTCCCGCCTGACCTGTCCCGTCTCCTCAACCTGCAACAGCGTAATCCCAGCCGTCCGCGAGACGCTGTCATCCGGCCGTCGGCGAGCCGTGTCCATATGCAAGCGGTGGGGCAGGCGGCCGGTGAGAGGGGGCCGTGGCGGAGCTTGGACGGTAGGCTGGTGCACCGCTCTGCGGGATGCTTTTCCGCATGGTGCAAATCAGCTTAAAAACGCGAAAAAACGACCTGTCTTTGCGCCAAAATCCCGCGCCATGCCACTATTTGTGCAGTGCGGCCGTCTTGAACCCCCGGTCGGATGGGAGTAGTCAAGCGCCGCTCGCTTCCTGCGGCGGCTCGTCTCATGCGACTGCCGGCAGATCGGTTTCCGGGGACTTGGGATGGCCCGCAACAAGATCGCCCTCATAGGGGCCGGCCAGATCGGCGGTACGCTCGCCCTTCTGGCAGGGCTCAAGGAGCTGGGCGACATCGTGCTGTTCGACGTCGCCGAGGGCGTCCCCGACGGCAAGGCCCTGGATCTCGCCCAGCTCGCCCCCGTGGCCGGCTTCGACGCGGCCGTGTGGGGCGCGTCGAGCTATGACGCCATCGCAGGCGCCGATGTGGTGATCGTCACCGCCGGTGTGCCGCGCAAACCGGGCATGAGCCGCGACGACCTCATCTCCGTCAACCTCAAGGTGATGGAGCAGGTGGGCGCCGGCATCCGCAAATACGCCCCCGACGCCTTCGTCATCTGCATCACCAATCCGCTCGACGCCATGGTGTGGGCGCTCCAGCGCTCCAGCGGCCTGCCGGCGGAGAAGGTGGTGGGCATGGCCGGCGTGCTGGATTCCGCGCGCTTCCGCTTCTTCCTCGCCGAGGAGTTCGGCGTCTCGGTGGAGGACGTGACCGCCTTTGTCATGGGCGGCCATGGCGACACCATGGTGCCCCTGGTGCGCTATTCGGCCGTGGGCGGCATCCCGGTGCCCGACCTCATCCGCATGGGCTGGACCAGCGACGAGCGGATCGCCGCCATCGTCCAGCGCACCCGCGACGGCGGCGCCGAGATCGTCAATCTGCTGAAGACCGGCTCGGCCTTCTATGCGCCGGCGGCGGCGGCCATCGCCATGGCCGAGAGCTATCTGAAGGACAAGAAGCGCCTTCTTCCCGTCGCCGCGCGGCTCGATGGGGAATACGGCCTCAGGGACATCTATGTGGGCGTGCCGGCCGTCATCGGCGCGCGGGGGGTGGAGCGTATCGTGGAGGTCGAGCTGGACCGGAACGAACGCGCCATGTTCGAGAAATCGGTCGCCGCGGTCGAAGGACTGGTGGAGGCCTGCCTGAAGATCGCACCCGGCCTCGGGAAGTGATCTCGATCATGGCGGCGCGCCGGAAGGTGCGCCGTTTTCGTGCCGGCGCAACGACCGGCGTGGTGAAGGAGACGAGTGTTCCCCTCCTCGGGGTGCCCGCCTCGGTGTGCCGGCCTGACGGTCGGCGCCGCGGGACGGGGCCCCTCTGCGATGGAGGCGGTCCGCGACAGGGCGACCACGCAACGCCGCGTGGCGCAGAAGCGGGCCGGGGCGGGGGAAGGGACACATCGCAACCCTGAGGGACACGAAAGATGAATATTCACGAGTATCAGGCCAAGGCGCTGCTGAAGAAGTACGGCGCGCCGGTCTCGCGCGGCGTGCCCGTGCTGAAGGTGGAAGAGGCGGAGGCCGCCGCCAAGGAGCTGGGCGGCCCGCTCTGGGTGGTCAAGTCCCAGATCCACGCCGGCGGCCGCGGCAAGGGCAAGTTCAAGGAGCCCGAGGCTGGCGAGAAGGGCGGTGTGCGCCTCGCCAAGTCCATCGACGAGGTGAAGGAGTTCGTCTCCCAGATGCTGGGCCGGACCCTCGTCACCATCCAGACCGGCCCGGCCGGCAAGCAGGTGAACCGCCTGTATCTGGAGGACGGCTCCGACATTGAGAAGGAATTCTACATCTCCCTGCTCGTGGACCGCGCCACCTCCCACGTGGCCTTCGTGGTCTCCACCGAAGGCGGCATGGACATCGAGGAAGTCGCCCATTCGAGCCCTGAGAAGATCATCACCTTCTCGGTGGATCCGGTGACCGGCGTCCAGGGCTTCCACGGCCGCAAGATCGCCAAGGCCCTCGGCCTCACGGGTGACCTCGCCAAGCAGGCCGGCAAGCTCGCGGAGGTGCTTTATACCGCCTTCGTCGACACCGACATGGCGATGCTGGAGATCAACCCCCTCATCGTCACCAAGGACGGCAACCTCAAGGTGCTCGACGCCAAGGTGACCTTCGATTCCAACGCCATGTTCCGCCATCCCGAGCTCGCCGAGTTGCGCGACCTGACGGAAGAGGACGAGAAGGAGATCGAGGCGTCCAAGTACGACCTCGCCTACATCGCCCTCGACGGCACCATCGGCTGCATGGTCAACGGCGCCGGGCTCGCCATGGCCACCCTCGACATCATCAAGCTCTACGGCGAGAGCCCGGCTAACTTCCTGGACGTGGGCGGCGGCGCCACCGAGGAGAAGGTGACGGCGGCGTTCAAGATCATCACCGCGGATCCCAACGTGAAGGGCATCCTGGTGAACATCTTCGGCGGCATCATGAAGTGCGACGTCATCGCGCGCGGCGTGCTGGCGGCGGTGAAGGCGGTGGGCCTCCAGGTCCCCCTCGTGGTGCGCCTCGAAGGCACCAATGTGGAAGAAGGCAAGAAGATCATCCGCGAGAGTGGTCTGAACGTGATCCCGGCGGATGATCTGGACGATGCGGCGCAGAAGATCGTCGCGGCCGTGAAGAAGGAAGCTGCGTGATGTCCGTGCTCATCGACGCCAATACCAAGGTCATCACCCAGGGCTTCACCGGCAAGAACGGCACGTTCCACGCCGAGCAGGCCATCATGTACGGCACCAAGATGGTCGGCGGCACCTCCCCCGGCAAGGGCGGCTCCACCCACCTCAACCTGCCGGTGTTCGACACGGTGATGGAGGCCAAGGAGAAGACCGGGGCCGATGCCTCGGTGATCTACGTGCCGCCGCCCGGCGCCGCCGACGCCATCCTCGAAGCTATCGACGCCGAAATCCCCCTCATCGTCTGCATCACCGAGGGCATCCCGGTGATGGACATGGTGAAGGTGAAGCGGGCGCTGTCCGGCTCGAAGTCGCGCCTCATCGGCCCCAACTGCCCGGGCATCGTGACGGCGGGCGAGTCCAAGATCGGCATCATGCCGGCCAACATCTTCAAGAAGGGCTCGGTGGGCATTGTCTCGCGCTCGGGCACGCTGACCTATGAGGCGGTGTTCCAGACCTCGCAGGAGGGCCTTGGCCAGACCAGCGCGGTGGGCATCGGCGGCGACCCGGTGAAGGGCACGGAGTTCATCGACGTGCTGGAGATGTTCCTGGCCGACCCCGAGACCAAGTCGATCGTGATGATCGGCGAGATCGGCGGCTCGGCGGAAGAGGAGGCGGCGCAGTTCCTCGCCGACGAAGCGAAGAAGGGCCGCAAGAAGCCGATGGTGGGCTTCATCGCCGGCCGCACGGCGCCTCCCGGGCGCCGCATGGGCCATGCGGGCGCCATCATCTCCGGCGGCAAGGGCGGGGCGGAGGACAAGATCGCGGCCATGGAGGCGGCGGGCATCCGCGTGTCGCCCTCTCCCGCCCGCCTCGGCAAGACCCTGGTGGAAGTGCTGAAGGGCTGAGGCGCGACGCATCAGTCATTCACCTTCCCAATAGGTGAGGAGCAAAACAGGGGATGGCACCGGCCATCCCCTGCCTTTCGGGGATCGGCTGGTCCTAAATGCCTGAAAGGACGATTGCCGCGCAATTTCGCCACGAAGTTCGGCGACTGGCGTGCGCGGAGGGGAAAGCGCCGGCTCGGCCTTACGTCGGGCGGGATCGATCCCCATCTAAGGTTGTCGAGCACCGCTGCTGAAGGCTGCCACGAGCCTCGCAGAGGTGACAGGGTGCCCGGCCACGCGCCGGACATCGGATTTGTGGCAGACGAGCGGTCTTGGGGCTTCATTTTCCGCGCGAAATGCGCTGAAGGAGATGAGGTCGCCCACGACTATCCGGGAACAAGCCCATGTCGCGCGCCGAACAGAACGACGTTTTCCTCAATACCTCCTTCCTTTATGGCGCCAACGCCGCCTGGATCGAGGACCTCTACGCCCGCTACGAGACCGATCCGAATGCGGTCAGCCCCGAGTGGCAGGCCTTCTTCGCGGCGCTGAAGGACGATCCCAATCAGGTGATCGAGAACGCCCGCGGCGCCTCCTGGAAGAAGCCGCACTGGCCGCAGCATGCCAATGGCGAGCTGGTTTCGGCCATGGACGGCCAGTGGATCGAGGTCGAGAAGGCCATCGGCGAGAAGGTGAAGGCCAAGGCGCAGAAGACCGGCGTCGAGTTCTCCGCCACCGAAGTGCAGCAGGCGACGCGCGATTCCGTCAAGGCGCTGATGATGATCCGCGCCTATCGCATGCGCGGCCATCTGCACGCCAATCTCGACCCACTGGGCCTCACCCCGCCGCGCGAGGCGCCCGAGCTCGATCCGGCCTCCTACGGCTTCTACGAGGCCGACCTCGACCGCAAGATCTTCATCGACCACGTGCTGGGCCTGGAGTTCGCCTCGGTCCGCGAGATGGTCACCATCCTGCGCCGCACCTACTGCTCGTCCATCGGCGTCGAGTTCATGCACATCTCCTCGCCGGAGGAGAAGGCGTGGATCCAGGAGCGCATCGAGGGGCCCGACAAGGAGGTGACCTTCACCCGCGAGGGCAAGCGCGCCATCCTCAACAAGCTGGTGGAGGCCGAGGGCTTCGAGAAGTTCCTCGACGTCAAGTACACCGGCACCAAGCGCTTCGGCCTCGACGGCGGCGAGAGTCTGATCCCTGCCCTTGAGCAGATCATCAAGCGCGGCGGCAACCTGGGCCTCAAGGAGATCGTGTTCGGCATGGCCCATCGCGGCCGCCTGAACGTGCTGACCCAGGTCATGGGCAAGCCCCACCGCGCCCTGTTCCACGAGTTCAAGGGCGGCTCCTGGGCGCCCGACGAGGTCGAGGGCTCCGGCGACGTGAAGTATCACCTCGGCGCCTCCTCCGACCGCGAGTTCGACAACAACAAGGTCCACCTGTCGCTGACCGCCAACCCCTCGCACCTCGAGATCGTCGATCCGGTGGTGCTGGGCAAGGCGCGCGCCAAGCAGGACCAGTGGGGCGATGCCGAGCGGGTGAAGGTGCTGCCGCTGCTGCTGCACGGCGACGCCGCCTTCGCCGGCCAGGGCGTGGTGGCCGAGTGCCTCGGCCTCTCCGGCCTGAAGGGCCACCGCACGGGCGGCTCGCTGCACTTCATCATCAACAACCAGATCGGCTTCACCACCAATCCGCGCTACTCGCGCTCCTCGCCCTATCCCTCCGACGTGGCGAAGATGATCGAGGCGCCGATCTTCCACTGCAACGGCGACGATCCCGAATCCGTGGTGTTCTGCGCCAAGGTGGCGACCGAATTCCGCCAGCGCTTCCACAAGCCGGTCGTCATCGACATGTTCTGCTACCGGCGCTTCGGCCACAACGAGGGCGACGAGCCGTCCTTCACCCAGCCGAAGATGTACAAGGTCATCCGCCAGCACCCGAGCGTGCTGGAGCTGTACGGCAAGAAGCTGGAATCCGAAGGCGTCGTCACCGCCGGCGAGCTCGAGACCATGCGCAATGCGTGGCGCGACCGCCTGGAGGCCGAGCACGAGGCCGGCCAGGCCTACAAGCCCAACAAGGCCGACTGGCTGGACGGCCGCTGGGCCGGCTTCAAGGCCATCCACGAGGATGACGATCCGCGCCGCGGCGACACCGGCGTGGCGATGGACACGCTGAAGGCCATCGGCGAGAAGATCACCAAGGTGCCGGAGGGCTTCCAGGTCCACCGCACGATCCAGCGCTTCCTCGACAACCGCAAGAAGGCCATCGAGGACGGCGCCGGCATCGACTGGGCGACCGGCGAGGCGCTGGCCTTCTGCTCGCTGCTGCAGGAAGGCCACCCCGTCCGCCTCTCCGGCCAGGACGTGGAGCGCGGCACCTTCTCCCAGCGCCATTCGGTGCTGACCGACCAGGAGACGGAGGCGCGCTACAAGCCCTTCAACCACCTCTCCGAAACCCAGGCCAAGTACGAGGTCATCAACTCGATGCTCTCGGAAGAGGCGGTGCTCGGCTTCGAGTACGGCTACACCCTGTCGGAGCCCAACACGCTGGTGCTGTGGGAGGCTCAGTTCGGCGACTTCGCCAACGGCGCCCAGGTGCTGTTCGACCAGTTCATCTCCTCGGGCGAGCGCAAGTGGCTGCGCATGTCCGGCCTCGTCTGCCTGCTCCCGCACGGCTATGAGGGCCAGGGCCCCGAGCATTCCTCGGCCCGCCTCGAGCGCTACCTGCAGCTGTGCGCCGAGGACAACATGCAGGTGGCCAACGTCACCACGCCGGCCAACTACTTCCACATCCTGCGCCGGCAGCTGCGCCGCGAGTTCCGGAAGCCGCTCATCCTGATGACGCCGAAGTCGCTGCTGCGCCACAAGCGGGCAGTGTCCTCGCTGTCGGAGATGGAGACCGGCACCTCCTTCCACCGCGTGCTTTGGGACGACGCCCAGTCGCACCCGCAGGATGGCGGCGTGCAGCTTGTGGCCGACGACAAGATCCGTCGCGTGGTGCTGTCCTCGGGCAAGGTCTATTACGACCTGCTGGAGGAGCGCGAGAAGCGCGGCGTCAACGACGTCTACCTGCTGCGCGTGGAGCAGCTCTATCCGTTCCCGCTCAAGACCCTCGTGCAGGAGCTCTCGCGCTTCAAGAACGCCGAGGTGGTCTGGTGCCAGGAGGAGCCGAAGAACCAGGGGTCCTGGGCCTTCGTGCAGCCCTATCTGGAGTGGGTGCTGGAGCAGGTGGGCGGCCCCGCCAAGCGTCCGCGCTACGCCGGCCGTCCGGCTTCCGCCGCGACCGCGACCGGCCTCATGTCCAAGCACATGGCCCAGCTCAAGGCCTTCCTCGAAGAAGCCCTGGGCTGAGCCGCCGTGCCCCACTTCCTGCTCCGCCTCTCCCCGCCGCGCCCGAGCTTCCCCTCGGATGCGTCGGCCGCCGAGATGGATGCCATGGGCGCCCACTTCGCCTTCTGGCAGGGCCAGGCCGAAGCCGGCACGGCCCTCGCCGTAGGGCCCGTGGCCGATCCCGCGGGCATCTGGGGCATGGCGGTGGTGGAGGTGGCGGACGAGGCCGCCGCGACCGGCCTTTGTGTGCAGGACCCCGTCATCCTGGCTGATCTCGGCTTTGCCTACGAGATCATGCCCATTCTGTCGCTCATCGAGCGCCGGGCGTCCCGCCCGGCCGACGCCGAAATTTGAGGGAGGCCCCCTAAGGGGCGAACGCAATGACCGAGATCCGCGTGCCCACCCTGGGCGAGTCCGTTACCGAGGCGACCATCGGCAAGTGGTTCAAGAAGCCCGGCGATGCCGTCAAGGCCGATGAGCCGCTGGTGGAGCTCGAGACCGACAAGGTGACCGTCGAGGTGCCGGCCCCGGCCTCGGGCGTCCTCTCCGAGATCGTCGCCAAGGATGGCGAGACCGTGGGTGTCGGCGCGCTGCTCGGCAACATCGGCGCCGGCTCGGGCGCGGAAGCCGCCCCCGCGGCTGCCGCCCCAGCTCCTGCCGCCCCAGCTCCTGCCGCTGCGCCCGCGACGGCTCCCGCTCCGACCCCCGCGGCGGCTCCTGCTGCCGCCCCGGCGCCGGTCGCCGCTGGCGCCAATGGTCCCGCGGTGGGTCGCATCGCCGCCGAGAGCGGCGTGAACCCGGCCGACGTATCCGGCTCCGGCAAGGATGGCCGCGTCACCAAGGGTGACATGCTGGCCGCCATCGCCGCCGGCGCCTCGGCTGCCGCCGCGCCCGCCCCGGTCGCCGCCCGCGCGCCGTCCGCGCCCACCGACGCCGCCCGCGAGGAGCGGGTGAAGATGACCAAGCTGCGCCAGACCATCGCGCGGCGCCTGAAGGATGCGCAGAACACCGCCGCCATGCTCACCACGTTCAACGACGTGGACATGACCGCGGTGATGAGCCTGCGCAGCCAGTTCAAGGATGCCTTCGAGAAGAAGCACGGCACCAAGCTCGGCTTCATGGGCTTCTTCACCAAGGCGGTGATTGCGGCGCTGAAGGACATCCCGGCGGTGAACGCCGAGATCGACGGGCAGGACCTCGTCTACAAGAACTACTATAACATCGGCATCGCGGTCGGCACCGAGAAGGGCCTCGTGGTGCCCGTGGTGCGCGACGCCGATCTCATGTCGGTGGCGGAGATCGAGAAGGCGATCGCCGGCTTCGGCAAGAAGGCGCGCGACGGCAAGCTCGGCATCGAGGAGATGCAGGGCGGCACCTTCACCATCACCAACGGCGGCATCTACGGCTCGCTGATGTCCACCCCCATCCTCAACGCGCCGCAGTCGGGCATCCTCGGCATGCACCGCATTGAGGAGCGCCCGGTGGCCATCAAGGGCCAGGTGGTCATCCGCCCGATGATGTATCTGGCGCTCTCCTACGACCACCGCATCGTCGACGGCCGTGAGGCCGTGACCTTCCTGGTGCGGGTGAAGGAGACCCTGGAGGATCCCGCGCGCCTCGTGCTGGATCTGTGAGGATGTGAAAGGAATGGCCAGGGATCGGAAGCGCCTGGCCATTCTCCTCCTTGCCTATGCCGGGGCCGTCTGCGCGGCCTGCAGCGGATGGTTCGGGGGACGGGCGTTCGAGAAGATGCCCGAGACCGGGCCGTTCGGCTTGCCGGAATATGACACGGCGTGGCTTCTGTTCTGGATCGCCGTGGGTCTGGGCGCGATCTTCGCGGTGATCGTGTGGAAGCTCGTCCCGGCCTGTCGCGCGACGCATGAATGACGTGGGATAGAGACCTTCGATCGTGAGCCATCTGGCCGAATATCTCACCCTCATGGCGGTGTTCGCTGTCGCGGCGGTCGCGCCGGGGCCGGACTTCGCCATGGTGGTGCGCCAGAGTGTCGTGTTCGGCCGGCGCGCCGGGGTGCTGACGAGCCTCGGCATCGGTTCCGCGATCCTTCTCCACGCCAGCTACACGCTGGCGGGCCTCGGCTTCCTCGTCGCCCACTCCATCGTCGCCTTCTCGGTTCTGAAGTGGGCGGGCTGCGCCTATCTCATCTATGTGGGCGTGAAGACGTGGGCCGCGCCTGCGCCCGCAATGGACGGCGAGGCCGCGCCCGCTCCCGCCGGTGTCATGACCGACAGGCGCGCCTTCGCCCTGGGGTTTCTCACCAATGCGCTGAACCCCAAGGCGATGCTGTTCTTCCTGTCCCTGTTCTCGACGCTGGTGAGCACCGAGACCCCGCTCGCGGTGCAGGGCTTCTATGCGCTGTCCATGGGCACGCTGCTGGTGTGCTGGTTCGCCCTCGTCACCATTTTCTTCACCGGCCGAGCGGTGCGCGACGGGCTCGTCCGCTTCGGCCGCTGGTTCAATCGCGTCACCGGCGCACTCCTGATCTGCCTCGGTATCCGCCTCGCCTTGCAAAGGGCCGTTGCCGCGCCCTGACGCGCTCCGGCCCCTTACCTTGAAGGAACTCCGCATGTCCTACGATCTCACCATCATCGGCACCGGCCCCGGCGGCTATGTGTGTGCCATCCGCGCGGCCCAGCTCGGCCTCAAGGTCGCGGTGGTGGAGAAGCGCGGCACCCATGGCGGCACCTGCCTGAACGTGGGCTGCATCCCCTCCAAGGCGCTGCTCTATGCCTCCGAGCTGTTCGAGGAAGCGGGCCACAAGTTCGGCGAGATGGGCATCGGCGTGCCCGCCCCCAAGCTCGACCTTCCCGCCATGCTGGCCTTCAAGGACCGCGGCGTGGACGGCAACGTGAAGGGCGTCGAGTTCCTGCTGAAGAAGAACAAGGTCGACGTCTACATGGGCGCCGGCAAGATCCTCGGTGCCGGCAAGGTGGAAGTCACCCTGAACGCCGACGGCAAGGTCGAGGTGCTGGAGACGAAGAACATCGTCATCGCCACCGGCTCTGACGTCGCCCCGCTTCCGGGTGTGACCATCGACGAGGACCGCATCGTCTCCTCCACCGGCGCGCTGAAGCTGCCCAAGGTGCCCGGCAAGCTCGTCGTGGTGGGCGCGGGCGTCATCGGCCTGGAACTGGGCTCGGTGTGGCGGCGCCTCGGCGCTGAGGTCACGGTGGTGGAATTCCTCGACCGCATCCTGCCCGGCATGGACGGCGACGTGGCCAAGTCCTTCCAGCGCATCCTCGACAAGCAGGGCTTCACCTTCAAGCTCGGCACCAAGGTCACGGGCGTCGACACCAAGGGCAAGACGCTCAAGGTCTCCGTGGAGCCGGCCGCCGGCGGCGCCGCCGAGGTGCTGGAGGCGGACGTGGTGCTGGTCGCCATCGGCCGCATCCCCTACACCGCCGGCCTCGGGCTGGAGGAGGCGGGCGTCGCCAAGGATGCGCGCGGCCGGGTCGTCACCGACCACCACTTCGCCACCAATGTCCCCGGCATCTATGCCATCGGCGACGTGATCGTCGGCCCCATGCTCGCCCATAAGGCCGAGGACGAGGGCGTGGCATTGGCGGAGCTTCTGGCCGGCAAGGCCGGCCATGTGAACTACGACGTGATCCCCGGCGTGGTCTACACCTTCCCCGAGGTCGCCTCTGTCGGCAAGACCGAGGAGGAGCTGAAGGCCGCGGGCGTCGCCTACAAGGTGGGCAAGTTCCCCTTTACCGCCAACGGCCGCACCAAGGTGAACAACACCACGGACGGCTTCGTGAAGATCATCGCCGACGCCGCCACCGACAAGGTGCTGGGCGCCCACATCATCGGCCCCGAGGCCGGCGAGATGATCCACGAATGCGCGGTGCTGATGGAGTTCGGCGGCTCGTCGGAAGACCTCGCCCGCACCTGCCATGCCCATCCCACCCGCTCCGAGGCGGTGAAGGAAGCGGCCATGGCGGTGGAGAAGCGCGCCATCCACATGTGAGCCCGGCGGGCCATTGGTCCGGCGAGCGAGGCGATTATCGGCAGAACCAACGGCCGGCGGAGCAGCTCCGCCGGCCGTTTTCATGGGCGGAATGCCGGGCGCCAAAAGGAAACCTCCGGCTGGGGAAGAGCCGGAGGTCCTGGACATCGCCGATTAGATGAAGTCCCCGAGAATCGGGTCGCTACGTCAGCCGCCCTTCTGGCTGGTGGACGTGCTCGCCGTGGTCGTGGTGCCTCCGGTGGAGGCATTGGTCATGCCGGGGCATCCCGAGCCGCCGGCAAAGGCGGGCGCGGTGCCGGCGAGGACGGTCAGGGCGCACAAAGTGAAGGCGATCCGCTTCATCCCATTCTCCTGCCTGTCGTTGGGTCAATCCGCCGATTAAGCCCCATCCCGGCGCCGCACGGAACCCCCGACCGGAGGGAGGGAGATCACGATCCCGCGTCCAGCCCGCATCCCGTCGGTCTATCCCGCGCGCAAGCGGCGTGCCGGCGTCACCTTGCGCGATACCTCAGCCTTGGCCGCAGTCGGTGCCGCTTCAGCGGCGGCCGCGCCTTTGGGGGCGGCGATGCGCGGGCCGAGCGTCACCGGAAGTTCGCCGGCTATCGCCGAGCCGAAGGCATAGAGCGCATCCAGCGCCGGCCGCAGCCGCTCGCCGCGATCGGTGAGGCGATAGATGTGGCCTCCGCGCCGTCCGGCGTCGGTGCCCTTCTCCACCAGGCCCAACTGCTCCAGATCCTTCAGCCGCTCGGTGAGCACCTTGTCGGCGACACCCGGGATGCGCGTGCGCAATTCGTTGTAGCGCAGCGGGCTTTCCTTGAGCCAGGCGAGGATGACGGTCTTCCATTTGCCGCCGACGAATTCGACAGCCAGTTCCACCGGGCACCCATAGGCCTTGCGCAATCGTTTCATGCCGCCACCCGGATGTTCACGCACCATCTGGTGCGTTGAACCGGTTTTGTTCCCAGCCGAGACTTCCCGAGACAGTCTAGCCCGGATCAAGGGAAGAGGAAATCATGCGGATTGCAATCATCGGCGCCGGCAATGTGGGCGGCGCGCTCGGGAAAGGCTGGGCGCGCGCCGGCCATTCCATCGTCTATGGCGTGCCCGATCCCGCAGCCCCCAAGCACGCCGCCGCAGCGCAGGCGGTCGCAGCGACCGTGACGGACGTCGCCGGGGCAGTGACGGGGGCGGAGGCGATCGTCCTCGCGGTGCCGTGGGATGCGGTGCCGGCGGCGCTGGCCGCGGCGGGCGACCTCTCGGGTCGGCTGGTGATCGACGCCACCAATCCGCTGGCGATGGGCCCCGGCGGCCTTGGCCTCGCCCTCGGCTTCTCCACCTCGGGCGCGGAGGAGGTCGAGCGGCTCGCGCCCGGCGCCGCGGTGTTCAAGGCCATGAACCAGGTGGGCTTTTCGGTCATGGCGGCGGCCACGGGATATCCCGCCCGTCCGGTGATGTTCGTGGCCGGAGATGATGCCGGGCGCAAGCCGCAGGCGCTGGGCCTCGTGGCCGACCTCGGCTTCGAGGCGATGGATGCCGGGCCGCTGAAGCAGGCGCGCCTGCTCGAGCCCTATGCCATGCTGTGGATTGACCAGGCGGTGAACCGCGGCGCGCCGCTCGACAACGCCTTCGCCTTCATGCGCCATCAGGGCGAGCCGGCGGTGGAATATGTGCGCTATGTGCTCACCGCCCACAGCGTGGACGACTTCCTCAAGGCCTATGAGGAGGCGGGCCGGCATCTGGCGGCAGCTCCCGAATGCCTCGGCTACGAGATCACCCAGTGCGAGGACGAGGCGGCAAGCTTCATCCTGCGCATCCGCTGGGCCTCGGTGGCGGCGCACATGGAGGGCTTCCGCCGCGGGCCGCATTTCCCGCCCTTCCTCGCTGCCATCCGCGACTTCATCCCCGAGATCGCAGAAATGCGGCACTATCGCCAGACGGGCCTCGCCTGGAGCCGGTAGGCGCTCAGCGCCCGGCGGTGTCCGGCTGGGCGAGGATCAGCGCCCAATAGACCTTGTATTTGGAATTGGGCGCATTGGCCGTGGCGATGCCCATGCGGGTCACGCCCGGCTCCAGCATGTTCTTGTTGTGCGAAGGAGAATCGCGCCAGCCGGAGAACGCCTCGGCCAGCGTGTGGTAGCCCGCGCCCACATTCTCGACCGCCCGCGCGGCGTCGTAGCCCGAGGCCTTGATGCGCGCCATGAAATTGCGGCCCCCCACCTCGTGGGAGAGATTGTCGGCCCTGGCCATGGCATTGGCCTGGTCCTGGGCGAGGCGCGTCAGGGTGTCGTCGATGCTCACCGCCGGCAGGCCGCGGGCAGTGCGATAGTCCGAGAGCAGGGAGGCGGCCGCCGCTGCGTCCACCGGCTTCCCGGTCTTGGCGAGGTTCATGTAGAAGGAAGGCTGGCTGTCGAGCTGATCCGAGGTCGCGCAGCCGGCCACGGCGGCGATGAGCGCAAGGCCGGCACCGGCGAGGAAAGAGCGGCGGAGGATCTTGTCGCGCATGTCTCGGCTTCCGGCTGTCACATGGGGCGCGGCTTTCACGAACGCCGCACCGCGGCTCGCACTTGTGCGCCGCCGGGGTTGAGGAAGGGTTAGCGCGCCGTCCGCCTCAAGGACGGCGCCGCGTCTGCGGAGCTCGGCCTTAAGGCACGGGCTCCGGCGGCGCGGGCGGCGGGGGCACCATGTCCCGGGGCGCCCGCGTCAGCGACGCCCAGGGCTGTATGGCGATGCCGATGCCCGCCTTGCGGAAGCGCGACAGCACCTGGAAATGCAGGTCGCTCTTCACCGTCAGGGCGTAGTCCACATTGGCCACCACGCAGCGCAGCTCGAAGGCGAGGCCGGCGTCGGCGAACTTGATGAGGAAGACCCGCGGCGGCGGCGACTGCAGCACCTGGGGATGGTCGCAGGCGCAGGCGACGAGGATGTCGCGGACTTCCTCCGGGTCGCAATCATACGAGACGCTCACCGCCACGATGATGCGGCCGGTGGTGTTGGAGTGCGTCCAGTTCTTCACCATGCCGGTGATGAGATCCGAATTGGGCACGATCACCGTGGCGCGCTCGAAGGTCTCGATCTCGGTGGAGCGCACCGAGATGCGCCGCACGTAGCCTTCCTCGCCCTTCACGTTGATGGTGTCGCCGACCCGGATCGGCCGCTCGGCCAAGAGGATCAGGCCGGACACGAAGTTGGAGACGATGGACTGGAGGCCGAAGCCGATACCCACCGACAGGGCGCCGGCCACCAGCGCGATGTTCTCCAGGTTGAGGCCCAACTGGCCCATGGACGCCATGATGGCGATGATGGTGCCCACATAGCCGACGATGGTGGAAATGGAGGATTGGAGCGAGGGCTCCAGTCCCGAGCGCGGCAGCAGCACGCTCGAAACCCACTTCTGAAAGCCGCGGGCGATCACCAGCGCGACCAGCAGCAGTAGAACGGCGTAGAGGACGCTCCAGAGCGTGACGGTGGCATTGCCGATGCGCACGCCGAAAGAGACGCGCTGCACCGTATCCATCACGTCGGCGGTGGACGTGCCCCAGCTGCCGACGATGAGGAAAGCGGCGATGACAAAGAGCTGCAGCTTGAGCAGCCCGGACACCACCACGCCCAGCAGTTCGACCCGTTCGGGCTTCAGCCCCAGCATCTTGGAAAGGCTGCGAGCGCGCGGCGTTTCGGCCGACAGGCCCTCGCCGAAATAGGCGTCGATCAGGGCGTAGAGCAGGTAGAGCGCGCCCAGCACCGCCGCGGCCACCACCATGCGGGCGGCGACGAAGGCCGCGAAGCTCACATAGCCGGCGACAAGCGCCCCGAGCAGGATCGCCACCGCGAGCCAGACGAAGAAGCGGATCCATTGCGGCGGCGCGGTGGGGGCGGCGATGTCGGCGGTGGCGGTCTCCGCATCGGCGGCGGCTTCGGCCCGCGCCGCGCCCACCAGGAAGCGGGCGATGAAGCCGGCGATGAGCAGCGACATGAGCGCGCTCGTCACCACCGTCAGGCCCACCGGCGCGAATAGCACGCGATGCAGGGCATTGAGGAAGGCGGCGATGGCGAGCGTCCACACCGTGAAGGAGAAATAGCGATAGGCGAGGGCGGCCGCACCATCGGACAGGGGCGGCAGGCGGCGCCAGGGCTCGCCGGGCGCCAGCAGCGCGCGGCCCACGGCATTGCCGATGGCCTTGATGAAGATGGCGATGAGCAGTCCGCGCACCAATTCGTCGGCACGCGGCGGCACCACCTCGAAGGCGGTGACGAAGGCGATGGCGGCCCACGCTGCGGCAGGCGCGACGGTGGCGTTGAGGATCAGGACCTTCAGGGCCTCGCGGGCGGATCGCAACCGGCTGAACGTCTCGCCGGGCGCCGGTTGTGGGGTGCGCAGGCGCCGGCGCAGGAAGCGCCCGCCGGCCACCACCGCGAACATGATCGCCACCGCCCCGAACAGCGCGCCGAAGACCGCGATGGTGGGCAGCCGCCGCAGCGAATAGGCGGCCCAGTCGCTGGCGAAGAAGCGGATCGCGCGCAGTTCGGAGGAGAGGGCGGAGAAGGCGTTGGTCCAGAGGTCCGGGTCGAGCACGGAATCCGAGCGCTCGAACAGCTGACCGGTGAACAGGGCGCGTCGCCGTGCGCTGATGCGGTCGGAGATCTGGTCGCTGCGCAGCAGCAGGGCGCGATTCTGCTTGAGCACGCCGCCGATCTCGGCGCTGAGCGCCGTGAGGCGCTCGCGATCGGCGCTTATGGTGGGCTCCTCGCTGGCGCCTTCCGCCGGCTTGGGGCCGAGCGCACCGAGGCGGCTTTCGGCATCGGACACGCGGGGGGAGATCTGATCCGACACTTCGGCGAGGTCGCGCCGGGCGGGGTCGAGCCGTTGCCGCAGCTCATCGAGGTCGTTGGGGCGCAGGCCTTCCACCGCCAGCGAGGCGTCGATGGCATCGAGCGCCGCGCGGGCCGCTTCCATCTTTTCGCGGGCCGCCACGATCACGGGGTCCGCCGGGGTCGGTGGCGGCTTCGGCGCGGTGGCCGGCGCTGCCGCCGGCGCGGGAGCGGGCGAGGTGGACGGCGTGGCGGCGGGAGGCGAGGCGGCGGCGTTGGGCGTTGCGGCCGCGGGCGCGCTTTGCCCCTGTGCCGCCGTGCCGGCGGCCGGGGTCTGTTGCGCCCCGGCCTGCGCCAGCACGAACACAGAAAGCACGAGCGCGACCAGAACGGCCGCGGGCTTCATCACTTGCATATCGATCCTCCGCCGCCCGCGTTCCTGTCGCCTGAAGGCGGCAGCCTCGTGGCGGAGCGGTAAAAACCCGGCCCCGGGCCCCGAGGCCGCACGAAACCGCTGGAAAGACCCAAGGGTTTTCCGTTATTGCGAACCCTCCCGGCCTTGGAGCCGGAGCTACGGCCCGGCTCCCATGGCCCGGCCGACGCATCCGTCTCCAATCCCAAGACGTGCAAGCGCCGGGCGGACAGGAGGCTTTCCTGATGACCGGCGCCATTCCCGTCAAGCCCGAGCTGGGGGCGGATCTCCCCGACAGCGTCGCATTGGCCATCGAACTCATCCGTGCACCCTCGGTGACGCCCCACGCGCAGGGCGCCCTGGAGCTGGTCGCGGATCGCCTGGCGGCGGCCGGATACAAGGTGGAGCGTCTCACCTTCGACAGCGGCGGCGTGCCCGTCCCCAACCTCTACGCCCGCATCGGCGAGAGCGGCCCCAACCTGTGCTTCGCCGGGCATGTGGACGTGGTGCCGGAAGGCGATGCCGCGCAATGGGCGCACGGCCCCTTTGACGCCACCGTCGCCGACGGCGTGCTCTACGGCCGCGGGGCGGTGGACATGAAGGGAGCGGTGGCCGCCTTCCTCGCGGCGGCACTGGCCCACGGCCGGCCCGAGCGCGGCAGCCTCTCCTTCCTCATCACCGGCGACGAGGAGGGGCCGGCGCTGGACGGCACCGTGAAGGTGGTGGAGTGGCTGAAGGCCAAGGGCGAGGTCATCGACCATTGCGTGCTCGGCGAGCCCACCAACCCGCACGCCCTGGGCGACGCCTTCAAGGTGGGCCGGCGCGGCAGCCTCAACGGCATCATCACCGTGAAGGGCGTGCAGGGGCACGTCGCCTATCCGCACCTTGCCGAAAATCCGATCCCGCGGCTGATCCAGCTCATCGCGGCGCTCACCGCCACGCCCCTCGACCAGGGCTCGGATTTCTTCCCGCCCTCCAACCTCGAGATGGTCTCGGTGGACGTCGGCAATCCGGTGTTCAACCTCATTCCCGCCGAAGCGACCGCGCGCTTCAACGTGCGCTTCAATGACCTGTTCACGCTGGACACTCTGAAATCGGAGATCATCCGCCGCCTCGATGGGCCGGGCCTCACCTACGATCTCGTCTTCCGGGCGGGGGCGAGCCAGAGCTTCCTCACCGCGCCCGGCGCGTTCGTGGAGCTGGTGGCCGATGCGGTGGAAGCGGAAACCGGGCGCCGGCCGCAGGCCTCGACATCCGGCGGAACCTCGGATGCCCGCTTCATCAAGGATCTGTGCCCGGTGGTGGAGTTCGGCCTCGTGGGCCAGACCATGCACAAGGTGGATGAGGCGACGCCGGTGGCGGACGTGGAAGCCCTGACCCGCATCTATGCCGGCATCATCGCCCGCTATTTCGCCGCCTTTGCCTGACCGGAGACCTGATGGCCGACACCCCGCTTTTTCCCGACGCCCCGATCCCCGGCGAGCAGAGCCTGACCCTTGATGTCGAGGGCCGCGCCATTGCGGTGCGCAGCCTCGCCGGGGCGGCCCCGGGCCTGTTCTGGCTCGGGGGCTTCAAATCCGACATGGCGGGCACCAAGGCCGAGCATCTCGCCCGATGGGCCGCCGGGCAGGGCCGCGCCAACGTGCGGTTCGACTATTCCGGCCATGGCGAATCCGGTGGCCCCTTCGAAGAAGGCACCATCTCGCGCTGGCTGGAGGAGGCGCTGGCGGTGTTCGACCGTGCGACGCGCGGGGACCAGGTCGTCATCGGCTCGTCCATGGGCGGCTGGATCGCCCTTCTGCTCGCCCGCGCCTTGGCGGCCCGCGGGGAGAATCGGGTGAAGGGCCTGGTGCTGGTGGCGCCGGCGCCGGATTTCACCGAGGCGCTCATGTGGGAGCGATTCCCTCCGCCGGTCCGGGAGCTGATCGAGACCACGGGGCGCTTTCTCAAGCCGACGCTCTATGGCGAGGAGCCCTATGTCATCACCCGCGGGCTGATCGAGGACGGGCGGCGCCACCTCCTCCTCGGCGCGCCGTTCGCCGTGGGCTGCCCGGTGCGCATTCTTCAGGGGGCGCGGGACGAGGACGTGCCGTGGGAACACGCGGTGCGCCTCGTCAGCTGCCTTGCCGAGGACGACGTGGTGTTTTCCCTCGTCAAGGACGGCGACCACCGCCTGTCCCGTCCCGAGGATCTCGAACGACTCACCGAGGCGGTCGCCGACCTGGCGTGAGCCCATCTTACGCGCTGGCGCCGCCGGCGCGGGCGGAACGACGAAAAACCGCGGGTGTCGCCACCCGCGGTCTAAAAACGTGCAGGACCCAGGAAGGCGGGATCAGGCCGCGGCGGTCTCGGCGGCAGCCGTCGCCTTGGCGATCTGGCGCTTCAGGTCGAGGGCGAGGGGAGACAGCTCCTCGTCGCGGGCCTTCTTGAGGAAGGCGTCGAGGCCACCACGATGGTCCACGCTCTTGAGCGCGTTGGCGCTGATGCGCATGCGCACGGTGCGCTTCAGCGTCTCGCTCTCCAGCGTGACATTGCACAGGTTCGGCAGGAACCGGCGCTTGGTCTTGCGGTTCGAGTGGCTCACGAGGTGGCCCGTCAGAACCCCCTTGCCGGTCAGGTCACACCGCCGGGACATGGCGAAAGTCCTTTTTTCTTCACATGGCGCGAGGAACGCGGCCGGGGCCATGAGACCCACGTGCACTCACCCGCTCTATCGGGAAGCGGCTCCTATAGGGGGAGAGGGGGACCCAGTCAAGGTGCGGAGCATATTGCGCCCGCCCGGAACCTGCTATGAGAACGACGTCACGGCTACGCTTGATGCGGACCAAGGGTCGGGCCGCGTGGCCGGCATGGGGGATTTCATGAAGCTCGGAAATTGGGTTCTCGCCGCCGCACTGTCGACGGCGGGAGTCTTCTGCGCGGGCCAGGCGAGCGCGCAGGGCAAGTTCATCGTCAACCAGCTCTCGGGCAAGTGCCTCGACGTGTCGGGCGCGCCCGGCGTCAAGAATGGCGCGCCGCTGATCCTTTATACCTGCGAGTTCTCCGCGCTGAACCCCAACGGGACGCCCACCGACCAGATGTGGGAAGTCCTGCCGCAGGGCTTCATCCGCAACGCCCTCTCCGGCAGGTGCATCGACGTGCCCGGCGCCCCCGGCACCAAGGCCGGGACCGCGCTGATCCTCTATGATTGCGAGCTCTCGGGCCGGAACCCCAATGGGTCGACCACTGATCAGCAGTGGCAGTTCACGTCGGAGGGTTTGATCCGTCATCGCCTGTCCGGCCTGTGTCTCGATGTGGCCGGAGCGCCCGCCACCGCCAACGGCGCCCGCCTCCAGCTCGCGACGTGCGAGGTCGCCGGCGGGCCGTCCGACCAGTACTGGCGCCTGAAATAGGGCGCGGCCGCCCTCAGCCTGGCATCAGCACGCCCCGCCCCTTCTGCGCCGCCTCGGCGATGAAATCGGCGGCGACGCGGATGCGGGCGAGGTCGCGGGTGTCGGCGTGGGTGAGCAGCCAGAAGGTGCGCGTCAGCCCCACTTCGCCCGGCAGGATCGGCACCAGCGCCTCCGGTCCCTCGCCGGTGAACAGGTCGGCCATGAAGCAGGGCAGAACGCACACGCCCGCCCCTGCGCGCGTGGCCGTCATCTGCGCCACGAGGCTCGAGCTTTTGAGGCGCACCCGCAAATCCTTCGCCACCAGGGGCACATAGTCGAGCTCGGGGGCGTAGATCAGGTCGTCCACATAGCCGATGAACCGGTGGCGCTGCAGGGCGGCGCGGCTGTCGATGGCGCCGTGCTTCTCCAGATAGGCGCGGGCGGCATAGAGGCCGAGGCGGTAATCCGTGAGCTTGCGCGCATGGAGCCGTCCCTCCTTCGGCCGCGACAGCGAGATGGCGATGTCCGCCTCCCGCTTCGACAAGGAGAACAGGCGCGGCATGGCGAGGAGCTGGATGTCCAGCTCCGGGTGCAGTTCCGCCAGCGCGCCGATGCGCGGGGCGAGGAAGAAGGTGCCGAAGCCGTCCGGCGCGCCGATGCGCACGGTGCCGGCGACCCCGAGATCGGCGCCGCCGATCTCGCCCTGGGCGGCGAGCGCCAGGGTCTCCATGCCTTCGGCAGCGTTGAGGAGGCGATCGCCGGCGGCGGTCAGCGCATAACCGTGCGGGCGGCGATCGAACAGCTTCGCGCCCAGCGCCGTCTCCAGCGCAGCGATGCGCCGGCTCACTGTGGAATGCTCCACCTTCAGGCGCGCCGCGGCCACCGTCAGCCGCCCGGCGCGCGCAACAGCCAGGAAGAAGGTGAGGTCGGACCACTCGAAATCGGCCGTCGGCATGGCTCTCGGGACTGTGAAACAGCGCACATCAATGGTGCAGAGATTGCCGTAGATGTGCACAAAAAGATACGCCAATGTGCCGGCCAACGAACGCCGCCCCAAAGCGGCGTCCATCGTGGGGAAACGCATTTCCCGAAGAACGCTTCAAGAAACGCTCAGGAAGGACACGCATCATGCGCGAGATCGGCCATTTCATCGGCGGCAAGCACGTCGCAGGCACCTCCGGCCGCTTCGCCGACGTCTACCAGCCCATGACGGGCGAGGTGATCGCCCACGTGGCCCTCGCCTCCAAGGACGAGCTGGCCGCCGCTGTCGCCAATGCCAAGGCCGCGCAGCCCGCCTGGGCCGCCACCAATCCCCAGCGCCGCGCCCGCGTGCTGATGAAGTTCCTGGAACTGATCCACCGCGACTACGACATGCTGGCGGACCTGCTCGCCCGTGAGCACGGCAAGACCGTGCCCGACGCCCGCGGCGACATCCAGCGCGGGCTGGAGGTGATCGAGTTCGCCATCGGCATCCCGCACCTCATGAAGGGCGAGTTCACCGACGGCGCCGGCCCGGGCATCGACATCTATTCCATGCGCCAGGCGCTGGGCGTGGTGGCCGGCATCACCCCGTTCAACTTCCCGGCCATGATCCCCATGTGGAAGTTCGGCCCGGCCATCGCCTGCGGCAACGCCTTCATCCTGAAGCCGTCCGAGCGTGATCCCGGCGTGCCCATGCACCTCGCCGAGCTGATGCTGGAGGCCGGCCTTCCCCCGGGCATCCTCAACGTGGTGAACGGCGACAAGGAAGCGGTGGACGGCATCCTCGACCACCCGGACATCCAGGCGGTGGGCTTCGTCGGCTCGTCCAACATCGCCCAGTACATCTATGCCCGCGGCTCGGCGGCGGGCAAGCGCATCCAGGGCTTCGGCGGCGCCAAGAACCATATGATCGTCATGCCCGACGCGGACATGGACCAGGCCGTGGACGCCCTCATCGGCGCCGGCTACGGCTCCGCCGGCGAGCGCTGCATGGCCATCTCGGTGGCGGTGCCGGTGGGCGAGGAAGCGGCCGAGCGGCTGCTGGAGAAGCTCGTTCCCCGCGTCGAGAACCTCAAGATCGGCCCCTCCACCGACGCCAGCGCCGATTTCGGCCCCCTCGTCACCCGCGAGGCGCTGGACCGCGTGCGCGGCTATGTGGACATCGGTGTCCAGGAAGGCGCGAAGCTGCTGGTGGACGGCCGCGGCTTCAAGATGCAGGGCTATGAGAACGGTTTCTACATGGGCGGCTGCCTGTTCGACCACGTGACCGCCGACATGCGCATCTACAAGGAGGAGATCTTCGGACCCGTCCTCTCCGTGGTGCGCGCGCCCGACTACAAGGAAGCCCTGCGGCTTCCCACCGAGCATGAATATGGCAACGGCGTCGCCATCTTCACCCGCGACGGCGATGCCGCCCGCGACTTCGCCTCCAAGGTGAACGTGGGCATGGTGGGCATCAACGTGCCGATCCCGGTGCCGCTCGCCTATCACACCTTCGGCGGCTGGAAGCGCTCGGGCTTCGGCGACCTGAACCAGCACGGCCCGGACGGCGTGCGCTTCTACACCAAGACCAAGACCGTCACCTCCCGCTGGCCCTCGGGCATCAAGGACGGCGCGGACTTCGTCATCCCCACCATGGGATGAGGCGGCGGCCTATCCCTCCCGTTGCGAGATCATGCTATCATTTTTGATAGCATGATCTTCACGAGGAGCGGGCCATGGCACAGGTGTTGGTGCGCAACATTCCCGACGAGACCCTCAACGTCTACCGGGAGCGGGCGAAACGGAACGGCATCTCGCTCGAGCAGGAAATCCGCAACCTGCTCGAGAAGAACCGGCCCTACACGCCCGAGGAGCGGGTGGCGGTATCGCGTTATTTCCGCTCTCGCACCAAGCCTTCGCCTTCGCTGACGCTGGACGAGATCCGTGAGGGGTCGAAGTGAGCCGTTGCGTGGTGGACGCATCCATCGCGATCAAATGGTTCTTCGACGAGGGAGACCAGACGGAAGCGGAAGCGCTTGTCGCGTCCGGGACTGAATTGCTGGCCCCTGTGCTCGTCCAGACCGAGGTCGCCAACGCCTTATGGAAGAAGCGCCGGATAGGAGCGGTGACGGTGACGGAAGCGGTAGACATCTGCGCGCAGCTGCCGGCGTTCTTCCAGCGCCTGCTTCCGGTCGAGCCATTGCTTCCCTTTGCGGTCGAGCTGTCGTTCCGGCTCGATCATGCCATCTACGACTGCATTTATCTCAGCCTCGCCCGCGAACTGGATTGCCCTTTCGTCACCGCCGACGGCCGTCTCGCCCGCAAGGCGGCGAGCGAAAAGGACCTTCCCCCCATTCTTTCCCTCTCCTCCTGGCGCCCCTGATATGTTCACGCTCTCCGAGGACCACATCGCCATCCGCGACATGGCGCGCGATTTCGCCAACGAGCAGATCGCGCCCTACGCCGTGGAGTGGGACGAGAAGAAGCACTTCCCCGTCGAGCAGCTGCGCGCCGCCGCCGCGCTCGGCATGGGCGGCATCTATGTGCGGGAGGACGTGGGCGGCTCCGGCCTCACCCGCCTCGATGCGGCGCTGATCTTCGAGCAACTCGCCACCGGCTGCCCCGGCACCTCGGCCTATCTCTCCATCCACAACATGGCGACCTGGATGATCGACCGCTTCGGCGACGAGGCCCAGCGGCGCAAATGGGTGCCGCGCCTCGCGAGCATGGAGCATTTCGCCTCCTATTGCCTGACCGAGCCCGGCGCGGGATCGGACGCGGCAGCGCTGAAGACCAAAGCGGTGCGGAACGGCGACCATTACATCGTCGACGGCCAGAAGCAGTTCATCTCCGGCGCCGGTACGTCCGACGTCTATGTGGTCATGGTGCGCACCGGCGGGGACGGCCCCAAGGGCATCTCCACCCTCGTGATCGAGGCCGGCGCGCCGGGCCTCTCCTTCGGCGCCAACGAGAAGAAGATGGGCTGGAACGTGCAGCCCACCCGCTCCGTCGTCTTCGAGGGCGTCAAGGTGCCGGTGGAGAACCGGCTGGGCGAGGAAGGCGAGGGCTTCCGCATCGCCATGGCCGGGCTCGACGGCGGCCGCCTCAACATCGGCGCCTGCTCGCTGGGCGGGGCGCAGGCGGCGCTGGAGAAGACGCTGTCCTACATGCGCGAGCGGAAGGCTTTCGGGAAGCGCCTCGACGAATTCCAGGCGCTGCAATTCCGCCTCGCCGACATGGCCACCGAGCTGGAGGCCGCCCGCACCTTCCTGTGGCGCGCCGCCGCCGCCCTCGACGCCAAGGCGCCGGATGCGACGCAGCTCTGCGCCATGGCCAAGCGCATCGCCACCGACCGCGGCTTCGAGGTGGCCAACGACGCGCTGCAGATGCATGGCGGCTACGGCTACCTGTCCGACTACGGCATCGAGAAGATCGTGCGCGACCTGCGTGTCCACCAGATCCTCGAAGGCACCAACGAGATCATGCGGCTCATCGTGTCCCGCGCGCTGATCGCGCAGGGGAACTAGAAAATCGCCCTCTCCCCTTGGAGAGAGGGGGGGTGGGGTGAAGGGTGTCGTGCGCCGTTCGGGCGGCGACATTGGCTGCAGCCAGCCCCTTCGCCCTCATCCCTTCGCAAGGGGGAGGGGTCATCCGATTGGGAGGAAACCATCATGGCCACCATCGCATTCATCGGCCTCGGCAACATGGGCGGGCCCATGGCCGCCAACCTCGTGAAGGCGGGACACACCGTCGCCGGCTTCGACCTCGTGCCCGCCGCTCTGGAGCAGGCCAAGACGAGGGGCGTCGGCATCGCCGAGAGCGCCAAGGCGGCGGTGGCAGCGGCGGACGCGGTGGTCACCATGCTGCCCTCGGGCAAGCACGTGGTGGGCGCCACCACCGGCGCGGACGGCCTGTTCGCGGCGGCGAAGCCGGGCACGCTGTTCATCGATTCCTCCACCATCGACGTGGCTTCCGCCCGCGCCTTCCACGAGGCGGCCAAGGCGGCGGGTCATGCGAGCGTGGATGCGCCGGTCTCCGGCGGCGTCGGCGGGGCGGAGGGCGCGACCCTCACCTTCATGGTGGGCGGCACCGACGAGGCGTTCGCGGCGGCCAAGCCCATCCTGGAACTGATGGGCAAGAAGATCGTGCATTGCGGCGGCGCGGGCGCGGGTCAGGCGGCGAAGATCTGCAACAACATGATCCTCGGCATCTCCATGATCGCGGCGTCCGAAGCCTTCGTGCTGGCCGAAAAGCTCGGACTCTCGCACCAGGCGCTGTTCGACGTCGCTTCCACCTCGTCCGGCCAGTGCTGGTCCATCAACACCTATTGCCCGGTGCCGGGGCCGGTCCCCACCAGCCCCGCCAACCGCGGGTACGTGCCCGGCTTCGCGGCGGCGCTGATGCTGAAGGACCTGAAGCTGTCGCAGGAGGCGGCCGAGACCGCCGGCGCCGCCACCTCGCTGGGCGCCGCGGCAACCGCCCTCTACACCGCCTTCGCGGCGGAAGGGAACGAGGGCAAGGACTTCTCCGGCATCATCGAGTGGATCCGCACCCGCGCCGACGAGACCTGAAGGGGTCGCCCGGTCCCCCACGGGGCCGGGCGCGTCGCTCAATAGGCCGGCAGCAGCGGCGGACCGTAAGCGTTCGCTCGCGGCTCGGAGGGCTGCACCCACCAGAACAGCAGCACGAAGAAGCCGAACGGCACGAACATGATGAGGAACCACCAGCCGGTGCGGCCCACATCGTGCAGCCGGCGCACCGCCACCGCCAGCGACGGCAGGATGAGGGCAAGGTGCACGATGCCGGTGAGCCAGTGCGGCACGGCGAAGACGTACCAGCCGTGCATGGTGGTCATGTCGCCGTCCGTCCCTGGAGCGATGCCGGCCGTGGTCATCGACCCGGCCATGAGCATGCCGCTGATGAAGATGGCAGCCACCTCCACCAGGAGGGTGAAGACCCAGAACCACCAAAATTCGCTGCGCGGCGCCCGGCCCTGAAAGCCGGCATATTGGGTGAGGCAGCTGCGGACTGCGGCAGTAAACGTCATGGCCCCCTCCTGGAGCACGCGCCGATCTGATTGCATCGCAATCAGATCGGATCACGCGTTCTCTTTCTTAGAGTCAGAGGGCGATTTACCGATCACGTTGATTCAACTCGATCGGATCGCGCTCTGGCGGCGCAGGATGACCCTGCGGCTGCGCTGGAATACCTATAGCCGAACCGCACCCAGGCGGCCACGCTGCGGCGGCCGGAGCGGTTGGCGGGTGTTGCGGCTGAAGGCGGGAGCATGGGCATGCGCGGGCTTGCGTTGATCGTGGGAGTGGCGGTACTGGCGGGCGCGGCGGTGGTCGCGCGTCGGTTCGCCGCGGCCCACGCGCGGGCGCTCGCGGCGGTGTCGCGCGGCAGCGAGATCGCCCGGCTTCCCGGCAGTGCCGTCGAATATGCCGACCGGGGCGAGGGGCCGGTTCTGCTCTCCATCCACGGGGCCGGCGGCGGCTTCGACCACGGCCTCGCCTTCGCCGACGAGCTCATGGGCGAGGGCTTCCGCGTGATTGCCCCCTCGCGCTTCGGCTATCTGCGCACCGCCGCGCCCGACGGCGCCGAGGCGCCCGACGGCGGCATCGCCACGCAGGCGGACGCCCACGCCGCGCTGCTCGACCATCTCGGCCTCGACGGCGTCATCGTGATGGGTCTTTCGGCGGGGGCGCGCTCGGCGGCGGCGCTGGCCATCCGCCATCCCGGGAAGGTCCGCGCTTTGGTGCTGATCGTGCCGGCACTGGACGCCCCGCACAGCCCTGTCGCGACCGATCCGACCGCAGGCAACCGCCTGGTGTTCGCCGTGCTGAAGGCGGGGGGCGACTTCTTCTGGTGGCTGATCGGGGCCCTCGGTCCCAACATGCTTATCCGGTTCGTCGGCGTGCGGCCGGCGCTGCTGGAACAGGCCGGTGAAAGCGAGCGCAAGCGCGTGCTGGCCCTCGCCGCCGCCATCGCGCCGGTTTCGGCGCGGGCCGCGGGCATCCGGCTTGACAGCGCCTGCCCGCATCCGGTGCTGCCGCTAGAGCGGATTACGGCGCCGACCCTCATCATCTCGGCGCGCGACGACCTCTTCAATACCCTGCCGGCGGCGGAGCTGGCCGCAGCGCGGATACCGGGCGCGCAGTTCATCGCCTACGACACTGGCGGCCATCTGCTGGTGGGACGGGCGGCCGAGACGCGCGCTGCGGTGCGGGCGTTTCTCGATGAAGCGGCGGCGATTGAATCGGGCGGTGCGGGTGGTAGCAGCGGGCGGACTTGAACCGCCGACCTCCGGGTTATGAATCCGGCGCTCTCACCAACTGAGCTACGCTGCCACAACGCGAACACGGCGCGCGCGGCGCCGGGAGACGCGCATATAGGGGCGGCGCCTCGTGGGTGTCAAGAAATCCGGGCGGCGGTTTTCCAGCACCCGGGCGGGCTTCAGGCCGCGGCCTTCTTGATCCGCACCAGCTTGAAGAAGCCCACCGGGAACACCGGGGAAATCTCGATCACCTTCATGTCGGGATATTTGGCCGCCCAGTTCTTCAGGCGGCTCGCCTTGAAGGCGATGCTCCAGCCGACCTTCTTCACCAGCGGCGCCAGCGCCGCCTCGATGTGCATGGTGGGGCCCTCGTCCGCCCCGAGCTTGGAGGCCACGATGATCTCGCCGCCCGGCTTCAGCACACGGTACATCTCGTCCAGCGCGCCCTCCGGGTCCGGCACCAGGGTGATGACGAAGGGCACGGTGACGGCATTGAAGCTCTTGTCGGCAAAGCCCAGATGGCAGGCATCCATGGCGGCGAGCAGGCCCACCTGGGACAGGGAGCGCTCGGCCTTCTTCTCCACCGCCTTCTGGAGCATGTGGAACGACAAGTCGATGCCGGTCACCCGCGCGCCGGCCGGGTAATAGGGCAGCACCAGCCCGGTGCCGACGCCCACCTCCAGGATATCGGGACCGCAGGCGGCGGCTGCGGCTGCGGCCTTGCGTTGGGCGTCCGCCAGCAGCTTCACATAGACCTTGTCGTAGATGGGCGCCCATTTGGCGTAGACGCGCTTCTGGCCTTCGAGATCGTATTGCACCGCCATCGTCAGCTCTCCCGTCCCGACGCCATCCGCTTGCCTCAGGCGACCTCGGCGACCGCCGTCGCCATCCGTTCCGCCTTCACGATCGTGCCGCCGCCCAGCAGCCGGGCGGCCGCGCCCGGCGCATCGTAGAGCACGCAGGCCTGTCCGGGCGCAACGCCTTCCTCGCCCGCGGCGAGATGCACCAGCGCGCTTCCGTCCGCGGCGCGGCCGAGCCGGGCGGTCACGGGCGGCCGGGTGGACCGCACCTTCACGAACACCTCGGCCTCGGCGGCGAGCGCCTCGGCGAAGGGGACGTCGCCCAGCCAGTTCACGTCGGCCATGGAGATGGCGCGCACAGCCAGCGCCTCGCGCGGGCCGACGCGCACCTCGCGCCGCGCGGCATCGATGGCGACCACGTAGAGCGGCTCGGGAGTAGCGATGCCGAGCCCCTTCCGCTGGCCGATGGTGTAGTGCATCACGCCCTTGTGGCGGCCGAGCCGGCGCCCGTCCAGATGGACGATGTCGCCTTCTTCCCCGGCCTCCGGGCGCAGCCGCTGCACCACCTCGGCATAGTCGCCGCCGGGCACGAAGCAGATGTCCTGGCTGTCGGGCTTCTCCGCCACCGGCAGGCCGAAGCGGGCGGCGAGCGCCCGCACGTCCGCCTTGCGCATCTCGCCGAGGGGGAAGCGCAGGCGGTCGAGCTGGGCGTCCGTGGTGGCATAGAGGAAATAGGACTGGTCCCGCGCCTCCTCGGCGGCGCGGTAGAGCGCGCGCCGGCCATCGGGCAAGGCGCGGCTCGCCACATAGTGGCCGGTGGCAAGATAGCGTGCGCCGAGGTAGCCGGCCGTGGCGAGCAGGTCGCGGAACTTGACCGTTCGGTTGCAGTCGACGCAGGGGATAGGGGTGACGCCGGCCGCATAGCTGGCGGCGAAACGGTCGATCACCTCCGCGCGGAAGCGGCTTTCGTAGTCCAGCACGTAATGGGGAATACCCAGGGTGCGGGCGACTTCGCTGGCGTCGTAAATGTCCTGGCCCGCGCAGCAGGCGCCGGCGCGGTGGGCGGCCTCGCCATGGTCGTAAAGCTGGAGGGTGACGCCCACCACATCGTAGCCCGCATGGGCCAGGACGGCGGCGACCACGGAGGAGTCGACGCCGCCCGACATGGCCACCACCACGCGCGTGGCGGCGGGATCACCGGGCATGTCGTCGCCCAGAAGGGCGGCGCCGGGGAGGGCGGGGAAGGGGGCCGTGGCGTCCATGGGCTGCTTCAGATCGTCCGTCCGGGCGGACGCGGCCCCAATATAGGAGCGCGCGGCCGCGACGCAAATCGTTCGCAACTGACTGCACGGTCAGGGCGGCGAAACCGAGGCGGCGGCTGACCTTAAGATCGTGCCGGCGCCAGACGCCGGCAGCTCACTCCAGATTGAGCTGCCACGAGACGCCGAAGCGGTCGCTCACCCAGGCGAACTTGCGGCTGAAGCCGTAGGCGCCGGGCGGCATCAGCACGGCACCGCCCTCGCCCAGGGCCGCGAACAGCCGGTCGAGCTCCCCCTCATCCGCGCAGGTGACGAACAGGGAAAAGGACGGCGTGAAGGTGAAGCCATGGGCCATGGGGCTGTCGATGCACATGAAGTGCTGGCCGCCGAGGGAAAAGCGCGCGGTCTTCACGCTGCCTTCGGGGCCCGGCTCGCCGGGGCCGTAGCGCACCACGTCCTCCACCACGCCGTCGGCAAACAGGCTAGCGTAGAGGCTCATCGCCTCCTGCGCCCGGCCCTCGAACATCAGAAACGGAGTGACGCGTGCCGTCATGGAGCGCTCCAGTTGAGGGAGGGGCGGAGCAACCTCAAGCCCGGGCCATGCGTCGGGCCGCCGGCTCCTCGTCCTCCGCCGGCCCCTCGAACACCCCCACCAGCGCCCGTCGGATGGTGGACTGGCGCGCCGCGCCGGTGATCTTCGCGCCGAGGAGGTCGGTGACGTAGAACACGTCCACCGCCCGCTCGCCGAAGGTCGCCACATGCGCCGAGGCGATGTTGAGGTTGAGGCGCGACAGGGTGTTGGTGAGGGCGAACAGCAGGCCGGGTCGGTCGAGGCCGGAGACTTCCACCACCGTGTGGCGGTTGGACCAGCTGTTGTTCACGGTCACCTCGGGCTCCACCGTGAAGGTGCGGCGGCCCTTGGGCAGCTTCTTGGCCATTACCTCGGGCAGGCGCACCTCGCCGGTGAGGGCCTGCTCGACCGCCTCCTGGATGCGGGCGGCGCGGCGCAGCTCGTCGGCGTCATGATCGAAGGCGCGGCGGATGGCGATGGTGTCCAGCGCCAGACCGTCCGTAGTGGTGGAGATGTGGGCATCGACGATGTTCGCCCCCGCCGCCGCGCAGGCACCGGCGATGATGGACAGGAGCTTGGGATGGTCGGGCGCCAGCACCGTCAGGGTGGTGATGCCGCGGCCGGGCTCCAGCGCCGCATGGGTGGCGATGGAGCGGCCCGCGCTTTCTGTCTCGTCCACGAAGCGGGCGTGACGCAGCTTGGTGTCGAGATCCACCCGCAGCCAATAGGGCGGATAGTGCCGCGCCACATAGGCCGCCACCTTCTCATCCGACCAGTCGGACAAGGCGGCGCGGAACTGGCCCTGGGCGGCGATGACCCGCTTGCCGCGGTCGACCTCCGAGAAGCCGCCGGTGAGAACCGGCTCGGTCTCGTAATAGAGCGTGCGCAGGAGCTGGGCCTTCCAGCCGTTCCACGTGCCCGGACCCACCGCCTTGATGTCGGCGGTGGTGAGGATGGTCAGAAGTTTCATGCGCTCGAGGTTTTGCACGACGGCGGCGAAGTTCTCGATGGTCTTGCGGTCGGAGAGGTCACGGGACTGGGCCACCTGCGACATGACGAGATGCTGCTCCACCAGCCAGGCCACCGTCTCGGTCTCCACCGGCGAAAGCCCGAGCCGCGGGCACAGGCGCCGGGCGATGCGGGCGCCGGCCACGGAATGGTCCTCGGGACGCCCCTTGGCGATGTCGTGAAGCAGAAGGGCGACGTAAAGCAGGTTGCGGTTCTTCAACGTGCCCATGAGGTCGTTGGCGAGCCCGTTGTCCGGGTTCACCTTCCGCTCGATCTCGGAGAGCACGCCGATGCAGCGGAGCAGGTGCTCGTCCACCGTGTAGTGGTGGTACATGTTGAACTGCATCATCGCCACGACCTTGCCGAACTCCGGCAGGAAGCGGCCGAGCACGCCCACCTCGTTCATGCGCCGCAGCACCGTTTCGGGCGCGTTCTTCGAAGCGACGATTTCCAGGAACAGGCGGTTCGCCTCGGCATTCTCGCGCACGTTCGCGTCGATGAGCGCCAGCGAGCGGGTGGCGAGCTGCATGGCGTCGGGATGAAGCGCGAGGTTGCGCTTGTCCGCCACGTGGAAGATGCGGATCAGATTGACCGGGTCGCGGCGGAACGCCGCCTCGTCGGCCACATTGAGGCGGTCGTGGTCGAGGATGAAGTCCGGCGTGTCCTTCAGCGTGATGCGGCGCGATCCGGCGCGGAAGCGCTCCACCATGCCCTTGAGGCCCGGCACCGGCTTGTCGTGACGCGCTTCCAGTCCGGCGGAGAGTATGGCGGTGAGATCGCCCACATCCTTGGCCACCAGGAAGTAGTGCTTCATGAAGCGTTCCACGTCCTTCTGGCCGGGATGCTCCGTATAGCCGAGCCGCTGGGCCATCTCCCGCTGCAGGTCGAAGGAGAGGCGGTCCTCGGCGCGGCCGGTGAGGAAATGCAGGTGGCAGCGCACCGACCAGAGGAAATCCTCGCAGCGGGTGAAGAGCCGGGCTTCCTCGCGGGTGAATACGCCCTTCGCCACCAGCTGGCTCGTGGTCTGCACGCGGTAGACGTATTTGGCGATCCAGAACAGGGTGTGCAGGTCACGCAGCCCGCCCTTGCCGTCCTTCACATTGGGCTCGACGAGATAGCGTGACTGGCCAGAGCGGCGCAGCCGCTCTTCCCGCTCGCTCATCTTGGCGGCGACGAACTCGGCCCCGGTGCCCTCCACCACTTCCTTGTCGAAGCGCTTCTCCAGATCCTCGAACAGGGCCTTGTCGCCCACCAGATAGCGCGCCTCCAGGATGGAGGTGCGGATGGTGAAGTCGGCTCGCGCCTGGCGCAGGCACTCCTCCACCGATCGGGTGGCGTGGCCCACCTTCAGTCCCAGGTCCCACAGGATGTAGAGCATCGCCTCGGCGACGCTCTCGCCCCAGGCGGTCTGCTTGTAGGGCAGGACGAACAGGATGTCGGTGTCCGACCCCGGGGCCATCATGCCCCGGCCGTAGCCCCCCACCGCGGCCACGGCCATGCGCTCGGAGCGCGAGGGGTTGTCCACGGGATAGAGGAAGGTGGTCGCTACCTCGTAGGCGCTGGTGATCACCGCGTCCTGCAGGGCCGAAAGGCGCATGGAGCAGCAGCGCCCGCAGCCGTCCTCCTTCAGCAGGCGCTCGGCCGCGGCCCGGCCCTCCTGCATGCCCTTCTTCAGTCGGGCTACGACGGCGTTGCGCAGGTCGAGGTCCCGCCCCTTGTGGGCAGCCGCGATCTCACGGATCTCGGCCTTGAGCGCCTGGCCTTCGAAGAGCTCGCCGATGACACGGTTGGCCCTGGGGGTACGAGAAAGTGACATTATCGGCGATCTGGAAGCAAAAGGGTCAATCCAGTTTCCATCATTACCGCAATCGAAGCCCGGCCGCGAGCGGCCCGGATGCCATCCATCGTGCCGCCCCGATCTTCCTGCAAGGTGACGGTGCGGCACATAAGGTTGCCGGATCGGAGAGTGACGTGACGCTTTGGTCAGAGACGGGCTTCGTGGGGGAAGGCGGGGCGGAGGCAGGAAGGCGTCCCGCCGCGTCCCGGCTTGCCGCCACGGCAATGTTCGCCGGCGTCCTGCTGCTGGCGCCCTTGACCGGCGGCGGCGCCAGCTCCGCTCTGGCCGCCGCCGCGGCGGTGGGGCGGCCGGCGGTGGCGCGGCCCGCACCGGTGGTGCGCGCTGCCCCGCGTCCCGTGGCGCCGCGGGTGGTGACGCCCCGCCCGGTCACGCGTCCTGTTGCCCGTCCCGCGCCCACGGTGCGGCCGGCGCCGGTCGCGACGCCGCGCCCCGCCCCGGTGCGCCCGCCGCGGCGCGTGCGTCCTGCAGATCCGACGCCCCTCGTCCAGTCGCCCCCCTTCCGCACCAACGCACCCACCGGCGCCCAGCCCGGCTTCGGTCCGCCCCTCGGCTTTCTGCCGAGCGGGCTCGCCATGCCCATTGTGGGGCCGGCGCCCAAGCCCAATTCCTGCTGGTTCTACACCACCCCCACGCGCAACATCGGCTATTGGAACACCTGCCCGTGACGCAGCGCGCGGCGGCCTTCCCCGCCGACCTGCCTTAACGCGACCTTCAGTCCGGGGCGCCTAGGCTCTGCGGGTTCATTTCTGCCCGAATTCTGTGGTGGGAACCGGAGACGGCGGCGAGCAACGGAAGCGACGGATGACGGCACGGGGACGCGGGGAGGGCATGAGGCAGGAGCCGCGCATGGAACGGTCCGAGCAGATGTTCGACATCCGCCTCGACGCGCGCGACCGCTCGGCACCGCCGCCCCAGGACCCGCCGCGCGCAAGCCGGCGGCCGGCGGCCCGCACCAAAGGTGAGGCTTTCTCCGAACCCGCTCCCGAGCGCATGCGCGGCCGTTCCGGGCCACCCCGCGGCGGGCGTGGGGGTGGCGGCAAGCGGCGCGGCCTGGTGTTCCGGCTGGTCAAGTGGGGCCTGATTCTCGGTGTCTGGGCGGTGCTCGCTCTGGCGGGGGTGATCGCCTACGAGGCCTCCAAGCTGCCGCCCATGCAGACGCTGATGATTCCCAAGCGTCCGCCCACCGTCATCATCCAGGGCGCCGACGGCAAGGTGCTGGCGACGCGTGGCGACATGGGTGGCGTGGCGGTGCCCATCGGCGAACTGCCGCCCTATCTGCCGAAGGCCTTCGTCGCCATCGAGGACCAGCGCTTCTACAGCCATTTCGGCCTCGATCCGGAGGGCCTTGGGCGTGCCCTCGTCACCAATCTCACGTCCGGGCGCCTCCGGCAGGGTGGCTCGACGCTGACCCAGCAACTGGCCAAGAACCTGTTCCTGACCCTTGATCGCACCGCCTCGCGCAAGATGCAGGAGGTGGTGCTGGCCCTGTGGCTGGAGCACAAGTTCACCAAGGACCAGATCCTCGACCTCTACCTGAACCGCGTCTATTTCGGTGCCGGCGCCTATGGGGTGGAGGCCGCCGCCCAGCGCTATTTCGGCAAGTCCGCCCGGCAGGTGACGCTGGCCGAGGCGGCCATGCTGGCCGGCCTCGTCAATTCGCCCTCGCGCCTTGCGCCGACGCGCAACCTCAAGGGCGCGCAGGCCCGCGCCGCCCTCGTGCTCGCCTCCATGCGCGACCAGCGCATGATCTCGCCGGACATGGCTTCGGCGGCGCTCGCCCGCCCGGCCCAGCTCGCCCGCGCCGGCATGCCGGATTCCTCGGGCTATGTGGCCGACTGGGTCATGGACCAGCTGGATTCCTTTATCGGCGAGCTGCCCGGCGACGTCTCCGTGCGCACCACGGTGGAGCCGGCCCTCCAGCAGGCGGCGGAGCGATCGCTGGAGGACACGCTGGCGAAATCCGGCGCCAAATATGGCGTGGGGCAGGGGGCCATGGTGGTGCTCGACCCCGATGGCGCGGTGAAGGCGCTCATCGGCGGACGCTCCTATGCGGACAGCCAGTACAATCGCGCCATCACCGCCCGGCGCCAGCCGGGGTCGGCGTTCAAGCCCTTCATCTATCTCACGGCGCTGGAGCACGGCCTGACCCCCGAGAGCGTGCGCGAGGACGCCCCCGTGCAGCTGAAGGGCTGGCGGCCGGAGAATTCCACCCACGACTATCGTGGTCCGGTAAGCCTCACCACCGCGCTCGCGCTCTCGCTCAACACCGTTTCGGTGCGCCTCGCGCTGGAGTTCGGCCCCAAGGCGGTGGTGGCGACCGCACACCGCATGGGCATCGCCTCGCCGCTCGATCCCAACCCCTCCATCGCGCTCGGAACCTCCGAGGTCTCGGTGCTGGAACTGGCGGGCGCCTATACGCCCTTCGCCAACGGCGGCGTCGGTGTGATGCCGCACGTGATCGAGAGCGTGAAGGGTGCGGACGGCAAGTCGCTGTACGAGCGCAACGTCACCGGCATGGGACGCGTGGTGGCGCCGGAATACGTCGCCATGATGAACCGGATGCTGACCGAGACGCTGGCCACCGGCACCGCCCGCCGCGCGGACCTGCCGGGCTGGGAAGCCGCCGGCAAGACCGGCACCTCGCAGGATTATCGCGACGCCTGGTTCGTCGGCTACACCGCCCGCTACGTGACCGCAGTGTGGCTCGGCAACGACGATTCCTCCCCCACCAAGAAGGCGTCCGGCGCCAACCTGCCGGTGGAGATCTGGAGCCGTTTCATGAAGGCGGCGCACCAGGGTGTCCCGGTGGCGGAGCTGCCCGGCGGGCTGCGTTCCTACGGCTTCGGCGGAGCCGGTTACGGTGCTCCGGGCGGCATGCTCCCGCAAGGCGGATACGGCGGCCAGGGCGGCCCCTATGCGCCTCCCTCCGACCTGCCCGACGATCGGCCGCCGGCCGTGGTGGGCCAGATGCCGGCCCGTCCGCCCCAGCAGGACGCCCCCATGACGCTGGACCGCTGGTTCGCCGAGACCTTCCTCGGCGCCGGACGACGCTGATTCGAGGGCTGCTCCTTGTCGGGCGACCCGCCCGCCTTGCGCCGGCCGCCCGGCTCTAGGATAAGGCGTCGATGACCGACACCGCCCCCGCCGAAGATCCCTTCCTCGAAACCGGCCGCCTGCTGTTCGCCGGCGAATGGCAGTTCGTCACCGCCGCGCCCACCGTCGAGGTGCTGCCCCCCATGCAGGGGCTGGAGATCGCTCTGGCCGGCCGGTCCAATGTGGGCAAGTCGTCCCTCGTCAACGCGCTCACCGGGCGCAAGGCGCTGGCGCGCACCTCGGTGACCCCCGGCCGCACGCAGGAGCTGATCTTTTTCCGAGTGGGGCCCGAGCTGTCGCTCGTGGACATGCCGGGATACGGCTTCGCCAAGGCGCCAAAAGAGAAGGTGGATGCCTGGACGCGCACCATCAAGGCCTATCTGCGCGGGCGGGTGAACCTCGCGCGGGTGTTCGTGCTCATCGATTCCCGCCACGGCATCAAGCCGGTGGACGAGGAGATCCTCGACCTCCTCGACAAGGCGGCGGTGTCCTACGCCATCATCCTCACCAAGACCGACCAGGTGAAACCCAGCGCGTTGCCCGGCGTGATCGCCGCTGTGGAGGACAAGATCCGCCGCCGGCCCGCCGCCTATCCGCAGGCCTATCCCACCTCCAGCAACACCGGCGCCGGCTTTCCCGAGCTGCGTGCGGCGGTGGCCCGGCTCCTCGCCGAGCAGGGCTGACCGGCGCCCGCCTCTAGATGTAGGTGACGGCCTCGATGCGCCAGCCGTCGGGATCCATCAGGAAGGCGGCGTAATAGCCGGGGCCGTACTGCGGCCGCAGCCCCGGTGCGCCGTAGTCGGAGCCGCCGGCGATAAGTCCCGCCGCATGGAAGGCTTCCACCGCTGCCGTGTCGGCGGCGCAGAAGGCGATGTGGGTGCCGGGGGGCGGGTTCACCGGGCCGTCGCGCAGCTGGACCCAGAACGGCGCCGTGCCGATGGCGCCTTCGGGAGCGGGCAGAGTGCCGGGCGGGCCCCAGCAGGCGGAGGCCCCCTCCGGCTCCTCATGGTCGGCCACGCGGACGAGGCCCAGGGGCGCGAGAACGGCATCGTAGAAGCGTACGGCACGGGCAAAGTCCACCGTTGTGACGGACAGATGCTCGATGACGGGGCGGACGGGCGTGAAGGACATGTCATCACCTTTCAGCGGCGCGCGCTGGCGCGGGGATGGGCGGCGCGCCAGGCGCTCATGAGGGCGGCTGCATCCACCTGAGTATAGATCTGGGTGGTGGACAGGGAGGCATGGCCCAGAAGCTCCTGGATCGCCCTGAGATCCCCGCCCCGCGACAGGAGATGGGTGGCGAAGGAATGGCGCAAGGCGTGCGGCGTCGCCGTGTCGGCGAGGCCGAGGGCGCCGCGCATGCGCGCCACTGCCAACTGGACGATGCGCGGCGAGAGCGGGCCGCCCTTCGCTCCGCGGAACAGGGGCGCGTCCGGCGCCGGGCTGAACGGGCAGAGCTCGCGATACGCCGTCACGGCCGCCGCGACAGGGGCGATCAGCGGCACCATCCGGGTCTTCTGCCCCTTGCCCGTGACGGTGAGCTGGTTCGCGCCCGGCGGAAAATCGCGCGGGGTGAGGCCGAGGGCCTCCGAGATGCGCAGGCCCGCGCCATAGAGCAAGGCGATCACCGCCGCGTCCCGCGCCAGCACCCAGGGCTCGCGCGCCTCGCCGGCACGGGTCGCGGGGTCGGCGAGGGCGCGGGCGGCCTCCACCGACACCGGCTTCGGCAGGCTGTGGGGCACCTTGGGGGCGCGCACGGCGGTAAGCGCGCCGACCTTGCCCTGGCCCTCGCGCTCCAGATGGCGGGCGAAGGAGCGTGCGGCCGCCAGCAGCCGCACCACCGTGCGCGGAGCCACTCCGTCGGCCCGGCGGGCAGCCAGCACCGCGCGCACGTCGGCGGGAGCGAGCCCGGCGAGATCGGCAAGGGTCGGTCGCTGGCCCAGGTGCTCGGTCAGGCGCAGCAGCACCATGGAGAGGTCGCGGGCATATGCCTCGCGCGTCTTGGCCGATAGCCGGCGCTCGTGGCCGAGCCGCGCCAGCCAGGCCGCGGCCGCGGCGGCCACGTCGGGCGCTGCGGCCGACAGCAGGCCGTGGGCGGCGCGGGCCGCCTTGTCCGCATCTGTCATGGCCATCGCGGGTCCCCGTGCTGATCCCAAAGCATGCTGCAGGCGCCTCCTTCAAGAAAGGTTGAACACGGCCGACAGAAGCGACTTGTCTTTTCGATATATCTAACGATATAACCGTCGTCGTTGTATCTAATGACATATCTTAGGAGACGAACAGATGTTCGGATGCAGGCGTGACTTTGAGGGTCACTCCCACCGCGGCCGGCACGGGGGCGACCACGATTTCCGCGGCCGTCATGACGGCGAGTTCGAGTTCAATGGCCGCGGGCGCGGCGAGATGGGTCCGCACCGGGGCGGCGGCTTCGGCCGTGGCGGGCGCGGCGGGGGCGATATGTTTCGCATCGGCCGCATGCTGGCGCAGGGCGACCTGAAGCTTCTGGCGCTGTCGCTCATCGCCGAGCAGCCGCGGCACGGCTACGAGATCATCAAGCTGATCGAAGACAAGACCGCCGGCTGGTACTCGCCGAGCCCCGGCGTGGTCTATCCCACCCTCACCTTCCTGGAGGAGGCGGGCTATGTGACGGCCGAGACGGAGGGCGCGAAGAAGCGGTACGCCATCACCGAGGAAGGCCGCGCCTACCTTGCCGAGAACCGCGATTTTGCCGACGCCATCATCGGTCGCCTGTCGGAGATCGGCCTGAAGATGGGCCGCGTGCGGAAGTGGATGGGCTGGAGCGAGAACGGCCCGAGCCAGGGCGCCGAGTTGCCCCGCCTCGTGGAAGCCGCGCTGGAGAACCTGCGGGATGTCGCCCGCGAGAAGCTGGAGCAGAACCGCGGGGCCGAGACGCGAATCGTCGAGATCCTCGCCCGGGTCGCCAACGACATCCGTGAAGTGTGAGCGCGAACCGGAGCGCGGGGCGGCACCGCGTCGCGCTCCGTGCATGCGTGATGTTTAAAGCATCATAAGTAAAGCTTGAACATGGAATAACGCAGGCGTAAACAGGAGAAATCAACCTCCACGCCTCGGTCCAGCTGCCGTGATCACCGCTGCCCAGCTCCGTGCCGCCCGCGCGCTCCTCGGCCTCGACCAGCGCGCGCTCGCCGGCCTGTGCGGCTTGTCGCTGCCGACCATCCAGCGGATGGAAGCAAGCGATGGGGTGATCCGTGGCAATGTGGATTCACTGATGAAGCTCGTCGGCGCGCTAGAAGGCGCCGGCGTCGAGTTGATCGGCGAAGGCGCGAGCAGCGAGAGTGGGGGACGCGGCGTGCGCCTCAAGGTGCCGCCGCGCGGACCCACCGCCGGGGCATAGGCATGGTCCCCTCCGCGCTGCCGCCCGAACTCGCCGCGACGCCCCAGATGCTGGGCGCGGTGGCGGCGGTGGCCGCGCTTCTTGTTCTCTCTGCGGCGGGCATTATCTTCGCGCGCCGGCCGTCAGGCCGCGCCGTCGTCTATGGCGGCTCGCTCGGGGTTACGCTCCTCGCCGGCCTCTCGGCGGCGACGGCGTTCGGTGGTCCCGCCGGCGCGCTTGTGCTCCCCCTCGGCCTGCCGTGGAGCGGCGCCCATCTGCGGCTCGATTCCCTCTCCGCGGTCTTCCTCCTGCTGGTCAATCTCGGCGCCGCGGCAGCCAGCCTCTATGGTCTCGGCTACGGCCGGCACGACCCCGCGCCCGGCCGGGTGCTGCCCTTCTTCCCCGCTTTCATCGCCGGCATGAGTCTCGTGCCGCTGGCCGATGACGCCTACAGCTTCCTCCTGGCGTGGGAATTTATGTCGCTCGCCTCCTGGGCGCTGGTGGTGTCGCACGACGCGGAGCCCGGCAACGTGCGGGCTGGCCTCGTCTATCTGGTGATGGCGGCGTTCGGCACGCTGGCGCTGATGCTCGCCTTCGGGCTGCTGGCGGAGCACGGCACGGGTGGCTTCACCTTCGATGCCCTGCGCGCCGGCGGGCCCGGCGGCTGGGCCGGCGCCGTCGTGCTCACCCTAGCGCTCGTCGGCGCGGGATCGAAGGCCGGTCTCGTGCCGCTCCACGTCTGGCTGCCGCTGGCCCATCCGGCAGCGCCGAGCCACGTCTCCGCGTTGATGAGCGGCGTGATGACCAAGGTCGCCGTCTACGGCTTCATCCGCATCGTCTTCGACCTTGCCGGGCCGCCGGCCTGGTGGTGGGGCATTCCGGTTCTCGCCGCCGGCGGCACCGCCGCGGTGGTGGGGGTGCTCCAGGCGCTGCTCCAGGGCGACACCAAGCGGGTGCTCGCCTTCAGCACCATCGAGAACATCGGCCTCGTCTTCGTCGGCCTCGGCCTCGCCCTCGCCTTCCGGGGCAACGGCTTTGCCGCCGCCGCGTCCCTCGCCTTCACCGCGGCGCTGTTCCACGCGCTCAACCATGCGGCCATGAAGAGCCTGCTGTTCTTCGGCGCGGGCGCGGTGCTCACCGCCACCGGCACGCGGCAGATGGATCGCCTCGGCGGCCTCATCCACCGCATGCCGGCAACCGCCGCCCTCATGCTGGTGGGCTGCGCCGCCATCTCCGCCTTGCCACCGCTGAACGGCTTCGCGTCCGAATGGCTGATCTTCCAGGCCATCCTGCTGAGCCCGGAGCTCCCCGCCTGGGGCCTGAAGCTGCTGGTGCCGGCGGTGGGGGCGCTGATGGCGCTGGCGGCGGCGCTGGCGGCTGCCTGTTTCGTCCGGCTTTACGGCATCGTGTTCCTCGGCCGCCCCCGCAGCGACGCCGCGGCTGGAGCCCGGGAAGTGGACGGCTTTTCGCGCGCCGCCATGGTCGCGCTCGCCCTCGCCTGCGGGTTCGCGGGGCTCTTCCCGGGCTTCGTCATCGACGCGCTCCAGCCGGCGGTTGGCGCCGTGATGGGCGAGCGCATGCCGCCGCAGGGGTCGGTGGCGTGGCTCTCCATCATCCCGGTTGCGGAGAGCCGTTCGTCCTACAACGGGCTTCTCGTCTGCGTCTTCATCGCCGTCTCGGCGCTCGCTGCTGCAGCCGCCATCCACCGCTTCGCCACGCGCGCCGTGCGCCGCGCTCCGCCGTGGGACTGCGGCTTTCCCGATGCCGATCCGGTGACGCAATATTCCGCCGGTTCCTTCGCCCAGCCTATCCGCCGGGTGTTCGCCCGCTCCCTCTTCGCCGCCCGTGAACGCGTGGAGATGCCGCCGCCCGGATCCCTCGCGCCGGCGCGGCTCACCCTTTCCGCCCGTGACCCGGCGTGGACGTTCCTCTATCTGCCGCTCGCCGCGGCGGTGGATGCGGTGGCCGGGCGCGCCAACGCGCTCCAGTTCCTCACCATCCGCCAGTATCTGGCGCTGGTGTTCGGCGCGCTGGTGTTGCTGCTTCTGGTGCTCGCGCTATGGAGCTGATGGCGCAGATCCTCGTCCAGGGCACCCAGATGCTTCTGGTGCTGGCCCTGGCGCCGCTCCTCACCGGCCTCGTGAGGAAGGTGAAGGCACGGCTCACGCGCCGGCGCGGCGCCTCGCTGTTCCAGCCCTATCGGGACCTCGCCCGGCTTCTCCACAAGGAGGCGGTGCTGGCGCACAACGCCTCCTGGCTGTTCCGCGCCGTACCCTATCTGGTCTTCGCCGCGACCTGGGTGGCGGCGGCGCTGGTGCCGACGTTCGCAACCGGGCTCATCTTCTCCTGGACGGCGGACCTCATCGCCATCACCGCTCTCCTCGGGGCGGCCCGCTTCTTCCTGGCGCTGGCCGGCATGGACGTGGGCACGAGCTTCGGCGGCATCGGCTCGAGCCGCGAGGTGATGATCTCCTCCCTCGCCGAGCCGGCGATGATCATGATCGTCTTCTCCCTCGCCCTCGTCGCCCATTCCACCCAGCTCTCCACCATCGCAGGGGTGATGCTGGCGGGCGTGGGGGTACGGGTCTCCCTTGCGCTCGCCCTCATCGCCCTGCTCCTGGTGGCGGTGGCCGAGAACGGGCGCATCCCGGTGGACAATCCCGCCACCCATCTTGAATTGACCATGGTGCACGAGGCCATGGTGCTGGAATATTCCGGCCGTCACCTCGCCCTCATCGAGCTCGCCGGCCAGCTCAAGCTGCTGCTGTTCCTGTCCCTCGTCGCCTGCGTGTTCGTGCCGTGGGGCCTAGCGCCGGCCGGGCCGGGCTTCGCGCCCGGCGACTTTGCCCTTGCGCCTTTGGGCGCCTTCGCGCTCGGCATGGCGAGCTATGCCGGCAAGCTCGCGGCGGGCGCGGTACTGCTCGCCGTGTTCGAGACCTCCATCGCCAAGATGCGGGTGTTCCGCGTGCCCGACTTCCTCGGCGCCGCCCTCATGCTGGGGCTGCTCGGGACGCTCCTGCTGTTCGTGTCGGGGATCCTCTGAGCCATGCCCAACGCGATCTCCCCCACCCTCGTCGACACCGCGCTCTCCGCCAGCCTCGTGTTCGACGTGGCGCACATGTTCGCCGGCGGCCTCGTGCTCATCAGCTTCCTGATGCTCTACCAGGACCGGCTCTACGCCCTCATCACCGTCTTCGCCTTGCAGGCGGTGGTGCTGGCCTTCTCGGTGGCCTGGCAAGCCTTCGCGCAGGATGCGGCGCATCTCTACGTCACCGCCGCCATCGCGCTGGCGTTCAAGGCGGTGGTGATCCCGCTGGCGCTGCGCCGGATGGTGGCGCGCCTCGGCATCCATCGTCAGGTGGAGACAGTGGTCTCGGTGGGGCCCACCATGCTCGCCGGCATCGCCCTCGTCGCGCTGTCGCTGGTGGTGATGCTGAAGGCCACCGCAACCGCCGGCGCCCTGGCGCGGGAGGATCTCGCCTTCGCCCTCTCGGTGGTGCTGCTCGGCCTGCTGATGATGGTGACGCGGCGCAATGCGGTGAGCCAGGTGGTGGGCTTCATGTCGCTGGAGAACGGCCTCATCCTCGCGGCCACCGGCGCCAAGGGCATGCCGCTGGTGGTGGAGATTTCCGTCGCCTTCTCCGTGCTGATCGCCCTCATCGTCATCGGCATCTTCCTGTTCCGCATCCGCGAGCGCTTCGACACCGTGGACGTGGACGCCCTCGACCGCTTCCGGGGAGGGCGCTGGTGAGCCTGCACCTGGCAAGCCTGCACCTGGCAAGCCTGCACCTGGCAAGCCTCCTGCCGCACCCCGCCGTCTGGCTCATCGCCATCCCCGCCGTGGCGGCTCTGGCGCTGGGGCTGGTCGCCTCATACCGGGTGGCGGCGGCGCTGAACGTTGCGGCCTGCGGCCTCGCCTTCTGCGCCGCGCTGGCGCTGCTCTTCGCGCCGCGCGTGGCGGGGCCGTTCCTCATCGTCGACGACCTCAACATCGTCTTCGTGGTGCTGAACAGCTTCGTGGCCTTCACCACCGCATGGTACAGCGCGGGCTATATCGCCCACGAGCTGGAGACCGGCCGGCTCACACCCCTCAACCTGCGCTTCTACCACGCCATGTATCAGGTGCTGCTCGGCGCCATGACGCTGGCGCTGCTCTCCAACAATCTCGGGGTGATGTGGGTGGCCATCGAGGTGGCGACGCTCACCACCGTGCTCATGGTCGGCCTCTACCGCACCGAGGCGGCCATCGAGGCCGCTTGGAAATACTTCATGCTCGGCTCGGTGGGCATCGCCCTCGCGCTGTTCGGCACGATCCTCGTCTACATGGTGGCGCAGCCGGTGGTGGGGGAGGGCGCCGACGGGATGATCTGGAGCGTGCTGATGGCGCACGCCCGCGATTTCGATCCGGTGCTGCTCAACGTCGCTTTCGTCTTCCTGCTGCTTGGCTACGGCACCAAGGTTGGCCTCGCGCCGCTGCACGCATGGCTGCCCGATGCCCATTCCGAGGGGCCGACGCCGGTGTCGGCGGTGCTCTCGGGCCTCCTGCTCAACGTGGCGCTCTATGCCGTGCTGCGCTTCAAGCTGCTGATGGCGGCTCATCCCGGCACCGTGGCGCCGGGACCGCTGATGATGGCCATGGGCCTCGGCTCGCTGCTGCTCGGTGGCCTGATGCTGTACCGGCGGCGGGACATCAAGCGCCTGTTCGCCTATTCCTCCATCGAGCACATGGGGCTGATCGCCTTCGCCTTCGGGCTCGGCGGGCCGCTCGCCAATTTCGCCGCTCTGCTTCACATGACCATGCACAGCCTGACCAAATCGGCGATCTTCTTCGCCGTGGGCCAGGCGTGCCAGGTGAAGGGCACGCAGAAGCTTGCCGACATCCGCGGCCTCACCACCTCGCATCCACTTTTGGGCTGGAGTCTCGTGGCGGCGGTGATGGCCATCGCCGGCCTGCCACCGTCGGGGGTGTTCATGAGCGAATTCCTCATCGTCACCTCGGCCTTCGCCGACATGCCCCTGCTGGCGCTGCCGCTGGTGCTGGGACTGCTCCTCGCCTTCGGCGCGCTGATGGTGAAGCTCTCCGGCTTCGCCTTCGGACCGCCCAGCCCGGGCACAGCGCCGGTGAAGGCGGGCTACCTGCCTCTCGGCCTCCACCTCGCTTTGGTCTTCACCGCCGGGCTTTATCTGCCGCCGCAGCTGGTGGCCTGGTTCCGCCACGTCGCCGCGGTGATGGGCTAGGAGGAGCGCATGGATGCATTCGCCGCGCTCTTCGCCGATGGCCGCAACGGCCCATGCCGTCCGTGGCCGCGTGCGGTGGTGAGCTTGGATGCGTGGCACGCCCTCGCCCTCGATCTGGCGGCTGGACGCCTCACGCTCTCGGCCCTGTGGGGCGACAGGGACGACGCCGGGCTGACGGTACATATGGCACTTCTCGACGAGGCCGCCGGGCGCGTCGCCATCGCCACCTGCCGGTGTCCGGACGGCGCCTTCCCTTCGGTGGCGCTGCGCCATCCGCCTGCGGCACGGCTGGAGCGCACCGCCTGCGATCTCTTCGGGCTCCGGGCGGAGGGCGCGCCAGACGCGCGCGCCTGGCTCGACCATAACCGCTGGGGCGTGCGCCACCCCCTCGGCGAAGGACGTGAAGCCGAGGCCGATGGGGCCGTCTATCCGCTGCTGCCGGCGGAAGGGGAGGGGCTGCACCAGATCCCCGTCGGCCCGGTGCATGCGGGCATCATCGAGCCGGGGCATTTCCGCTTCTCCGCCTATGGCGAGACGGTGGTGCGTCTGGAAGCGCGGCTCGGTTACGTCCACAAGGGGCTCGAAAGCCTGATGGCGGGCCGCGCACCGGCGGATGCCGCGCGCATCGCCGGCCGCCACTCCGGCGACAGCACGGTCGCCTATGCCCTCGCCTTCTGCCGCGCGGTGGAGGCGGCGCAGAGCCTTGCGGTGCCCGAGCGCGCCCATGCGATCCGCGCCGTGATGGCGGAGCTGGAGCGCCTCGCCAACCATCTCGGCGATATCGGCGCCATCTGCAATGATGCTGCCTTCGCCCTCATGCTCGCCCATTGCGGCGTGCTGCGCGAAGCGGTGCTGCGCACCGGCGCGCGGGCTTTCGGCCACCGGCTGATGATGGACCAGATCATCCCCGGCGGCGTCGCGCGGGATCTCTCGCCGGAGGCGGCAGGTGCCATCCGCGCGCTGGTGGCGCAGGCGCGTCGCGCCTTTCCGCCGCTGGTGAAGCTCTATGACGACACCGCATCCTTGCAGGATCGGACCGTGGGCACCGGCGTCACCAAGGGCGACTATGTGCGCGCCTTTGGCGCCGGAGGCTACGTCGGCCGCGCGTCCGGCCGCGGCTTCGACGCGCGCCGGGCCCTGCCTTATGCGCCTTACGATCATCTGCCCTTCGAGGTGCCGGTTCGGCGGGAGGGGGATGTGGATGCGCGCATCCGCGTGCGGGTGGCCGAGGTGGAGGAGAGCCTCGGCCTCATCGTCCGCCTCCTCGACACGCTGCCCAAGGGCGACACGCTGGTGCCGGTTCCGCCCGGCGGCGGGGAGGGTGTGGCGCTGGTGGAGAGCTTCCGCGGCGACGTCTTCGCCTTCGTGGCACTGGAGGGCGACGGGCGGGTGCGACGGGCGCACCTGCGCGATCCCTCCTGGTTCCAGTGGCCGCTGCTGGAGACCGCCATCGAGGGCAACATCGTCGCCGACTTCCCCCTCTGCAACAAATCCTTCAACTGCTCCTATTCGGGCGTGGACTTATAGGGGCCGACGATGCGCAAGCTCCTGCTCCAGGGCCTCCTCAAGGCCCCCCTCACCGAGGCCGCCCCGGACGACGCGGCGGTGGAGGCCCTTGCGCGCGAGCTCGACGCCGCCGCCCGCGCCCGGCTCGGCCGCAGCCTCTCCATCCGCGAGGTGGATGCGGGGTCCTGCAACGGCTGCGAACTGGAAATCCACGCGCTGGGCAATGCCTTCTACGATCTCGACCGCTTCGGCATCCGCTTCGTCGCCTCGCCCCGCCATGCGGACGTGCTGCTAGTGACCGGCCCGGTGGCGAAGAACATGGCCGAGGCACTGAAGCGCACCTATGACGCCACCCCCTCCCCGAAATGGGTGGTGGCGGCCGGCGACTGCGCCATCAATGGCGGCGTCTTCGCGGGTAGCTATGCGGTGACGGACGGCGCCGGAGCCGTCATCCCGGTGGACCTCAGGATTCCCGGCTGCCCGCCGACGCCGGTGGACCTGCTGACCGGGCTGCTGGCGCTGCTGAAGGCGGGGAAGGGGTGAGCGAGGGCTCAGCATATCGACAGGCGCTTTCATGTTACATATCCTCTAGACGATGGAGGGAGAATATGTAACATATCCCCATCGCAAGTTAGGGGATCGGCTCATGATGCCCGTGATCAGGATCAACGACGCTACTTTTTCCGACCTAAGCACTCTCAAGACATGGTTCGGTACCAAGACTCCCAGCGAGACCATTGATCGCCTCGTGCGCGAAATGATGGAGCACCTCGGCATGGAGCAGGAGCGAGGATCGGCCGCAGAGCCAACGACATCGACCGATGCTCCACCCCAACTCAACAGCACGCCGGGGCTTACTTTCACGAAGCCATTAGCGGCATCCATTAATGGCAACGAACTTCATCGACCGACATGGTCTTCGATCCTAATTACAATTATTTCGCAAGTAAAAAAGAAAGGGATTGATGGCGAAAGACTGGTCCAAGAACTGAGGATTCCGGCTAAGGCGCAGCCATACGACAAGGAGGGATTTAAGTTTCTGCCCGAGCTCGGCATCTCCGTGCAGGGTCAGGCGGCTCCTGAATGTTGGAAAGAAGTAGATCGCCTTGCTAAGAAATGGCGAATCCCCGTCTCTGTCGAGTTTCAGTGGCGCGACAACCCAAAAGCGCAACATCCTGGTCGGCGCGGCGTGCTGCACTCCGGCAAGGAGTAACATTTCTGATCAAAAGTGGGGCGCCAAGTGCCGCCCCCAGCCACCGACGCCGCAGACCCGGGGGAAACGGGTCTGCGGTCGTAGCGCATGGCTGTCGGCCCTCCGTTTTTATTGGTCGTTCACGCGTCAAGAAAAGCCGGGGATGGCCGCCTTGGACGGCTGCCGCGCGGGCCGACGGAGCGATGCCGCGCGCGGGTGGCCGCGGCCACCCCCGGAGGAGCCCCCGGGAGGGGGTTCGCGCTCAGAAGAAGCCGAGCTTCTTCGGCGAGTAGCTCACCAGCAAATTCTTGGTCTGCTGATAGTGGTCGAGCATCATCTTGTGGGTCTCGCGGCCGATGCCGGACTGCTTGTAGCCGCCGAAGGCCGCGTGGGCCGGGTAGGCGTGGTAGCAGTTGGTCCACACACGGCCCGCCTCGATCGAACGACCGACGCGATAGGCGCGCGAGCCGTCGCGGGTCCACACGCCGGCGCCGAGGCCGAAGAGCGTGTCGTTGGCGATGTGCAGCGCCTCTTCCTCGTCCTTGAAGGTGGTGACGGAGACCACCGGGCCGAAGATCTCTTCCTGGAAGATGCGCATGTTGTTCTTGCCGAGGAACACGGTGGGCTTCACGTAGAAGCCGTCCGCCAGCTCGCCGGTGAGCATGTTGCGCTCGCCGCCGGCGAGAACCTGCGCGCCTTCCGCGCGACCGATGTCGATGTAGGACAGGATCTTGTGCATCTGCTCGGAGGAGGCCTGCGCGCCGATCATGGTCGAGGGATCGAGCGGCGAGCCCTGCTTGATGGCGGCGACGCGGGCGAGCGCCTTCTCCATGAACTTGTCGAACATGCTCTCCTGCACCAGCGCGCGGCTCGGGCAGGTGCAGACTTCGCCCTGGTTGAGGGCGAACATGACGAAGCCTTCCACGGCCTTGTCGAGGAAGTCGTCGTCCTCGGCCGCCACGTCGGAGAAGAAGATGTTCGGCGACTTGCCGCCCAGTTCCAGCGTCACCGGAATGAGGTTCTGCGCGGCATAGCCCATGATGAGCCGGCCGGTGCCGGTCTCGCCGGTGAAGGCGATCTTGGAGATGCGCGGCGAGGAGGCGAGCGGCTTGCCGGCCTCCAGGCCGAAGCCGTTGACGATGTTGAGCACGCCGGGGGGCAGAAGGTCGGCGATGAGCTCGGCGAGCACGAGGATCGAGGCGGGGGTCTGCTCGGCGGGCTTCAGCACCACGCAATTGCCGGCGGCCAGCGCCGGGGCGAGCTTCCACGCGGCCATCAGGATGGGGAAGTTCCAAGGGATGATCTGGCCGACCACGCCGAGGGGCTCATGGTAGTGATAGGCGATGGTGTCGTGGTCGATCTCGCCCAGCGTGCCTTCCTGGGCACGGACGCAGGCGGCGAAATAGCGGAAATGGTCGATGGCGAGCGGAATATCCGCCAGGGTCGTCTCGCGGATCGGCTTGCCGTTGTCCCAGGTCTCGGCGCGGGCGAGGAGGTCGAGGTTCGCCTCCAGGCGGTCGGCGATCTTGAGAAGCACCAGCGCGCGGTCGGCGGCGGAGGCGCGGCCCCAGGCCTTCTTGGCGGCATGGGCGGCGTCGAGCGCGCGCTCGATGTCGTGCTCGTCGGAGCGGGGCACCTCGCAGATCACCTTGCCGGTGATCGGGGAGGTGTTCTCGAAATAGCGGCCGTTCACCGGCTCGACGAAGGTGCCGCCGATGAAGTTGCCGTAGCGGGGCTTGAAGGGGGACGCGTGCTGGCCGGCGAGAAATGCGGGTATGTTCATTATTCCCTCCCGTTGGTAGTGCGGCGAGGTTTGCAGCGGGCGTGCCAGATTTCCCAGGAGGCGGCAGCCGCTTTATTTGCACTGCGGGAAGTTATTGCGGAGGCTTGATATTACTGTCAGCCTCTGGCGGTTTTGATCCAGTCGGCTTTACGGGCGGCGAATAGTCGTGCGAAGCTGTCGCCCATAACAACAAGGTGGCGCGACACCTGTCGCAGAATGCGACAGCGCGCCGGGGAGTGAAGCGAGTCGAGGGGTCGCATGCCGCCTGCCATGCCTTATCCGTCCGTTGCGCCGGCGCTTCCGCCGGAGGAGCTGCTGGCCGCGCGGCGGCGCTTCTTCTCCGGCGCGCCGGTGACAGAGCATGCGCTGGCCCTCCCCATCCTGAGGTCCTGGACCCGCTGCGCCGAGCGCGGCCTGCCGGTGGGCGGGCGCGGACGCCCCGAACCGCTGACCCAGGCGGAGCTGGCCGCCCGCCGGGAGGGCTCCGAGGCGTTGCGTCGCCGCTGCCGGCCGGAGCTGGAGGCGCTGCACCTCAGCGCCAATGCGGCCCACAGCATCGTCATCCTCACCGATCCGTCGGGCCTGGTGCTCGACACCGTGGGCGATGCGGATTTCGCCGACCGCGCCGCCCAGGTCGCGCTGCGCCCCGGCGTGAGCTGGGCCGAGGCCGACAGCGGCACCAACGCCATCGGCACGGCGCTGGTGGAGCGTCGCCCCATCGAGGTGCGCGGCGCCGAGCATTATGCCGAGCCCAACGGCATCCTCAGCTGCGCCGCCGCCCCCATCCTCGATCCGTTCGGCGCGCTCGTGGGCGTGCTTGATTTGTCCGGCCCCGCGAGTGTGCCGCACCTGCACGCCCTCGCTTTAGTTGAGCTGGCCGTGGGGCAGGTGGAGCACCGCATGTTCGACGCTGCCTTCGCCGGGCGCGACGTGGTGCGCTTCCACGCGGACCCCTCTTTCCTCGGCACGGCGCGTGAGGGCGTCCTCGTGTTCGAGGATCATCGGCTGGTAGCGGCCAACCGGTCAGGCCTCGCCTTGCTGGGGGTGGGCTGGGACGCGCTCGGTGCCCGCCGGTTCGCCGATCTGTTCCAGGGCAGCCTTGGCCGGCCGGGTGATGAGCGCCGCGCCCGTACCGCCCACGGTGACGTCGTGCTGCGGCTGGAGCGGCAGCTGTCCGCGCCCCGCGCCGCGACGGCGCCTTCGACGCGCGCGCCATCGGCGCGGGCGCTATCGCCTCTGTCCCAGCCCGCCGGGCCGCGCTTCGACGCCGAGACAGAGCTGGCGCTCGGGCGGGCCATCCGCCTTGTCGCGGCGGACGTCCCGGTGCTGATCCAGGGCGAGACCGGCACCGGCAAGGAGGTTTTCGCGCGCGAGATCCACCGCCGCGGCGGCCGCGCGGGGCAAGCCTTCGCCGCCGTCAATTGCGCCGCGCTGCCGGAAGGGCTCATCGAATCCGAGCTGTTCGGCTATGAGGAGGGCGCGTTCACCGGCGCCCGCCGCGCCGGCTTCAAGGGCCTGTTCCGCGAGGCGGATGGCGGGGTGCTGTTCCTCGACGAGATTGGCGACATGCCTCTGTCGCTGCAGAGCCGCCTGTTGCGTGTCCTGCAGGAGCGGGAGGTGACGCCGCTCGGCGGCGGCAAGGCGGTGAAGGTGGACTTCGCCCTCGTCTGCGCCTCCCACCGCGACCTGAAGCTGCTGGTGGAGCAGGGCGCCTTCCGCGCCGACCTCTATTTCCGCATCGCCCAATACACCGTGACCCTGCCCCCCGTGCGCAGCCTCGCCGGCCGCGAGGCTCTGGTGGATCGCCTGTGGCAGGAGATGGCTGGGGCGGGCGCGGCGGCGCCGACCCTCACCGCCGGCTGCCGTGACCTTCTCGCCCGCCACGCCTGGCCCGGCAACTTCCGCCAGCTGGTGGCGGTGCTGCGAGTGCTCAACGCCCTCGCCGAGCCCGGCGAGGCGGTGGGCATCGAGGCGCTTCCGGCGGACATCCGCAGCGCCGCGGAAGCTGTCGCGCCTGCGGGAGAGGAGCGCCCCGCGAGCGATCTCGGCACCATCACGCGCTCCGCCATCGAGGCGGCGCTGAAGGCAAGCGGCGGCAACATTTCCGAGGCGGCGCGCCGGCTCGGCATCCACCGCTCCACGCTGCACCGGCATCTGGCCGCCCGCGGGCATTGAGAATCGCGCGTTTTGCGCTCGGATCAGGCTTACCGATCAGGCTTGGCGCGCCGCCTCGCCGGTCGCCATGGCCTCGAGCAGCGCCGGCAGCACGGTGGCGCGCATCCGGCGCCCGTAGAACAGGCCGAAATGCCCGCTCCCCGGCACCACAAGCCGGCGGTGGAACGGCTCGGGCAGAGCGCGGCAGAGATCGTGGGCCGCATCGGTCTGGCCCTGGGCGGAGATGTCGTCGTCCGCCCCCTCGATGGTGAGCAGCGTGGTGGCGGAAAGGGCCTCGGGGCACACCGACCGGCCGCCCACCATGAGGCTGCCTTTCGCCAGCGCATTGGCGCGGAAGATGGTGGCGACATTCTCCATGAAGAACTCGCCGGGCACGTCCATCATGGTCCAGCACAGGCGCGCCAGCGGAAAGCGCATCGGATCGTCGCCATCGTCGAAGGCGAGGCGGAATGGCAGCTCGCCGCCGCATACGCCCTGGCGCCAGAGGTAGAGGGCGAAGGCATCCATCTGCCGCCACGCCGGAAACACCCACCGCCCGGCGCCGGGGAAGCCCGCGGGCACCTCCTCGATTACCTGCTTTTCCAGCGCCTCCAGCGAACGCTCCTGCAGCACGCGCCACAGCCGGGTGGGATTGCGCGAGGGGTCTATGGGGCCGCCGATCAGGCTGAGGCTGGCGGGGGGCAGCCCCGCATCGGCGAGCAGGCAGGCCGCAGCAAAGGCCGGCAGCGCCCCCTGGCACACTCCCACCATGTGCACGGCCGCCTCTCCGTCCCCCAGCGCCCGGGCCATCTGCGCCGTCTCCAGGCAATTCTCGGCGAAGCCGAAACGCCCGGCGGCGGATGGAAGGTAGCGGGCATTGGGCCAGTCGGTGACCCCGACCCGCCCGGCGGCCGGCAGCAGGGCAGCGACCAGGTCGCGCATGAGGAAGGGATAGGCCCCGGCGATGGGCGCCACCACCAGCACCCTCGGCCCCACGGTGCCGGGTCGGAAGAAGGTCCGCAGCTGGCCGAACGGGAGGTGCGCCGAGACCTCCTCCGTCACCGCATCTCCGGCGAGGCCGAAGTCACGAAACGCGTCGTCGGACGGGCGCAGGCCCTGATCGGCTTCGCCAAAATGCAACGGGCGCAAGTCGTCGAGCCACATCGGGCGCGGTCCATCCTCGGGCAGCCGGGTGGAGGGGCGACTTGGCATCATATCGTAATGCCGGCTTCGCACCATGCATTCGCCGCTGGGGATTCTCGTCCTTTCGCAGCCCGGCGCGCGCTACCGCCGCGGGGTCAGAGCGAGGCGGCGGCGCGGGCGGCCTGGTCGTAATGGCCCGAAAGGGTGCGCATCATCGCCGCGATCTCGGAGAGCATCTGGGGATCGATGCCGGTGGCGGCGACCGCGTTCGCCAGCAGCGCCTCGCGCACCTCGCGATAGCGGGCACATGCGGCGCGGCCGGTCTCGCTGGCGGCGAGCGTCTTCTCCTTGCCGCGGCGGCCGGCCTGCACCAGCCCGAGGGCCTGGAGCTTCTTGGCGGCATAGGTCACGAGGTGGGTGTCCTCCACGTCGAGGACGAGGCAGAGGTCGGCGATGGTCTTGGGCCGGTCGCGATGCACCACATGGTGCAGCACAAGCACGTCGAGGGACGATAGGTCCGGCACGCCGGCGGCGGTCATGCAGCGCACCATCCAGCGCCCGTAGGCGTGGGTGAGCATGTTCAGCCCGAACTCGAACTCGGACAGCGCCGGCAATGCGCCGTCCGCGAGATGGGCGGAGGAGACGATGGAGGGGCCGCGGCCCGGCTTGCGGCTCTCCGCCCCCTTGAGTGGATCGTCTTTGGTCACGGTGCGTGCGGTCCTGCCATGGGAGGGCCGGGGACGGGCGGGCCGCCCCCGGCCATGAGCTCACTTCTTGTAGGCGGCGATGATCTCCGTGCCGGTGGCGCCGGCCTTGGCGAGCCACGCCTCGGTCAAGGTGCCGCCGATCTTCTCGAAGCCGGCCTTCAGCTCGGGCGACGGCGGGCCGACCTTCATGCCCTTGGCGGTCAGGGTGTCCATGTAGCCCTTGGTCTTGGTCTCCGACAGCTTCCAGCCGCGCGCCTCGGCGTCGGCGGCGGCCTTCAGGACGGCGTCCTGGGTGGGCTTGTCCAGCGCGTCGAAGGCGGCCTGGTTCACGAACACCACGTTCTTCGGCAGCCAGGCCTGGATGTCGTAGAAATAGGGGATGCTCTCCCAGATCTTCACGTCGTTGCCGGTGGCGGACGAGGTGATGAGCGCGTTGACCACGCCGGTGGCGAGCGCCTGGGCGAGCTCGGCCTGCTGCACGGTGACCGCCTGGGCGCCCACCGCCTCGCCGATGCGCGAGGTGCCGGGATTGTAGGCGCGCCACTTGGCGCCCTTCAGGTCCTCGGTCTTCTCCACCGCCATCTTGGAGAACAGGCCCTGCGGCGGCCACGGCATGGCATAGAGCACCTTGATGCCCTGGGTGGCGAGCTTCTTCTCCACCGCCGGGCGGGAGGCGTCCCACAGCTTCTTGGAGGCGTCGAAGGAGGTGGCGAGGAAGGGCACCACGTCCACGCCGAACACCGGGTCCTCATTCTCGTGGATGGAGATGAGCACCTCGCCGGCCTGAGCCTGCCCGGTCTGCACCGCGCGCTTGATCTCCGGCGCCTTGAACAGGGAGGCGTTGGGATGGAGCGTGATGACGAGCTTGCCGCCGGTGGCCGTCTCCACATCCTTGGCGAACTGGGCGAGGTTCTCGGAGTGGAGGTTGTCGGCGGGGTAGGCGGAGGGCAGGTTCCATTTGGTCTGCGCCAGCGCCGGGCCCGCGAAGGCGAGGGCGCCGATCGCGAGGGCCGGGCCGAGGATGCGCTTCAGTCCAGACATCAAAGTCTCCTTCGGGTTGATCCTACGTATCGAGCCCTCGCGAAACCGGGGAGGGGCCGGCCAAGACGTGTCCAGTGGTGCGTCAGTTCCCGTAGGCGAGCTCCGGCAGGATCATGACGATCTGCGGAAACACCGTGATGATGGCGACTGCCGCGACGAGAAGGAAGAAGAACGGCAGGGATGCCAGCGCGACTGTGTTGGAATCCTTGCCGGACATAGTTTGCAGCACGAACAGGTTGAAGCCTACCGGCGGCGATACCTCGGCCATCTCCACCACGAGGATCAGGAAGATGCCGAACCAGATGGGATCGAAGCCGGCGGTCTTGATCATCGGGATCACCACCGAGGTGGTCAGCACGATCATGGACAGGCCGTCGAGCGCCGTGCCGAGCACGATGTACATGACGGTCAAAGCGGCGATGAGGGCGTAGGGCGACAGGTGCAGGCTGTCCACCCACTGGGCGAGGGCCACCGGAATGCCGGTGTAGGCCATGGAGGTGGACATGAAGGAGGCGCCCGCGAGGATCAGCATGATCATGCAGGTGAGGCGCGTCGCCCCCATCACCGAGGCCCAGAAGGCGGGCCAGGAGAGCGCGCCCTGCCACCAGGCGATGGCGAGAGAGCCGGCGACGCCCCAGGCGGCGCATTCCGTCGCCGTCGCCCAGCCGAACAGCAGCGCCGCGAAAACGAAGATGATGAGCAGGCTGACCGGGATGAGGTTCGCCGATTCCCGCATCTTCTCGCGCCACGGCAGGGGCGGATCGGCAGGCGGGGTCTTCGTGGGGTTGAGCAGCGACCACACCGCGATGTAGCCGGAATAGAGCGCCATCACCAGGAAGCCGGGCAGGAAGCCGGCGAGGAACACCTGGATGATGGAGACGTTGGCGGCAACCGCATAGACCACCATGGTGATGGACGGCGGGATGAGGATGCCGAGCGTACCGGCGCCGGCGAGCGAGCCGAGGCTGACATTCTCGTCGTAGCCGCGCTTCTTGAGTTCCGGCAAGGCGATCTTGGCGACGGTGGCGCAGGTGGCGGCGGAGGAGCCGGACACCGAGCCGAAGAGGCCGCAGGCGATGACGTTGACGTGCATCAGCCGGCCCGGCAGCCAGTTGAGCCAGGGTGCTAGGCCGCGGAACATCTCTTCGGACAGGCGGGTGCGGAACAGGATCTCGCCCATCCACACGAACAGCGGCAGCGCGGCGAGGGTCCAGGAGGCGGAATTGCCCCAGATCGTGGTCGCGAGCACAGCGCCAGCGGGAATGCCGCCGGCGACGAACTGCATGCCGACGAACCCCACCACCAGAAGGGCGATGGCAATCCACACGCCGCAGGCGAGGAGCGCCATGAGCAGTAGGAGCAGGAGACCGGAAATCTCGATCATTTCCATGGCGTCAGACCCCGCTCTGCATGGCGCGCTCGACCACTTCCTCGGCCGTGGCCGGCGGCGGCTTCTCGTAGCGGGGGGCGCCGCCCATGAGCGCATTCACCAGTTCATCGACGAACGCGATGAAGAGGATGACGAGCCCGCCGGAATAGCCGAGCTGGGGAATCCACAGGGGCACGGCGACGACGCCCTGCGAGATGTCGTCGAAGCGGTAGGAATCCCAGGTGAGCACCCCCGCGTTCCAGGCGAAGAAGCCCACCGAGAGCGTGCCGATGACGAGGCAGATCAGCTCCACCACCCGTTTGGCGCTGCCCCGGATATGATCGGTGACGAGGCCGACACGGATCAGCTCGCCGGATCGGAAGGTGTGGGCAAGCCCGAGGAAGGCGCTCGCCGCCATGCACCAGGCCACGAAGTCGTCGCCTGCGGGGATGTTGAAACCGACGATGCGGCCCACGGAGAGCAGCATCATCAGCACGAAGATGGCGAGGAGGAAGAGGCCCGCGAGCCATCCCGCCACGAGGTAAAGGCCGTCGAGGGCGCGGCGGATCATGCCGGCCTCCGGGAAGGCCGGGTGGGCTCAAGGCGCACGGGGGCGAGCCGCGACGGAGGCGGGTGGTTCACGCTGTGCATAGGTCCCCTCTCGCGGCCTCTAGCCGCCCGCTCTGTGGCGTTTGATGGCAGTTTCAAGAAACGTAGATAAATTGTCAACGATACGTTGACGAAAAAAGATCGACATGGCTTCTTGTCGTCACGGCGCGGCTGACGGAGCGGGAAGTGCTTCCCCTCTAGCAAGCCCCGCGCCATCCGGCGGTGCCGGAGGGGCCGGGCGTTTCCGGCGAAGGAATTATCCGGAGGAGCGGGCGATGGCGGGAACCGACGGCGAGCTGGATGGCGGGCAGACGGACGCGCCGAACCTTCCTGCGGCGGACCCGTTGAAGGCCTGGGAATTCTGGATCGACCGGGGCGGCACCTTCACCGACATCGTCGGACGCCGGCCGGACGGCAGCCTCGTCGCCCACAAGGTCCTGTCCGAGAATCCGGAGGCCTATCGCGACGCCGCGGTGCACGGAATCCGCGAACTGCTCGGCCTCGCCGCCGGCGCGCCCATCCCGCCCGGGCTGGTTTCTGCCGTGAAGATGGGCACCACCGTCGCCACCAATGCCCTCCTTGAGCGCAAGGGCGACCGCACCCTCCTCGTCACCACTCGCGGCTTCAAGGACGCGCTCAAGATCGGCTACCAAGCGCGGCCGAAGATCTTCGCCAAGAAGATTGTGCTGCCGGACATGCTGTTCGAGGAGGTGCTGGAGGTGGACGAGCGGGTCCGCGCCGACGGCACGGTGGAGGCGGTACCCGACCTCGGTATTGTGCGCACGGCGCTGGAACGCGCGAAGGCGGAGGGCATCGCCGCCGTGGCGGTGGTGTTCATGCACGGCTATCGCCATCCCGCGCACGAGCGGCAGGTGGCGGAGCTGGCCCGGGAAATCGGCTTTCCCCAGGTCTCGGTCTCGCACGAGGTCTCGCCCCTCATCAAGCTGGTGGGACGCGGCGACACCACGGTGGCGGACGCCTATCTCTCCCCCATCCTGCGCCGCTACGTGGGGCAGGTGGCGGAAGAGCTGGCCGGCGGCGCCGACCGCGTCGGGACGGCCGAAGCGATCCGCCTCATGTTCATGATGTCCTCGGGCGGCCTCACCGCGGCCGACCTGTTCCAGGGCAAGGATGCTCTGCTCTCGGGGCCGGCCGGCGGCGTGGTCGGTGCGGCGGAAACCGGGGCGCTGGCGGGCTTCTCCCGCATCATCGGCTTCGACATGGGTGGCACCTCCACCGACGTCTGCCATTATGACGGGGAGCTGGAGACCGCCTTCGACACCGAGGTGGCCGGCGTGCGCATCCGCGCGCCGATGATGCGCATCCATACGGTGGCGGCGGGCGGCGGCTCCCTCCTGCATTACGACGGCGCGCGCTTTCGCGTGGGGCCGGATTCGGCCGGCGCCAATCCCGGCCCTGCCTGCTACCGGCGCGGCGGGCCGCTGGCCGTCACCGACGCCAATGTGATGCTCGGCAAGCTGATCCCGGATTTCTTCCCGCGGATCTTCGGCCCCGGCCAGAACCAGCCGCTGGACGCCGAGGTGGTGCGCGCACGCTTCAGCGAACTGGCGCAGCAGATCGGCGATGGCCGCACGCCCGAACAGGTGGCGGATGGTTTCGTGACCATCGCGGTCGAGAACATGGCCAACGCCATCAAGAAGATCTCGGTGGAGCGCGGCTACGACGTGACCCGCTACGCCCTCAATTGCTTCGGCGGCGCCGGCGGCCAGCACGCCTGCCTCGTGGCCGACGCGCTGGGGATGACCAAGGTGCTCATCCATCCCTTCTCCGGCCTGCTCTCGGCCTACGGCATGGGCCTTGCCGCGGTGCGCGCCCAGCGCACTCGGGCCGTGGGCGACGAAATGACCGGCGATCTCCTGCCCCGGCTTTCAACCCTGAAGGAGGAACTTGCCGCCGAGACCCTCGCGGAGCTCGCGGGGCAGGGCATCGCCGCTGCCGCGGCGACGACGGAAGCAAAGGCGCATCTGCGCTACAGCGGCACCGACACGGCGCTGCCGGTGACCCTCGCCGACCTCGACGCCATGCAGCGGGACTTCGAGGCCAAGCACCGCGCCCAGTTCGGCTTCGTCTCGCCGGAGAAGACCATCGTGGTGGAGGCGCTGGAGGTGATGTCCGCCGGCGGCGGCGCCGGCATCGCCGAACCGGACCTGCCGCTCTCCTCCGATGTCCCGGCGGAGACCCGCCGCAGCCGCTTCTTCGCCCGCGGCCTGTGGCACGACGCGCCGGTGGTGCTGCGCGCGAGCTTCACACCCGGCATGAGCCTGCAGGGCCCGGCCATCGTCATCGAGCCGAACCAGACGGTGGTGGTCGAGAAGGGCTGGCGCGCCGAGGTGAGCGCGAAGAACCATCTCGTCCTCACCCGCACCGAGGCCCTCGACCGGGCGGAAGCGGTGGGCACCCATGCCGACCCGGTGATGCTTGAGGTCTTCAACAACCTCTTCATGTCCATCGCCGAGCAGATGGGCGTGACGCTTCAGAACACGGCCTACTCGGTGAATATCAAGGAGCGGCTCGACTTCTCCTGCGCGGTTTTCTCGGCCGCCGGCGACCTCGTCGCCAATGCCCCGCACATGCCGGTCCATCTCGGCTCCATGGACAAGTCGGTGGAGACGGTGATCCGCGAGAATGCGGGCGCCATCCGCCCCGGGGACGTGTTCGCGCTGAACGCGCCCTATAACGGTGGCACCCATCTGCCGGACATCACGGTGGTGACGCCGGTGTTCGATGCCGCCGGCGCTCGCATCCTCTTCTGGGTGGCCTCGCGCGGGCACCATGCGGACGTGGGCGGCGTCGCCCCCGGCTCCATGAGCCCGCTCGCGACCCATATTGAGGAAGAGGGCGTCTATATCGACAATTTCAAGCTGGTGGCGGAAGGCGTCTTCCAGGAGGCGGGGCTGCTCGCACTCCTCACCGGCGCGCGCTATCCCGCCCGCAACCCGGTGCAGAACATCGCCGACCTGAAAGCGCAGATCGCCGCCAACGAGAAAGGCGTGCGCGAGCTTCTGAAGATGATCGACACGTTCGGCCTGGATGTGGTCGAGGCCTATATGGGTCACGTGCAGGACAATGCGGCCGAAAGCGTGCGTCGGGTGCTGGATCGGCTCGACGACTGCGCGTTTCACTATGAGATGGACCAGGGCACGGTCATCAAGGTGAAGATTTCCGTCGACAAGCAGAAGCGCGAGGCGACGGTGGATTTCACCGGCACATCGCCTCAGCAGGAGACGAATTTCAACGCCCCCGCCCCCGTCACCCGCGCCGCCGTGCTCTACGTGTTCCGCGTGATGGTAGAGGATGAGATCCCCATGAATGCGGGCTGCCTGAGGCCCATCCGTATCGTGGTCCCGGAGGACTCCATGCTGGCGCCGCGCTATCCGGCGGCGGTGGTGGCGGGCAATGTGGAGACATCGCAGGCGGTCACCAACTGCCTGTTCGGGGCGCTGAAGGCCATGGCCGCCTCCCAGGGCACCATGAACAACCTCACCTTCGGCAACGACACCTACCAATATTACGAGACCATCTGCTCCGGCTCGCCCGCCGGCCCGGGCTTCGACGGGACGGACGCGGTGCATGTGCACATGACCAATTCGCGCCTGACCGACCCGGAGGTGCTGGAGACGCGCTTCCCCGTGCTGCTGGAGGATTTCCACATCCGCGCCGGATCCGGTGGTCGGGGGCGCTGGCAGGCGGGCGGCGGCACCTATCGGCGCATCCGCTTCCTGGAGAGGATGGATTGTGCCCTCCTCTCGTCCCATCGCCGGGTGCATCCGTTCGGCGTAGAGGGCGGCGAGGCGGGGGCGCTGGGCGAAGGCTTCGTGCGGCGGCTCGATGGCTCCACCGAAGTCCTTCAGGGCTGCGACCAGACGGTGCTGGAGGCCGGCGAGGCGGTCATCATCGTGACGCCCACCGGTGGTGGCTACGGCGATCCGAAGCTGCGCGGCTAGCGGTATGGGTAACAACGCACCAAGAAAAAGGGCGCCCCCGACGGGGCGCCCTGTGCACTGCGAAAGCGGCGAAGCCTCAGTAGGAGAGGGCGCCGACCTTGGCAACCTCGATGCGGTCGCCGACGCGGGCGATGCGCAGGGTGGCCGCGTCGCGACCGGCCGGTCCGGGCAGCGAAACCACCTGCTCCTGACCGGGCTGAAGCACGGCGGAGACGCGCACCACCGCTGGAGCAGCACCCGGCTCGCCGGCGGCATCGAGCGTGGTGATGACCTGGAAGCCCTTGTCGTGGCGGACATAATAGGTCACGGCCGAAGACTTTCCGCCGAGGTATGTCACGATGGCCTGACGCTCTGCGGGCAGCGGGTCGGCAGCACGGACGGAAACGGCCGCGATCACAGAGGTCGTGGCAAGGAGGCCGGCCACACCGGCAATCTTGAGGATGTTCTTCATGTCGGTCTCACTGCGCACCGTGTGGCCGACGGCCTAGTGGTCGGTACGCTCAGCTGCAGCTACCATAGCCAGAATGTTGCATTGCAGCACGCGCATTTTCCGCATTACAGAAATGCATTCCACTCAATGCTCGCCCCACCATGGCACCGTTTCAGGTTTCAGTCGTGACACGGACGCGCAGCTCGCTGAGGACGACGGCCGTTCTTGCGAGCTCATGAGAGGAAATGGGGGCACCGGGTCGCGGCTATGGGGCGGCACGCCGCGACCCGGCCCGTCCGGACCTGTTGAGGTCCGGAACTCAATAGCGGCTGACGGAGCCGGAGCGGGTCACGCTGTTGCCATTGGGGCCGGTGGTGGTCCGCTGATAGGAATACGTCCCCGGGCCGGTGCGGGAGACGCTGCCGGTGCGCGAGACGCTGCCGCCATAGGGCCCGGTGACGGTCGCGGCGCGGCTGCATGTGCCGCCCCCGCAGGACCCGGCGGCGGCACCGGTATAGGCCCCGCGCGGGGTGTAGACGGTGCCGGTGCGGGTCCAGGCGGCGGCCTCGGTGATGCCGGCGAGCACGGAGAAGCCGGAGAGGGTGAGGATGAGTGCGGCGCGGGTCATGTCTGCCTCCGTTCGGGCCGGGCTCGATGGCCGGCCATTGCGATGGGAGGAGCATGGAGGCGCGCCGTTGCACCGGCTTTGCGATTGAGTGAGGCGCTGTAACGTTTTGTAACCCCGCACGCCTGCGGCATTGATGCAGCCGACGCGCTTGGCGACACTCCCCCATTCCATCGCCTGCTTTGCCGGGAGGCCCACCCATTGGTCCAGCGCACGCTGCTGCTCGTCGAGGATGACCGGGAGATCCGCTCCCTGCTCGCCGATTTCCTCGGCCGCGAGGGCTACGCCGTGCTGGCGGCCGAGGATGGGGCAGCCATGGACCGCTTGCTCGCCACCACCCGACCAGACCTCGTGGTGCTCGACCTGATGCTGCCGGGGGAGGACGGGCTTTCCATCTGCCGCCGGCTGCGGGCGCGCGGCGGCCTGCCCATCCTGATGCTCACCGCCAAGGGCGATGACGTGGACCGCATCGTCGGCCTCGAGATGGGGGCCGACGACTATCTTCCCAAGCCGTTCAATCCGCGCGAGCTTCTCGCCCGTATCCGCGCCGTGCTGCGGCGGGCCGAGGGCGCCTTCGACGGCGCGCAACAGGCGGGCCGGACCCGCCGCGTCGCCTTCGCCGGGTTCGTCGCCGATCTCGACGCCCGCAGCGTCGCGCAGGCCGAGGGGCCGGTCCTCGATCTCACCTCGGCGGAATTCGATCTCCTCGCCTGCTTCTTGGAGCGGCCGAAACGGGTCCTCACCCGCGACCAGCTGCTGGACTGGACGCGCGGCCGCTCGGCCGATCCTTTCGACCGAACCATCGACGTGTCCGTCAGCCGCCTGCGGCGCAAGCTCGGCGGCGCTTCGCCCGATGCGGCTGGCCTCATCAAGACCGTCCGCAACGGCGGCTATCTCCTGGGCGCCGATGTCCGCACCCTCTAGCGCCGATCCCGCCGATGCCGGGGCCGCCGCCCGCGTGAGCCGGCGCGCCCGCCGCCTCGGCATCGCGGCGCGGCTGGCGCTCATTGTCGTGGGGGGCCTCATCGCCGTGCAGGTGCTGATGCTCGCGGCCTATATCGGCGAACGCCGCCGCGCCGCGCCGCTGGGGGCCGTGGTGCCGACGATGCAGCGCATCGCCGCCCTCGCCCAGCTGGTGGAGCGCCTCCCGGCGGACGAGCGCATCCTGGCGCTGCGCGCGGCCACCGCCCCCGGCTTTGCCCCGCAGATCGTCCTCGCGCAGCCCACAAGGAAGACTCCGGCGCTGCTGGGCTTTGCCGCCCGTCGGCTGCGGCAGCTGGTGGGCGGGCCGCCGGACCGCTTCGTGTCCGTCTCGCTCGTCGGCGTCGAGCGCGACGGCAACCGTTTCCTCGAGCGGCTGCGCAACCTGCGCGGCGCGCGGCTCCGGGTGGTGGTGGCTCTGACCGGTGGCGGCTATCTGCAGATCGTTGCCGGCGGCGACGTCACCGCCCGCCTGCTGGGCCTGCCGCTCGGCCTGATCGCCGGCATCCTCGGCTTCCTCGTGGCGCTGGTGGCCCTCCTGGCGGTGCGGCGGGAGACAAGGCCCCTGTCCGATCTCGCCGACGCGGTGGAGCGATTCGGCGTGCGCCTCGAACCCTCCCACGTGCGCGAGCGGGGGGCGGCGGACGTGCGCCTCGTCATCCGCGCGGTGAACGCCATGCAGGCGCGCATCGCCGAACTGGTACGCATGCGCACCCTGGTGCTCGGTGCCATCAGCCACGATCTGCGCACCTACCTCACCCGGCTGCGGCTGCGGCTGGAGCTGATGCCCGACAGCGAACAGGCGGCGAAGGCGCGCGCCGATCTCGATGGCATGCAGGCCCTGGTGGACGACGCCCTGTCGTTCGCCCGCGCGTCCTTCGCCCCGGCCTCCGGCGAACGGGTGGACCTTGCCGGGCTTGCCCGCGCTGAATGCGAGGCGCGTCGCGCCGCCGGCGGCGTCGTCACTCTGGTGGGGGCCGAGGCGCCGATGATCGTCTTCGGCAACGCCGGCGCGCTGACGCGCATGCTGGCGAATCTCGTGGGAAATGCGCTCGCCTATGGCGGGCGCGCCGACATCACGCTGCTCGACCGCGGTGCCGCGGTGGAAGTTCAGGTGGAGGACCGTGGACCGGGCATTCCCGAAGCCGAGCGGGTGAGCGTCTTCGAGCCCTTCTATCGGCTCGAGCCGTCGCGCAACCGCGAGAGCGGGGGCGCCGGCCTCGGTCTCACCATCGTGCGGCAGATGGTGGAGAGCCACGGCGGCAGCGTCGTCATCTCCGACCGGCCCGGCGGCGGGGCGCGGCTCACCGTGACACTGCCGAAAGGCGCGCCGGAAGGCGAGGGCGCCGCCTCCGGCGTCGGCTAGGCCGGCGCGGTTTCGCGACGCGATCGGCCTAACGCCTTCTGCCCCAGACGCCCTAGACGGTCGATGCCAGAGCCGCCTCTACCCCTGCGGCCACGGCGAACAGGGAGGCATCCCCTCCCGGAGCGCCGGCGAGCATCAGGCCCGCCGGGGCGCCGCCGGGGGCGGTGAGGGGCAGGGAAATGGCGCAGCCGTCGATCATGTTGATGAGGGTGGGATTGCGCAAAGCGAGGAGGTTGGCGCGGCCGTAAGCGTCGTCGTCGGTCGCAAGGTCGGCGATCTTCGGCGGCACGATGGCGGCGGTCGGCATCACCAGAGCGTCGAAGCCGGCGATGCGCGCCGCGGCGCGCTCCACCAGCGCCGCGCGGGCCGCCACCAGATCCACATAGTCGGCGGCCGACTGCTCGGCACCCCGGCGCACGCGCAGCGCAACGCGCGGGTCGTATGCGTCGCCCTTCTCCGCCAGCAGCCGGCGGTGGACGGCGTAGCTCTCGGCGGCGGAGAAGCCGCCCTTGGCGTTGAGGGTCGCCACCTCGGCAAATTCCGGGAACGGGGCGGAGACGATCTTGGCTCCCGCCTTGGCGAGGCGTTCCACCGCGGCCTCGAAGGCAAGCGCAACCTCCGCGTCGAGGCCGTCGAGGGCGACGGTGGTGGGCACCAGAAGGCGCATGCCGGCGACGGAGCGCGGGGCGAGGGGGACGGGCTCGGCCCCGCTCAGGATCGCGTCCATGGCGGCGCAGCAGGCCACCGAGCGGGCCATGGGACCGATCGAATCAAGGGTGGTGGACAAAGGGAAGGCGCCCGCCCGCGGCACGCGGCGCGCCGTGGGCTTGAAGCCGACGATGCCGCAGAAGGCCGCGGGGATGCGGCAGGAGCCGCCGGTGTCGGTGCCCAGCGCCGCATGAGCCATGCCGTCCGCCACGGCCACCGCCCCGCCGGACGAGGAACCACCCGACACGCGCGGGCTGGTCGCCCGCTCGAAGGGCGCCGCCGGGTTGCCGGTGTGCGGGTTCATGCCGAGGCCGGAATAGGCGAACTCGGTCATGGTGTTGCGCCCGATGACCACAAAGCCGGCGCGGCGCAGCCGGGCGACGGCCGGAGCGTCCGCCTTGGCCGGCGGTGCGCCGCGCAGCACCTTGGAGCCGGCGGTGGTGACCTCGCCGGCCATGTCGAACAGGTCCTTCACCCCGATGGGGATGCCGGCGAAGGGCGAGGGCGCGGCCCCCGCCTTGCGCAGCAGGTCCTGCGCCTCCGCCGCCGCCAGCGCCGCGTCGCGATGGACCGAAACGAAGGCGCGGGTGCCCTCGCCGGCGGGATCGGCGATGCGGTCGAGGCACGCCTCCGCCAGCGCCCGCGCTGACGTGCGGCCCGAGGCGAGATCATCCGCGAGGACGGCGAGGGTCGGGGTCAGTGAGGCTGGCATGGATCGGTCCGGGTCGAGAGGGAATCAGGCCGGATCGAAATAATGCATTTCGAACAGGATGCAGCCCTTTTCCGACTTGAAGGGGCCATGCACCGCGCCCGGCGGGCGCACCGCATAGGTGAAGGGCGGGAAATTCTCGCCGCCCTCGCCCTTCTCGTCATTGCCGACGGTGAGGTCGCCGGTGACGAGGAACACCTCTTCCCAATACTCGTGCACGAACGGGCTGGTGGTGAAGACACCGGGATCGAACTTGAGCAGGCGCGAGCGCGACCCGGCCTTGCCCGCCTCGTCGAGCGCGCCGGACAGGATCTTCTGCTTGATGCCCTCGGGGTAGCCGGGCGGGACCTCCCAACCGGTGGTGAGGTCGAGGGTGTGGAACTCGTCGTGGATCTTGTTGATGGCCATGTCGGGGCAGTCCTTCAGGGGGTCATTCGGCGGCGCGGGCGGCCGGCGCGGGGGAGATCTCGTCAGAGAGATCGTAGGAAGAGAGCATCATGTCGAGCAGACGCTGGGCATCGGCCCAGTCGTAGGTGCGGAAGGAGTGGCCCTTCACCACGAAGGAGGCCCCCGCATAGAACATCTCGTACTGGGTGTGGCGCGAGGCGAATTCAGAGCCCACCGCATCCCAGGCGAGCTTGTAGAACTTCACCTTCTCCTCGGCGCTGGCGGCCGGCGACTGCTGGGTCTTGCCGATGAGGCGCGAGAGCTCGGGATTCTCGAAATCGTGGACCGACGAGGGCAGCATGATCATGCCGCCGCCGGCGAGCTCGCGGAGGGTCGAGACGAACTTGCCGTAGAGCTGCTGCGCCAGGGTCTGAGCCGCATATAGCGTGTGCCGGTCAGGCACGAAATACGGACCATAGAAGCTGCCCTTCGCCTCCATGGCGGCAACGAAGGCGTCCACCATGGCGGACTCGGCGGCGAGCTGGCCCAGCGTCTCGCGCACCTGCGGGAACTGGGTGGTGCCGTTCACCTCGGTGATGCGCTTCGCGATGGCAAGGAGGAACTTCAGCTTCACCGAGAGGCGGATCTGCGCCTGGTAGTTCTGGTAGACGTGGGCGGGCGTGGCATGGAACTGCTTGTTCGTCATGACGATGTCGCGGGCGATGAAGATGCGGTCCCACGGCACTTTCACGTCGTCGAAATAGAGCACCGCGTCGTTCTCGTCGAAGCGGCTCGCCAGGGGATTGTCGAACACGCTGGGGGCGCCCGCCTCGTAGGACTTGCGCGAGAGGATCTTCAGCCCCTTCGCATTCATCGGAATAACGAAGGACAGCGCGTAGGGCTCCTCGCCCTTCTGCAGCGGCTGGATGCAGGTGACGAACACCTCATTGGCCATGATGCCGCCGGTGGCCAGCATCTTGGCACCGCGCACCGTGATGCCCGAGGTGTCCTCGTCCACGATGGCGGCGGAGAGGAAGGGGTCGGCCTGCTCGGCGGCGTTCTTCGACCGGTCGGCCTGCGGATTGATGATGACGTAGGTGAGATAAAGGTCGTTGTCGCGGGCGTAGCGGTAATAGTCCGCCAGCGCGCGGGCGCGGGCCGGGTCGTAGAGCTCGAACTGATCGAGACCCATATACATGCCGGAGATGCAGGAGGCGACGTGGTCCGGCGCGCGGCCGAGGAAGCCGCCGTGCAGCTCGGTCCAGGCCTCCAGCCCGCGGCGGCGGACCTTGAGGTCCTCGTAGCTCTTCGGCAGCTGCCAGATGCGGTTGGCTCGCGTTCCGGTGTCGGTCTCGAAGGTCATCAGCTCGCGGTTGTCCGGTGCGCTGTGGAAGTCGAACATGCGCCCCACGGACGCCACCGAGCGGCGGAAGGCGTGATGCGTGGTGGCATCGCCGACCCGCTCGCCGTCGATGAAGATCTCGCGCCCATCCCTGAGGCTGGCGATGTGCTCGGCACCGGTCTTGATCATGGCTCGTCTCTCGATAGGGCGTTCAGCCGACGGCGGCCGCAAGGGTGCGGTAGCGTCCGGCGTGGAAGATGAGGGGCTCGGCCGGCGCGGCGCGGTGCGCGACGACCCGGGCGACGAAGATCTCGTGGTCCCCGCCGTCGTGGATGGCGTGGGGCACGCATTCCAGATGCGCCGCAGCTTCGGCGATCAGCGGCGCGCCGCCGTGGCCGCGCAGGTGCGTGACGCCGGCCCACTTTTCCGCGTGGGGGCGGGCGAAGCGGGTCGAGAGGTCTTCCTGATCCCGCGCGAGGACCGAGATGCCGTAGGCCCGCGCCGCACGCAGGGCGGGCAGCGACAGCGCCGTGCGCGCCACCGAGAACAGCACCAGCGGCGGGTCGAGGGAGACTGCGTTGAACGAGCTCATGGTCATTCCCACGAGCGTGCCGTCCTCCCCCTCGGCCGCCACCACGGCAACGCCGGTGGCGAAGGCGCCGAGGGTGCGGCGGAAGGCGCGGGTGTCGGTCAGATCGATGCCGGGTCCGTCGTGGGACATGGCGATGTCACCTTCAAGATAACTTTGTAACAAAGCTATTATCAAAGGCGGATGGACGTCAAGGGCTATGCCCGGCTAAGAAAGCCGACAGCGCGTCTTCCCCCGTCAGGGCGGGGAGCACGGCGCGCGGGAGCGTCCTAGTCCCATGCCGCAGTCGAAGAATGCCACGTCCCGCCGCCAGCTGCCTCTCACGGCCTCGCGCGCCGCGTTGCTGGTGAACGGCTCCGATCTGGAGTTCCGCGAACTGGTGCACGACATGCTCGCCTTCGCCGCCGCCATCCAGGAGGTGCGCAACCGCCTGGGCGGCCTCATCGGGCTCTCGGGCACCCAATATACGATCCTGACCTCCATCGCCCGCCTCGGCAGCCGCGGGACCGGGCTCGGCGTCGCCACGCTGGCCGATCACCTGCACCTGTCAGGCGCCTTCGTGACCATCGAGGTCAACAAGCTGGTGACGGCGGGTCTCGTCACCAAGACCACCAATCCGGACGACCGCCGAAGGGTGGTGCTGGCGGTGACGCCGGAGGCGGAACGCCACCTCGCCGAGCTGACACGGGTGCAGGTGCCGGCCAACGACACCCTGTTCGAGCCGCTGACGACGGCCGATTTCAAGGCCATGCGCGCGATCATCGCCAAGCTCGCCGGCACCGGCGAGCGTACGCTGAAGCTCATCGACTACCTTGCACCGGACGGGAAGGTCACGACCTCGGCCGAGCACCTCGCCCCGCGCGCCTGACGGCTGCTCGCCGCGGGCCGACCCGTGGGCGGAAGGCTAGCCGTGCGCGGCGGCCGATCCCGCCCCGCCGGGGCGCTCGGCCACCATCCGCCCGTCGCTCATCTCGACGATGCGGTCGAAGATGTCCGACCAGCGGGGATCGTGCGTCACCACACCCACCGCCACCTGCCGCTGGTCAGCCAGGGCGCGGAAGGCTTCCATCACCTGCCGGCCGCGCGTGCCGTCCAGCGCCGCGGTGGGCTCGTCGGCGAGCAGAAGCACCGGGTCGTTGGCGAGCGCGCGGGCGATGGACACGCGCTGCTGCTCGCCGCCCGAAAGCTGGGTCGGATAATTGTTCTCGCGATGGTCGAGGCCGAACTGGGCGAGCAGCTCCCGCGCCCGCTCGCGCGCCATGCGGGGCCGCACGTCGTTGATTTCCAGCGCGATCTGCACGTTCTCCACCGCAGTGAGGAAGGGGATCAGGTTCGCCTTCTGAAAGATGAAGCCCACGTGGGTCCGGCGGAAGTCGCGCAGGCTGTTCAGCCGCGTCTGCGGATCGGCGATGGGCTGACCGCGGAAATACACCGCCCCGGTGGAGGGCGGCTCGAGGAGGCCGGCGATCATCAGAAAGGTGGTCTTGCCCGAGCCCGAGGGCCCGACGATGCCGGTGAGCTCGCCGGCGTTCAGCGTCAGCGACATGTCGGTGAGCGCGGCGACCGCGTTGGGGCCGGCCAGATAGATCTTGCTCGCCCCCCGCACCTCCATCACCGCGCGACGGGTCGCGGCGTCGGCTGCGTCGGCGGGAGCGCCGGAGCGGACGGGGGGCGAATAGAGTCCGGGCAGCTGCGCGGTCACGCCAGCACCTCCTGAGCCCGCACCCGCATCGCCCGCCGGATGGCAAACCAGCTGGCGACCAGGCTGATGACGAACAGCGAGAAGCCGATGCCCGCGAGGTCTTCGGGCAGCAGCAGCACGGTGCGCGGGAAGTTGGGATAGAGGGTGAAGGAGATGAGGAGAGCGACGGCGAAGCCGAGCACCCCGATCCACAGCGCCTGCTGCACGATCAGCCCGATGATGACGCGGTCGCGGGCGCCGATCAGCTTCAGCAAGGCGATCTGATTGATCTTCTCCAGCGTCAGCATGTAGATCGTCAGGGCGATGATGGATCCCGCCACCAGCAGGGTCATGGCGGTGAAGGCGAGGATCTGCACCCGCAGGCGCCACAGCCGCCCGTTCAGCAGCATGTCGCGCTCCTCCTGCTGGGTCAGCACTTCCACGTCGCCCCACGCCTTGATGCGGCGCTGGACCTCGCGCACATCGGCATTGGGCCGAAGCTCCACCATCACCGCGCCGATGGCGCCGCCGTCGCCCAGGCCCATGCGCGAGCGGCCCTTGGCGAGCCGGTTGAGCAGCACCGCCTCGGACGGCAGGACGCGGTTGATGGCCTGGGAATCGGAAATGGTGACGAAGAACATGCCGTCGCCGCCCATGTCCACCTGGCCCTTGGTGAGGCCCACCACGGTGTAATCGTCATGGCCGAGGCGGATCACGTCGCCCACCAGCAGGCCGGTGGACTGGTCGGCGATGGCCTCGTAGCGGGTGGAGCGGAACAGCCGGCCGTCGATGAGCGGGATCCAGCTGCCGGAATCCTTGGGATAGTCCACGCCGGTCACGGCGAGGCGCACCGGCTTGCCGTCGATCGTGTATTGCTGGTTGTACTGGATGAATCGCCGGGTGGCCGCGACGCCCGGCACCCCCTCCACCCGCCGGTCGAGGCTGGAGGGCACGGCGGAGCTTTCGGCGAAGGGGCCGGAGCGGCCGCCCTCCACCACCCAGAGGTCGGCGCCGATGTCGTTGATGATGAGCAGCGCCTCGTGGACGATGCCGCGGTAGAGCCCGATCATGCCCATGGTGGCGCCCAGCAGCAGGCCGATGCCCACCGCCGTCAGCGCAAAGCGCAGAGCGGAGAACTTCATGTCCTTCAGGGCGATATTCATGCGAACGCCAAGCGGGTTGGAGCGTGGGTTGGAGCGTGGGGAAGGAACGCGGCGGCGCGTCCGAGGCGCCGCGTGCGGGTCAATGGTCCCGGGTCGTGGCTGCCGTGGATTGCCATGGCGCGGTCACGGCAGCGGGGTGCCGAGGCTCACGGGCTGGAAGGCGTAGCGGCCGGCCGGCGCCAGCACCGCATCACCTTCCTTCAGGCCGCGGGTCACCTCGATATTGGAGCCGCTGATGTAGCCGAGGGTCAGCGGGGTCCACACCGCCCGCCCGCGCTGCGCCAGCCAAACGCCCGCCCGCCCGTCGCGGCGGCTGACGAGGCTCTCGGGGATGCCGATGACGCGCTCGGGAGATTGCGCCTCCACCGCCACGTTGGCCCTTTGCCCCATGGCCCAGCTCTCGGGCAGGGAATCGAGGGTGATGTCGGCGGTGAATTCGCGGGTTTCCTGGTCCACCTGCCGCGACAGGCGCAGCACCTTGCCGTTCCATTCCCGCGAAGGATCGGCCGCGAAGCGGATGCGGGCCGGCTGGCCCACCTTGATCGTCGAGCGGGCGGATTCGTCGAACCGGGCCGAGACGTTGATGGTGGAGAGCTCCACCACCTGCATCAGGTTGGCGCCGGGCAGCAGCAGGTCGCCAGGATTGCGCTCGCGCGAGATGACCACGCCGTCGAGAGGGGAAGTGATGGTGGCTTCGGCGAGGCGGGCCTCCAGCACCTTCACGTTGGCCTGCTGCGAAAGCACCTGCGCCCGTGCGCGCTCGATGCCGGCGTCGGTGCGGGCGATGTCGGCCTCGGCCTGCTTGAAGGCGGCTTCCGTGGTGGTCAGCTCGGCCTGGGATGCAGCATTGAGCCGGACCAGGGTGGTGCGCCGCTCGAACTCGATCTTGGTCTTGTCCAGCATGGCCTGGGCGCGGGCGCGCTCACTCTGCGCTTCGGTCACGCCGCGCTCGGCGGCAGTGACTTCCGCCACGGCGGCGGCGAGCTGGTTCTGCAAGTCGACGGATTCGAGGCGAGCCAGCACCTGACCGGTCTTCACAACGTCGTTGCGGTCCGCCTCGATGACCTTGAGAAAGCCCTGGATGCGGCTCGTCACCACCACGCGATTGATGGCGTCGAGGAGGCCGGGGCCGTTGATCTCAAGGCTCATGAGCCGGGGTCGCACCTCGTGGTAGGGCACCGGCGCGGGCAGGATGTACCAGTAGAAGCCGTAGGCGCCCGCCGCGAGCGCGGCGAGGGCAACGAAGGCGAAGCGGCGCCAGCCGGCGGAATGATCGGCCCGCGTGTGGAGAGCGGGGACGGGTTCAGGCTTCACGGCCGCCGCCCATTCCAACGCACGCGCGAGCCGGTCCGGAGGGCCGGCGCAACTCGCGGCCGCGATGGTGCGCCGGCGGTTCGGTGATCTGCGGCGGCTTCGTCCGGTGGACGGCGACCTTTGGGTCGCCGCCAGGGGTTTCACCGCTCCATGAAGCGCTGAACGGGTGTGGGGTCACGCCGGCTGCTCCTCGTCCGCATCGACAATGGCCGTGCAACCGTCGCCGCCAAGCCCCATACGGTCGAGTACCTCCTTAAGGAAGCCGTGTCCCTCCGCCGGTGTCAAGGCGGTGAGGTCAAACGCCATGCGGTAGGCGAGGCCGTCGGCGCTCTGGAAGGAGCGCAGATCAAACTCGTTGATGGCGTAGCGCATGAGCCGCGCCGACCCGACCGGCGCCACCTTGATGAGCCCGAGGTCGAGCTGTTCCGCCTTGCCCTGGCGCTGCAGGGCCGAGGTGGTGGCGCCACGGGCGAAGCGGTCCGGCGCCTGCATGCCGGTCTGGTACAGGGCGAGGTAGGAGCCGGCGGCCAGAACCTCGTCGTGCACCGGCCCGTCGAGCGCGGCGTATTCGAACGGCACGTAGGGGGTCGCGCGGTTGAGCTGGTCGGCGAGGCTCGCGGCCAGTTGCTCGAGGCTGGGCGTTGCCGCCGCCGGAGCCCTCAGCAGGGCCGATCCGGCGACCCAGCTGATGAAGCTGTTGAGCCGTCGGTCGGTGCGCATGGCGGTGGGCACGTTCATCATCACGTCGTCCACGCCGCCGCGGGTAGCGAGGGTCTGGGCGACGGCCGCCATCAGCAGGGCCGTCTCGGTGACGCCGGCGGCGCGGGCCCGCGTCTGGAGGCGCTGCTGGCCCGCAAGGCTGGTGAAGGCGAACATCTCTCCCGACGGCCCGCCCTGGGTGAGGTCGAAGTTGGGCGTCAGGCCCTTGGCGGCACGGCCGAAGCGGGGCAGCGGCGGCGGGTTGACATAGAGGGCGCGCAGGTAGGCGTCCCGCTCGGCCATGAAGACCGGGTCGGTGGCGCGTTCGAACGTGCGCACATACTCCTCGACGCCCATTTCCGGCGGCGGCAGCGGGATGCCGAGGAAGGCCTGGAACAGCTCCTCCACGAAGACGCCCAGCGACCAGCCGTCGAACACCGAGTGGTGCCCGTGCGCCACCACCACGTCGCCCTCGGCGCCGCAGCGCAGGACCGTGATGCGGTAGGGCGGGTTGGTGAAGGGGTCCATCTCCTCGTCCATGAGGGCGGCAAGGCGGGCGTCGATCTCGGCCTCGCTGGCACCGGGCATGTCCTCCACCGCCAGCGGCGGCTCGCCGGGGGGCAGGATGAAGGCGCGGGGCAGGCCGTCGTCGCCGAGCACGAAGCGGGTGCGCAGCGCCTCCTGGCGCTCCTCCACCAGGCGCAGGGCGCGGCGCAGGCGCTCCAGATCCATGCGCGGCATGATCCGGAAGGCGCGGCCGATGGTCCAGAAGGCGCGGCAGGCGTGCCCCGTCTCAGGCTTCAGGAAGGAGCGCAGCAGGAAGCCCTGCTTCAGCGACACGGGCACCTCGCGCTCGCCGCTGGCATGCACCGGCGTTGCTGCCGGGGCCGGCGCCGGCGTAGCGACGGACGCGGTGGCCGCGTGGCGCCGCAGCGTCTCATTGGGCGCGTGCCACGTGGCGGCCGCGGCGGCGGTCGTCCCGCCGAGGCTGCCGAGCGCGGCGATGAAGGCGTCCAGCAGAGCGTGGGCGGCCGCGGAGTCGAAGGCCGCGGTGTCGAGGCCGAGGGACAGGCGGATGCCGTCGCCGTCCGCCATGGCGTCCCAGCGGATCTCGTTGAACGGATCGGCCAGCGCCGCGAGCGGCGTGGTCATGCCGGCGGCGGCGAGCGCCGTCCGGGCGTCGGCGTCGAGATAGGAGAATCCGACCTGCCGCAGGGCCGCACCCGCCGCGTTGAGCCGGGCGCCAAGGAGAATCTCCAGCGCGGCCGTGTCCAGCGCCTTGTGGGCACGGGCCATGGCGAGGCGCTGGCGCGCCCGCCGCACCAGCCGGTCGCCCGGCGCGTCCAGCCGATCGAGCAGCAGCGGCACCGAGGCGCCGACCGGGCCGATCAGTCCGGCCGGCGCGGTGACGCCGGCGGGATCGTGGCATTCGATGACCACGCAGGGCGCGCCGTGGCGCCCCGACAGGGCGCGGGCGAGGGCGGCCACCAGCAGGGCCTCCTGCTCGGCGGCAGGCATGCCGGCAAAGCCGGGGATGGCGACGTGCGCCTCCAGCCGGCCGACCGGACCGCGGTTGAGGCCGAAGCCGGCGGGGGCGGGGGCCAGCGAGCGCACGCCGGGCACGAGCGCGGGCGGCACCGACCGCAGCACTTCCTTCCAGAAGGCGAGGTGGGCGCCCTGCTCGGCCGAGCCGTCCAGGGGCCGCCCCTCGGCGGCGAAGCGGGTGAAGGGGGCGTCGGCGGCCGGCGCGGCGGAGGTCGCCGCGACGAGGGCGGTGAGCGCGCGGTGCGGCGAGACCACGTCCGCCGCCGCCCGGTGCGCCCGGGCGTGGAGGGTGAGGGCGCCGTCCTCGCCCTTGGCGAGGCCGAACCGCCACAGCGGGCCGGGCTGGGCGATGGGCGCGAGTGCCGCGGCGCCCGCCACCCATTCGAGGTCGGGCGCCTCGCCGAGAACCACGGCGCCGCTGTCGTTGGCCGTGAGGCGCAGGGCATCCTGCGCGGCGGCGAGGCTGGCGAGCGCGCGGGCCAGCGTCTCGAACGAGAGGGCGGGATCCACCGCGCGTGAGGCGGTCACTTCCAGGGCCGCCCGCGCCACCGGCGAGGTCATGGGCCGGCTGCCGAGGCCGAGCATGGCCTCCTGCCGAACCAGAGGCCGGAAGGCCACCGCGCCTTCGCTCCCGTCGCTGGCGCTGCCCCCAGCGGCGAGCGCAGCCGCGCTCGCGGCACGGGCCTTCTGGGCCGTCTCGAAGGTCGCGGCCACAACGCCGGACAGGCCGGTGACGGTGGGGGTCTGGAGGAACTTGGCCACCGGGATGTTCACATCCACATGGGCCTCGATGCGGTTCTTCAGCTCGAAGGAGGAGAGGGAATCGAGGCCCAGCTCCGAGAGGCGGCGGTCCGGCGGGATGTCGGCCGGCGCCACCTTGAGCACCTTGGCGACCTCGCCGCGGATCAGGTCCGCCAGCATGCCGTCCCAGGCTTCGCGCGGGGCGGCGAGGAGTTCGGCCTGAATGCGCGAGCGGCCGGCGGAGCGCTGGGCCAGGAGCGGCTTCACCCGGCCGGTGGCGGCGGTGCGGGCGAGGGTGCGGGTGATGGCGGCCCAGTCGGCGCGGGCGAAGGCCGGGTTTTCCTCCTCGGCCCGCAGCAGGGTGCCCAGCGAGGCCGCAGCCTCGGTGTCGGGCACCGGCTTCATGCCGATGCTTTCGAGATAATTGCCTAGCGCCTCGGAGCGGGCGACGAAGCCCGAGCCGGCGATCGAGCCCCACGCCACCGCCGAGCCGGCAAGGCCGCGGCCCTTGCGGAACGAGCCCAGGGCGTTGAGGAAGGCGTTTGCGGCGGTGTAATTGGCCTGTCCCGGGCTGCCGAGCACCTGCGCCAGGGAAGAGAAGCCGACGAAGAAGTCGAGCTTCGCCTTGTGCGCCGCGACCGCGCGGTGGAGGCTCCAGCCGCCGCCCACCTTCGGGCGGATGACGCGGATGATCTGCCCCGCATCAAGCTGGGCGAGGAAGCCGTCCTCGATCACCGCCGCGCCGTGGACGATGCCCCGGAGCGGCTTGTCGGAGGCGGCGTGGGCGGCGATCACCGCATCCACCGCCGCAGCGTCGGTCACGTCGAGCACGAGGGGCACCACCTCGGTGCCGCGCGCCTCGATGGCCGCGATCGCCGGAGCGGATTCCTCGTCCGGCGTCCCGTTGCGGCCGGCGAGCAGCAGCCGCCCCGCCCCCTGCCTGCTGAGATAATCGGCCACCGCGACACCGAAGCCGCGCAGGCCGCCGGTGACGAGATAACTCGCCTCGCCCGACAGCTTCATGGGCTGGGCGAGGTCGATCTGGACCTCCACTTCCGGCTCGTCGAAGGTCAGCACCACCTTGCCGATGTGCTGGGCCTTGGCGAACAGGCGCATGGCGTCGGCGGCGCGGGACACGGGGAAGCGGGTGGCGACCAGCGGGCGATATTCGCCGCGGGCGACGTGAGCCTCCACCGCACGCAGCAGCCGGCTCAGGCGCGCGGGGCGCTCGTCGGCGATGGTGGAGAGGTCGATGACCGAGTAGGAGTTGTTGTAATAGAGCGACTTGAGGCCGATGGGCTTGTCCTGCGCCAGGTCGCGCTTGCCGATCTCCACGAAGCGACCGAAGGGCGCGAGGCACTCGAGGCCCTTGTCGATGCCGGCCCCCGAGAGGGCGTTCAGCACCACGTCTACGCCGCGGCCAGCGGTGGCGCGGCGCACGTCCTCGGCGAACTCCAGGCTGCGCGAGTTCATCACGTGGGCGATGCCAAGCTCGCGCAGGTGGCTGCGCTTCACGTCCGAGCCGGCGGACGCGAGGATCTCGGCGCCGATGTGGCGCGCCACCTGGATGGCGGCAAGGCCCACGCCGCCGGTGGCGAGATGCACCAGCACCTGCTCTTCGGGCTCGAGGCGGCCGATGTCCACCAGCGAGTAGTGCGCCGTCATGAAGGCGGCCGGCAGGGTCGCGGCGTCGATCAGCGCCACGTCGTCGGGGACGTGCATCAGGAAGCGGGCGTCGGCGGCGGCGAACCGGCGCAGGAAGCCCTTGCCCATGCCCATCACCCGGTCGCCGGGCTTGAAGCCCTCGACGCCCTCGCCCACCAGCTGGATGGTGCCGGCGAACTCCAGGCCGAGATTGCGCCACCAAGCGCCTTCGCCGTCCTGCTCGTCGGGCAGGATCGAGGTGGCGGCCATGATGTCGCGGAAGTTGAGGCCCACCGCGGCGACCTCCACCACCACCTCGCCCGCCTTGGGGGCGGGGTAGGGGCACTCGCGCAGCACCACGTTATCGATCACGCCGGGCGCCGTCATGGTGACGGTGAAATTGGAGCCGTCGGCCTCAGTGGCGATCACCCGGTGGCGGGGCGCCATGGCGCCGAGCTCGGTCTGGCGCAGGCGCGGCACGAGGCGCGAGACGCCCCGCAGCACGATCTCCGCCTCCTCGCTCTGCTCCGCCACGGCCTGGGCCAAAGGCACGCCCGCGGCGAAGGCGGCGGCATCGGCGTCCACGTGGCGGACGGCGAACTCCGGGCATTCGTTGGCGATGGTGCGGGTGATGCCGAGCAGGGCGGCGTCGGCGAGGCCCTCGGTGGTCATGGCGCCGTCCCCGGGCACGCGCCGGCCGGCGCGGCCGATGGTGACGAGGGTAGGGCGCTCGGGCGCGGTCCGCAGCCGGTCCAGCACCTGCCCGACGGTCACCAGCCCACATGCCGCGGCCTCCACGGCCGCGAGGAGATCATCGGTGGAGAGCTCCGCCTCCCCTCCGAAGCGGGTCCCGGCACTGGCGGCATAGATAATGCCGGCGACGCCTTCCGGTGCGGCGAGCCGCTCCTCGAGACGGGCCGCGAAGGTGTCGGCGTCCATGGCGCACAGCGCGTCCGGCGTCATGGTCTCGACGGTGGAGCCCTGGGCGGCGAGCGCCGCGGCCAGAGGCTGCGTCTCGGCCGGATCCCCGGTGATGAGGAGCCAGTGCCCGGTGAGCAGGGGGGCGGGCGCCTTGCCGGACTCCGCTTCGAACACCTCGTCGATGACCAGGGCCGCTCCGTCGCCGGAGGCCGCCTTCAGCGCGCCGAGGGTTTTCACCTGCAGGTTCTCGATGGACAGCAGCGGCGTTCCGTCCGGCGCATAGACGCGATAGATGCCGGTGTCGTCGCGCGGGTCGGTGAAGAACTCGCAGATGACCTCGCTCGGCAGCGGACCGGCCACCATCACCTTGCGGATGCCGACCGGCAGCATGAGGCTGTACTTGCCGCCCACCTCGTCCATTTCCGGCAGAGGCTCGCCGGGGACCCAGAGACCAGTTTCGGCGTCTTCCACCACAAGTCCGGCCTGGAGCACGGAATCGAACAGGCCGGGGAAGGCGACGAAGCCGGTGCGCCGCGCCGCCTCGCTGCTGTTGATGCGGGCCACCGCATGGCGCGGCTCCGGCAGCCAGAGGGCCTCCACCGCCTGGAAGGTCGGGCCGTAGTCGAGGCCGTGGCGGGAGGTGAGGCGGTAGAAGTCCTCCCGCGTGATGGCGGGGGTGGTGTCGAGGAGTGCGGGGTCGAAGCTCGCCTTGGGCACGGCGAAGGCGTGCTGCCAGCCGTAGGCCTCCACGCGCAGGCGCCAGTCCTCGTCCGTGTCGCGCTTCAGAGAGGAGATGCGCAGACGGCTCGTGATCGGATCATAGGAGGTGCGCAGCAGCACCACGTCGTCATTGCCGATGGAGAGCGCATCCATGATCTTGAAATCGCGCAATTCCACCGGGGCAGCGCCGAACAGCTCGCGTAGGGCCGCCGCCATCATCTCCACGTAGCCGACGGTGGGGAAAAGGCAGTCGCCGCCGGGGCGGTGGTCGGCGAGGTATTTCGCGCTCTTCAGCGTGATCTCGTTGGTCCAGGCCGGCTCCGGTCCGGTTTCGCGCCAGCCGAGCAGGGGATGGCGGTCGTCGTCGAACAGGAATTGCTTGGCCTCAAGCGGCATCTGCACCAGGCGCTCGCAAACCCAGGGGCGGCGCGGCAGAGCGACGTGCTCGTCGCGGGGCAGGTCGTCGGGCCGGGCCTCGGTCCAGTCGAAGCTGGTGCCGTTGACGTAGAGCGTCGCCATGGAGCGGGCCATGACCAGGCGATCGTCGCCGTGCCGCTCCAGCGAGGGCACCGCCACAACGGAGGCGTTGCGCTCCTGGGAGATACCGTGGATCAGCGGCGTCACCGTGCGGTGTGGGCCCAGCTCCAGGAAGGCGTCGATGCCGAGGTCGATGCAGAAATCGATGGCCTTCTTGTAGTTCACCGGCTGGCGCAGATTCTGCCACCAGTATTCGCTGTCGAACCGCGTCTCCAGCATGGAGGTGACGGTGGAGACGATCGGGATAGACGGCGGTTTCCAGGAGATCTCGCCGAGACCGGCGCGGAACTTCGCCTCGCAGTCGTCGAGGTGGGGCGAATGCCAGCCGAAGTCCATGGTGAGGCGGCGGGCGAGCACGTCCGGGTACAGGCGCTTCACCTCGGCGAGCAGGCGGTCCACCGGCGCTTCCATGCCGGAGATGGTCTGCGCCGTGGGTCCGTTGTAGGCGGCCACCACCACGCTGCCGTCATCGGGCAGCAGCGGGGCGAGCTGATCGAAGGTGACGCCCAGCGTCGCCATCGCCCCCCGCCGGCTGCTGCCGTGGGGAATGAGGCCGCGGTGATAGATGATCTTGGCGCAGGTCTCGAGGTCGATGCAGCCGGCGATATAGGTGGTCGCCACCTCGCCGAAGCTGTGCCCCACGAGCAGCTCTGGAGTAAGGCCGCGCTCGCGCCACATGCGGTAGAGGCCCACCTGCATGGTGAAGATGGAGGCCTGGGTGACGTCGGCATCGTTGATGCGCGTCTTGTCCTCGTCCCTCAGCACCTCCTCCACCACGGACCAGCCGGTCCACGGCTTCAGCACGGCGTCGAATTCCTCGACGAAGGCACGATAGGTGGGATCGCTCGTCAGGAGCTTGCGCCCCATGGCCCACCATTGGCCGCCCTGTCCCGAGAAGGTGAAGGCGAGCCGGCGCGGCTTGGCGCGGCCGGTGATGATGTAGGGCGCGATGGCCTCGTCCGCCGGCGCGTCGGCGCCCAGCGCCAGCATGCGCAGCTTGTGGGGCAGGTCGTGCGCCGCCCGGTCGGCGAGAATGACCGCGCGCTCGGTGAGATGGTCGCGGCTGGACTTGAGGACCGAGGACAGGCTGTCGTAGCCGACGGCCGAAAGCGTGCCGCCCTCGTCCACCGCCTCGGCCAGCTCCTCCGCCCACAGGGCAAGCCCCGCCTTGCCGTTGGCGGAGAGGGGGATGAAGGCCGGGTCGTCGGACGGAACGCTGCGCGCCGCCTGGGACTTCGCCGGGCGGGCGCCGCCGTGCCAGCTCTCCACCGCCACCGAGGCGTTGGTGCCGCCGAAGCCGAAGGAATTCACTACCGAGAGGCGGACGCCGTCCTCGGCATCGTAGGGGGTGGGCTCCACCGGCACCTTGAGGCCGAGGGCGTCGAACGGGATGTTCGGGTTCGGCCGCTCGAAATTGAGATTCGGCGGCACGATGCCGTGATGCGCCGAAAGCACGATCTTGATGAGACCGGCGATGCCGGAGGCGGATTCCAGGTGACCGAGGTTGGGCTTGAACGAGCCGACCATCACAGGCTGGTCGACGCGTCCGGCGCCGAACACCCGGCCGATGGCACTCGCCTCAATGGGGTCGCCCACCGGCGTACCGGTGCCATGAGCCTCTACATAGCCCACGTCCTCGGGGTCGATGCCGGTCTGGTCCAGGAGGCTGTTGAGCATGGCCGTCTGGGCCACGTCGCTCGGCGCGGTAAGGGTCGGGGTGCGGCCGTCCTGGTTGACCGTGGAGCCGCGCAGGACGCCATAGATGCGGTCGCCGTCGGCGATGGCGCGTGCGAGCGGCTTCAGCAGCACGAGGCCGCAGCCTTCGCCACGGACGAAGCCGTCGGCGCGGGCGTCGAAGGTGTAGATGGCGCCGGTGGCCGACAGCATGTTGGCGCTGGAGAAGGCGACGAACGGGCCGGGGTCCAGCATCATGTTGACGCCGCCGGCGATGGCCACGTCGCAGGTGCCCATGGAGAGGTGCCGGATGGCCTGGTCCACCGCCACCAGGGCCGAGGAGCAGGCGGTGTCGAGGGCGATAGACGGCCCGTTCAGGTCAAGCCTGTGGGAGATGCGGTTGGCGGCGATGGAATACGCCGAGCCGGTGCCCGCGAAGATGTCGGTGGCGACGCGCCGGTAGCGCTGGGAATAGCTGAAGTCCGATGTGGAGATGCCGACGAAGACGCCGGTGCGCTTCTTCTGCAGGGTGCGCAGGGTGATGCCGGAATCCTCGATGGTCTCGAAGGCGACCTGGAGGAGCAGCCGCTGCTGCGGGTCCATGGACATGACCTCGCGCGGGGCCATGTCGAAGAAGGCGGGGTCGAAATGGAACACGTCTTCGGAAAGGAAGCCGCCCCATTTGGAATAGGAACGCCCGGCACATTCCGGGTCGGGATCATAGTAGTTCTTGTAATTCCATCGGTCTGCGGGGATTTCGCGGATGCCGCATCTTTTGCCGACGAGGAAGGACCAGTAACCGGCGGCGCTTGAGATGCCCCCTGGAAACCGACAGCCGATGCCGACGACGGCAACCGATTGTGGTTCAGTGAGTTGGTGGGAAATCGCGGTCCGCAGTTCGCCGTCGAGTAGATCCACACTGTCCATCGGAAGCGCCCCCTTCCGTAAATGCCGCAGCGCAAAACTAGGCGCATCCCGGCGGGATTGTCACCCCCATTTCTTTCATCGTCACGAAAATACGATGAGAAGAACATTCCTAGGGGAAGATAACACTACCAACTTACCGCTCATTAATTTAAAAGTAGCTAAGCGTAGCCGCGCTGAAGGCATTTTCCCAAGCTCTGCCGGCAGGAATTGTGCGCTGCGGAAGAGCCGCCGCGACGGGCGCTGCGGGTCTCGAATTTCCGGTCCTCGCCCCACCTCAGCTGTCCTGTTCGGCCGCGAGCAGGACGAGGTCGCTGAGGGTGAATCGGTCAAAGTCGCAGGCTTCGCCGGGCGCCAGGATGGACGCATCGGAGTGGCGTGCGAGGGTCCAAAGGGTCTCCGCCACGATGCGGCTGCCGAGCGGCCCCAGATGCCGCCCGGCAGGCCCCTCCGGGTCGCCCGCCTCCGCGAGAATGTAGAACCACAGCGGCGTCGCCTCGCAGAACGGCAACGCCGCGGTGCGCTGCCCCTCCGGCAAGGCGGCGAGCAGCGTGTCGTCGCGCAGCGCCTTGAGGCCGAGATGGCGGGCTGCCGCTTGGCCGCTGGGCAGGGCCAGGCGGTAGCCGCGCAGCAGGTAGCGCATGGCCACGGCTTCCGCCGTTTCGCCGGCGCCGGCGAGAATGGTGTCGATGCGCCGGGCGCGCTGCGGCGCCTCCGCCTCCAGCGGCAGGAAGCCTTCCCAGGCGATCAGCCGATTGGCGGGCAGGGTCTCGGGACCTGGCCCCGCCGGCCCAAGCGTGGCGCGCGTTGCGAGCGCCGCCGGCTCGGCGTCGAGCAGGTGGCGGTTGTAGTCGTAACTCGGCCGGGCGAGGCTGGGCGCGAGGGCGAAGCCCGCGGCCCAGAACTCCACCGGGATGAACAGGGCGCCGGGCCGCTCCACCCGCCAGCCGCGCGGGCCTTCCGCCATCACCTCTTCCACCACGGCGGGATCGGCGAGCTTGGGCAGGAGGTCGAAGAGCACCATCCACTGATGACGCTGGCGCAGCGCCCGACGCGCCGTCTCGAACGACCGGCCGGAGGCAACGAGGGCGTTGTGCGCCTTCAGATAGGCGACGTGGAGCTGGCTGAGCGGCAGGGAGCTGTCGTTGCGGGTGTCGCTCATGCGGGCCTGCCGGTCCCGCCCCGGATCGGCGGAGCGCGGATGGCGCGGCAGGTCGTTGCGCATGCTCTTGCGCGGCGGCAGGGGCGGCTCCCCGAACGGGTCGCGCCACACCTCGCCGACCAGCATGCGCCGGACCGCGGCGGGATCGCGCGGCGCGTCATAGACGCTGTCGAGGTCGAGGCAGCCGGACCGCCGGTTGAACAGGGAGGACAGGGCGCCGATGGGCCCATAGTCGGGCGCGCCCGCCGCCGCAATCTCTTCGGCCGGGCGGCGCTCCCACACCAAATCGTTCATCACGAACTCGAGCAGGAAGGTGTAGGCCGCGGGAATGTCGGCATCCCCGGGCGAGCGCAGGCGCGGCGGGCGCCCGGTGGCGGCCTCGGCGGTGCGTCCCATGGCGGCGGCGAGCCGCGTGAGGTCGTTCAGCGCCTGCGGGCCGTCGGCGATCCGGTGGCCGGGCAGCTGGAGCGCCGGGAACATCCGGCCGAAGCCATGGTCGCTCGGCCGCGCGCCCGCCTCGATGGCAAGCGTCCGGACGCGGGCACTGATCGCCTCCCGGGTGGAGGGGCGCTGCTCGTCGCTTCCGGTGGGCATATGATCGAACCTCTCGACACGCATTCTTGGTGCGCTCTCCTCTCAGGGCTTACGGATAGGTGAGCATGTCGACGGTTCGGGCAGCATCATCAGAATGGGGGATGACCCCACCCTCTGGCGTCTTGCAGCCTGAGGTGGTTGTGCAATGCTGCGCCCGGTTTCGGGCCGCTTCGGCAGCAGCGCGCACCAAGTCGCCGTCCGGTCCTCGCGGGGTGGACCATGGCGGCCCATCGGATCATGGCGCTGGCTTCGTTGTCCGGTCCGGACGCAAGGCCGCGCGGGAAGTGGGACGGACATGGGCGAACTCGATCAATATTCCCGCCTTATCGCAGATGTTTACGAGCTTTCGGGCGATCCCCACCAATGGGGCATCCTGCTCGAGGGGGTGACGCGCTACGTCGATGGCCGCGTCGGCCAGCTCGCGGTCTTCAGCCTCAAGCAGCCGCGCCGGCCGACCTGGCGGGTGTGGGGCCACGACCACAACGACTACAAGACCTTCCTGTACCGCCACGCCACCGAGGACCCGCGCCTCAGCTACATCCTGTCCAATCCGGGCCGCGTCATCTGCGGCGAGGACGGCGTGGACGCGGACCAGTTCCGCGCCTCTGCCCTGTTCCGCGAAGTGGTGGAGCCCATGGACATCGAGCATTCGCTCGTCTCCTACTTCGCGCAGGAGGCGGACGTGATGGCCACCTTCTGCGCCCTGCGTGGGCGCTCCCAGGGGCCGTTCGGCTCTCCGGAGAAGCAGAAGCTCGGGCTCGTGGTGCCGCACCTGCGGCGGGCCTTCGAGCTCTACGCGCTGCTGGACGAGGCCAAGGCCAAGGTGGGCGACATCGCCGCCGCCCTCGACATCGTGGACGCCGGCATCTTCCTGGTGGATGCGGAGATGCGCGTCGCCCACGTCAACCGGGCCGGCGAGGCCATGGTGAAGGCGGGCGAGATAGCGCTGCGCCAGGGCAAGCTCGCCTTCCGCGACGACCGCGCCTCGCGGCAGGTGGCCGGCGCGGTGGCTCTGGCGCTCGCCGCCGCCCGCGGCGAGGCGAACCTCTCCCATGCCGAGCATATGGAGGTGGCGCGCGCCGGCAGCGACGGCGGCCCCTATCGCGTCTCGCTGCATCCCCTGCCCACCGGCGAGGGCAGCGCGCGCCTTGCCACGCGATCGCAGATCGCGGTGGTGGTGCGGGCCCCAGGGCGGGGCGGGGCCGACGTGGCCCGCCGCATCCAGACCACCTTCAAGCTCACGCCCTCCGAGGCGGCGCTGGCGGCGGCGCTGGCGGTGGGCGCCTCGCTGGCCGACTTCGCCCAGCAGCGCAATGTGGCCCTCTCCACGGCGCGCAGCCAGCTCAAGGCGCTGTACGAGAAGACCGGCACCAACCGGCAGGGCGAGCTTGTCGCCCGCCTGCGCGAGAGCCTCGACCTGTCGCTGGTGTAAGCCGCGACGGGGCCGCATGCAGGCCATAAGGGGCCTGACATGAAGCCGGGCTAAGCTCGGCCTGAGCCGCGCGCGACGCGCGGCGGAAGAAGGAGCATGGGGCGCCGGCCGCTGCCGGCTGCCCCTCAGCCAGTTGGGGGAGAGGATGCTGGGGCGGAAAGGCTTGATCCTGCTCGCGGGTGTGGCGGGCTTCGTGGGGCTGGCGGCGCTGACCGATGCGCTCGTGTCTAGCCCGCACGCGCCGGCGGAGCCCGGCGCGCTCAAGGTGCTCGACCAGGGTTGGTCGCCTTCCCTGCGCGAGCAGTTCTATTACACCTCGCAGGGCTCGCAGCTTCTGCCCTATGCGGTGCTGCGGGCGCTGGAACAGCCGCTCAGCGAGCGCCTGTTCCTCGATCCCGCCCATGTCGCCGAGATGGGTTTCCTGCCGGCGGACGGGGTTTCGCCCCTCAATCCGGATGGCCTGCCCATCGGCTTCGTAAAGGACAGCCGACCCGGCGGCGTGCTGGGTCCCGCCGTGGGCATGACCTGCGCCGCCTGCCACACCTCCGACATCGAGGCGAAGGGCGTGCGCATCCGCATCGATGGCGGCGCGTCGGCGGCCGACTATCAATTGTTCATGGCGCGCCTCAGCCGTGCGCTCGACCTGACCCTCGCCGATCCGGCCAAGTTCCAGCGTTTCGCAGCGCGGCTCGTGGCGGTGGACCCCAAGGTGGTGCGCCCGGCGCTGGAGGCCCTCGCCACCGAGATAAGGCGTCTGGAAGCGGCGTCCTGGACGCCGACCCCCTACGGGCGCGGGCGGCTCGATGCCTTCGGCCACATCCTCAACGCGGTTGCGGCGGACGCGCTGGGCGAGCCGGCCAACTACCGCATCCCCGACGCGCCGGTGAGCTATCCCTTCCTGTGGACCACGCCGAAGCAGCGCTACGTGCAGTGGAACGGGGTGGCCGGAAACCCGCTCGGCCGCAACGTGGGCGAGGTGCTGGGGGTGTTCGGCCACGCCAATTTCGCCGGCGGCAATCTGCCCGCGGCCACCTCCACCGCCCTCTCCGACAATCTTGTGGCGCTGGAGGCGTGGGTCGCTGAACTCAAGCCGCCGCCATGGCCCGAGGCGGAGCTGGGCAAGGTGGACGCCGCCAAGGCGAAGCGCGGCGCCGAGCTGTTCAAGGCCTATTGCACCGGCTGCCACGGCGGCCCCGAATATCGCCTGACCGCCCCCACTGAGACCGACGGCGGCCGCCAGTGGCTCGCCGTCACCATGGTGGACGTCAATGCGGTGAAGACCGACCCGAAGATGGTGACGAATTTCGTCGCGCGCTATGCGAAGCCGGGGCCGTTCGCGCCGCTGCTCGGCAGCGCGCCCCACTCGCCCGACGGACAGCAGGTTCTCGCCGGGCCGGTGCTGCTCGCGGCGGTGAGCGTGGTGACCGAGAACGACCTGCGCACCCGCGGCATCACCGGCGACGCCCGCAAGCAATGGTATGGCGGGCGCTTCGCCCCGGACGGCAAGACCCTGCTCCAGGGCTGGGCGCTGCCGCCCAGCTACAAGGCCGGCCCGCTGGCCGGCGTCTGGGCCACGGGGCCGTTCCTGCACAACGGCTCCGTGCCCACCATCTACGACCTTCTCTCCCCCGAGGAGGAGCGCCCGAGCGTGTTCTACGTGGGCTCGGCGCGGTACGACACGAAGAAGATGGGCTTCGTCTCATCGGTGGATTCCATTCCTGCCGCCGAGCGGGGGCGCCTGTCGCGCTTCGACACCGCGCTTCCCGGCAATTCCAACCGTGGCCACGCCTTCCCCTCGCCCGCGACAGCGAAGCTCTCGCCCGAGGACCGGTTTGCCATCATCGAATATCTCAAGATCCTGGAGGGCCCCGATGTCCGCCATTGACCGCGCCATTGGGGCGGCCTCGCCCACGCCCTATCTCGACCGGCTCGCCGCACTCCGCCCGGCGGAGCGCTGGCCGCTGGCCCGCGGCTGGATCTCCAGCGAGCCGCGCGCCTTCTTCGCCGAGCTGCGCGCCCACGCGCCCATCTACGAGACCAGCGACGTGACGCTCTTGGCCAAGCGCGCCGACGTGATCGAGGTCCTCTCGATCCCCAAGGTGTTCACCGTGGATCTCTACAAGCCCAAGATGGGCGACTTCATGCTGGCCATGGACGAGACCGTGGTGAACTACCGCGACAAGTCCGTGATGCGCGCCATCCTCGCCTGGGACGACCTGCCGAAGATCCGCGCCGCGGTCGCGCAGCTCGCCGATGCGGCGCTCGACGCCGCCGGCTGCGAGATCGAGGCGGTGCAGAAGCTCGCCCGCCTCGTCCCCCTGCGCATCGTCCAGAGCGTCTTCGGCATCAAGGGCGCGGATGCCGACATGCTCGACTGGTCCTATGCCAACCAGATGGACCAGTTCAACAATCTGCCCTACGACGGGCGCCCCGATGCGGACGCGATCCATCAGGCGGCGGAAGACAGCCGGGTGAAGCTGCGGGCGCTGTTCGCCCAGCTCATTCCCGCACGGATCGCCGAGATCAAGGCCGGCACCGCGCCGGACGACAGCCTCACCCGCATTCTCAGCCTCAATCTGCCGGCGGCCGACCATTTCGGCATGGACCGCGTGGTCATTAATATCGGCGGCCTGCTCATCGGCGCGATCGAGACCACGGCCGAAGCGGTCATCAATGCGCTGGTCGAGCTCTTCGCCCGGCCGGAGGCGCTGGCCGGCGCGCGGGCGGCGGCGACGGCCGGCAACGACGCGCTGTTCGACGGCTACGTGTGGGAGGCGCTGCGCTTCTCGCCCATCGTCGCCTTCATGTTCCGCGAGGCGTCCCAGACCATCACCATCGCCCAGGGCACCGAGCGGGAGAAGGTGATCGGCACCGGCACGGTGGTTCTCCCCCTCAGCCTCTCCGCCATGTTCGATCCCGACTTCGTGCCCGAGCCAGAGGTGTTCAAGCCGGACCGGCCCTTCCACACCTATCTCCACTTCGGCTACGGCCACCACGAATGTCTCGGCCGCTACGTGGGGGGCGTGATGATTCCGGAGATCGTGAAGCGCGTGCTGCTGCGGCCCGCCTGCCATCCACTCGCGCCGGTGGACACGGGCGGAACGCCGTTTCCCCAGAGCTATCGGATCGGGCTGACCTGACGGGCATGGCACCTCTCCCGGACGTCCCGCCCGCCATCTGCCGCCCGGCGGCGCCGGCGCCCAAGGCCAAAACGGATACGGGGGCTGTGACGCAGGCGCGGCAGGGGGCGCTCGCCCGCTTCGGCGATACGCTCTACTACCGGGCGGGCGACGATCTCTTCGCCTTGCCGGTGCGCTATGCCCTCGCGCCGCCGGAGCCGGCGCTGCTCGGCTGCGTCATCCGCAGCCGGGAAAGCACCTTCGCCTTCCCCCTCTCCGACGTGAGCGCCGCCATGGCCGCGACCGCCGGCCTGCCCGGCCAGCCACCACCGCGGGACGCCGGCCTGCCGGCGGCCGGCGATCCCATCATCCGCGTCACGGCCTTCCATCTTGGCCCCCACCCGGACTTCAAGGGGATGACGGCGACCATCAGCAGCGTCCGCAACCCGGAGCGTCGGCAGGGCTTCCTGCACGATCTGGAGCGCTTCCCGGCGGACGGGGGCGATTATCTCGTGCGGATCTCCGAGGACCGCGGCGTCCTCGCCCGCCTGCCGGCCACGCCGGAAACCCCGGATGCCGTCGCCCGGCTGTGGTTCCAGACGCCATTATGGTCGGCGGCGGTGGAGATTCCGGCGGAGACCGTCGCGCGCTGGGACACGGTCTATGCCGCCATCGACGCCTTCGTCGCGAAATACACGGTGAAGGGCTATTTCAAAAAGTGAGGGGCGCCGCGGCGGTCGTCATGCTCCCCGCTCGACCACGGCATCCCCGCCTCCGCCCGGCGTCGAGATGGGCCCTCCGGTCAAGCCGGGGGTGAAGGCTGCTCGGGAAGGGGGTTCGGGCTTCGCTCAGCGCCGCATCTGCTGGAGCAGCGCCACGTCGGGGTAGCCGTCCGGCAGCAGGCCCGACCGGGCCTGGAAATCCTGGATGGCGATGCGGGTCTTCTGGCCGAGGATGCCGTCCACATTGCCGATGTCGTAGCCCATCTGGGCGAGGCGGCCCTGGATCTCCAGCCGCTCGGCCTTGGAAAGACCGCGCTCCTCCTTCGGCCAGGGCTGGGAGAAGGCGCCGCCGCCGCGCAGCCGGTCGGCCAGATGGCCGATGGCGAGGGCGTAGGCGTCGGCGGGGTTGTATTTCAGGATGGCCTCGAAGTTCTTCATCATGAGGAAGGCGGGCCCGTTGGCGCCCGCAGGCAGCAGCAGATAGGCCGTCTCCGTGGGACGCGGATAGGCCGTGCCACCCGGGCGGCGCACCCCGAGGGCATTCCACTCGGCGAGGCTCTTTCGGACGTTTCGGTTGGCGAGGCGGTAGTCGAAGCCCTGCGGCAGGTCCACCTCGTAGCCCCAGGCCTTGCCGAACTCCCAGCCATCCAGCTTCAGGTTGTTGGCGGTCGAGGCAATGATGTCGGGGATCGAATCCACCACGTTGCGCTTGCCGTCGCCGTCGAAGTCCACGGCGAAGCGCTGGAACGAGGTGGGCATGAACTGGGTGGGGCCGAATGCGCCGGCCCACGAGCCCTTCATGTGGTCGTAGGGCACGTCGCCCTTTTCCAGAATCTGAAGGGTGGCGATGAACTCGTCGCGGAAGTAGTCCTGCCGCCGGCCGATGCAGGCGAGGGTGGCGACCGATTCCAGCACGTTGCGCGAGCCGATGCCGTCGGGGTCGCCATAGGTGGATTCGATGCCCCAGATGGCGGTCACGGCGTAGCGGTCGACGCCGTAGGCCTTCTCCGCCCGGTCGAAGATGGCCTTGTAGCGCTCCAGCACCTCGCGGCCCTTCTTCACCCGCCAGTCGGTGACGAGCATGTTCACATAGGCGCCGATGGGCTTGGAGAACTCCGGCTGGCTGTCCATGAAGTCCATGATCTTCATCTGCGGCTCAAGCCGGCCGGTGTATCGGTCGAACGTGCGCCGCGAGACGCCCTTGGCCTGCGCCAGCGGCCACATGGCGGCAATGCACTGAGGGAAGTTGGCCTTCGCCTCGGCCAGCGCCTGCGGGGTCATGAGCGGATGGCCCCCGCCGGCGGACGGAGCCTGCGTCGCCGGGGGCGGAAAGCCGAAGATGGAGCCGGTGGTCTGGGCCTGCGCAGCCGCGGGGGTCACGAGGCCCGCGGCCAGGAGGGCGATCGCCGCCGCAAGGCCCACCCCGTGGCGGGTCCGGTTGCCGCCCGTCTTTTCGCAGGTCGTCGAAGCCATCGCCAAGCCTTCCCTTCCCGGCCGCCCTCCGGCGGCATTGCTGACCCTCTGAGGCTCCTACTGGGCGGCAATATGGTTGCGCCGCGGTTAATGGTTGGCAAGTTTCCGCCGGCAAGGCGCCTCGGACGCGACGTTAACCGTCTCAGCGGGGAACAGAGGCGCGACCTTCGCCGTTGCCACTCGGCTGCCACGGTCCGGTGCGCAGTTCGCGCGGTACGTCCGAGGTCAAGCTGTGCTATTCCCGCGGGCCGTAGTCGATCAAAAGGGGCGTGATTGATGCGTAAACCCATTCGCAAGGCCATCCTTCCCGTCGCGGGCCTCGGCACGCGCTTCCTGCCGGCGACCAAGGCGGTGCCGAAGGAAATGCTGACGGTGGTGGATCGGCCTGTGGTCCAGCATGTGGTGGACGAGGCCCGCGCGGCGGGCATCGAGCACATCGTCTTCGTGACGGGCCGCAACAAGGCGGTGATCGAGGATCATTTCGACCGCCAGTTCGAGCTGGAGCGCACCCTGCAGGAGCGCGGCAAGATCAAGGAGCTGGAGCAGCTCGACCGGGACACGCCGAAGGCCGGCACCACCTCCTTTACCCGCCAGCAACTGCCTTTGGGCCTCGGCCATGCGGTGTGGTGTGCCCGCGACATCATCGGCGACGAGCCGTTCGCGCTGCTGCTGCCCGACATGCTGCACATGGCCAAGAACGGCCACGGCTGCCTCGCCTCCATGGTGGAGGCCTACAACGAGACCGGCGGCAATCTGGTGGCGGTGTATGAGGTGCCGGACGACCAGACTCACCAGTACGGCATCGTCGGCACCGGCGAGGAGCGGGCGAAGGGCGCCAAGACCATCACCCAGATGGTGGAGAAGCCCAAGGCCGGTACCGCGCCGAGCAACCTTGCCATCTCCGGCCGCTACATTCTCCAGCCCGGCATCTTCGACCTCCTCGCCAAGCAGGAGCGCGGCGCGGGCAACGAGATCCAGCTGACGGATTCCATGCTGAAGCTCAAGGAGAGCGAGCCGTTCTACGCCGTGCCCTTCGACGGTGCGGTCTATGACTGCGGCTCGAAGATCGGCTTCCTCATGGCCAATGTGGCCTACGCGCTGTCGCGCCCCGACATCGAGGGCGAATTCCGCAGCGAGCTCAAGGCTATGCTAGGTTCGAACTGACGCGGCAGCCGATCTGCCACATGTTCGATTGGGGATAGCCCTCCGGTCTAACCGGAGGGCGTTTTTGTCTGGTCGGCGGATGCCGGCACGGATTACACGGTCGGACCGGAGCACGACGCGGGCGTCGGTTACTCCGCCGCCACCGCGCTCGGCGCAGGCGGATTGCGGAAGCGCGCGAGGAGGTCCTGTTCCTCGGCCTTGGCCGCCTCTAGGTGGCGCAGCTTCACATGGCCGAAGCCGCGGATCTTCTCCGGGATGGAGGCGATCGCCACGGCAATGGCATGGTTCGCGGGATCGAGCTTCGCCAGCAGTTCGCCGATGGTACGCTCGTAATCCGTAATCAGCGCGCGCTCGGTCTTGCGCTCGTGGGTGTAGCCGAAGAGGTCGAGCGCCGTGCCGCGCAGACCCTTCAGCTTCGCCAGCAGGGAGAAGCCCTTCATCATCCAGGGGCCCATGGTGATCTTGCGCGGCTCGCCGGTCGTGGGATCGCGGCGGGCAAGAAGCGGCGGGGCGAGGTGGAACTCGTACCGCAGCGCGCCGTCGAAGGCGGCGTCCACCTGGGCCTGGAAGGCCCCGTCGGCATAAAGCCGCGCCACCTCGTACTCGTCCTTGTAGGCCATGAGCTTGTAGAGGTTCTTCGCCACCACCTCCGCAAGGCCGCCGCGGCCGGGCGCCCTCGCCGTTTCGGCGGCCCGCACCTTGTCGACCAGCGCCTTGTAGCGGTCTGCATAGGCGGCGTTCTGATAGAGGGTGAGGTCGGCCACCCGACGGGCGATCACCTCGTCGAGGCTCTCGGAAATCCGCCGCGCATCGCTGCGCACGTCGCCGTGGGGGCTGGCGATGGCCTCCACCGCCTTCGGATCGTGGGCGGCGCGGCGGCCCCACAGGAAGGCCGCCTTGTTCATGGCGACCGCCTCGCCGTTCAGCTCGATGGCCCGCTCAATGGCCTCGGCGGAGAGGGGCAGGGCGCCGAACTGGTAGGCGTAGCCCACCATGAAGATGTTCTGCGCGAGGGCGTTGCCGAACAGCGCCTGGGCCAGACGGCTCGCCTCGATGAAATGGGTCTGCCCGGCGCCGGCCAGATCGCGGATGGTGCGCTTGATGCGCTCGGTGGGCAGCGAATAGTCCGCATTGCGGGTGAAGTCACCCGGCAGGACCTCGTGGGTGTTGACCACCACGATGGTGCTGCCCGGCTTTACCGCCGCCAGCACCTTCTTGGTGCCCGCCACCACCAGGTCGCCGCCCAGCACCACGTCCGCCCCGCGCGCCGGCACGCGGATGGCGGTGATGTCTGCGGGGTCGTTGGCGAGGCGGATATGGCTGTAGACCGCGCCGCCCTTCTGGGCGAGGCCGGCCATGTCGATCATGCCGCAGGCCTTGCCTTCCAGATGCGCCGCCATGCCGAGGATGGCGCCGATGGTGACGACGCCCGTGCCGCCCACGCCGGTGGCGATGATGCCGTAGGTGCCGTGGATCTCGGGATGCGCTGGCTCCGGCAGCGCGGGCCAGCCTTCAGCGCCGCCCGCCGCGCCCGCGCTCTTCTTCGGCTTGGCGCCGTGCACGGTGACGAACGAAGGGCAGAAGCCGTTCACGCAGGAGAAGTCCTTGTTGCAGGACGACTGGTCGATCTCGCGCTTGCGCCCCCACTCGGTCTCCAGCGGCTGCACGGAAACGCAATTGGACTTCACCCCGCAGTCGCCGCAGCCCTCGCACACGCGCTCGTTGATGAGGACCCGCTTGTCCGGGTCGGGGAACTGGCCGCGCTTCCTGCGGCGCCGCTTCTCGGAGGCGCAGGTCTGGTCGTAGATCAGCACGGTGACGCCGGGAATGGCGGCCAGCTCCCGCTGCACCGCCTCCAGCTCATCGCGATGGTGGATGGTGAGCCCGGCCGGCCAATGGGTGCCGGCGGGATATTTGTCCGGCTCGTCGGTGACGACGACGACGCGCTCCACCCCTTCCGCCGCCACCTGGCGGGCGATGACCGGCACGGTGAGGTCGCCGTCGTGCTTCTGGCCGCCGGTCATGGCGACGGCGTCGTTGTAGAGGATCTTGTAGGTGACGTTCACCTTGGCGGCGCAAGAGGCCCGGAGCGCCAGATAGCCCGAATGGTTGTAGGTGCCGTCGCCCAGATTCTGGAAGACGTGGCCGCGCTTGGAGAAGGACGATTCGCCGATCCAGTTGGCGCCCTCGCCGCCCATCTGGGTGAAGCCGGTGGTCTCCCGGTCCATCCACTGCACCATGTAGTGGCAGCCGATGCCGGCATAGGCCCGCATGCCCTCGGGCACCTTGGTGGAGGAATTGTGCGGGCAGCCGGAGCAGAAATAGGGGATGCGGGTGGCGACGTCCGACGTCGCCGCGAGCACCCTCTGGGCCTCCTCCAGCTGGGCGACGCGGGCGGCGATGTCGGGGATATCGCCATAGGCGAGGAGACGCCGGCCCAGCTGGATGGCGATGTCGTTGGGGTCGAGGGCGCCCTTCACCGGGAAGAGCCATTTGCCCTGTTCGTCCTTCTTGCCGATGCAGACCGGCTGATTGGCGGTGCCGTAGAGCTCCTCGCGCACCTGCACCTCGATGAGGGAGCGCTTCTCCTCCACCACCATGATGAGGTCGAGGCCGCGGGCGAACTCCATCAGGCCCTGGGTCTCCAGCGGCCAGGGGCAGGCGACCTTCCAGATGCGGATGCCGAGATCGTTGGCGCGCACCTCGTCGATGCCCAGCTCGTCCAGCGCCAGGCGCACGTCGAGGTACGACTTGCCCACGGTGGCGATGCCGATGCGCGGCCGCGATCCGCCCGAGGTGATGAAGCGGTTGAGCCGGTTGGCCCGCAGGAAGTGCAGCACGGCGTCGCGCTTGAACTCCTGAAGCCGCTCTTCCTGCGCCAGCGGCGTGTCGCCGAGGCGGATGTTGAGGCCGCCGGGCGGCATGTCGAAGCCCAGCGCCGGCTCGATCCGCACCCGCTCGAGGCGGCCGTCCACGATGCCGGTGGATTCGATGGTGTCCTTGACCGCCTTGAGCCCCACCCAGGCGCCGGAGAAGCGCGAGAGCGCCCAGCCGTAAAGGCCGTAATCGATGATCTCCTGCACGCCGGCGGGATTCAGCACCGGGATCATCACGTCGACGAAATGGAATTCGCTCTGGTGGGCGGTGGTGGACGATTCGCAGGTGTGGTCATCGCCCATGAGGGCGAGCACGCCGCCGTGGCGCGAGGTGCCGGCATTGTTGGCGTGGCGGAACACGTCGCCGGAGCGGTCGACGCCCGGCCCCTTGCCGTACCACAGGCCGAACACGCCATCGAACTTGCCTTCGCCCCGCAGCTCCGCCTGCTGGGAGCCCCAGAGCGCGGTGGCGGCGAGGTCCTCGTTGAGGCCGGACATGAACTTGATGTCGTTCGCCTTGAGCAGCTTCTCGGCGCGCAGGAACTGCTGGTCGAGGCCGCCCAGGGGCGAGCCGCGATAGCCGGTGACGTAGCCGGCGGTATTGAGGCCGGCGCGGCGGTCGCGCTCCTTCTGCATCAGGGCGAGGCGCACCAGCGCCTGCGTGCCTGAGACGAACACGCGTTCCTGGGAAAGGTCGTATTTATCGTCGAGCGAGACGGGCTTCAGGGCCATGGGGGCGCCTCCGGGGCGGGCGAGGCTTTGGACCACGCGGCCGCGCAAGTCTTGCGACGCGCAGCCGATCACCCATTAGGCTGGCACGGAGTGTCGCACCCGGCAATTTCGTTGTTTTAATTCAAAGCGCAATGAAATTGCTGAAACGGTGGGCGTGGCGCATTTTGGTGCAACGCACGCGGTGCGCACCGGCGGCGCAGCACGAACTAGCCCGGCAAGAGGCGCTCGCTCTCTAGATAGCCGGTGAGCAGAGCGAAGCCGAACGCCATCACCAGCAGCGCCGCGCCGAATTCGAGGCCGAGGCGCGCCACCTCGGCGAAGCGCCCGTCGCCGCCGGCGAGGCGCACCGCGAGGCGCTTGCCATAGACCGCCACCGCGGCGATGGCCGTGACCATGGCGGCGGTGCCGAGACCCATGGCGAAGGCGGCCGCCACGCCGCTCATGAAGACCCCTTGCGACAGCGCGAAGGTGAGCACCAGGATGGCGCCGGAACACGGCCGCGCCCCGGCCGACACGACCGCCACGGCGGCGCGCCGCCACCCGCCGGTGCCTGTGAGAAGGGCGGGGTCCGGGGCATGGCTGTCGCCGCAGCCGCAGTCCGCGCCGTGCTGATGCGCCGGCGCGCCCCGCGCCGCAGCAAGAAGCGCACGTCCCTTCACGATCGCGAGATAAAGGCCGAAGAGGCCGATGCCGCCATAGGCTGCGACTTCCACCACCGTCATGGCCTGCGCCATGGAGACCGCCGTGGCACCGAGCGCGATGGCGAGGATACCGACGAAGATCACCGCCGCCACCGCCTGCACCATGCCCGCGGCGAGGGACAGCGCGGCGCCGCGCTTCAGCGTGCCGCCGTCGGCGAGGAGGTAGGAGGAAATCACCGCTTTGCCGTGGCCGGGACCAGCGGCGTGGAACACGCCATAGGCGAAGGAGAGGCCAGCCAGCAGCCAAGTGGCATTGCCGTCCTGCTTGGCGGCGCGCACCGCCTGCACCAGCGCGCGATAGAATTCGGCCTGCTTCGCCAGGATGAAGCCGGTCATGCCGGAAGGCGCCGCGGCGCCACCACCAAGCCCGAACGGGGTCGGCTTGGCCGGCGCGCCGCCAAACGGCTGGGTCTGGGCGAAAGCGAAGTCGGGAAAGAGCATGAGCGCCAGAAGCAGAGCCAGCACGAGCAAGGCGCCCAGAGCGAACAGCCATTCTCCCGTCCGGCGCATGCGGCCGGCGGGGGCAGCGAGTGAACCGCCCGGAAGCAATCCGCTCACGGGCACTTCACCGTGATCTTGTCGGCGAATTGCGCGCCATAGGTGCTGGCGGACGTGAGGTTGGAGAAGAAGGCTTCGCTCAGGGTCGAGCTTGCCGGGGGCTCGGGCGAGACCACCTGCTGGCTGCAGCCGGCCGGGGCGGCCACCATCTTCACCGGGTCCTTCTCCGCGAAGGAGAAGGAGACGAAGGCGGTGGGATCGTAGATCTCCACCGTCAGGCTGCCCTTGGCGGGCGCGGGCTTCGCCAGGGGCAAGGTGAAGTGCAGCGTCAGCGCCTCGTTCTCGTAGGTGAGGTAATAGTCGGTCGGATCCTTGAAGGCGAGCTTGGCGGTGGCCGTCTTGCCGCGGACGAAATACTCGTATTCCTTCAGCGAGGTGATGTTCACCTCGGCGAGCGGCTTCAGCACGTCGTCGCCATAGCTCCCGTCCTTCTGCTTTTCCATGCCTTGGAGCGCGAAGGCGGTAAAGGCGTCGTCGAAGGTCCAGGCCTGCTTGAGGGCGGCCAGCTGCCCGTCCGCGCCATAGACCAGCTCGGTCTTCATGGTGACCCAGACATGGGGATGGGCCGCGGCGGGGCGCGGCAGCAGCACCAGTGCGAGGAGCAGGGCGAGGAGCGGAAAGCGCGCCTTGGTCAGTGTCGTCATCCTTGTTCGCCGGGCGTCGTCCGCCCCGAAGCGCCGGCGGCGCAGTGCGGACGGCCCCAGAGAGGTCGCGCCAGAGTTCGGCGGAATGGTGGCACGAAAGGGTGCAGTCCGGATGACAGGCGCTCGCGTCGGGCGAAACCGCCGGCTCAGCTGTCCTCGTGCTTCGGCTTTTCGGCGGCGCGCCGGCCGAAGTCGGGGGCAGCGGTCTCCTGCCCCTGCTCGATGATGGAGCGGCGGATTGCCCGGGTGCGGGCGAAATGCTCGAACAGGGCATCGCCGTCGCCGTAGCGGATGGCCCGCTGCAAGGCAGTGAGGTCCTCGGTGAAGCGGCCGAGCATCTCCAGCACCGCCTCCCGGTTGGTGAGGAACACGTCGCGCCACATGGTGGGGTCGGACGCGGCGATGCGGGTGAAGTCGCGGAAGCCGCCAGCGGAGAATTTGATGACCTCGGAGGTCAGCGTCTCCTCCAGATGCGCCGCCGTGCCCACGATGTTGTAGGCGATGAGGTGCGGCACGTGGCTGGTGATGGCGAGCACCAGATCATGGTGCTGGGCGCTCATGACCTCCACGTTCGCACCCGCCGCCCGCCACACGGCGACGACGCGCTCCACCGCCGCCGGGTCCGATCCCTCGGGCGGCGTGACGATGCACCAGCGGTTCTCGAACAGGCTGGCGAAGCCGGCGTCGGGGCCGGAGAACTCGGTGCCGGCCACCGGATGGGCGGGCACGAGATGGGCATGGGCGGGCACGTGGGGCGCCATGGTCTCCACCACGAAGCCCTTCACCGATCCCACATCGGAGAGGATGGCGCCCGCCTTGAGCGCGGGACCGACCTGCGCCGCAACGGCGCCGGAGGCGCCGACGGGCACGGCCACCACCACCACGTCGGCATCCGCTGCCGCCTCCGCCGCGTGCGTCGTCACCACGTCTGCAAAGCCGAGCTGGCGCACCCGCGCGCACACGGCGTCATCGGCATCGGCCACCACGATGGTGCCCGCCAGATGCTTCTCGCGGGCGGCGCGCGCCAGCGAGGAGCCGATGAGCCCGGCGCCGATGATGGCGAGACGGGGAACGAGCGGTCGGATCACGCGGGGGACCCCGCGTCACCCTTCGCCGTGGCGTCCTTGCCCGCCATGAAATCGGCGAGGGCGGCGACCACGAGCTGGTTCGCCTCCTCCGAACCCACGGTCATCCGCAGGGCGTTGGGCAGGCCGTAGCTGGCCACCTGCCGCAGCACCAGGCCGCGGCGGGTGAGGAAGGCGTCCGCCTCCTTCGCCGTACGGCCGGGGGTGTCGGGGAAGTGGATGAGCACGAAGTTGGCGACCGAGGGCGTGACCTTCAGGCCCAGCGCCTCGATCTGGCCGGTGAGCCACGGCAGCCAGCGCTCGTTGTGCGCCACCGCCTGCTCCACATGGGCGGCATCGGCGATGGCGGCGGCGCCGGCGAGCAGGGCCGGCGTGTTCATGTTGAACGGGCCGCGGATGCGGTTCATGGCGTCGATGACGTGGGCCGGACCCACCGCCCAGCCGACGCGCAGGGCGGCGAGGCCATGGATCTTGGAGAAGGTCCGGCTCATCAGGACGTTTTCGGTGGACAGCGCCAGCTCCAGCCCGGTCTCGTAATCGTTGCGGCGGACGTATTCGGCATAGGCCGCGTCCAGCACCAGCAGCACGTTGGAGGGCAGGCCGGCGTGGAGGCGCCGGACCTCGTCGAACGGCAGATAGGTGCCGGTGGGATTGTTGGGATTGGCGAGGAAGACGAGGCGCGTGCGGGGCGTCACCAGCGCGAGGATGGCGTCCACGTCGGCGGTCAGGTCGCGCTCGGGCGCCACCACGGGCACGCCGCCGGCGGCAAGGGTGGCGATCTTGTAGACGAGGAAGCCGTGCTCGGTGAAGATCGCCTCGTCGCCCGGCCCCAGATAGGCGTGGGCGACGAGGTTCAGGATCTCGTCGGAGCCGGCGCCGCAGATGATGCGGGCCGGGTCGAGGCCTTGGGCCTTGGCGATGGCCTCGCGCAGCACGGTGGCGGAGCCGTCGGGATAATCCTGCAGCTTCAGGCCGGCCGCGGCGAAGGCGGCGAGCGCCTTGTCGCTGGGGCCGAGCGGCGTCTCGTTGGACGAGAGCTTGAAGACCTTCTCCACCCCCGGCGCGTGGCTCTTGCCCGGCACGTAGGCCTGGATGGCGAGCACGCCCGGCCTCGGCTCGGGCCGGCCGGCGGTGGGAGCGGGGTCTTTCAGCACGGCGGACATGTCAGGCAACTCCAGAGGTCTTGCTTTACGGTCGCGCGGCGGCCGTCTCTCCCCCAACGCGGTAGATGGCGGCGTGGCTGCCCACCTCGGTCACGGCGCGGATGCCGGCGCCGGTCTCGGCGAGGGGGCCGGTCACCTCGTCCACCACGTGGCCGGGGGGCAGCGACACGAGGAGGGCGGCGCCGTCGAGCGCCTCGTCCGGCGCCACCACCACCTCGGCGAAGGCCGGTATGGCACGCCCGGCCGCCGCGCTCCATCCCGTGACGCGCAGCGAATAGACGCGGACCTCGCGCACCGCCGCGTCGGCGATGGGGTGGGAAACCACGAACACCGGCAGGCCGGCGGGATGGTCGGCCCGCTCCACGAACGGCAGGCGGGCGATGATCTTGGGCGCGCCGGCCGGCTCCAGGGCCGTCCACCACGGGTCGCCGCCGGCGGGGGCGGAGGCCGAGATGAGGCCGAGGTCGCCGGTGGAGCCCTTCACCGCCTCGACCACCCCGCGCGCGCCCATGTGGGGAACGAACGGCACGGTGAAGCCGAAGTGGAAGCGGGTGCTGTCGCGCATGGCGGGCTCGCCCACCGCGAGGTCGGCGTGTACCGCATATGGCGCCTGGACGTAGGTGAAGGTGGCGATGATGACCCGCCAGATGCTCTCCACCGTGTCGAGGGGCAGAAGCCCGTGGTGGCGCTCCACCAGCCGGCGCATCATGTCGGCCTCGCGGGCCGGGCGGAAGGCCGAGCCGCCCTCCGCGCCGGCGGTGCGCTTCACCTGCACCAGGCGGTCGATAATCTCGCTGCGCTCCATCAGGAGCTGGTGCATGGCCTCGTCGATGCGGTCGATCTCGGATCGCAGGTCGGCGAGCGAGAGGGGGGCGTCGGGGAGGGGAGCGTCGGTCTTGGTCATGGCGTTCGCGCGGCTGGAGGGCGAGGCTTAGCGGGAACCGCCGGTGGAATCAAAGGATTGTTGCGCGCCCGGGGTGGCGGGCGGGCGGCCTAAGCCCGCGCGGCGTCCCGCCACCGCCCAATAGGCGAGGCCGCCGAACGCGCCGGCGATGAAGAGGTCGGCCGCGACCCGCCCGAGCAGGGGATCGGCCAGCGCGTCGGTGACGATGGAGAAGAGCAGCCATCCGGCTGCCGCCCAGACTGCGCCGGCCAGCGTGTGCGCCAGGGGATATCGCAATTGGTGCCGCTCCGATGCGGCGATCCAGAGGAGCGCCGGCAGCAGCCCGCACACGGCGGCGAGGCCATAGGCAAAGCCGGCGGAGAGGATGGCGACGCCATAATAAAGCGCGAGGCCGCCGGGCGCGGCGTCGGCGGGGACGAGGGCGTCCATGGCGGCGCCCACGAGGGGCAGCAGGCTGACGGTGACGACGACGCTCGCGAGATAGGCCAGCGCCAGCCTGCCCTTGGGGGAGGCGGTCGCGCCTTCGGTCTGGTCGGCGCCCTCCGCCATCACGCGGGCGGTAACTGAGGCGGCAGGGGCCGCTCGGGCGGGTCGCGCCGGCCGGCGGGCGGGGACAGCTCCGGCCGGGCGGGAGGCGGCGGCAGAGGCCGGGCGCGGTCCGCCGCCGAGCGCAGGATCGGCTTGAAGAAGCCGGCGGTGGAGCCCGCCACCAGCCAGTAGGCGAGCCCGCCCGCGAGGCCCGCGGCGACGATGTAGAACGGGTCCTCCGCCGCTGCGGGCGGGCCGTACATGGGGCCGAGCAACTGAGCCCCCACATAGGCCGAGATGACGCCGTTGGCCGCGTGGAACATCCAGGAGCGCACAGCGAAGGCTTCGGAGAACAGGATGCCCACCGCCGCCACCAGCCACATGAGGGACAGCAGCAGCACCAGCATCGTCACCGAAACGATGATGGCGAAGATGAAGCCCATGGCCGCCTCGTCGGGCCGGCTCGCCTCGAAGAGCGTGCCGATGCGCCATTCGCCGACGAGGATCACGCACGCGCCGGCGATCACCGCCGAAAAATAGCCGAGCGGGACCAGCAAAAAGCGCAGCAGCAGGCGGGCAAGATTGTCCATGCGTCGGGCATCACTCCGGCAGGTGGCAGACGGCTTCCACGTTGAGGCCGTCGGGGTCGAACACGAACGCCGCATAATAATGGGGATGATAGTCCGGCCGCAGCCCCGGCGGGCCGTTGTCGCGCCCGCCGGCGGCGAGCGCTGCCGCATGGAAGGCGTCGACGCTGGCGCGGTCCTTGGCCGCGAAGGCCACGTGCAGATGCCCCGTCCTGGCCGCCGCGTCGCCGATCCAGAACTCCGGTTTCATGGCGCCGAAGCCGATGTAGCTGTGGCCGCCGGGCGGGTGGGCCTCCATGACGATGCCGTAGCCGAGCGGCGCCAGCACCGCGAGGTAGAAGTCGCGCGAGCGCCCCACGTCGCGCACCGCTATGCCCATATGATCCAGCATTGTCTGATCCCCGCCGCGCTAGTCCACCTGGGCCATCATGGCGCGGTAGGCGAGGCGCTCGCGGGCGGTGAGCTTCTCGCTCTCGCTCTTCAATTGGCCGCAGGCGGCGAGGATGTCGCGCCCGCGCGGGGTGCGCACCGGGCTCGCGTAACCTGCGCGGAACACGATGTCCGAGAAGCGCTCGATGGTCTCCCAGTCCGAGCATTCGTACTGCGTGCCCGGCCAGGGATTGAACGGGATGAGGTTGATCTTGGCCGGAACGCCTTCCAGGAGCTTCACCAGCGCCCTGGCGTCGGCCGGGCTGTCGTTCACGCCCTTCAGCATCACATATTCGAAGGTGATGCGCTTGGCGTTGGAGGCGGCGGGATAGGTGCGGCAGGCCTCCATCAATTCCTTGATGGGATACTTCTTGTTGATGGGCACCAGCACGTCGCGCAGGTCGTCCTTCACCGCATGCAGCGAGATGGCGAGCATGGGGCCGACCTCGGAGCCGAGGCGCTCGATCTCCGGCACCACGCCGGAGGTGGAGACGGTGATGCGGCGCTTGCCGAGGCCGAGGCCGTCGCCGTCCGACAGGATCTCGATGGCTTCCTTCACGCTGTCATAGGCATAGAGCGGCTCGCCCATGCCCATGAAGACGATGTTGGTGACGAGGCGGTCGCCCTCGGTCGGCAGGCCCGGCCCCACCGCGCGGTCGCGGCCGGGATAGTCGCCCAGCCGGTCGCGGGCCACCATCACCTGGGCGACGATCTCGGCGGCGGTCAGGTTGCGCACCAGGCGCTGGGTGCCGGTGTGACAGAAGGAGCAGTTGAGGGTGCAGCCGACCTGGGAGGAGACGCACAGCGTGCCGCGGTCGCTCTCCGGGATATAGACGGTCTCGATGTCGTGGGGCTTCTCGCCGGGCAGGTCGGCGGGAAAGCGCAGCAGCCACTTGCGGGTGCCGTCCTGGGACACCTGCTCCATGACGATCTCTGGCCGGGCCAGCGTATACGCCTCCTCCAGCCGCGCCCGCAGGTGCTTGGAGACGTTGGTCATCTCCGAGAAGTCCATGGCGCCGCGCAGATAGATCCAGTGCCAGAGCTGGTTGACGCGCATGCGCCGCTCCGAGCCCTTCACGCCGATGGCGTCGAGCGCATCGCCCAGCTTATCCCGGTCGAGGCCGACGAGCGACTTAAGGGCGGCGGACGTGCGGACGGGCGAGGGCACGGTTTCGGCGCCCGTGGCGAGCGCGGCGGTCTCAGGCTTGGTCATGGCTTCAGGCGTGGGCATCATCTGCCACACATAATCCCTCGCGGCCCGCCTTTCCACGGGAAGAATGCGCGAGCTGCCCTGCGCGGCCCTCAGGGCTTGCCGGGCGGGGCCGCGTCGCCTTCCGCCAGCAGTGCCTTCAGCCGGGCTTCTTCCGCCGCCGAGAGACGGGGCGCGGGTCCGGCCGCCCGGCGCCGGCGAAGCGCGAGGAGGGCACCGATGCCGCCGAGCAGCAGCACGATCAGCGGAGTGGCCCACAGCAGGGCATTGCGCCAGGAGAAGGTCGGCCGCAGCAGCACGAACTCGCCGTAGCGGGCCACCATGAAGTCGAGCACCTGGCTGTCGCTGTCGCCGGCCTTCAGCCGCTCGCGCACGATCACGCGCAGGTCCTTGGCGAGGGGGGCGTCGGAATCGTCGATGGACTGGTTCTGGCACACCATGCAGCGCAGCTCGGCGGAGATGGCGCGGGCGCGGCTCTCCAGCACCGGATCACCCAGCACCTCGTCCGGCTGCACGGCAAGAGCCGGCGCTGCGAGGGCGAGGCCCAGCAGGGTTCCGGCCACGAGCGTGCGCAGGTTCGCTCCCATGCCGCTCACTCCGCCGCAGAGGGAACGGCGCCGGGCGCTTGGCGCTTGCGGGCGTCCAGCACTTCCATGGCGACGATGCGACCTTCCGCATCGAAATCCAGCACGATGCCCGGCGAGATTCCCTCGCTCTCCACGAGAGTGCCAGTGGCAAAGCGGAAGAACATGGCGTCCGTCTCCTGATCGTAATCCATTTTCATGGCCGCCGCGCTCCGCGATCAAAAAGGCCGTCACAACGAAGAGGTCCGTTTCTTCGGTCCGATATACCACGCGCAGGTTGCGCCCGCCCCGCCCCGCTCCGCAATGGCGGCGGAGGCGAGCCGCAGGCAGGGATCGCGCGGGTCTTCCATCTCCCACTCAGGCGCGGCCAGTGTTTGCTCGATCCATGCGCGGGCGATCTCGCGGTCGCGCAATACCACTTCGGCATGCTGCGCGAACCGTATCCGCGGCGACACGGTCTATTCCGCCGGTGCCGCGGCCTGCCGCTGCTTTTTCGCCGCAGGGCGCGGGGCGCCAACTCTAAGCCGTCGGTCGGCCAGCGACAGGGCGCCGCCCAGCGCCATCACCACCGCGCCGAGCCAGATGAGCGTCACGAACGGCTTGTAGGTGGCGCGCACGGAGACGTGGCCGTCCGGGCTCTCCTCGCCCATGCTCACATAGAGCTGGCTTGCCCCGAAGGTGCGGATGCCGGCCTCGGTGGTCGCCATCTGCCGGGCGGCGAACAGGCGGCGCGAGGCCTCGATGGTGCCGTCGGAGACACTGCCCTCGCGGATGGCGAAGACCGCGGTGCGGGCGCGGAAATTGGGGCCGGTCCGGTTCTCCAGGCGCTCAAGGGTCAGGGTGCGGCTGCCGATGGCGACGGCGTCGCCCACCTTCATGGCGGCGATCTTCTCAAGGCTCCAGGAGGCTTCGCAGGCGATGCCGAGCAGGCAGACGCCGACGCCGAAATGGGCAATGGCGGTGCCGAAGGCGGAGCGCGGCACGCCGGCGAGGCGGGAGAGCGCGACCTTGGCATTGACCCGGCCGAGGCCGGCTCGCTCGGCGATGTCGGTGAGGGCGCCCAGCATGATGAAGACGGAAAGGCCCACCGCCAGCGGCGCCAGAACCGGCCCACCGGTGGTGGCGGCCGACGTGACCACCGCCGCGACGATGGCGAGACCGGCGGCCAGCATCAGGCGCTGGGCGACGCCCATGAGGTCGCCCCGTTTCCAGGCGAGCAGCGGGCCGAACGGCATGGCGAACACGAGCGGCAGCATCAGGCCGCCGAAGGCGAGGTTGAAATAGGGCGGACCGACGGTGATCTTCGCGCCGGTCAGCGCCTCCAAAGCCAGGGGATACAGCGTGCCCACAAGCACCGCCGCGGTGGCAGCGGTGAGGAAGAGGTTGTTGAACACCAGCGCCCCCTCCCGCGAGATGGGAGCGAAGATGCCGCCCTGCTTCAGCTCGGAGGCGCGCAAGGCGAAGAGGGTTAGCCCGCCGGCGATGAAGAAGGTGAGGATGGCGAGAATGAACACGCCGCGCGTCGGATCGCTGGCGAAGGCGTGCACCGAGGTCAGCACGCCCGAGCGCACCAGGAAGGTGCCCACCAGCGACAGGGAGAAGGCGAGGATGGCGAGGAGGATGGTCCACACCTTCAGCGCGTCGCGCTTTTCCATCACCACGGCGGAGTGCAGCAGAGCGGTGGCCGCGAGCCACGGCATGAGGGAGGCGTTCTCCACCGGGTCCCAGAACCACCAGCCGCCCCAGCCGAGCTCGTAATAGGCCCAGTAGGAGCCCATGGCGATGCCGAGGGTCAGGAAGATCCAGGCAGCGAGCGTCCAGGGGCGCACCCAGCGCGCCCAGGCGGCGTCGATGCGGCCCTCGATCAGCGCGGCGATGGCGAAGGAGAAGGAAATGGAGAGCCCCACGTAGCCGAGGTAAAGCAGCGGCGGATGGATGGCGAGGCCCGGGTCCTGGAGGATGGGGTTGAGGTCGCGCCCCTCGGCCGGCGGGGGCACGAGGCGCAGGAAGGGATTGGAGGTGAACAGGATGAAGGAGAGGAAGGCCGCCGCCACCGCGCCCTGCACCGCCAGCACGAGCGCCTTTAGGCGGTCGGGCAAATTGGAGCCGAACAGCGCCACCAGCGCGCCGAAGAAGGCGAGCACGAACACCCACAGGAGCATGGAGCCTTCGTGGTTCCCCCAGGTAGATGTGATCTTGTAGATCGCCGGCATCTGCGAGTGCGAGTTCTCCACCACGTTCACCACGGTGAAGTCCGAGGTGACGTAGAGCTGCACCAGCATGGCGAAGGCGAAGGTGACGAAGCCGAAGAGCGCCATGGCGATGAAGCCGGCGGTCCCCATCAGCACGGCATCGCCCCGCCGCGCGCCCCAGGCCGGCAGCACCACCTGCGCGAGGGAGAGCGCGAAGGCGAGGGCGAGGGCGTACTGGCCGAGCTCGGCGATCATGCTCAGCTCCCCGGCTGGCGCTGGGCGGGGGAGGCGGCGCCGGGCGCGGGCGCGCCGTCCTTCCAGTGGCCCTGCTGCTTGAGGGCGTCGGCCACCTCGCGCGGCATATATTTCTCGTCGTGCTTGGCGAGCACGCTGTCGGCCTTGAACAAGCCATCCGGCTGCAGCGCGCCCTCGGCCACCACGCCCTGACCCTCGCGGAACAGGTCCGGCAGGATGCCGGAATAGGCGACCTTGACCGTGGCGTTCCCATCGGTGACGGCGAAGGTGGTCAGGGTGCCAGACTTGGCGACGGATCCGGTCTCCACGAGGCCGCCCAGCCTCAGGCGGGCCCCCGGCGCCACCTGCTGCTGCGCCACCTCCGTGGGGGTGCGGAAGAACACGATGGTGTCGTTGAGGGCCGAGAGGATGAGCCCCGCGGCGAGCGCGAGCACGCCGAGCCCTGCCCCGATGAGAACCAGCCGCCGGCCCTTGCGCGTCATCCTTTTCCTCCCTCGGCCAGCGCCTTCTCGGCTGCGTCGAGCCGGGCGAGCGCCGCCGCGTCGTCCTTGAAGGCGGTGCGGGCGCTCTTCAGCGCCGCCTCGGCCTTGGCCTTCTCGCCCAGAACACCATAGGCCCGGATCAGCCGCAGCCAGCCCTCGATATCCTCGGGTTGCTGCGCGAGCCGCTCGGCGAGGCGGTCGACCATGCCGCGGACCATGGCGTCCCGATCCTGCGGCGACATTTGGGCGGCGGCCGCCACATCCGCCGCCGCCGGACCCGGTTGGCCGGGCGTGGGCGCGGCCATGGGGGGCGTGCCGGGCGGCGATGAAATCGACGGCGGTGCGCCGCCGACGCGGGCGAGGGCAGCGGCGACCATGGGGCGATAGGGCGCGCCGGCCGGGGCGCGGGCGAGCATGTCGGACCAGATGCGGGCGGCGTCGGGCGCCCGCCCGTCCTGCTCGGCGGCGAGGCCGAGGAAATAGGCGGAGCGCGGCTCGCTCGGATCAAGGGCGAGGGCGAGGGCGAAGGCGCGGGCGGCATCGGCGGTGACAAGCCCCTCGGCGGCCACCACCAGCGCCTCGCCCCGGGACGACTGGCGCTCGGCGGTGGGGCCGAGGATGCGGATCGCCTCGCCATAGGCACGGGCGGCGTCCTCGGGCCGTCCGAGGCGCAGATAGATCGGCGCCAGGATCTCGTAGCCTTGGCCGTCATTGGGGTTTTTCTGAAGGTGCTCCTCCACGCGCCGCACGAGGATCGCCACGTCGCTGCGGTCGGGCGCGGCGGTGAGGCGCTCGGCCAGCGGCGCGCCGGGCAGGCCGGGCGATCCCATGGTCGCATAGAGCGCTGCCGCAAAAGCCGGTACGAAGAGCAGCGCGGCGAGCGCGGCGGCGCGGCGCCGGCGGGCGGCCGCGCTCGCATCGGTTCCGTCCAGGCCGGCGGGCGTGGTTGCGCTGCTTTCGCCCTCGCGCAGCGCGTCGGCGGCGAGCATGCGGCGGGCGACCTCGACGCGGGCGGCCTCCGCCTCGGCGGCGGGCAGGCGCCCGGCCTTGGCGTCGCGGGCGATTTCCGCCAGCTGGTCGCGGTAGACCGCGAGATCCGCCTCGCGGGTCGCCTTCGCGGTACGGGCGCGCGACAGCGGCCACAGCACGGCCAACGCGGCGAGCGCGGTCATGAGCGCGAGGGCTGCAAACAAGGGCAGTGGGATCATCACCTGCGAGCCGTTAACGGCAGATCATGCTGATGCATAGGTCACACGCCGTCCCAGCGGCGCGGGGCCGCAGGCGATGAAGCGATCGTGACCCGCGCCCGGCTGATCGACAGCGTTCCGGCGATCCGGTACACCAAGCCGGATCGCGCCGCATCGTGCAGCGCAGCGGAGCGTGGCCGCGATGTGCGCCGCCCGCGCGGCAGCCGGGGAGCTTCGGCATGGGCCTGTTCGACCAGATGATGGGCGGCATGATGGGCGGGATGCTCGGCAACATGCTGAGCAAGGCCGGTCCCGACGGCGCCGGCGCGCTCATCGAGACCCTGCTGAACGGCCCCATGGCCCAGGCGCTGCCGGGCATCCTCAATGGCGCTTTGGCGAAGACGCCCTACGGCAGCATCGAAGGTGTGCTGGCCCGGCTCCGCGAGGCGGGGCTCGGCCACGAGGTGGACAGCTGGATCTCCACCGAGCCCAACGTGCCGGTCAGCGCGGATGAGATCGTGACGGCCCTTGGCCCGGAGCCCCTCGAGGCCGCGGCCGGCTCTCTCGGACTTCAGGCGGACATGCTGCCGGAGCTTCTCGCCAAGCACCTGCCGACCATTATCGACCATTTCAGCCCCAACGGCGTGCTGGAGCTGCCCGGCAGCTGAGGCCGAGCGGGGCGGGCGATGCCCGCGCCCGACCGATCCTCAAGTCCTGCGCCCGAGCAAGCTCACTTGCATTCCTGCGCCACCCGGTCGAGGGCCTGACCGAGGCCGACGAGTGAATATTTGTCGGTGGTCACGTTGCCCCGCAGCGACGTGGAGGCAACGGTCAGGTCCTTGCCGCGCTTCATGGCTTCCACCAGCTTCGCCTCGTCGGCCACGTTGCGCACCCAGGCGCCCTGGTCCTTGGTGTAGAGCTGGAGAGTCATGCCGTTGGTGATGGTGAGGGTGGCGTCCGACCCCTCCTTGAGGGGAAAGCCGACGGTCACCGTCACCTCGTTCTTCACATTCTCCCCCGGGCGGGTGGAGACGAAGAAATAGGCCGGGTCGCGCTTCAGCCCCTCGGGCGCACGCGCCTTCGGCTGGGTGATGGCGTAGCAGACCTTCGGGCTCGCGGTGGACACATAGACGCTCCAGTCGCCGAACTGCGCCACGGACTTGGATTGGGCCTGGGCCTGGGCTGCGGCGGGCGCCGCTGCGGCGCAGGCGAGGATGACGCCCAGGAGAGCAGGATGGACACGAGGAAGCGTCATGGCTTCTCCAATTCGCTGGGGCCCTGAGGCGAGCCGGACTGTGGCTTGACCGCGTCACGTCGGGTAGCGGCGCAGGCGGTCAAAAAAATGGCGAGGCCGTCTTGCGTTTTCCTAAACCAAAGGGTCCGCTCCGCTCAATGCGCCGGATGCCGAATCCCGTGCGATTCGTTGCGCCGTAGGGATTTGGAGACTGTCCGGCTCCGGCCGGGAGCGCAAGGCGGGCATCTGGCGGGCAGGTCTGCCGCCGCGGAAAGCCCGTCTTTAGCCGTTGATTGCGGCTCCTTGGGTTAATTTTTGGTAATCCGCCCCGCCGGCGGAAAGGGAAGGAGAGCCCATGAAAGCGGTCGTGTGCGTGCGGCATGGTCCTCCCGAGGAGCTTGAGATCCACGACCTGCCGGATCCGCAGCCGGGTCCCGGCGAAGTGGTGGTCAGCGTGAAGGCCATCGGCCTCAATTTCTTCGACACGCTCATCATCCGCGATCTCTATCAGGTGAAGCCCCAGCTGCCCTTCTCGCCCGGTGCGGAATTCTCCGGCCACGTGGCGGCGGTGGGCGCGGGGGTGACGGGATTTGCCGCGGGCGACCGGGTCTGCGGCTATCTCACCCACGGCATGGCCCGCGAGCGCGTGGTGGTGCCCGCCGCCTTCCTCGCCCATGTGCCGGCAGATGTGGATCTGGTGAAAGCGGCGGGGCTCATCGTCACCTACGGCACCGCCATGTACGCGCTCCGCGATCGGGGCGAGATCAAGCCCGGCGAGCGGCTCGCCGTGCTGGGCGCTTCGGGCGGGGTGGGGCTTGCGGCGGTGGAGCTCGGCCGTGTGCTGGGCGCCCGCATCATCGCCTGCGCCTCCTCGGCGGAGAAGGTGCGCTTCGCCCTCGACCACGGGGCCGACGAAGGCTTCAACTATGCCGAAGGCGACCTGAAGGCCGCGCTCAAGACGTTCGGCGGCCCCGACGGCCTCGACCTCGTTTATGATCCGGTGGGCGGCGAGATGGCGGAGCAGGCCCTGCGGGCGCTCGGCCCCCTCGGCCGCTTCCTGGTGGTGGGCTTCGCCGCCGGCGAGATCCCGAAGATCCCGCTCAATCTGCTGCTGGTGAAGAATTGCGATGCCCGCGGCGTTGCCTTCGGGGCGCAGGCGCGCTCCAATCCCACGTGGCTGCGGGGCGTGGTCTCCGAGCTCATGGCGCTCGCCCGCGACGGGCGCCTCTCGGCCCATGTGGACAAGACGTTCCCGCTGGAGCGCTGCGCCGACGCCCTGGGCGAGATCGCCGGGCGCCGGGTCAAGGGCAAGGTGGTGCTGACCGTCGACGGCTGAGTCGCGTCAGGCTGACGGGGTGTCCGACGGCTCCGCGCCGGACAGCGCATCCCGCGCGGCATCGTAATGCTCGGGTTTCACATAGCCCGAGATCAGCTTGAGCGCGCCCATCAGCACGGCCGCATCGTCGCCGAAGCCGATGATCGGCAGCAGGTCCGGCGCGATGTCGATCGGCAGGACGAAATAGGCGAGGGCGGCGAGCAGGGTCGCCCGCACCTTCAGCGGCGTCTCGCGGTCGAACGCGGCGTAATAGGTCGCCACCGCATCCTCGGCAAAGGGGACGTGGCGGGCGGCGCCGCGCATCTTGCGCCAGAAGCCCCGGCGTACCTTGGCCTCGTCGCGCGCCGCCTGGGCGCGGGCCTCCTCGGAGAGGTCGGCGTCAGTGAGTTGGCCGGCGGTGGCGGCGTCGAAGGGGCGCGTGCTCATGCAGGTCACATGGGGATGGTGCGCGGCGCCGCAAGTCCCCCGATTGCCCTCAGAGCAGAGGATAGGCGGCTTCCACCAGATAGGGGCCACCGCCCACGGAATCGCGCGAGGAGAACAGCACGAAGCGGGGCACCCGAAACGTGGCGCTGCGGTAGGGGCCGCGGGTCGCCAGATAGTCGGCCACCTGCCGCGAGGAGGCGTCGCGCAGCCGGGCGAGGGTGACATGGGGCTTGTAGTTGCGGCCCTCGGCCCCGAGGCCGAGGCGCTGCATGATGCGCTCCTGCTCGGCCTGCAGCTCCATCAGCGCCGGATTGGACTTCACAGCAGCGAAGACGGCGCGGGGCTTGTGGCCGCCGAACTGGTCGAGGCCGTCCAGCACCAGATCGAAGGCGGGGCGCCGCACCTGGCCCAGCATCAGCATGATGTCGCGGCCTGTGGCGTCGTCCACGTCGCCCACGAAGCGCAGCGTGACATGATAGTTCTCGGGGTCGATCCAGCGCGCGCCGGAGAGCCCGCCCCGCAGCATGGACAGGCTGAGGCCGACCTCGCGGGGAATTTCGATGGCGGTGAACAGTCGCGGCATCAAACCCTCCGCGATGGCCCGGCGGCAGCGGTGGCGGCCTCGTAGCGGCCGTCGGACCGGCGCCCGGCAAGGCGGCTCCGCGCCAGTGAAGGAGATTCGCGCGCGGAAGGAAAGGGTGCTGGCGCCGAAGGAGTCCGCTGCCCGCGGTCGCGGGCAGCGGACGTTGCGTCAATGGCGGCCGCGCCCCGCCGGACGGGCCCGGTGCTGGGGCATGGCGCGATGCGGGCGGGCCTGCGGCCTGGGCCGCGCCTGCTGGGCGGGCCTCACCCGCTGCGCCGGCCGCACCCGCTGCTGCGGCCGCACCTGCTTGGGACGCACCTGCTGCGGCCGGGGCCGCGCCTGGGGCCGCTGGGCCGGGCGCGCGTTGGCCGGACGGTTCGGCTTGGCCGACGGGCGGTTCGGCCGGTTCTGGCCGGCCGCCGGGCGGTCGGGCCGGTCGGGGCGGTTGGCCCCCGCGCCGGGACGATCGGGCACGCCGGGACGATTGGGGCCGACGCCGGGCCGATCGGGAATGCCGGGCCGCCCGGGTCCGACACCAGGCCGGTCGGCGATGCCGGGCCGTCCGTTTACGCCGGGCCGATCCGGGAATCCGGGCCGTCCGGGTCCGGGCCGATCGGGGAAGCCGGGACGTCCTGCGCCGGGGCGGTCAGGGAAGCCGGGGCGGTCAGGGAAGCCAGGACGACCGGGTCCGGGACCGCCGGGCCCCGGACGACCGGGACGCCACGGGCCGGGGCCCCAGTTCGGCGGACGTCCGCCGCCCCAGCCGGGTCCCCAATGGGGCGGCCGGTTCCAGCGCGGCGGCACGGCCCACACCGAGTTCCACGGCCGGTTGTTCCAGCCCCAGCGGTTGTTCCAGTAGGACCCGACCAGCACGGCGCTGCCGAAGATCAGAGCGCCGGTGGTGAACGTGGTGAACACTTCCGAGCTGTCATAGGCCGGCACGTAGATCTGCTCGGGATTGGCCGGCGCGATGTAGATGGTGCGCTGTCCGCCGCTTTCTTCGGTGCGCACCACCTGCTGCTCGGTGGTCTTCAGGTTGCCCACCTCCTGCGCCTTGGCGCGCAGCAGCTGGATGGTGCGCGAGACATCGTCAGGCTGGGACGAGAAGGCGAGCCCGAGGGACTCGGCCCATTCCATGTGCTCGCGCAGCAGGATGATGACGTCGGGGAAGCGCACCAGCGCCTTGACGTTGTCATCCCAGGGCTTTGCATCTACCGCGGCAAAGCGGCGGGCCTTGGTGTCGCGCGGATTGGCCTTGATCCAGTCATAGGCCTCGACGATCTGCTGCGGATAGAGCGTCGCCGGGAACAGGATGGCGAGCAGCGGGTCGGGATAGAGCGCCACCGGCCCGAGAATGTATTCAAGGTCGGTCATCGAATAGACTGGACCCGTCTGGGCATTGGGATCGGCCGGCTGGGCCGACTGGGGCGGCGGGGCAGCCTGATCCGCGGGCGGTGCAGCGGGCGCGGGCGGCGGCGGGGGCATGGGGGTCGGCGCGGGTTGGGCCTGCGGATCCGGTGCGGTGGTCTGCGCGAGAACCGGATAGATCGCCGTCGACCATCCGAATACCGCGGCCACGGCGATGCGGGACAGGTTGCCCGAACGCCCCTTCACGCAATGTCTTATGGATATGGTTGCCATGCGCTTCTCCCTCGGCGACGAGCGTCCCGCATGGGTAACGCCCAAGCCGTCGATTCGGGTCACATCTTGGCGCGAAATTGTTCCCGCGCCAGCAGGTTGCGTCCGTTTTCGCCCCGTCTTGATCGAAGAGCGGAGGCGCTCACGTGGGTGGGCGGTGCTATGCGGTGGCGTGCTCTACGGCAGCGGTACCAGGACCTCGATCTCCAGCGCTTCGGGGGAGGCAGTCGCGAGGTCGCTGCGGTAGCGCTCGATATAGAGATCGTTCTGGTCGATGTTCTTCTCGTCCAGATAATTGGCGATCTGCTCGTAGGTGTTGTCCATGTCGCTGAACGAGCCGGTGTGGACGAATTTCAGCACCTTCCCGGCGAACGATCCGCCGAGCTTCATGGGGGCCTGCGGCTTCTGGCTCGTGGTTCCGGAGAACGGCATCTGGATTTCGTAGTCGAAGCCGCGCTCGTCGCTGGTGGTGTACATGATGAAGACATCGCCCGAGCGGGTGAGGCCGAGGCGCTTCAGCTCGGCATCCGCTTCCTTCACGCCGGCCACGAGGCGGTCGTAGGCCTCCTCCCAGGATGCGGCGCCGGACAGCGTCAGCACCGGCACGGGGGTGAGGGTGATCTCCTCGGGGGTGAAGGTGGGCGCGCCGGGCGTGATGGGCGTCGTCTCCACCCGCTTGGGATCCACCACGGGCGGGGGCGTGAGGCTGTCGGCCGCGGGGGGATTGGCGGGCGCCTGCTGGGCGGAAGCGGGCGCCAGGCCGGCCGTGCCCAGCGCCAGCGCCGCCAGGAGCATCGCGCGCAGGGTGACGGCCACGGCCTTCGCGCCGGTCGGACGCCATCCAACCGCGATCCGTCCGCCCGAGACCTCCGCCGCCGCTCCCGCCAGCCCGAACCGCGCCATCGTTCATCCTCCGGCACCGCCGCGGCGGTGTTATGCTGTCTACCATGTTCTCCGTCGCCAGTTCGGCACGATTGCGGCGGCGCGGGCGCGCCAGCGCGATTTCCGGCGCTGCGGCGCGCGGGGGTGGTGTCGCCGGCGGTTCGGCGCCATATAAGGCGCGACACCTTCCGTTCAGCCGCCTGGAACGCCCGTGAACCCCCTTGCCCATCGCCCCTTCGTGAAGATGAACGGTCTCGGCAACGAGATCCTCGTCCTCGACCTGCGCGCCGATCCGGTGGAGGTGACGCCTGCTGCGGCGCGGGCGCTGGCGCGGCCCCAGGTGCTGCCCTTTGACCAGGCAATGGTGCTCTATCCGCCCCGGCAGGACGGAACGGCCGCCTTCGTGCGCATCCTCAATTCCGACGGTTCGCTTTCCGCCGCCTGCGGCAACGGCACACGCTGCATCGCCGCCCTCGAGGCGGAGCGCACCGGCGCCCCCCACGTGCTGTTCGAGAGCGAGGCCGGCCTGCTCGACTGCCTCGTGCGCGCCGACGGGCAGGTGGAAGTGGACATGGGCGCCCCCCGCCGCGGCTGGCGGGACATCCCCCTCGCCCGCGACGTGGGGGATACCGCGGCCGTCGTCATCCCCGGCTTCGAGGCGCTAGGGCCGGCCTGCCTCGTCAGCATGGGCAATCCCCACGCGATCTTCTTCGCGGCCGATGCGGACACGGTGGACGTGGAAGGGCTTGGCCGCGCGCTGGAGCATCATCCGCTATTTCCCGAGCGGGCCAACATCTCCTTCGCCAGCCTCACCGCGCCGGACAGCATCCTGCTGCATGTGTGGGAACGCGGCGCCGGCCGCACCCGCGCCTGCGGCACCGCCGCCTGCGCCACCGCGGTCGCGGCAGCGCTGACCGGCCGGACAGGCCGGCAGGTGCGTGTGACCCTGCCCGGCGGGCCGCTGCAAATTTTTTGGCGCGAGCGCGACGATCATGTGCTGATGACCGGCCCGGTGGAGCATGAGTTCGCCGGCACCCTCACCCCCGCCATGCTGGAAGAGGCCGCCTGATGGCGGGCAGCGCCTGCGACACCGCGGTGGAGGTGGTGAATTTCGGCTGCCGCCTCAATGCGCTGGAGGGGGACGGGATCGCCCGCGCCGCCGCCGGAGCCGGGCTCAGCCGGGCGCTGGTGGTCAACACCTGCGCGGTGACCGGCGAGGCGGTGCGGCAGGCGCGCCAGGCCATCCGCCGGGCGCGGCGGGACGAGCCGGGCCGTCCCATCGTGGTCACCGGCTGCGCCGCCCAGACCGAGCCCGCCACCTTCGGCGCCATGGACGAGGTGGACCTCGTCCTCGGCAATGTCGCGAAGAGCGATCTCGCCACCTGGCAAAGCGTGCGGGCCGCACTCGACTTCGGCATCGCCGCCGACGCCAAGGTGCGGGTGCAGGACATGGCGGCGGTGCGCGAGGCCACGCCCCATCTCGCCGACCGCTTCGAGGGGCACACCCGCGCCTTCGTCGAGGTGCAGAACGGCTGCGATCACCGCTGCACATTCTGCATCATCCCCTTCGCCCGCGGCCCCGCCCGCAGCGTGCCCATGGGCGCCGTGGTGCAGCAGGTGCGCCGCCTCGTGGAGGCAGGCCATGCGGAAGTCGTCCTCACCGGCGTCGACCTCACCGCCTATGGCGCAGACCTGCCCGGGGCGCCCACTCTCGGACGTCTGGTCAAGGCGGTGCTCGCCGCCGTGCCGGAGCTGAAGCGGCTGCGCCTCTCCTCTCTCGACGCGGTGGAGGCCGATGCGGCGCTGATGCACGCGCTGGCGGAGGAGGAGCGGCTCATGCCCCATCTCCACCTGTCCCTTCAGTCGGGCGACGACGTGATCCTGAAGCGCATGAAGCGGCGTCATTCGCGGCGCGAGGCACTGGCCTTCATCGCGGCGCTGCGCCGGGCGCGGCCGCAGGTCGCGCTGGGCGCCGACATCATCGCCGGCTTTCCCACCGAGACCGAGGCGCAGGCCCGCGCCACCCGCGACTTCGTGGAAGAGTCGGGCCTCGCCTTCCTCCACGTCTTTCCCTATTCCCCGCGCCAGGGCACCGCGGCGGCGCGCATGCCGCAGCTTTCGGGCGGCACCGTCTCGGACCGCGCCGCGCGGCTGCGCGAGACCGCAGCGGTGCTGCTGCGCCGGCACCTCTCGTCCGAGATCGGCCAGCGCCGCTCGGTGCTGGTGGAGGCCGGCGGGCGCGGCCATACCGAACATTTCACCCCGGTGCGCATCGCCCGGCCGGCGACGCGCGGCAGCCTCGCCGATCTGCGCATCGCCGGCCACGACGGCGCACGGCTGATCGCGGCGTGAGCCCCTTCAAGGAACGGCAGGCATGAGCGAGGACGATCCCCAGGGCACAGCTCCCAAGGATGCCAAGCGCAAGCGCGGCTTCTGGGGCTGGCTGACCGGCGAGGCCCCCGAGCCGGCGCCCGCGACGGAGCCCAGCCGCGACGACGCGGCTGAAACACCCGACGAAGTGGCCGAGGCGGCTGAGGCCGTGGCCTCGCAAGCGCCCCCCGCCGTTGAACTGACGCCCGACGTGGTGGCCCCGGCCGAGCCTGAGCTTGCCGACGAAGCGGAGCCCGAGCCCGTCCAGCCACCCGCGGACGTGCTTCCCCCCGTCCCGGAGCCGCCCCCGTCGGAGCCGGCCGCAGAGGTCTCGGCTTCGGACGAGCCCGCGCCCAAGAAGGGTTTCTGGAGCCGCCTTGCCTCGGGGCTGGCCCGCACCGCTTCCAGCCTGGGGCAGGGCATCACCGACCTCGTCTCCAAGCGCAAGCTCGATGCCGAGACGCTGGAGGAGCTGGAGGACGTGCTGATTCGCGCCGATCTCGGGGTCGAGACCTCCATGCGCATCGTCGAGGAGGTGGGGCGGGGCCGGCACGACAAGATGATCGCGCCGGAGGAGGTGAAGGCCCTCATCGCCGGCGAGGTGGAGTCCATCCTCGCCCCCGTGGCAAAGCCGCTGGTGGTGGATGCCACGCAAAAGCCCTTCATCGTGCTGATGGTGGGCGTCAACGGATCGGGCAAGACCACCACCATCGGCAAGCTCGCCGCCCAGTGGCGGGACGAAGGCCGCAAGGTGGTGCTGGCGGCCGGGGACACCTTCCGCGCCGCCGCCATCGAGCAGCTCAAGGTCTGGGGCCAGCGCACGGGCGCCACCGTGATCGCCCGCGAGCAGGGCGCCGATGCCGCCGGCGTCGCCCACGACGCCATCACCGAGGCACGGGCTTCCGGCGCCGACATCCTGATGATCGACACGGCGGGACGCCTGCAGAACCGCGCCGAGCTGATGGCGGAGCTGGAGAAGGTGGTCCGCGTCATCAAGAAGCTGGAGCCGACCGCGCCCCATGCGGTGCTGCTCGTGCTCGACGCCACGGTGGGCCAGAACGCCTTGTCTCAGGTGGAGGCCTTCGCCCGCACCGCGGGGGTGACGGGCCTCGTCATGACCAAGCTCGATGGCACCGCGCGCGGCGGCATCCTCGTGGCCATCGCCGCCAAGCACAAGCTGCCCATCCATCTCATCGGGGTGGGGGAGGGGGCGGACGATCTCCAGCCCTTCGCCGCCCGCGACTTCGCCCGCGCCATCGCCGGGCTGAACTGAGTCTCAGGCCGGCAGCGCCAGCAGATCCACATGGCCGATAACGCAGGACCCGGCCTGCGTCCGTGCTTCGGCCCACGCCTGCGCCGTCGCAGCATCGACCTGTCCGCTGTCGCGGGCGGCCTCAGCTGTCCCCGCCGCCAGGGCGGCGATCAAGGCGCGGTCGTCCGGGCCGAGGCGCCATGGGCTGTCGGCCGTCGTGATCGCATAGCCCGCATTCGCCAGCGCCGCGGCGAGCACCGCGGCGGCCTGCGCCCCCGCGGCCGGGCCGAAGCCCTTGTCGCTGGCCTGATGGGCGCTGAAGGCCGAGGCGATCGCCGCGTCCGCGGCGTGGGGCGGATGCCAGGAATCGCGCCCGTCGCAGGTGAGGGCGGCATGAACGACGATGCCGCTGCCCCTGAGCGTTTGCGCGAAGCCGCGGCACCAGTCGGCCGAGACGAGATCGTAGAAGGCCGACGCGGTCACGAGGTGCGGATGGTGGGCGCGCGCCGCCGCGGGGTCGGCGGCAAGGTCGGCGATGGCGAAATCCACCGCCACCCGCCGCCCGGCAAGGTCCAGCACCAGCGTCTCGCCTTCCGTGTGCGCGCGGTCGGCGTTCGCGGCGAGGGCGGAGCGCGCCGCCTCGGCCAAGGCGCCGTCGTGGTCGAGGAGGGTCCAATGCTGACGCGGCCCGAGCCGCGGTGCCAGCGCCCGCAGGTTCGAGCCGCTGCCGGCGCCCAGATCGACGATCCGCAGCTCATCATGGCCGGCCACCGCCTTGGCCAGCTGCGCCTCCAGCGCGGCGGAGCGGGCGCGATGGTCGGCGGCCTCGCGCAACGCCAGCCAGCCGGCGGAGAAGGTGGCGGCCTCGCTCGCGGTCATGGGCGCACCGCGCTCAGCACGCGGCCGATGGTGGCGCAGGTCTGCGGCCAGTCGGGCAGGGCGGTCCCGGCGGCGAAGGCGGCATCGGCCATCCTGCGCCGCAGATGCGGAGCGATGAGGAGCGTGCGCAAAGCCGCTGCCAGCGCCGGCGCATCGCCGGGCGGGACTTTGAGGCCGGCGCCGTCCGGGACGGTCTCGCCCGCAGCGCCGCCGGTGGTGGCGACGATGGGAAGGCCGCGCTTGAGGGCTTCCGCCAGAGCCATGCCGTAGCCTTCGTACAAGGAGGGGTGGACGAGGATGTCCGCTGCGCCATAGGCCGCATCGAGGGCCGCGGTGTCCAGCGCGCCGGCAAGGCGGATGCGGCCGTCGAAGCCGGCGGCGCGCCGGGCCACGGCGGCGGCGGTGGGCGGATCGAAGGCGGGACTGCCGACGATGGTGAGGCTCCAGTCGAGGTCGGCGAGGCTGTCGAGGGCGTCGAGCAGAATGTCGTAGCCCTTGCGCGGCGTGAGGGAGCCCACGGCGATGAGCCGCGCGGGGATGCCGTCCGCCGCCGCGCGGGGAGCGGGGGCCGTTCCGGGCAGAGCGAGGGTGATCCTCTCGGCCGGGACACCATAGCGCGTCACCAGCATGCGGCGGGTCTCCGGGCTTACCGCAATCACCGCCTTGGCCACGGACAAGGCGCCCCGCTCGCTTGCCAGCAGGCGATCGGCGGTGGCGGCATCGAGGCCGCGCTCCAGCGCCAGAGGATGATGCACGAGAGCCACGATGGGGCGGCCGAGCGCCTTCAGCCCCTCGGCCGGCAGGGCGCCGAGGGCGAGACCGTCCGCCAGAAGAACCGTGCCGGGCGGGGCGGCCGCCAGGGTGGCAAGGGCGGCCGCGATCTCCGATTGCGAAGGCAAGGGAAATCCGCCGTCGAGCCGCAGCGGGCGGATGGCGAAGCCGAGCGCGCTCAGCCCGTCGAGGATCCGCCGGTCATAGGCGTAGCCGCCGCTGGGCGTCGCGATGTCGCCGGGATGGACCAGCGCGACCGCCGGCCCGCCCGCGCTCACGAGAGCATCGACGCCAGCACGTCGCCCTCGGCCGGCCGGGCGTCCGCAAGGTCCGCCTCGTACCAGGCGCGGGCCACGTGGGATTCGTGCAGGCTCACGCGGATGCGGGCGATGCCGTCTCCGCCGGTGCCGAGGGCGCCGGTGCGCGCAGCGTTCGCCATATGGTCGAAGACGTGGCGGGCCAGCACTTCCGTCGTGGTGTTGCGGCCGGCGAAGGCCGGGATGTCATCGAGGTTGCGGTAGTTGAGCGGACCCAATACGGCCTTGAGGGCGTCGTGGGCGCGGGCGATGTCGACCACCACGCCCTCCTCGGTGAGATCGCGGCGGAAAAAGGCCACATCCACCACGAAGGTGGCGCCGTGCAGGGCTTGCGCCGGGCCGAACAGCTCGCCCCGGAAGGAATGGGCGATCATGATGTGGTCCCGCACTTCCACCGCGTACATGGGCCGATCTCCGTGTGGTTGCCTCAGGCTCGGGTCATAGTCGATCGGCGGCCGGGCGTCATTCACGGTGTCATTGCGGGAGGTTCAGGGTCCGTGTGCTGGACCGGAGGACGCGGGGCGCGCGGATCGCCCCGCCGAGGCGTCAGAGCGCCGCGTCCTTCGGCCCGTAGGCGGCGAGAAAGACGCGGACGGCACGTCCCACCAAAGCCTCGATGGCCTCCGGCGTCGGCTGGCCCGACAGTCCGAACATCAGCCCCTTGACCAGCTTGCCGTTGCAGAGGTTGAGGAATTCGAAGGCGGCGGCCTCGCAATCGTCCACGTCCAGGCGCCCGAGCTCGGTCTGGCGCCGCAGGAGATCGGCGAGGCGTCGGCCGCCGTGGCACGGGCCGGCTTCGAAGAAGGTCTCGCCCACGGCGGGAAATTTCTCCGCCACGCCGATCACCATGCGCACCAGGCGGATGTGATCCGGCCGGATCATCATGGTGAGGAAGGTGACGCCGATGCGGTGGAGCAGGCTCGCGACGTCGCTGTCCGTCTCGTCGAACTCGAACAGACGCTCGGCGGACTTGCGGCGGTCGGCCTGCACCAGGGCGCCGAACAGGTCGGCCTTGCTCTGGAAATAGACGTAGATGGTGGCCTTGGAGACCGCCGCGGCGCGCGCGATCTCGTCCATGCTCGCGCCGTCGAAGCCCTTGCGGAAGAAGACCCGCCGCGCGCCATCGATGATGTCGAGCCGCTTCTTCGCCTCCACGTCCTGCTCCGCGGGGGCGGGGGCGGCCCCCACCTTCGCGCGTTCAAGTGCTTCGCTCATCTCCGCCCTCCTCCGGCGGCTACCTGCATGCGACCGATGCAGCCATTTGTCAAAGTAATTGACTAAACCGTTCAGTTCAATATACTCGGAACCGAGTTCTGACTAAACCGTTCAGTCGGTTGAGCTGGCCGGGGAGATAGGGAATGGCTCAGATCAGCAGGATGGACGCCGGCTCGGCCGGCCCCGCCCGGGCGCGGGACCCGCAGCAGGCGGAGCAAGAGACATTGGACGAGCGGGCGCCCCTGCGGGAGACCTCCGCCGGGTCCGCCGACGTGACCGTGCTTAAGGCGCGCCGCGACGAGGTTGCCGCGCCTCCTGCGGAAACCCCCGCCAGCGAGCCGCCGGCCAAGCCGCGCTCGCGCAAGCGCCTGATCATCGGCGCGGTGCTCGCCGCGCTGGTGGCCGGGGGCGGCTGGTTCGGTCTTCACTGGTGGCAGGTGGGCCGCTTCCAGGTGGCCACCGACGACGCTTATGTCGCGGCCGACACGTCCGTCGTCGCGGCGAAGGTCGCCGGCTACGTCACCCGCATGGAGGTCGAGACCAACCAGTGGGTCAAGGCCGGCGACGTGCTGGTGCGCATCGACGACGGCGACTACCGCCTCGCGCTCCAGGCGGCCGAGAACAAGATCGCCACCCAGGAGGCCACCCTCTCCCGCTTCGACCAGCAGGAGACCGCGGCCCGCGCCAGCGTCGACCAGGCCAAGGCGCAGCTCACCTCGGCGGAGGCGGACCAGAAGCGCGCCCAGTCGGAGTTCGATCGCCAGGACAAGCTGGCCCGCTCCGATTTCGCCAGCCGCTCCACCCTCGACAACGCCCGGGCCGACAAGGACAAGACCGCCGCCAACGTGGAAGCCGCAAAGGCCGCCATCGCCTCGGCGCAGGCGCAGGTGGTGGTGCTGGAGGCCCAGCGCACCGAGGCCGCCCACGTGCTGGACGAACTCCGCACCGCCCGCGACCAGGCCCAGCGCGACCTGGACTTCACCGTCGTGCGCGCGCCCATCGACGGCGTGGTGGGCAACCGTGCCGTGCAGGTGGGTCAATTGGTGCAGACCGGCACGCGCCTCGTGGCGGTGGTGCCCCTGGAGAGCGTCTATGTGGACGCCAACTTCAAGGAGACCCAGCTCGGCCGCCTGAAGCCCGGCCAGAGCGTCGACGTCTATGTGGACGCCTATCCGGACCACGACTTCACCGGCAAGGTGGTGAGCGTCTCGCCCGCCTCCGGCTCGGTGTTCAGCCTGCTGCCGCCGGAGAACGCCACCGGCAACTTCACCAAGATCGTGCAGCGCATCCCGGTGCGCATCGCCATCGACCCCGCCGTGCTGGCCAAGCACGAACTGCGCCCCGGCATGTCGGTGACGGCGACGGTGGACACCAAGTCCTCGCCGTCCACTTCCACCGCCTCCGCGCCCGCCGCGTCGCCGGCGTCCTGAGCGCGCTCGGGGCATAGACAGGAGCTGCGGCCATGGCCGACACCCTGACGCTCAAGCCATCGCCCGCCGCCGCCGGTGCCGGCGGCATGGCTGCTGGTCATGTGGACGGAAGGCGCATGTTCGCCTTCCTGTGCATGGTGTTCGGCATGTTCATGGCGATCCTGGACATCCAGATCGTCTCCGCCTCCTTGTCCGAGATCCAGGCGGGCCTTGCCGCCTCGTCCGACGAAATCTCCTGGGTGCAGACCAGCTACCTCATCGCCGAGGTGGTGATGATCCCGCTCTCGGGCTTCCTGTCGCGCGCGCTCTCCACCCGCTGGCTGTTCGCGGCCTCGGCGGCGGGCTTCACGGTCATGAGCTTCATGTGCGCGACGGCCTCCTCCATCAACGAGATGATCGTCTACCGGGCGCTGCAGGGCTTTCTCGGCGGCGGCATGATCCCCACCGTCTTCGCCGCCGCCTATACGGTGTTCCCGCGCGAGAAGCAGCCCATCGTGGCGCCCATGATCGGCCTCGTGGCGACGCTGGCGCCCACCATCGGGCCGACGGTGGGCGGCTATCTCACCGACCTGTTCTCCTGGCACTGGCTGTTCCTCATCAACGTCATCCCCGGCATCTTCGTGGTGCTGGCGGCGGTGACGCTGATCGACTTCGACGAGCCGGACTTTTCGCTCCTCGACAAGTTCGACTGGTGGGGCCTCCTCTTCATGGCGGGCTTCCTCGGCAGCCTGGAGTTCGTGCTGGAGGAGGGGCCCACCAACGACTGGTTCGAGGATCAGTACATCCTGGCCTTTGCGGTCGTCTGCGCGGTCTCGGCGCTCGCCTTCTTTGCCCGGGTCTTCTCCACCGACCATCCGGTGGTGGACCTCAGGGCATTCGAGAACCGTAACTTCTCCATCGGCTCCGCCTTCAGCTTCGTCATGGGCATCGGGCTCTACGGGCTTACCTATCTCTATCCCGTCTTCCTCGGGCGGGTGCGCGGCTACTCGGCGCTGCAGATCGGCGAGACCATGTTCGTCACTGGCATCGCCATGTTCATGACCGCGCCCATCGCCGGGCGGCTGATGACGAAGATCGACCCGCGCATCATGATGGGCGCGGGCTTCGCGGCCTTCGCGGTCGGCACCTGGTGGGTGACCTTCATCACCAAGGACTGGGATTTCTGGGAGCTGTTCATCCCGCAGATCCTGCGCGGCGTCGGCTTGATGATCGCGATGATCCCCATCAACAACATCTCGCTCGGCACCATGCCGCCGGCGCAGATGAAGAATGCCTCCGGCCTGTTCAACCTGATGCGCAATCTGGGCGGGGCGGTGGGGCTGGCCCTCATCAACACGGTGCTGAACAACCGCTGGGACCTGCACCTCGCGCGCCTGCATGAGCAGGTGGAATGGGCCAGCGAGGCCGCGCTGGAGCGCCTTGATTCCATGACCGCGGGCTTCGCGAGGCTCGGCTCCGACGCTCCGGTGGCGGCGCTGAAGCAGATGGCCGCCATCGTACGCCAGCAGGCGCTGGTGATGGCCTTCTCAGACGTCTTCTACCTGCTCAGCTTCCTCTTCATCGCCCTCGTGATCGCGGCGCCGCTCATGCGCCGGCCCAGGCCCGGAGGCGGCGGGGGCGGGGGACACTGAAGGCGCTGATGAAGATGCGGTTGCGCATGTCCCGGCGCATCCGCGCCCTGAGCTGCTCTAGCCGTAGCGCACCACGGTGGCGATGCCCTCAGGGTCGGGTCCCAGGATGCGGGGCAGCTCCGCCGGCAGGTCGTCGAACGCGACTTCGCGGGTGATGAGCGCATCGAGGCGCGGGTCGGCGAGGAGGTCGAGGGCCTTGGCGAGGCGCCTGCGATGGCTCCAGCGCGGCCTGCGGCCGGGGCTCACCGCGCCCACCTGTGACGAGAGAAGCGCCAGCCGGCGGTGGTGAAAGCCGCCGCCCAGCGTCACCTCCACGGGCCGATCGCCGTACCAGCTCATTTCCACCACCCGCCCCTCGTCGCCGCAGCAGGCGAGGGCGGCCTTGAGCCCGGCCGAAGTGCCGCTGGTGTGAAAGACGATGTCGGCCTCCATGCCGTCCGGCGCAGTTGCCGCGAAGGCCGCGCCGAACAGGCGGGCGAGGGGCGCGCGGCCGGCGTCGGGGTCGATCGCCGTCACGTCGGCGCCGGGCAGGCCCGCGCACAGATAGGTGATGCAGAGCCCCACCAGCCCCGCGCCGACCACGGCGATGCGGTCGCCCGGGCCTGCGCCGGCGTCCCACAACGCGTTGAGCGCGGTTTCCATGTTGGCAGCGAGGGTCGCCCTACGGGCGGGTACCGCCGCGGGCACGGGCACCAGCGCGTCGGCGGGGGCGACGAAGCGGTCCTGATGCGGCGCCAGCGCGAACACCAGACGCCCGGCAAGGCCGTGGGATCGGGCCTCGGGCCCGTCTTCCACCCGGCCGACCGCGCAATAGCCGTACTTTACCGGGAAAGGAAACTCGCCCGCCTGCATCGGCGCGCGCATGCGATCGCGGTGGACGGGATCGGTCAGGCCGGCGGCCACCAGCCGTTCGGTGCCGCGGCTGATGCCGCTCCACAGGGTTGCGACGCGCGCCGAGCCGGGGGACGGATCGGGCAGCGTCTCCGCCCTCAGCTCGCTGCGGGCGGGAGCGCAGTACCAGAGGGCGCGTGCGGTGTGGGGGTTGAGGCAATTCGACGCAGTCTCGCCGGCCATGCTTGCGCTCTCGTATAGCGATCCGGGCTTGAACGCACCGGTCCGAAGGACCTGCCGCCACTTCGCCGGCTTCAAGGGAGCTATGCATGTCCTCGCGGTCCGGTCCACCGTCAGCCTTCCCCGGTCCGCGTTCCGGCGATCCCGCCACCGCCTGCACCCCGGCCCTGCTCCAGCCGCTGGCAGTGTTGAGGAAGCGGCGGCGTTTCATGCTGGCGGCCAACATCGTCACCCTGGTCGTCGTGGGAGCGGGCATGGCGGCGCTTGTCGCCCCGGGCGGCATCTCCCTGGTGGACGGATTGCTGCTGATCTGCGCCCTCGCCATCACCCCGTGGAATTCCATCGGCCTGTGGAACGCCGCCGTCGGGCTCTGGCTGCTGCACGGGCGCCGCAACGGGATGGAGGCCGCCGCCCCCTTCCTTTCGCCCCCGGTTCCTGAGGGCGAGGTGACGGCGCGCACCGCCATCCTTCTCACCGTGCGCAACGAGGACCCGTCCCGCGCCCTCGCCCGCCTCAAGGCGGTCAAGGCGGACCTCGACGCCACGGGTAACGGCGCCGCCTTCGATTTCCATGTCCTGAGCGACACCTCGCGACCCGAGATCGCAGCTGTCGAGGAAGCGCTGGTGTCCGAGTGGAGGGCAGAGGAAGGCGCGGGCCGCATCTTCTACCGCCGGCGAGCGCACAATACGGATTTCAAGGCCGGCAACATCCGCGCCTTCTGCGAGGCGGCGGGCTCGCGCACCGAATTCATGCTGCCCCTCGACGCCGACAGCCTGATGGGCGCGCGCACCATCCTCTCCATGGTGCGGATCATGGCGGCCTTCCCGCGCATCGGCATCCTGCAGAGCCTCGTGGTCGGGCTGCCGTCGCAGAGCGCGTTCGGGCGCATCTTCCAGTTCGGCATGCGTCACGGCATGCGCTGCTACACCCTCGGCGCCAGCTGGTGGGCGGGCGATTGCGGCCCGTTCTGGGGCCACAATGCGCTCATCCGCATCGTCCCCTTCCGCGACGCCTGCGCCCTGCCGCACCTGCCCGGCGCGCCGCCCTTGGGTGGGCCCATCCTGTCCCACGACCAGGTGGAGGCCGCGCTCATGCGTGCCGCCGGCTACGAGGTGCGTGTGCTGCCGGTGGAGAGCGAGAGCTTCGAGGAGAACCCGCCCGCCGCCACCGATTTCGTCGGCCGCGACCTGCGCTGGTGCCGGGGCAACCTCCAATACCTGCGGCTCCTGGCGCAGCCGGGCTTCGCCGCGGGGCTGCTGCCGATGAGCCGGTTCCAGCTGGTGTGGGCGATCCTTATGTTCGTCACCGTGCCGGCCCATCCGCTGCTCGTCGCTCTGCTGCCGTTTGCGGCCGCCGAGGCGGGCGCGGACTATCCCGCCGGGCTCGCCATGGCGCTCTATGCCGGCATGATGGCCATGGCGCTGGCGCCGAAGCTCGCCGGCGTCGCCGACGTGGCGCTGACCGCTGGCGGCATCGCGCGCTACGGCGGCGGCGTGCGTTTCCTCTGGTCGGTGGCGGTGGAGTTCGTCTTTTCCTTCCTCCTCGGCGCCATCACCGCCATGGCCGTGACGCTGGAGATGGGGCGCCTGCTCGTGGGCCGGGCCGGCTCGGGCTGGCGGGCGCAGGCCCGCGACGGGCACGGCGTGCACTGGCGCGATGCGGCGCGCGCCTTCTGGCCGCAGACTGTCTTCGGCGTCGCGGTGCTTGCAGGGCTTGTCGCGGTGGCGCCCGTGCTGGTGCTGTGGGCCGCGCCGGTGCTGGCGGGCTACGTCCTCGCCATTCCCTTCACCGTCCTCACTGCGGATCCGCGCCTGGGGCGCTGGTGCGTGCGGACCGGCCTGTGCGCGGTGCCGGAGGAGTTCGCCCCCTCCGAGGTCCAGCGCCGACTCGCCGCCGGCGGTACGCCACTCCTCAAGGCCGCCTGATCGCGGCCGTCGCAGCGGCGGGACCATGAAAAAGGCCGGGCGCTGGCCCGGCCTTTTTCGTCTGTCAGTGCTGGGAGGGTGAGGGGGATCAGCGGCGGCCGAAGCCACCCCCGAAGCCGCCGCGCATGCCGCCGAACCCACCGCCGAAGCCGCCCCCGAAACGGTCTCCGCCGAAACGGTCACCGCCGCCGTAGCCGCCGAAGTCGCGGTCGAAGCCGCCGGAGCCGTAGCGGTCGCCGCCGAAGCTGTCGCCGCGGCCGTAGGCGTCGCCGCCGAAGCCGTCGCCGCCATAGCTGGAGACGCGCTGGTCGCCCCACGAGCGGGCGCGGCTCTCGTTGTCGAGGGCCGAGGTATCGGCGTTGCGGTCCACGTTCTGCCAGCCCGAGCCGGTGTTCCGGCTCCAGCCGCCATTGTCGGTGTGCTTGTAGACGTTGCCGTCATGGTCGACGACCACGTTGCCGTTGTGCCAGGCCGCGGCGGTGTCGGTGCGGGCATTGGCGGCGACGCCGCGGCTGTTCACGTTCACATTGCCGTCCTTGTCAGTGACGGTGGTCTGCGAGGCGTGGGCAGTGCCGGTGGTGGGATTGACGCCGGCCGATTCGCGGCCGGCCACGGCATTGCCGGTGTAGGCATTGCCGGCCACCCCGGCGCGGGACTCGCCGCGGGCGCCGGTCTCCGGATTGTAGCGGGCATTTTCCCGGCCGGCGGCGTAATTGCCGCTGTAGGGGTTGAACGCAGCGCCGGAGCGCCCGGCGAAGTGGGTGTCGCCCGCCGTGGTGCCGTGCCAGTCGCGGCCCGACCACTCGGTGCCGTTCCAGGTGGTGCCCCAGGCGTGGTTCACCGTCGCGGCGCCGCCCCAGCGGCCATAGATGTTGGTCTGGTTGATGTTGGTATAGCCCCAGTGGCCGCCCCACGGGCCGTACGGGCCGTAGGGATGCGGACCCCAGGGACCCCACGGGCCGGGACCCCAGGGATGCCAGTAGGGACCCCAGGCCGGCCACACCGCCGCACCCCAGGCCCAGCCGGTGGCGAAGCCGAAGGCGAAGCCGGTGTCAATGCCGAGCGCGAAGCCGGCGCCCACGCCGTAGGTGACGGGGCAGGAGAACCAGTAGGTGCCCACATAGCCCGGGCAGGTGTAGCCGGAGCCGTAGACCACCGTGCCGTCCGGCGCCACGACGACGCCCATGTAGCCGGGGGTATAGCCCACCACCACCGCGTCCGGCGTCGTGCCGTAGATGCGCACGTAGGTGACGTAGTGGACCGGCGAGGAGACGGGGATGGTGTAGATCACGTCCGGCACCACGTCCGCCACCCGCCAGGGTCCGGCGGCGCTGGTGGCGACGAACCATGCACCGTCATTGACCGCATAGAACCGCTCGGCGTCGAGACGGATGACCGGGGTGGGGGTGTTCACCGCATAGGCGAGCTGGGTGCCGGCGATGGGCTCGAATTTCGCCTGTCCGTCATAGGCGACCTTGAGGTCCACCGTGCGCTTGACGCTCGCGGTCTGCGGGATGGTGGCGGCGATGGCCGCCTCCTTGGCCTGCGGTGTGCCGGCCACCGAGACCAGCACGTTGGCCTTGGGATCGTTCGGGGAGATCTTGGCGAAGTCCTTGGGCAGCGCGTTCGCGGCGATGAAGGTCCACGGCCCCTTCAGGTCCGGCGCCTTGAACCAGCGGCCGGAGATGAGCACGAAATAGGAATTGGAGGTGGTCTCCATGAACACCGCGTGGTCGGCATTGTTCATGGAGAGCAGGTTGGTGCCGACCACCGGCAGCATCTGCGGCTGGCCTTCGGTCTGGATGAGCTCGGCGGGCTTCGTCGCCACGATGATGGCGGGGGCCGGGTCGATGGGCTTGTGCTCGCTGCTCAGGAGCGGGTCGGCGCCGATCTCGGCGTTGGCTGCCTTGCCGGCGGCGGCCAGCGCATCGGGCACCTGCGGCGTCACGATCCAGGTGCCGGAGAGGTTGGGCGTCTCGTACCAATGGCCCGCCGCCTCCAGGTGATAGGTGCCGGCATCGTCGAGCAGCAGCAGAGGACGGGTGTTGATGACTCTGCGGAAGCCGCTGACGCCCTTGATCGGGCGCAGCACGGGATCTCCCGCGACCGGAATGAGGATGGTGGCGGAGGTGGCAAACAGGATCTGCGGCGGCGCGTTGTCCACCGGTTGGGTCTTCAGCTTGGCCAGCTCCTGGTTGACGGCATAGCTCGCCTGCAATTGGTCGAGCGGAATGGTCATACCGCCCTGGGGCAGCCGCGACTGCAGGGCCGAGCGGATCACCGCCGCCTTCGCCGGCTCGGTGGGCACCTCGACGCCGTCGATGCTCAGGGTGGCGAAATGGACGATGCCCGCCGGCTTGTCGATGGCGACTCGGGCGGAGAAACGGACCATGCCGTAGGTCGGCGCGCTTGCCTTGGGGCCGATGGCGACCGCGGCACGGCCCGCCATCTGGTCACCGTTCCAGCTGTCCACCTGGGGCTGGTAGAGCTGGAGCAGCTGGTTGTCGGGCAGGTCGAAATCGCGAGGCCACGGCAAGGGGGCGTCGGGGGCGGCAACCTGCGCCTGCGCCTGCGGAGCGGGTGGGGCCTGCTGGGCCTGCCCATTCGCGGTCCATAGCATCGCGGCCGCGGCGAGCGCTGCGGCCGGGGCACCGGTCCAAAGTCGCGTCATGAACACCCTCCCTCCCGATCGTCGGGGCGGCGCAGCAGTACCATGTCCGCTGGCGAGCGTCAGGTGGGGGCGGGCAGCTCGGTACCGGTGGGAGGCTAGGCGCCGCAGCTCCTCTGCCACGTCATCCGGGGACCTTCCCAGGAGAGGCTGAGGCTCTTGCGGGCCGGGCAGGCGGTGGCGGTGGCGGCAGCCGGCCGCTCCCAGTAATCGCGCCAGCGATAGGGCGCCTTAGAGTCTGTCGCGACCACCTCCGCAGGTTCGGAGCTGGTGGGAAAAGCCCGCACCAGATCGCCGCCCAGAAGGCCGGCGGCGATGAGCGTGGTCACGGCAGTCGCAAGGATGGAAGACGTCTTCATGATCTGATCTCGAACTCGTCCGTCGCGTGGCACCGGCATAAACGCCGAACCCCGCCCGGTCGTCCCCTCAATGGAGGATGTTTCTTCGCTTCTCATACGACGGCGCGCCTGAACCCGTGCAGTCACGCGGCTTCACCGTTCGTTCATCTTTTCGCGAGTGCAGCATCGCGGCCTTCGCGGGTGCACGCCAAAAAGGTGGGGGTGCGCGCCTCCGATCACCGGTTGCAGTCTTGATCTGGGGCGCACTGTAGAGCTTGGCTGGGCGGGGCCTTCTGTTCGGGCGACGTGGGGCGGAGCAGATCCGCAGGGTTCCACCGGCCTCGGCGGCGATACTGGCACCTGACAAAGAGGATGCGTGCCGTCCCCCCACAGCGGGCGAAGCGGCCGCGCTGGGGAGAACGCCATGAACAAATATGTCGCCGAGTTCATCGGGACCGCCGTGCTGGTTCTGTTCGGCTGCGGCTCCGCCGTGCTGACCGGATACGGTGCCGCGCCAATCGGCATGCTCGCGATCGGCTTCGCGTTCGGCCTCGCGGTGACCGCCATGGCCTATGGCATCGGCCACGTCTCCGGCTGCCACATCAACCCCGCCGTAACCGTGGGCGTCTGGGCGGCCGGACGCATTCCCACGTCGGAGGTGCCCATCTACTGGCTGGCGCAGGTGCTCGGCGGCATCGCCGGCGCGGCGATCCTCTTCATCATCGCCTCCGGCAAGCTCGCCGGCTTCGACGTGGCGACGGCCGGGCTCGGACAGAACGGCTGGGGCGAGGGCTATATCGGCGGCTACGGTCTCGGTGCCGCCATCGTGGCCGAGCTGGTGGGCACCTTCGTCTTCCTGGTGGTGATCCTCGGCTCCACCTCGAAGGCCGGCATCACCCAGGCAGCGGGTCTCGCCATCGGTCTGTCGCTGGTGATGATCCACATCGTCTTCATTCCCGTGACGGGTGTGTCGGTGAACCCGGCCCGCTCCATCGGCCCGGCGCTGTTCGCCGGCGGCAAGGCGATGTCCCAGCTGTGGCTGTTCATCGTGGTTCCGATGGTTGGCGCCTATCTCGCCGGCCTGCTGTTCAAGCTGAAGGTGCTGGAGGACTAGTCCGGCCTTCGCTCCGGCAAAAAAGAACAGGGATGCGCGGAGGGCGCATCCCTGTTCCGGGCGCCGGACGGGTGTGCCGTCCGGCTTCCCCCGCTCACGAAAGGCTCACTCGGCGGCGACGGGGCCGGCCGGGTTCTTCTGCTGCTGGGCGGTCTCGGCGGCCTTGGCGCGGGTGACATGCTCGAGGGCGGCCTGCACGCCCGCCCCGTACTCCGGATGCACCTTGGTGAACAGGGCGATCTGCCGGTCGGCGATCTCCTGCGGGATGCCGTACATGCCGGCCGCGAGGTTGTCGTAGAGCCGCTGCCGTTGGCCGGCGTCGAACAGCTCGAACAGCGCGCGGGGCTGGGAGTAGTCGTCATTGCCGATGCGGTGATTGTAGCGCTCCGCATCGCCTTTGATCTTGAGCGGCGGCTCGGCGAACTTGGCGTCCTCGGTGGCGCCGTTGAAGGAGTTGGGCTCGTAATAGGCGTCGGTGCTCCCCGTCAGCTGCGGGAAGAAGCGCATGGCGCCGTCCTTGTGATAGTGGTGCACCGGGCACTTGGCGGCATTCACCGGCAGGTGCTCATAGTGGGTGCCGAGCCGGTAGCGGTGCGCGTCCGCATAGGAGAAAATCCGCGCCTGGAGCATCTTGTCCGGCGAGAAGGAGATGCCGGGCACGATGTTGGACGGCGAGAAGGCCGCCTGCTCGATCTCCGCGAAGTAGTTTTCCGGGTTCCGGTTCAGCTCCATGATGCCGATGTCGATGGGCGGATACTCACCGTGCGGCCACACCTTGGTGAGGTCGAACGGATTGTAGGAGGTCTTCTCCGCCTCCATCTCCGGCATGATCTGAACCTGCACCTTCCACTTGGGGAACTCGCCGCGCTCGATGGAGGTGAACAGATCCTCCTGGGTGGATTCGCGGGTGCGGCCCACCACCTCGGTGGCCTCGTCATTGGTCCAGTGCTTGTGGCCCTGCAGGGTCTTGAAGTGGAACTTCACCCAGAAACGCTCGCCGGCCGCATTGATGAAGGAATAGGTGTGCGAGCCGTAGCCGTTCATGTTGCGCACGCCCACGGGCAGGCCGCGGTCGGAGAACAGGATGGTCACCTGGTGCAGGCTCTCCGGCGAGAGGGACCAGAAGTCCCACATGGCGGTCGGCGAACGCAGGTTGGTCTTGGGGTGACGCTTCTGGGTGTGGATGAAATCCGGGAATTTGTAGGGGTCGCGGACAAAGAAGACGGGCGTGTTGTTGCCCACGAGGTCCCAATTGCCCTCGGGGGTGTAGAACTTCAGCGCGAAGCCACGCACGTCGCGCTCCGCATCCGCCGCACCGAGCTCGCCGGCGACGGTGGAGAAGCGCGCCAGCATGGGGGTCTGGGCGCCGGGCTGGAGCGCCTTTGCCTTGGTGTATTTGGAGATGTCGCCGGTAATGGTGAGCGTGCCGAAGGCACCCCAGCCCTTGGCGTGGACGACGCGCTCGGGGATGCGCTCGCGGTTCTGGTGGGCGAGCTTCTCGATGAGCTGATAGTCCTGCAGCAAGGCGGGGCCGCGCTCGCCGGCGGTCAGCGTGTTCTGGTTGTCTGCTATGGGATTGCCGGCGGTGGTGGTCAGAGTGGGTCGCGTCATGGCTGGCTCCCTGATGGCCGCGCGGGGCAACCGGCGGCGGTAAACGTGGCCGCAGCATGGGAGCATCCTCGAATAAGTACAAATCAGATTGCATGGCGTTCATGATAAGATAACCTTATCGTATGCTCTCCACCCGTCAGCTTCGCTATTTCGACGCTTTGGCCCGGCACCGCCATTTCGGCCGGGCGGCGGAGGAATGCGCCGTCACCCAGCCGGCGCTCTCCATGCAGGTGCGCGAGATGGAGGAGATGCTCGGCGTCCGCCTGGTGGAGCGCGGCCGCAGCGGCGTGCGCCTCACGCCGGTGGGAGAGGAGGCGGCGGCGCGGGCGCGCGGCGTCCTCACCGCCCTCGCCGACATGGAGCGCACCATCCGCGATCACGGCCGGCTGCTGGAAGGGCGCATGCGCCTCGGCGTCATTCCCTCCGTGGCGCCCTATCTTCTGCCCCGCCTGCTGCCGGAGATGGAGCGCCGCTTCCCCGGCATCGAGATCGCGCTCCGGGAAAGCCAGACCGAACAGCTGGTGGCGGACCTCGCCCATGGCGACCTCGACATCGTGATCCTGAGCCTTCCCGTCGAACACCCGGCGCTGGAGACCCGCGCCCTGTTCGACGACCCCTTCCTGCTGGCGGTGCCGGAAGGTTCGGCCGATTTTTCGGGGCCCCTGGCCCAGCCGGAGGCCATCCTCGCCGCCGACCTCCTCCTCCTGGAGGACGGCCATTGCCTGCGCGACCAGGCGCTCAACGTGTGCCGCAATGCCGATGCGCGCCGCCTGCGCCGCTTCGGCGCCTCAAGCCTCTCCACGCTGGCGCAGCTGGTGGCCAACGGGCAGGGCGTGACCCTGCTGCCGGAGATGTTCGTCACCTCGGAGGGCGGGACCATCCCGCGGGTGCGGCTTCTGCGCTTTGCCGATCCGGTGCCGTCGCGCACCATCGGGCTCGCCTGGCGCCGCACGCTGCCCTTCGCCGAGGACGTGGAGGCGGTGGCCGCCATGGCCACGGCGTGCCGTCCCGGGGCGTGAAACGGCCGTGCGCCTTGCTTTGCCCCGCATTCAAAGCTAAGCCCCGCGCAACGACGAGGACCTTATGGCTCAGGACGGACTTTCCTATCGCGACGCGGGCGTGGACATCGACGCGGGCAACCGCCTGGTCGATCTCATCAAGCCGCTGGTGAAGGCGACGGCGCGCCCCGGCGCGGATGCCGACATCGGCGGCTTCGGCGGCGTGTTCGACCTGAAGGCCGCAGGCTTTACCGATCCGCTCCTCATCGCCACCACCGACGGCGTGGGCACCAAGCTGAAGATCGCCATCGAGACCGGGGTGCACGACACCATCGGCATCGACCTCGTCGCCATGTGCGTCAACGATCTGGTGGTGCAGGGCGCCGAGCCGCTGCTGTTCCTCGATTATTTCGCCACCGGCCGTCTCGCTCCCGACGTGGGCGCCCATATCGTCGCCGGCATCGCCCGGGCCTGCAAGGCGGCGGGCTGCGCGCTGGTGGGCGGCGAGACCGCCGAGATGCCGGGCATGTACCGCGATGGCGACTACGATCTCGCAGGCTTCTCCCTCGGCGCGGTGGAGCGCGGCGATCTGCTGCCCAAGAAGGACGTGGCGGCGGGCGACGTCATCATCGGCCTTGCCTCCGACGGGGTGCATTCCAATGGCTATTCGCTGGTGCGCCGCATCGTCGAGCGCTCCGGCCTCGGCTGGGGCGACGACGCCCCGTTCCATCCCGGCACCACGCTGGGGGCGGCGCTGCTCGCGCCGACGCGTCTCTACGTGAAGAGCGTGCTGTCCGTCATCCGCTCGACCGGCGCGGTGAAGGCGCTCGCCCACGTCACCGGCGGCGGCATCACCGAGAACCTGCCGCGCGTGCTGCCGGCGGGCACCATTGCCCGCATCGACCTCACCAACCTGATGGTGCCCCCGGTCTTCCGCTGGCTGGCCGCCATCGGCGGGGTGGCGCAGGAGGAGATGCTGCGGGCCTTCAACTGCGGCATCGGCATGGCCGTGGTGGTGTCGGCCGAGCGCGAGGAAGAGGTGGCCGACGCCTTCGCCGACGCCGGCGAGAGCGCGGTGCGCCTCGGGGTGATCGAGCCCGGCGCTGGCGCCGCCCATGTGGTCTACGAAGGCGCGACCGACTTCGGGTTCAAGTCATGAGCGGCGCCGAGGCCCCGGCGCCGAAGCGTACGGCCGTCCTCATCTCGGGCCGTGGCTCCAACATGGCGGCGCTGGTTGAGGCGGCCGAGGCCGCGGATTTCCCGGCCGAGATCGCCCTGGTGCTCTCCAACCGCGCCGATGCGGCGGGGCTCGACTTCGCCCGCGACCACCGTATTCCCACCCTCGTCCTGTCCCACAAGGACTATGCCGACCGGCTCGCCTTCGACGCGGCGCTGGACGCGCACCTGAAGGCCGAGGGCATCGAGATCGTCTGTCTCGCCGGCTTCATGCGCCTGCTCACCCCCTGGCTGGTGGAGCGCTGGCGCAACCGGATGATCAACGTGCACCCCTCGCTCCTGCCGAGCTTCAAGGGCCTGCACACCCACGAGCGAGCGCTGGAGACCGGGGTGCGCTTCCACGGCTGTACCGTACATTTCGTGCGGGCGGAGATGGACGAGGGGCCCATCATCCTCCAGGCCGTGGTGCCCATCGAGGCCGACGACACGCCCGACGTCCTCGCAGCCCGGGTGCTGGAGCAGGAGCACGTCATCTATCCGAAGGGGCTGGAACTCCTCGCCTCCGGGCGACTGAAGGTGGCCGACGAGCGGGTGGAGATCGCCGGCGCCAAGGGCGGCCTGCTGCCGCTGGTGGCGCCCGCGGTGTGAGAGGCCTGGGCCGGAGGCTGGGTCCCTCCAGCAAATCCCGTCAGACGATCTTCTCCACCCGCACCCGGTTGTCGTGAAACGCGGCGCCACCTACCGGCGCGACAGGGTCGGCACCGGTCAGCGTATTGATGCCGCGCCCGCCGCGATGTGCGCGGGTGGGCTGGATCTGCTCTGACACCACCACGCCGCGCCGTAGCCCGTCGAACAGCCGTGCCCTGAGCTCCACGCGTCCGCGCGGGTTCTCCACCGCCACGGCATCGCCCTCGCAGATCCCGAGGCCTGCGGCGTCCTCGGGATGGATCAGCAGGGAGGGCGCACCTTCGCGCTCCTGCGAGGTGGCGGTCTCGGTGAAGGAGGAATTGAGGAAGTTGCGGGCCGGCGCCGTCACCAGGCGGAAGGGGTGCTCGGACGTCGCCTCCTCGATCACCGCCCAATGGTCCGGCAGGGCGGGCATGTCCGCCACCGGGCCGAACTTGTCCGGCGCGGGGTAGGCGAGGTTTGCCCAGTCCACGGCGAAGTGGAAGCGCTTGTCGCGATGGGCGAAGCCGTCGAGGAAATGGGCTTCGCGGAACGGCGCGGCCACGTCGAGGAAATGGGCCTGCTCCAATTCGTCCAGCGGCGCGCGGCCGCTCTCGCGCAGGGTCCAGTCGATAAGCTCGCGCGGCGACATGGCGAAGCCGGGATGGTCGGCGCCGACGCGCGCCGCCAGGGCGCAGATGACGTCATGGTTCGAGCGGCACTCGCCCGGCGGCTCCACCAGCTTCGCGCCCAGCTGGATGTGGGAATGCCCGCCGGCCTGATAGAGGTCGTCGTGCTCGGTGAACATGGTGGCGGGCAGGACGATATCGGCCATCTTCGCCGTGTCGGTCATGAACTGCTCGTGGACGGCGACAAACAGGTCCTCCCGCGCGAAGCCCCGCTTCACCTTCTCCTGCTCCGGCGCGATGGCCACCGGATTGGTGTTCTGGATGAACAGGGCCGCCACCTTCGGCCCGCCGGCGAGAGCGTCTGCCTCGCCCATCAGGATGGGGCCGATGCGCGACTGGTCGAGGGCGCGCACGGTTGGATCGAGCCGGTCGAGGCCCTCGATCATCTTCTTGCGCCAGCCGTAGGTGCCGGACATGGAATGCAGCGCCCCGCCGCCCTCGTGCTGCCAGCTGCCCGCCACCACCGGGATGGAGGCGACTGCATGCATGTTCACCGCGCCGTTGCGGCTGCGGGAGAAGCCGTAGCCGATGCGGAAATAGGCGCGGGGCGTCTCGCCCACGAGCCGGGCATAGGCCTCGATCTCCTCCACCGGGAGGCCGCAGATGGCGGCGGCCCAGGCCGGCGTGCGGCTCTTCAGATGGACTTCCAGCGTCTCGGCATCGCGGGCGTAGGCGGCAAGATAGGCGCGGTCGGCGTGGCCGTCGCGGAACAGCACGTGCATCACCGCGCAGGCCAGCGCCCCGTCGGTGCCGGGACGGATGAGCAGGGGGATGTCCGCCTGCTCCATGGTCGGCGTGCGATAGACGTCCACCACCGCGATCTTCGCGCCGCGGGTCTTCCGCGCATGGATGGCGTGGGTCATCACGTTGACCTGGGTGGACACCGCATTGGTGCCCCACAGGGTGACGAGATCCGACACCCGCATCTCGCGCGGGTCCGCCCCGGCGATGCGCCCGGCGCCGGCGACGTAGCCACTCCAGGCGGGATTGACGCAGATGGTGGAGAAGAAGCGGGAATAGCCCTTGGCGTGGGTCAGCCGGTTGATGCCGTCGCGCATCACCAGACCCATGGTGCCGGCGTAGAAATAGGGCCAGACCGATTGCGCCCCGTGCGCCCGCTCCGCCGCAAGGAGCCCCTCGGCGACGCGGTCCAGCGCCTCGTCCCAGGAGATGCGGGCGAACTGGCCGGAGCCCTTGGGGCCGGTGCGCAGGAGCGGGTGGGTCAGGCGGTCCGGGTGGTTGGCCCGCTCGGCATAGCGCGCGACCTTGGCGCAGATGACGCCGGCGGTATAGCTCTGCTCCTTCACCCCGTGCACCCGGCCGATGCGGCCGTCGGGCATCACGTCCACCTTCAGCGCACAGGTGGACGGGCAATCATGGGGGCAGACGGAGGCGCCGGACTTGACCGCTCGGGCGGCGGCGGGCGCGGCATTCGGGGCATGCACGTTCATGAAGCCAGAATAAAGGGGGCGACGGCTGGCGTCGCCCCCTTTCGTCATCTCAGGGCGCAGAGACTCAGGCGCCGTGGCCCGCCTCGGCCGTCCGGGCGCGGTTGCGCAGGATGTAGCCTGCGGTCAGCACCACGGTGGCGCCCACGACGCTCGCGAGATAGTGCGGCAGCGCCGCCGGGTGCATGCCGTGCTCGTCCACCTTCACCAGGGACGGGTCCAGGTGCTGGAGGTAGTTCAGCGCCATCACGTCGCCCACCAGCATCTCACCCGCGATCCAGCCGAGCAGCGCCGCGCCGGCCCAGATGAGGATGGGGAAGCGGGTGAGCAGGCTGAGCAGCAGCTGCGAGCCGAAGATGATGAGCGGGATGGTGAGCAGCAGGCCGAAGACGAACAGCTCCCAATGGCCGCGCGCCGCCGCGGCGATGGCCACCACATTGTCGAGGCTCATCACGGCATCGGCGATGGCGATGGTGCGCACCGCCTTCCACAGGCTGTCGGAGGCCTCCACCTCATGGGCTTCGCCGTCATTGTCGGTGACGAGCTTGATGGCGATCCAGAACAGTAGCAGGCCGCCCACCACCTTCAGGAAGGGGATGCCGAGGAGATAGGAGACGGCGAGGGCGAACAGGATGCGCAGGCCCACCGCCGCGCCGGCGCCGAGCAGGATGCCCCACTTGCGCTGGTTCGGCGGCAGCGAGCGGCAGGCGAGGGCGATCACGACCGCGTTGTCGCCGGACAGGAGCAGGTCGATCCATATGATCTGAAGCAGGGCGACCCAGAAGGTCGGGGCGGTAAGGTCCATCGAGCACTCCGTGCTGTGCAGAGCGAATGCCTTGCGCAGCAGGCAAGGCTATGAGATTACTTCCGTTGGGTAACGCCAGACCCGGAATTATACTTACGTTACGTCAACTTAGGGGTAAGAAAAAGGGGCCGCCCGGCCCCTTTGCTGCGCGGTTGCCCGCGCGGGTATGCGGTTAGGCAGCCGCGTCGTCGTGGGCGTGGGACCGCCGCTTGTACCACCGCAGAGCCAGAGCGAGCCCTACCACGAGGGCTGCGCCGGCGGCGGACACGATGCGGTGCAGATGGTGCGTCGTCTCCTCGCCCAGCCGCTCGATGACGGCCACGTCGCCCAGCAGCATCTCGCCAGCCACCCAGCCGAGCAGCGCCGCGCCGGCCCACACCAGAAGCGGGAAGCGGTCGATCAGCGCCATCACCAGCGACGAGCCGGCGACGATGAGCGGGATGGAGATGGCGAGGCCGAACGCCAGCAGGAACCAGTTGCCGTCGGCGATGGCGGCCACGGCCACCACATTGTCGAGGCTCATGACGATATCGGCGACGGCGACCGTGCCCACCGCCTTCCACACGCTGTCGCTGGCCTGGATGTTCTCCTCTCCGCCCTCATTGGGGCTGGCGAGATCCACGGCGATCCACATGAGCGCGAGGGAGCCGACGAGCTTGAGCCACGGCAGCGCGAGCAAGGTGGCGACGATGCCGGTGAACAGGATGCGGAGCACCACCGCCACGCCCGCGCCGAGCACGATGCCCGTGCGCCGGGCCTTTTCCGGCAAGGAGCGGCAAGCGAGGGCAATGACCACCGCGTTGTCCCCCGAGAGGAGGACGTTGATCCATATGATCTGAAGGAGTGCCAGCCATAGCACTGGTGAATCGAGCGACATGTTTCCTACCCCGGGCCTAGAAGGAGATCAGCGTCACCGGGCTGGTATTCTGCGTCTGGTGCGCTGTATTTTGGATTTTGAGGCCACGCTAACCCGCGGGAAGGTTGCTCTCAAGAAAAACTGGACACCGCAGCGCACAAATTCGTTCGCGCGCCGCGGTATCCTCATGCACGCAGCGAGCTCAGCCGACGATCTCGTTGCCGGCAAAAAACTGCGCAATCTCCGCCTTGGCATTGTCCACGCTGTCCGAGCCGTGGGCGGAATTGGCCTCGATGGACTCGGCGAACAGCTTGCGAATGGTGCCGTCCGCGGCGTTGGCCGGATTGGTGGCGCCCATCACATCGCGGTACTTTGCCACCGCGTTCTCGCCTTCGAGCACCTGGACCACCACCGGGCCGGAGGTCATGAAGGTCACGAGGTCGCCGAAGAAGGGACGCTCCTTGTGCACGGCGTAGAAGGTTTCGGCCTGCTCGCGCGTCATGCGGATGCGCTTCTGGGCCACGATGGCGAGCCCCGCGGTCTCGATGACGGCATTGATGGCGCCGGTGAGGTTGCGACGCGTCGCGTCGGGCTTGATGATCGAGAAGGTGCGCTCGATCGCCATGGGGGACCGTCCTGTCTGTTCTGGAAAGAGGAATGCCGCGGCATGCCCGCGGATGGCGCGGCTCTTAGCAGGGGGCGTGCCGGGGGGCAAGGGAAGGCGCCGCCGTGTCGTGCCGGCTGAGCGCCGGGACGCGTACGGCCGGGGCCGCTGCGAGAAGGTCCGGGCCGTGCGTCGCCGATGTACGTGCCGGGCGAGAGATCAGCGCTGCATGCCCCAGCGCAGGACCGTGCGCTGCTCCACCAGGCGGAACAGGATCTCCACGAGGAGTCCGATGACGATCACCGTCACCAGGCCGGCGAACACGCGGTCGGTGAGCAGTTCGTTGCGGTTGCGGTAGACGAACCAGCCGAGCCCGCCGGCGCGGGAGGACACGCCGAACACCAGCTCGGCGGCGATTAGGGTGCGCCAGGCGAAGGCCCAGGCGATCTTCAGGCCCGACAGCAGCGAGGGCAGCGCCGCCGGGATCAGGATCAGCGCCACATAGGCCGGCCCCTTGAGGCCGTAGTTGCGGCCCACGAGGCGCTGCGTCTCCGGCACCTGCTCGAATCCGGTGAGGGCCGCGAGGGCGAAGGGCCAGAGCACCGCATGCACCATCACCAGCAGCAGGCTCGCCTCGCCGAGGCCCAGCCACAGCATGGCGAGGGGCAGCAGGGCGATGGCGGGCAGCGGATTGAACATGGCCGTGAGGGTGAGCAGGACCTCCTTCAGGAAGGGCACCGCGATGGCGAGCGAGACGAAGACGAGCGCCAGCGCCACCGCCAGCACGTAGCCCTTCGCCAGCACGGTGACGGAGGCGATGGAGGCCGGCAACAGGTCCTCGTGCGCCAGCGCCTCCACCAGAGCCGAGATGGTGTCGGTGAAAGTGGGGAAGAGCAGCGGGTTGTTCTGCCAGACCGCCGCCACCTGCCACGCGACCGCGAGCCCGGCGAGCACCACCGCCCGGCGCACCAGCGCGACCCGCCAGAGCGCCGCCAGTCCCGCGGAAAGCCGCAGGCCCGCGCCTGCCCGCCCGGCGAGGCTGCCGTCGGACATGAGGGACTCAGACATGCCGCGCTCCATCGGCGAACAGCAGATCGTGCACGTCGCGCACCACCGCCTCGAAGGCGGGCGTGCCGCGCTGGGCGAGGCCGAGGCCCGCGGTATCGAAGCTTGCCAGCGTCCGCCCTGGATGGGCGGCGAGCAGATGCAGGCGGGTGCCCACCAGCACGGCCTCGTCGATGGCGTGGGTGACGAAGACCAGCGTGAAGCCCTGCGCCTCGGCCAGGGCCAGCAGATCCTCCTGCAGGGTTCTGCGGGTCAGGGCGTCGAGGGCGGCGAAGGGCTCGTCCATCAGCAGCACGTCGGGCTCGGCTGCCAGCGCACGGGCGATGGCGGCGCGCTGCTTCATGCCGCCGGAAAGGGTGTGGGGATAGGCGTCCAGCGCGCGGGCGAGACCCACCTTCACCAGGGCCGCCTGCGCCCGCTCGCGCGCCTCGGCGCGGCCGATGCCGCCGGCGACGCGCAGCGGGAAGGCGACGTTGTCGGTCACGCTCTTCCACGGCAGCAACTGGTCGAACTCCTGGAAGACCACGATGCGGTCCGGGCCCGGGCCGGTGACCGCCTTGCCGCGCCGGCTCACTGTGCCGGCCGCCGGCCTCAGGAAGCCGGCGAGTGCCTTGAGGATGGAGGACTTGCCGCAGCCGGAGGGACCGAGCAGCACCAGCCGCTCGCGCTCCGCCAGAGTGAAACTCACGTCCTCCACCGCGCGGACGCGGCCGGCGCCGTGGCCATAGTCCAGCGTGAGCCCGCGGGCTTCCAGCACGGGCAGTGCGGCGAGGGGCGCGACCGGCGCGACCGGGGGCAGGATCGGGGAAAGTACGGTCACGCGGGCCCCCTTCAGCTGCCGGAGGCGGCGTGCAGGTCTTCGAAGGTGAAGTCCCGGAAGCTCGCCGGCTTGGCCTTGATGGCGCCGATGCGGTTCATGAAGTCCGCGAACTTCAGGGTGCCGAGGGGCACCAGCGTGTACTGCACCTCGGGATCGGACAGCACCTCGGCGACGAAGGCGGGATCGAGCTTCGACTGCTCAACCTTCACATAGATCTGCGCGGCCTCCTGCTTGTGCGCTTCCACCCAGCGGGTGGCTTCGGCGAAGGCATCGAGGAAGGCCTTGTAGGTCTTCGGATTGTCCTGCCGGAACTTCACCGTCGCATAGGCCACCGTCGGGGTCACCGGGCCGCCGAAGATGTCGTAGGAGGAGAACACCTTGTGCACCTTCGGGTCCTTCAGCGCCTGGTTCTGGAATGGCGCGTTGGACAGGTGCGCGGTGATCTCGGTGCCACCGCCGATAAGGGCGGCGGTGGCGTCGGGATGGGGCAGCGTCACCATCAGGCCGTCGAGCTTCTTCGCCTGCCCGGGGCCGAATGCCTGCTCGGCCGCGAGCTGGAGAATGCGCGCCTGCACCGAGACGCCGGCCACCGGCATGGCGATGCGATCGCGGGCAGTGAGGTCCTTGATGGTCTTGACGTCAGGATTGTTGCTGAGCAGGAAGTTCGGCTGCGCGCCGAAAGCGCCCACCACCTTCACTTCCTGCGCCGTGCCTCGGGTCTTGTCCCACAGGGTGAGGAAGGGCCCGATGCCGGCGGAAGCGATGTCGATGTTGCCCGCCAGCAGCGCATCGTTGACCGCCGAGCCGCCGGAGAGGCGCGACCAATCCACCGTGATGTCGATGCCGAGCGCCTTTCCGTGCTGTTCGATGAGCCCCTTCTCCTTCATCACGTGGAAGGGCGTGTAGAGGGTGCCGAACTGCTGGGCGATGCGTAGCACGCCCTCGGCGCGGGCGGGCAGCGCCGCGACGGCGGAGCCGAGCGCGAGGCTGAGGACGGCGAGGCGCGCCAGAACGCGGTGGGAGAGGGCACGGCGGGAGAGGCCGCGGCGCGCGGCAGGACGAGGGGTCGACATGGGACAGATCCTCCGGGCGGGGCTCAGGAGACGGCAGCGATGCGCCGCTCGGCGCTGTGCGAGCCCACGGCGAACTCGTTGACGATGTCGGTGGAGACGCGGCGGCGGCGCCCGTCGATGCCGAGCTCGGGGAACAGCAGCTCGGCCACGCGATAGGCCTCCTCCAGGTGCGGATAGCCCGAGCCGATGAAGGTCTCGATGCCGATGTCCTGATATTCGCGAATGCGCGCCGCGACGCTCGTTGGATCGCCCACCAGCGCTGTGCCGGCGCCGCGCCGCACCAGGCCGATGCCCGCCCACAGATTGGGCGCGATCTCCAGTCTGTTGCGGTCGCCCGGCAGCAGCGCCGCCATGCGCGCCTGCCCGACGGAATCCATCTCCACCTTGAAGCGCTTCTGGGCGGCCTCGATCTGGTCGTCGGAGATGCGCGAGATGAGTCGGTCGGCCGCCGCCCACGCCTCGGCCTCGGTCTCGCGGACGATGAAGTGGATGCGCAGGCCGAACTTCAGCCTGCGGCCGCGCTTCGCCGCGCGTGCCTGCACGTCGGCGAGCTTGTCCTTCAGGATGTGCGGCGGCTCACCCCAGGACAGATAGGTGGTGACATGCTCGGCGGCGACATCGTGGCCGGCGTCGGAAGAGCCGCCGAACCACAGGGGCGGATGGGGATACTGCACCATCGGGAAGTCCAGCCGGCCGTGGTCGACGCGGTAGTACTGGCCGGAGAAATCGACGCTCTTTCCCGTCACCAGGGCGCGCCAGATGGTGAGGAATTCGGCCGCCTGCCGATAGCGCGCATCATGCTCGAGGAAGACGCCGTCGGCGGCGAGCTCGGCGGGATGGCCGCCCACCACCACATTCAGCAGAAGACGTCCGTCGCTGAGCCGGTCGAGCGCCGCCGCCTGGCGGGCGGCGAAGGCGGGCGAGGTGACGCCGGGGCGCAAGGCGACGAGAAACCTCAGGCGTTCGGTGGCGGTGGCAAGGCCCGCCGCGGTGATCCAGCTGTCCTCGCAACTCTGGCCCGTGGGGAGCAGCACCCCCTTGAAGCCGAGCCGGTCCACCGCCTGCGCCACCTCGCGAAAGTAGGCGAATTCCGGCGGCCGCTGGCGCGTCTCGGAGCCGAGATAGGCGCCGTCGCCATGGGTGGGGATGAACCAGAAAAAGTCCGGCGCAGCCGGCTCCAGGGACGCTTTGCTCATCACGCTCTCCGTCAGGTGTCCCAAGCATGACGGCCGCCTCATTCTAATGTCAATCGAATTTATAGATTTAATTCAATCGTCGTGGAGGCCCCAAGTGCGAAGCCTTTCGAGCTGCTGAGCGCGGACACACAGCGCGCCCTGGCGCGGAAGGGCTGCTTGAGCCGACGCGATGGGCCCCTTCTCCCAAGGCGTGCAACTCCCCCCGTTCCCCTGTCGTTGTCCTTGATGGAAACGCAAGGAAGGAGGATGCCATGACGGATCACACGCAGCGGTGCGACGAGGCACCGAAAGGCCCGCGCAAGGGTGAAGGCTCGGAGACCGGATCGCGCAATGCGGTGGGCGGACAGGCCCCGCCTCTCGACGGTGAACTGCCGCCGCAGGAGACGCCCAGCGAAAAGCGTGACCCTGCGAAGAAGCCCGACTGACCATGCGCAGGGGGTGCGACCGGCGCGCCCCCTGGCCGAGCCTAAACCCTCAAGCGCTCTCGCGCTTCGCGCCGTCCCTTGGCGCAGACCTGCGCTTCAGCAGCTGGCCGAGCAGCCTCGGCTTGCCCCGGCGGGGGATCAGTTCGATGTCTGTCACCAGTTTCGCCCCGCCCTTGCGCCGTTCCAGCACGATCTTGCGGCTGTGGAAGGCCTCAAGCTCCGTGCGGTGCGCGACGCTGATGATGGTGGCCTCGGGCAGAGCGGTGGTGACCAGCTCCATCATGTTGTCCTGACCCGTGTCGTCGAGAGCGGATGTCGCCTCGTCCAGCACGATGATATCCGGCTTGTGCAGCAGCAGCCGGGCGAAGGCCAAGCGCTGCTTCTCGCCGCCGGAGAGGGTCTGGTCCCACGGCGCGTCTTCCTCGATCTTGCCCTTCAGGTGATCGAGGCCAACCTTGTGCAAGGCCTCGCAGATCTCATCCGCCGTCCAGTCGTCCGCGGCCCCCGGATAGGCCGTCGCCCGCCGCAGCGTACCCGAGGGGACATAGGGACGCTGCGGCAGCATGAAGAGCCGCGCATCGGGATGGAAATTCACGCTGCCGCCGCCCCAGGGCCACAGGCCGGCGACGGCCCGCACAAGGGTGCTCTTCCCGCTTCCCGAGGCGCCCGCCACCAGCAGCCGCTCGCCGGGCTCGATGACCACTTCGGTCTGGTCCACCACGGCGGTGCCGTCGTCGAGATTCACCGAGAGATCCTTCAGGGTGAGCATGGCGTGGCCGTCGGTTTCGCCGCGCCGGATGCGGCCGATTCCCGCCCCGCTCTCCGCCCGCTCCAGCCCGTCGAGGGACATCATGAGCGAGGCGATGCGGCGGGCGCAGGCGTTCCAGTCGGCAAGGCGGGGATAATTGTCCACCAGCCAGCCGAACGCCGTCTGCACGATGGTGAAGGCGGACGCGGCCTGCATCACTTCGCCCAGGGACATCTGGCCTTCGAGATATTTCGGCGCGCACAGGAGCAGCGGCACCACCGGCGCGATCAGGCTCGAACCCTGCGACACCAAAGTCGTGCGCATGTATTGGCCGGCAAGACGCGCCCAGTGGCGCAGGACGTGGGAGAAGGTGGCGTTGATGCCCTCGCGCTCTTCCTGCTCGCCGCCGAGCAAAGCGATGCTCTCGCCGTTCTCGCGCACGCGGGTGAGGGTGTAGCGGTAATCCGCTTCCGCCTGGTTCTTCTCTTCCGATACTTCCACGAAACGGCGGCCGATGAGCACGATGGAGCCCGACGCGATCGCCGCGTAGATCACCGCCGCCACCACGAGAAAGCCGGGGATGGTGATGTCGGTGCCGCCGAGATGCACGGTCAGCGCGCCGCCGATGGTCCACAGCACCACGATGAAGGTCGCCGCCGACAGGAAGGCGGCAGTGACGCCTGCGAGGAAGTCCACCGGCGCCTCGGTCGCGACGCGCAAATCCTCGGCGATGCGGTATTCGGGGTTCTTGTGGTCGCCGGAGACGAGGTTCAACTGGTAGTAGCGCCCGGCGGTGAGCCAGCGCGACACCACCGCACTGGTAAGCCAGGCGCGCCAGCGCCGCTGCATGCCCATGCGGGCGTAGACCTGCGCCACACCGAGCCCCACGCTGCCGATGGCCAGGGGGAAGAACACCGCGGTGAGGTAGAAGACGGTGGAGGCGTCGCGCTTCTCGATGCCGTCGAAGATCGCCCGGTTCCACACGTTGATGGCGTACTGCACGCCGACGTTGGCGACGATGAGCAGCAACAGCCCGATGGTGAACACCCAGGCGAGCTTGTCGCCCTTCGCGCCCCAATAGCCGCGCGCGCTGATCCAGAAGCGCGTCAGCAGGTAGGATTTGCGCAGCCGCTCCACTTCCTCCGGGGAAAGCGAAGGGTCTGGCTCGATGGCGTCGGGGGGAGGCGGCTCGATCGGCTGGCCATCCTCCGACATCACGCTGTCGAGTTCGGACGGCACGGGCTCGGCACGGTCGGATTCGCGAGGCGCTGGGGTGGCACGCGGGGGGGCGTCTGCGGTGGTCGTCATCCGCCCATAACGGCGCGCAAATTGGGAATGTTCCTGAGACGGCCCAGCTTCGCGCCGTACCGGTATCGGGGGCATCTCCCGGCGCTTGGCGCGACGTTCGGGAAGGCGGTAAGACGCTGGGGCGCGCCGGATTATCGCACCCCCGCGCGCCGCGACAGCGGCGGTCTCAGTCGCCGTTCCGGCCGAGCAGGCGGCGCGCCGCGGCAATGTGGGGACGGTCGATCATGCGCCCGTTCAACTGGAAGGCGCTGCGCCCGCCGCCGGCTTCGGCGAGCTCCACCACCTGGCGGGCCCAGGTCAGGCTCTCGGGATCGGGCAGGAAGGCCTTTTGGATGGGGTCCACCTGCGCCGGATGGATGGCGAGCTTGCCGCGGAAGCCCAGTTGGGCGGCAAGCCGCGTTTGCGCAGCCAGCGCCGCCGCGTTGTGGATGTCGGTATCGACACAATCGATGGCGTCGATCCCGGCGGCGGTTGCGGCGAGCAGGCAGAAATCCTGAGCGCACCGCGCCAGTCGCGCCGCGGCCTCCGGCGCCTCGGGCCATTGGGGGCGGCCGATGTCGGCCGAAAGATCCTCCACCCCCCAGCAATAGCCTTTCAGGCGGGGATGGCCGCGACCCAGGTCCGCCCCCGCAAGCAGCGCGGCGGCGGTCTCGGTGACGATGCCGATAAGCCCGACCGCGCCGGCTTCAAGCCCGTCCCGCGCCTCCAGCGCATCGAGGGCATGGGCCACCGGCAGGAGGCGCTCCAGCGCCGACAGCTTGGGGATCATGAGACCGGCGAGGGCCTCAAGGGGGAGCCGCGCCACTTCCCTGAGCGCGCGCGCCGGCTCGGTGGCATTGACGCGCACCCAGTAGCGGCCGCGCGCCCCCTCGCCCGCGGCGTGCAGGAAGGCGCAGGTTGCATCCAGCGCCGCGTCCTTGGCCTCGGGGGCGACCGAATCCTCGAGGTCGAGGATGACGGCGTCGGCGGGTCCCGCCGCCGCCTTCTCCATCTTGGCGGGCGCGTTGCCGGGAACGAAGAGGTAGGCGCGCGGGCTCATGCGGTCCGGCTCTGCGGGTGGCGATGCATGAGGGCGTGGCGCCGGCAGGTGGCGACCTCCATGCCATCCTGGTTGAAGGCCGCGTGGCGGAACTCGACGATCCCGGCGGCAGGCCGCGATGCGCTGTCGCGCACCGAGAGGACGGTGGTCTCCACGCGAATCGTATCGCCCTGGAACAGGGGCTTGGGGAAAACCACGTCGGTCATGCCGAGATTGGCGACGGTAGTGCCCAGCGTGGTGTCCGCCACCGAGATGCCGATCATCACGCCGAGCGTGAACAGGCTGTTCACCAGCGGCTGGCCGAATTCGGTGCGCGCGGCGAAATGGCGGTCGATGTGCAGCGGCTGCGGATTCATGGTCAGGCAGCTGAAGCTCACGTTGTCGTATTCGGTCACCGTTCGGGTGATGGCGTGGGCGAACACCTGACCCACCGAGAATTCCTCGAAGTAAAGACCTGCCACGATCGTCCTCCCGGTGCTGTTTTAAAGAGAAGCCGGCCGGGTCAGCCGGCCGAGATGCCGCCGTTCACGCTCACCACCTGTCCCGTGATGTGCGCCGCTTCGGGGCCGGCGAGGAAGCAGACCAGCGCCGCCACGTCGTCGGGTCCCGGCAGGCCGAGATGGGCCATGGCCACCGCCTTCTCGAACAGGCGCGCGCTGAAGCCGTCGGCCGTCACCCGGGCGTGGGTGAGGGTGTCCAGCACCAGAGAGGGCGTCACCACGTTCACCCTTATGCCGTCGCGCTTCGCCTCCATGGCGAGGGTGCGCGAGAACATGGCGATGCCGGCCATGGCGCCGCCGATGATGGCCTCGCCCGGCGTCGGCACCTTCGCCGCGTCCGAGGCGACGTTGACGATGGCGCTGCCCGGACCCAGGTGCGGCAGCGCCGCCCGGCAGCAGAAGGCCGTGGACAAAAGCCAGTGGCGGACGATGGCGTCGAGGGTCTCAAGGCTCGCGTCCTTGAACAGCTGGGGCACGAAATCGCCCCCCGCCGCATTCACCAGCACGCCGATCCGCCCGCCGAGGAGGCTGGCCGCGCGCTCCACCAGATGCGCGGCACCCGCGGCCTGCGAGACATCGGCGGCGACCATGTAGACCTCGGCGCCGGGCGTGGCCGCGCGCACCCGCGCAACGGCGTCGGCGCCACGCTCGACGTTGCGGCCGTTGAGCACGACCCGGTGGCCCATGGCGGCAAACCGCAGGGCGGTGGCGAGGCCGATGCCCGAGGTGCCGCCGGTGATGAGGGCTGTCGAGGCTTCCGCCGGGCGCGCGGCCATCAGGTCGGCTCCGGCTCGATGACAAGGAGCAGCTGGCCGTTCTGCACCGTTTCGCCCGGCCGGCAGCCCACCTCGGACACCGTGCCGGCCACATCGGCGGCGAGCGACATGAACAGCTTCATGGATTCCAGCACCAGCACCTCGGAGCCGGCGGCGACCTTGTCGCCCACCGCGACCTTCACCTCGCTCACCACGCCCGGCATGGGCGAGCGCAACGCCCCCGTCCCGCCGCCCGCGCCGGCGCCGCCCGAGGCCGCCTCGGCGGCCGACAGCACGTCGATCTGGTGGGTTCGGCCGCGCACCAGGAGGTACACGCGAGGACCCGCGCGATGGGCGATGGCGTGGAACACCTCGCCGTCGGCCTCCACCTCCAGCTCGTCGCCGTCGCGGCGGATGGCGAGGGTCATCTCGCCCTCGGCGTCGCGCACCCGCGCCCGGCCATCCGCCAGATGGACGAGGGAGACCTCGGCCATTTCGCCGCCGGGCGCGCCGACGCGGAAATGTGCCTCGGCGGCGACCCCGGCCGGCGCCAGCAGGCGGAAGCCGGCGAGGCGCCCCCACGCATCCGCCGCGGCGGGCGCCGCGCCGTCCAGGGACACCAGAAGGGCGGCGATGGCGCTGGCGAGGCGCACGTCGCCGGCTGCGGGCTGCCAGCCCTCGGGGAAGGCTTCGTCGATGAAGCGCGTGGTGGCCCGTCCCTCCGCGAAGATGGGATGGTCGAGGCAGTCGGCGACGAATTCGAGCGTCGTTGCCGGGCCCATCAGCGCGAAGCGGCGCAACGCACTCGACAGGCGCGTGCGCGCGGCGTCGCGGTCGCGTCCGGAGGCGATCACCTTCGCCACCATGGAATCGTAGAATTGCGTCACCGCGCTGCCGGCGGCGACGCCGCTGTCCACCCGCACGCCGGCCGGCTCACGATAGGCGAGGATGGGGCCGATGTCCGGCCTGAAGCCCTGATCGACCCGCTCGGTGGTGACGCGCGCCTCGATGGCGTGGCCGGTGGCGGTGATCGCCTCCTGCGCAAGCGGCAAAGGCTCGCCGGCGGCGATGCGCAGCTGCCATTCCACCAGGTCGAGGCCGGTGATGAACTCGGTGACGGGATGCTCCACCTGCAGGCGGGTGTTCATCTCCAGGAACCAGGGCTCGTCCTGGCCGTCCTCCAGGATGAACTCCACCGTGCCGAGATTGTCGTAGCCGATGGCCCGGGCGAGGGCGACGCCGCGCGTCAGCAGCTTCTCCCGCACCGCCGGATCGAGGCTCGGCGCCGGCGCCTCCTCCACCAGCTTCTGGTTGTTGCGCTGGATGGAGCAGTCGCGCTCGAACAGGTGGACCACGGCGCCGTGCCGGTCGCCCGCCACCTGCACCTCCAGATGCCGCGGGCGCTGCACCAGCTTCTCGATGAGCAGAGAGGGATCGCCGAACGCGGCCTCCGCCTCGCGGCGGGCGAGCTGGATGGCGACGGGAAGCTCCGCCTCGGAGGTGACGCGGCGCATGCCCTTGCCGCCGCCGCCGGCGGAGGCCTTCACCATCACCGGCAGGCCGATCTTCAGCGCCTCGGCGGCGAGGCGGGCGTCGGACTGGTCGTCGCCCATGTAGCCGGGCACGCTCGGCACGCCGGCCTGCGCGGCGAGGCGCTTGGAGCCGATCTTCGGACCCATGGCGGCGATGGCCTGCGCCGACGGACCGACGAAGGCGATGCCGGCCGCGGCGCAGGCGGCGGCGAGCTCGGGCTTTTCCGACAGGAAGCCGTAGCCGGGATGGATCGCCTCCGCCCCCGTGCGGCGGGCGGCGGCCATGATGGCGCCGAGATCGAGATAGCTGTCGCGGGCGGCCGGCGGTCCGATGCGCACGGCCTCGTCGGCGGCGCGCACATGGCAGGCGTCGCGGTCCGCATCGGAATAGACCGCGATGGTGCGGATGCCGAGCCGGCGGCAGGTCCGCATGATGCGGACGGCGATCTCGCCGCGGTTGGCGATCAGTACGCTCTCAAACATGAGGGTCACATCCGGTAGACGGGGCTTTGCGCCGGCAGCGCGGTCTCGCGCGCGGCGAGGGCGAGGCACAGGCCGATGACGTCGCGGGTCTGCTGCGGCTCGATGATGCCGTCGTCCCACAAACGCGCGGTCGCGTAATAGGGCGTGCTCTGCTCGTCGAACTGGGCTCGCGTCGCCTGGTCGAGGGCGGCGAGCTCGGCCTCGCCGGCGCCGCCGCGGGTGAGGCTGCCGCGCCTGAGCTCGGTGACCACCGTAGCCGCCACGTCGGGGCTCATGGTGGCGATGCGGGCGTTGGGCCAGGAGAACAGGAAGCGCGGCTGGAAGCCCCGGCCGCACATGCCGTAATTGCCGGCGCCGTAGGAGCCGCCGATGATGACGGTGTAGCGCGGCACCCGGGCGTTGCAGACCGCATAGACCAGCTTGGCGGAATGCTTGGCGATGCCGCCCCGCTCGGCGTCGGTGCCCACCATGAAGCCGGTGATGTTCTGGAGGAACAGGAGCGGGATGCGCCGCTGGTCGCACAGCTCGATGAAGTGCGCGCCCTTCAGCGCCGCCTCGGAGAACAGGACGCCGTTGTTGGCCAGGATGCCCACCGGCTCGCCGTGGATCCAGGCGAAGCCGCACACCAGCGTCGATCCGTAGGACGGCTTGAACTCCTGGAACTCGCTGTCGTCCACCATGCGGGCGATGATCTCGCGCACGTCGAACGGGCGCTTGAGGTCGACGCCGACGATGCCGGGGATCTCCGCCGGATCAAGGCGCGGGGGAACCGCCGGCCGGCCGCGCGAGGCGGCCGGCGCCGGCCAGTTCAGCGCGGCGACGATGTCGCGGATCTTCGCCAACGCCTCCAGCTCGTTGTGGGCGAGATAGTCGCTGACGCCCGACACCTGGGTGTGCATGTCGGCGCCGCCGAGGGTTTCCCCGTCCACGATCTCGTTGATGGCGGCCTTCACGATGGGCGGGCCACCGAGATGGATGCGTCCGGTGCCGCGCACCATCACCACCTCGTCGGAGAGGGCGGGAATATAGGCGCCGCCGGCGGTGCAGCCGCCGAACACCGCGGAGATCTGCGGCAGGCCCGCCGCCGACATGCGGCACTGCTGATAGAAGGTGCCGCCGAAATGGTCCTTGTCGGGAAACACCCGATCCTGCTCAGGCAAGAAGGCGCCGCCGCAATCCACCAGGTAGATGCATGGCAGGTGGCTCTCGAACGCGATCTCCTGCGCCCGAAGGTGCTTTTTGACCGTCTCGTGGAAGAAGGAGCCGCCCTTCACGGTGGCGTCGTTGGCGATGATCATGCACGGCACGCCGGACACCATGCCGATGCCGGTGACGATGCCCGCCGCCGGCACCTCGCCCTTGTAGAGGCCCCAGGCGGCGAGGGGGGAGAGTTCGAGGAATGGCGCGAACGGGTCGAGCAGGCTGTCGATGCGCCGGCGCACCGGAATCTTGCCGCGCTCCTCATGGCGGTGGCGCAGCCGCTCGCCGCCGCCTTCCGCCACGAGCCGATGGCGCTCCCGCAGGGTCGCGAGGAGGTCCGCGTAGAGGATGGCATTCTCCTCGAACGCGGGACCCCGCTGCACCGAACTTTCAATCACCGGCATCTCGCCATGCTCCAGGATTGGGCGGCCGTACCGCGGCCAGCCGGATCGAACGCGCCCGCCTCACTTCACCAGCGGGCAGGGGCTCTCGCTCAGCGGGCGGGCGGCCTCCTCGGCGGGGATCTCGCGCACCAGCTTGTAATAGTCGTAGGGCTTCTTGGATTCGGCTGGGCTCTTCACCTCGAAGAGGTAGTAGGGCCGCAGCACACGACCGTCCTTGCGCACCTCGGCGGAGGGCAGGATGGGGTCGGACACCTTCAGCTCCTGCATCTTCGCGGCGACCTTTTCCGCATCGTCGGTCCCGGCCGCCTGGATGGCCTTCAGATAATGGGTGACGGCGCTGTAGACGCCGGCGTGCACCATGGTCGGCATCCGCCCGCCCATGCGCTCGCCGAAGCGCTTCGACCACGTCCTCGTGCCGTCGTTGAGGTCCCAGTAGAAGCTCTCGGTGAGGTTCAGCCCCTGGGAGACACCGAGCCCGAGGGAATGGATGTCGGAGAGGAAGATCAGCATGGCGGCGAGCTTCTGCCCGCCGCGGGTGATGCCGAATTCCGAGGCGCCCTTGATGGCGTTGATGGTGTCGTTGCCGGCATTGGCCAGCCCCACCACCTTCGCCTTGGAGGACTGGGCCTGGAGCAGGAAGGAAGAGAAGTCCGTGGTGCCCTGGGGATGGCGCACGCTACCCAGCACCTTGCCGCCGTTGTCGCCGATATAGCGCTTGGCGTCGGCCTCCATGGCGGTGCCGAAGGCGTAGTCCGCGGTGATGAAGAACCAGCTGTCGCCGCCCGACTTGGTCACCGCCGAGGCGGTGCCCTTGGCCAGCGCGATGCTGTCGAAGGTCCACTGGGTTCCGAAGGGCGAGCAGGCCTTGCCGGTGAGGTCCGAGGTGCCGGCGGCGGAGAACAGCACGATGCGCTTGCGCTGGCGCGCCACGTCCTGCACCGCGAGGGCGACCGAGGAGACCGGCACGTCGACGATGGCGTCCACATTCTCCACGTCGTACCAGCGGCTGGCCGTGGTGGAGCCCACGTCCGGCTTGTTCTGATGGTCGGCGAAGATGACCTCGATGGGCTTGCCCAGCACCTTGCCGCCGAAATCTTCCACCGCCATGCGTGCGGCGATGACTGACCCTTGTCCGGAAAGATCTGAGTAGATTCCGGACTGGTCATTCAGCACGCCGAGCTTGACGACATCACCCGAAATCTGGGCATGCGCGGCGGCAGGGACGCAAAGCGACGCGACTAAGGCGATCCAGGGCCATTTGGACATGGTTTTTTCCTCCCGAGGTGAATTGCGCGGTCCTTGTCGGCTTGCCGCCGCTCTGCGAACGCGCTATGCCTAACAAGCGTTAGGCAGACGATCAAGGGAAAAAACAAATGACGCTGGTTGGGCGCAGCTACGGGGAGGTCTGCGCGAATTTCCGCTGGGAGATTCCACCCTCCTTCAACATCGCCGAGGCGATCTGCGATCGTCACGTGGGCGCGGGCAAGGTCGCCTTGATGTTCGAGACGGTGAGCGGCACCGCGCAGATGACGTTCGAGCAGCTGCAGGAGCGCTCCTGCCGGCTGGCCAATGCCCTCACCGCCCTCGGCATGCAGCGCGGCGACCGCTTGGGCATCCTGCTGCCGCAGTGCCCGGAGACGGTCGTCGCTCATCTCGCGGCCTACCGGATCGGCGCCGTGGCGCTGCCGCTCTTCACCCTCTTCGGCCCCGAGGCGATCGAATATCGCCTCAACGACAGCGGGGCGAAGGTGGTGGTCTCCAATGCCGCCGGCATCGAGAAGCTCCTCGGCATCGCCGACAGGCTCACCGCCGAGCCGCGCCTCGTCTCCATCGACGCGCCCGCCGGCGCAGGCGTCGCGGCGTGGGACGATCTTCTCGCCAAGGGCGCGCCGCACCACGCGCGCGTCGCGACAGCGGCGGAGGATCCGGCGATCATCGTCTACACCTCCGGCACCACCGGCAATCCCAAGGGCGTGCTCTATGCCCACCGGACCCTGCTCGGCCATCTGCCGGGGGTGGAACTGCCGCACGATTTCTTTCCCCAGCCGGGCGACCGCATGTGGACGCCGGCAGACTGGGCCTGGGCTGGCGGGCTGATGGACGTACTGCTGCCGTCCCTGTTCCACGGCGTGCCGGTGCTGGCCAAAAGGCTGCCGAAGTTCGACCCGGAGGAGGCCTTCGCCCTGATCGGCCGGCATGGCATCCGCAATGCCTTCATGCCGCCCACGGCGCTCAAGATGATGCGGCAGGTGCCGCGCCCCACCGAGCGCTTCACCTATTCCATGCGCTCCATCGCCAGCGGCGGCGAGCGCCTGGGCGAGGAGATGCTGGAGTGGGGCCGCCAGACCTTCGGCTTCACCATGAACGAATTCTACGGGCAGACCGAGGCGAACCTCACGGTCGCCAACTGCGCCTCCATCATGACGTTGAAGGAAGGCTCCATGGGCCGGCCTGTGCCCGGCCACGTGCTGGAGGTGGTGGACGATGAGGGCCATCCGGTTCCGCCCGGCGAGACCGGCACCATCGCGGTGAAGGCGCCGGACCCGGTGTTCTTCCTGCGCTACTGGAACCGGCCCGAGGCGACGCAGGACAAGTTCCTCAACGGCTGGCTGCTCACCGGCGACACCGGACACAGGGACGAGGAAGGCTACTTCTGGTTCCACGCCCGCAACGACGACGTCATCATCTCGGGCGGCTACCGCATCGGTCCCACCGAGATCGAGGACTGCCTGATGAAGCATCCCGCGGTCGCCATGGTCGCGGTCATCGGCATCCCGGACAAGGTGCGCGGCGAGGTGGTGAAGGCCTTCATCGTGCCGCGCGAGGACGTGGCGGTGGACGCGGCGCTGGAAGAGGACGTGAAGGCCTACGTCAAGTCGCGCCTGTCCGGCCACGAATACCCGCGGCAGATCGAGTTCCGCCGCAGCCTGCCCATGACCATCACCGGCAAGATCCGGCGCAAGGACCTGCGCGACGGCACGGAGGCGGCGCAATGAGCTACTCCACCCTCGAGCTCAGCCATCCCCGCCCGGGCATCGCGCTCGTGCGCCTCACGCGCGAGAGCGAGATGAACACGTTGAGCCTGCCGCTCATCGCGGAGCTGGACCGCGCCATGGATGCGGCCCTCGACGCGAAGAGCCGCGTGCTCGTCATCACCGGAAGCGGCCGCGCCTTCTGCTGCGGCGCGCATCTGAAGTATTTCGCGGGGCCGGACGCCATCTTCCGCGAGCGCTTCGATACGCGCGACCGCTATTTCGACCGCATCGCGCGGTTGTTTGACCGCATCGAGGCCATCGGCATCCCGGTGATCGCCGGCATCAACGGCTATGCCATGGGCGGCGGCTTCGAGCTGGCGCTGGCGTGCGATTTCCGCATCTTCGCCGACACCGCCCGCGTCGGCCTGCCCGAGGCGAAGCTCGGCGCGACGCCCGGCGCCGGCGGGGTGCAGAAGCTGGCGCGCTTCATCGGCCGCGGCAAGGCGCTGGAATGGATCCTGCTTGCCCGCCACGTGGAGGCGGCGGAAGCGGCCGCGAGCGGCCTCGCCTACCGCGTGGTGCCGGCCGACCGGATCGAGGCGGAGAGCTTCGCTTTGGCCGAGGCGCTGATGCAGCTGAGCCCGCTGGCGCTCGGCCAGTGCAAGGCCTCGGTCCACCTCGCGGGCGACGTGGATCTGCGCAGCGCCCGGCGGTTCGGGATCGAGGCGCTGTCGGCGCTGGTGGACAGCGCGGACTGGCGCGAGGGGATGGCGGCCTTCGTAGAGAAGCGCAAGCCGGCGTTCGCGCCGCAGCCAGGGGAGCAGGCGTGATGGGTCGCGTTTTCGGCGAGTTTGAGGTGGGGCAACGTTTCGTCACCCCCGGCCGCACCATCACCGAGGCCGACATCGTCGGCTTCGCCTGCCTGACCGGCGACTTCAACCCGGTGCATTGCGACGAGGAGTTTGCCCGCCAGACGCCGTTCGGCGGGCGCATCGCGCACGGGCCCATGGGCATCGGCATGGCCTTCGGCCTCGCCTCCCGCCTCGACCTCATCGACGGGACAGTGGTGGCGCTCCTCGGCGTCGCCTGGGACTTCAAGGCGCCGGTGCGGCCTGGCGACACGGTGCGGGCGGAGATCACGGTGAGCGAGGCCCGCGACGTGCGCGATCCCGAGCTCGGGCTCGTGGGCCTCGCCTTCAACATGCTTGATCAGAACGGCACACTGGTGCAATCGGGGTCCGCGCGGCTCCTGATGCGGCGCAGCCGGCCGGCGCACGCCACGTGGGGCGCGCTCGCCGCCGGGGACAAGGACGTGAAGAGCAGCGGATGAGTGAGACCACCGGAGCCGACGGGCGGCGCAGGCGCAAGACGTCCCCACCCAAGGTGGACGCGCCCGCGGCGCCGGCCGGCATTCCGGCCACCGGGGCGGCGAAGCAGATCCTCGACGCCACCGCCCGGCTGCTGCGCGAGAAGGGCTACGAGGCCACCACGGTCCGCGCCATCGCCCAGGCCGTCGGCATCAAGGGCGGCAGCATCTACCATCACTATCCGTCGAAGGACGCCATCGTTCAGCAGGTGGTCAACGAGGGCGTGCGGGTGGTGCACGAGGCGGTGGAGGCGGAGCTCGCCGCCTTGCCCGCCGATGCCGGGCCCGTGGTCCGCCTGGAGGCGGCGATCCGCGGGCACCTGCTCTCCTCGCTCCAGCATTCCGACTACACCTCGGCCAGCATCCGCGCCTTCACCTTCCTGCCTAAGAACGTGCGCGAGGGCTGCCGCAAGGCGCGCCGCGACTACGAGGCCATCTGGAGCGAGATCGTCGCCGAGGCCGCCCGCGCCGGCCTGCTGCCGGACGACGCCTCGGAGGACGCCGTGCGGCTGCTGCTGCTGGGCGCGGTGAACTGGGCCGGCGAGTGGTACCGGCCCGGCGGCCGACTCCCCATAGACAAGATCGCCTCCGACTTCACCCGCAGCGTGCTGCGCCCCAAAGTGAGCCGCAAGTGAGCTGCAAGTGAGCCGGAAGTGAGCACCGCCGGGCGGCCTTGAGCGCCGCCCGACTGCGCGCCATCCGCGGCGCGGCGCCCCTCACCAGCCTTCCAGCACGATCTTGCCGATGGAGCGCCCGCTCTCCAGCGCGAGATGGGCGCGCTTGAGATTCTCCGGCGTGATGGGGCCGAAATGAGCGCCGAGGGTGGTGCGCAGCAGCCCCTCGTCCACCAGACCCGCCACTTCCGAGAGGATCAGGTGCTGGGCGGCCATGTCCTCGGTCTCGAACATGGAGCGGGTGAACATGAATTCCCACGCCAGCGCGCCGCTCTTCAGCTTCAGCAGCTTCGCGTCCAGGGTCTCGGGGTCATCGATGACGCAGATGGTGCCCTGGGGCCTCAGCGCCTCCACCAGCTCGGTCCAGTGGCCGGCGGTGCCGGTGAGGCTGAAGATGAGATGGGCATCGGGAAAGCCCAGCCGCTTCAGCTCGGCGCTCAGGGGCTGGGCGTGGTCGGCCACGTGGTCGGCGCCGAGCTCCTTGACCCAGGCCGCGCTCTCGGGGCGCGAGGCGGTGCCGATGATGGTCGCCGAGGTGAGCCGCCGGGCGAGTTGCACCGCCATGGAGCCGACGCCCCCCGCCGCGCCGACGATGAGCAGCACGTCCCTGTCGTCGGCGGTGCCGCGGGCGAGCTTCAGCCGGTCGAACAGGCCTTCGTAGGCGGTGAGCGCGGTGAGCGGCAGGGCCGCCGCCTCGGCGAAGGAGAGGGTCCGCGGCTTGCGCGCGGCGATGCGCGCATCCACCAGATGCAGCTCGGCATTGGTGCCGGGGCGGGTGAGGCTGCCGGCATAATAGACCTCGTCGCCCACGGCGAAGCCAGCCGCCTCAGGCCCCACGGCCTCGACCACGCCCGCCGCATCCCAGCCGAGGATCACCGGCGCCTCGGCCGTGCCCTGCCGGCGCATGCGGACCTTCGTGTCCACCGGGTTCACCGAGATGGCCTTGATGCGGACCAGAAGGTCGCGCGGACCGGGCACGGGATCGGCCGCCTCGAAGGCGAACAGCGCGTCCGCATGGTCGGCGGGGAGGGAAGAGATGTAACCGATGGCCTTCATGGGGGGATCTCGCAGGAGGCGCGGCAGCGCGCGGGGTGGCCCTAATGTCTATCGGCGGCGCCAAGGTGCAAGACGGCACACTGCGGGAGCCAGGTATCAGCGGTGATACCGCCTTTCGGCCGCGCCCACCCGCCATATGGCGCCGGACGACCGGCCTCGCCATACTTGCCCGACGCGCGGCGCGGCCCGGCGCGCCTTCAGGAGGAGCCCGCAGCTTGGCCAAGCGCCACATCACCTATGCCGGCACCGGCTGCCCCGTGGAGGCGACGCTGGAGCTGATCGGCGCCAAATGGAAGGGCGCCACCGTCTATCACCTCCTGGGGGGCGAGCAGCGCTTCTCCGAGCTGCGCCGGCGCATGCCCAACGTCACCCAGCGCATCCTCGCCAAGGCGCTGCGCGAAATGGAGGCGGACGGCCTCATCCACCGCACCGTCTATCCTACCGTGCCGCCGCAGGTGGGCTACCGCCTCACCGACAAGGGCGAACGGCTGCGCGGCGCGGTGCTGGCGCTCGCCGATTTCGGCCGCGGCCATCTGACGGGCGAAACCTGCCCGCTGCCGGCCCAGCCGCGCGCGGCCGCCGAATAGGCAAGCCGGGCGCGCGGCTTGCGCAACGGCCGCGGCCACCAGATATACCCGCCATGCCCCGCCCCTATCATCAGGGCGCGCCCTCGGACCATTTCGACGGGACGCGCTTCTTCAATCCCGGCCATCCCTCCACCGACAAGACCCCGAAGGACCTGCTGCGCTGGCGCAGGTCGCGGGAGGTGCGGGGCGTGTGGCCGGCACAGCCGCCCCTCGCCGCGGGCACCGACACCCCGCCGGCGCAGGTCGCGGACGGCATCCGCATCACCATGGTCGGCCACGCCAGCCTGCTCATCCAGGTGGCCGGGCTCAACATCCTCACCGATCCGGTGTGGTCTGAGCGGGTGAGCCCGCTGCCCTTCCTCGGGCCGAAGCGCCACAATCCGCCCGGGATCGCCTTCGACGCGCTGCCGCGCATCGACTGGGTGCTGCTCAGCCACAATCACTACGATCATCTCGACATGGCGACCCTCGCCCGCCTCAGGCGCGCTCATGCGCCGCGGGTGCTCACGCCCCTCGGCAACGACGCGGTCATCCGCCGGCGCATCGCCGGCATGGACGTGACCACCGGCGACTGGGGCGAGCGGTTCGATCTCGGGGCGGAGGTGAGCGCGGTGCTGCATCCCGCCAACCACTGGTCCGCCCGCTGGCTCAGCGACCGCCGCTTCGCCCTGTGGGCGGGGTTCGTCCTGCTGACGCCGCAAGGGATCATCTATTTCGCCGGCGACACCGGCTACGGCAGCGGTGACATCTTCCGGGCGGTGCGCCGCGACTTCGGCGCGCCGCGGGTGGCGCTCATCCCCATCGGCGCCTACGAGCCGCGCTGGTTCATGGCGGCCCAGCACACCAACCCGGAGGAGGCGGTGCGCATTCTCGAGGATACCGGCGCCGCCCAGGGCCTCGGCATCCATTGGGGAACCTTCCGCCTCACGGACGAGGCGCAGGACGCGCCCAAGCTCGCCCTCGCCGAGGCGCTTGAGGCCTCCGCCATCCCCCCCGCCCGCTTCCTGCCGCTGCACCCCGGCGAGGTCTGGCAGGCGCGATGAGAGCATGGGCCGTCCGGTCACGCCGGAGGGCGACAGCGGGGGAGGGCGGTGGCCGGCCAAAGACCGTCATGCTCCGGCTTGACCGGAGCATCCATGCCTCCACCGAGAGCCAGCGACCTGCTGCACGATGGGCCCTCCGGTCAAGCCGGAGGGCGACGGCGAGGGAGGACTGGCGTTCGGCTTAAAGCCGTCATGCTCCGGCTTGACCGGAGCATCCATGCCGCCACCGAGAGCCGGTGCCCGGTGGCTCGATGGGCCCTCCGGTCAAGCCGGAGGGCGACGGCGGGGGAGGGCCGGCGTACGGCTTAAAGCCGTCATGCTCCGGCTTGACCGGAGCATCCATGCCACCACAGAGAGCCGGTGCCCGGCGGCGCGATGGGCCCTCCGGTCAAACCGGCTCCAGCGAGACCCCCTCTCCCACCGGGCCCTACCCCAGCGCCTTCTCCAGCCGGTCGGCGATGGTCTTCAGTACCTTCACCCTTGCGAACTGCTTGTCTTCCGCTTCCACCAGCGTCCAAGGGGCTTCGCGGGTCGAGGTGCGGTCCACCATCTCGGTGACGGCGGCTTCGTAGAGCGGCCATTTCTCGCGGTTTCGCCAGTCCTCGGGGGTGAGCTTGAAGCGCTTGTAGGCGATCGTCTCGCGCGCCTCGAAGCGGCGCGCCTGCTCCTCCTGGCTGATGGCGAGCCAGAACTTCACCACCACATAGCCGGCGGCGGTGAGCTGGGCCTCGAAATCGTTGATCTCGCCATAGGCCCGGCCCCAGTCGTCCGGGCCGCACAGGCCCTCCACCCGCTCCACCAGCACCCGTCCGTACCAGGAGCGGTCGAAGATGACCGAGCGCCCGTGCGCCGGGATGTGGCGCCAGAAGCGCCACAGATAGGGGCGCGCCCGCTCCTCGTCGGTGGGAGCGGCGATGGGGTGCACGCGGAAGCGCCGCGGATCGAGCGCACGCCGCAGCCGCATGATGGTGGAGCTCTTGCCCGCCGCGTCCGACCCCTCGAACGCCACCACCAGGCCGGATTTCGCGAACGCCTTGGAATTGGTGAGGCGGGTGATGCGGCTCTGCGCTGCGTCCAGCTGACGGTCGTAGGTCTCCTCGTCCAGCTTCTGCGTCAAATCGAGGGTGGACAGGATGGAAAAGGCCGGCAGCGCGCCGGGCACGCGGGTGGGGTTGGGCGGCAGGGGTTGCGACGCAGGTTCGGGCTCCTCCGCCAAAGCCCGCAGTTTCTCCAGCAGGAGGCTGCCCGCCATGGCGTCGCGATATTCCTCGTCGGCGGCGGGCACCACGTGCCACGGGGCGATCTCGGTGGAGGTGGCGCGGGCGGCGTCCTCGGAGACGGCGAGCAGACGCTTGCGCGGGGCGGCCCCGGCAAGCTCCTCCCACTCGCGCACCACGGGCCGCTGGTAATCCCCCTTGTCGAGGCCCTTGAGGCGGCGGCGGGCCTCTTCAGGGTCGAGATAGAGCCAGATCTTCAAGAGGCTGACGCCCTCGGCGTGCAGCATCGCCTCGAACCGCTGGATCTCCTCCAGCGCGCTCATGAAGCCGCCGCGGCCGAGCTCTCCCAGCACCCGCTTGCACACCGGCTGATGGTACCACGAGCCGAGCATGATGCCGATCTGGCCGAACGGCGGCAGCTCGCGCCAGTATTTCCACATGGCGGGGCGGTCGCCCTCGGCGCAGGGCATGTCGAAGGTGAGGGTCTGCAGCTTGCGCACGTCGAGCCAGCCGTAGAGCCGGTTCAGCACGGCGCCCTTGCCGGACCCGTCCGGCCCGTGGATGAGCACGATAAGGCTGCGGCGCTTCTGCTCGATGAGCTGGAACTGCGCGTTCAGCAGGTCCTCGCGCAGGCTGGGCTCCATCGCCTTGAAGGCGGCCTTGTCGAGATGGTGCTCGAACTTGGCGGACTCGAACATGCCGCTTTCCTCCCTTGGGACGGCGGCAGGGTGGCCGAGCCCTCAGGCGGACGCAACCTTCTGGGCGCCCGACGACGGCACCTTCACCAGCGCCTCGCCGTCCAGAACCACCTCGCCGTTCACCCGGCAGATGCAGGAGAGGCGGGCGCGGAAGCGCTCGGGGATCAGCTCCTCCACCTTCACCTCCACCTCCACCGTGTCGTCGATGCGCACCGGCGCCCGGAAGTTGAGCGTCTGGGAGATGTAGATGGCGCCCGGCCCCGGCAGGCGGGTGCCCAGCACCGCCGAGATCAGGCTCGCGGTGTAGAGACCGTGGGCGATGCGGCCGCCGAAGGGTGTCTTCGCGGCGAAGTGCTGGGAGAGATGGATGGGGTTGCGGTCGCCCGTCAGCTCGGCGAAGCCGACGATGTCGGAGGACGACACGGTCTTGGAGATGCGCTCGGCGCGGCCCACGGAGAGGTCTTCGAAATAGAGGTTCTGCAGCTCGAGGAACATGGGCGCGCATCCGCTGTGACGGTCAGGGCGCGCACAATAGAGGCAGCCTGCCCACGTGGAAAGCAGGCGTTGGGCGCAAGCGCGAGCGTAGCAGGAGGGAAGCGCAAGAGGGTGGCGGGTGGGCGCGGCGGCCTCAGGCCTCCGCATCCTTCAGCTTGCGCATGAGATCTTCCAGCGCCGCGTCCTTCTCCTTCGGCAGCACGATGTTGACCCGCGCCAACAGGTCGCCATGGCCACCGGTGGCATTGGGCAGGCCCTTGCCGCGCAGGCGGAAGGTGCGCCCGCCCGAGGTCCAGGCGGGGATCGCCAGTTCCACCGCACCGGTCAGGGTGGGCACCCGCACCTTGGCGCCGAGCACCGCGTCCGCCAGGGCCACGTCGAGGGATTGGCGCAGATCGTCCCCGTCGCGCTCGAACAGGGGATGGGCGGCATAGGAGATGGTCACATAGGCATCGCCCGCCGGCCCGCCCATGGGGCTCGGCTCGCCATGGCCCTTGAGGCGCATGCGGTGGCCTTCGCGGGTGCCGGCGGCGATCTTGATGTCGATCTGCTTGCCGTTGGGCAGGCCAACCCGCTTGGATGCGCCCTGTGTCGCCTCCTCGAAGGAGACGGGGAGGGTGATCTCCATGTCGGCGCCGGGCTGCGGAGCGAAGCCGCCGCCGGCGGAGCGCCGCTGCCGGCCGAAGCCGAAGATGTCGCCGAGGTCCTCGAACCCCGGCCCGCCGCGCGACGACGTGCGCCGCGCCCCTTCGGGCCCGAAGGAGAAGCTCTCGAAGATGGTGTCGCCGTCAAAGCCTGAGAAGCCGCCGGGGCCACGCCGCGGCCCGCCGCCGAAGCCGGAGAATTCGGGCGCGCGCGGCTTGCCCTCGGCGTCGATCTCGCCGCGGTCGAACTGGCCCCGCTTTTCCTTGTCGGACAGGATCTCGTGCGCCGTGTTGAGTTCCGCGAACCGATCCTGGGCCTTGGGATCGGACGCGTTCGCGTCGGGATGCAGCTTCTTCGCCAGCTTCCGGTAGGCGCGCTTGATCTCTGCCTCGTCGGCGGTCTTGGAAACACCGAGGACGTCGTAGGGATCACGCATGAATAGTCACCTCGCCGGCCGGCGCTCAGGCGGCCGGCCGCAGGAAACATGTGGTTCGCGGCGCGGAAAATGCAACGGCCGCGCTCCCGCGACGGCCGGCTTTTCGTGCGGCCGCGCGCCCCGCCCGTCAGGCGCGGCCGAGCACCCGCACCTGCGAGAGGGTGGTGCCGGTGCCGGCCCGGCAGGCCTCGCCCTGAATCCAGCGGTCGGTGGCCTTGGCGTCCACCAGCGAGATCATGAAGTCGCGGCAGCCGCCGGCCCGCGCCGGGCCCACCGGCGTCGCCGTGCCGCGGGCGCCGGTCTCGGGATTGTCCCAGGGAATGGAGACGTCCTTCTCGCGGGAGGCGAGCGCCTGATCGAGGGCGAGCTTGGCCGCGTCCCAGTCGCGCGCCAGCACGCCCTTGGGCGGTGCGCCCTCCGGCACCCGCAAGGCGGCGGGGGTCGGCCGGATCGAGCCGGTGACCAGCGCATCGTCGTCGGGCGCCGGCACGCTGGCGCAGCCGGCGAGCGCCAGCCCCAAGATCGCCATCCCCACGAGCGCCGCCGCCGCCGTTCGGGGAAGGCCTTCGCGCAGGCGCTCGGCGCTTCTATATAAGAGGGTACGGCGGTCCGAAGAGGCGGCGCACAAACGGCCTGGCACGAGGGGCTCCCAGATGACATCGAGCACGACCATGGAAGCCCACGACACCTTAACATCCGGTGATTTCACGCAATCTTCCGAGCCGTTCCGGCTTTTTGCCGAATGGCTGAAGGAGGCGGAGCGTTCCGAGCCCAACGATCCGAACGCCATGACCCTCGCGACCGTGGATACGGACGGCCTGCCGGACGCGCGGATGGTCCTGCTCAAGGGGCTCGATGACCGGGGCTTCGTCTTCTACACCAACACCGGCAGCGCCAAGGGGCGCGAGCTGGCGGCCGTGCCGAAGGCGGCTCTGGTCTTCCATTGGAAAAGCCTGCGCCGGCAGGTGCGGGTGCGCGGTCCGGTGGAGCGGGTGAGCGATGCGGAGGCCGACGCCTATTTCGCCACCCGTCCCCGCCTCTCCCAGATCGGCGCCTGGGCGTCCGACCAGTCCCAGCCGCTGGAGGGGCGTTTCGCGCTGGAGGCGGCGGTGGCCACGGCGACGGCGAGATATGCCCTCGGCAGCGTGCCGCGGCCGCCCCATTGGACCGGCTTCCGCATCCTGCCCGTGGCCATGGAATTCTGGCACGACCGCCCGTTCCGCCTGCACGACCGCGTGCGGTTCGAGCGCGATGCGGCGGGCGGCCCTTGGGGCAAGACCCGCCTCTATCCCTGAGCGGGACGTCGGCGCGATACGGGCGGATGGGATCATCCGCCCGCTGAACCACCCCGTCGCCAGACGGCGCTATCCGATCGGCTTGCGATCCGGCCCGCCGGCGCGGCCACCGGCCTTGACCCGGGACGCGCGGCGGTGCTGCCTGTGTCGCGCCCCGCTTTTGGCCTGGAGGGCCGGAGAATGACCGCAGATTCCGACGACAGGCCGCGCACCATGCTCCTCACCGGCGCCTCGCGCGGCATCGGCCATGCGACGGTGAAGCGCTTCTCGGCTGCGGGGTGGCGGGTCATCTCCTGCTCGCGCCATCCTTTTCCCGAGCAATGCCCGTGGGGCGCCGGGCCGGAGGACCACCTGCAGGTGGACCTCGCGAGCCCCGCCAGCACCAAGGCGGCGATCGCGGAGGTGAAGCGCCGCCTGCCTGAAGGCAAGCTCGACGCTTTGGTCAACAACGCCGCCATCTCCCCCAAGGGCGAGGGCGGCGCGCGCCTCGGCACCCTCGACACCGACCTCGAGACATGGGTGGACGTGTTTCAGGTCAACTTCTTCGCCCCCATCATCCTGGCGCGGGGGCTCGCGGCCGAGCTGGAGAGGGCGCAGGGCTCGGTGGTGAACGTCACCTCCATCGCCGGCTCGCGGGTGCACCCTTTCGCCGGGGCCGCCTATGCCACCTCCAAGGCCGCGCTTGCTGCGCTGACGCGGGAGATGGCCTCGGACTTCGGGCGCCGCGGCATTCGCGTGAACGCCATCGCGCCGGGGGAAATCGACACCGCCATCCTCTCGCCGGGCACGGAGAAGATCGTGGCGCAGATCCCCATGCAGCGCCTCGGCACCCCCGACGAGGTGGCGAAGATCGTCTACGTGCTGTGCACGGAGACCTCGTCCTACCTCAACGGCGCGGAAATCCTCATCAACGGCGGCCAGCACGTGTGAGCGCGAACGCGCCTACAGCCAGCCGCGCCACTTGAAGAAGACGTAGGGCAGGATGCCCGAGATCACCATCGCCACGAGCGCGGTGGGATAGGCATAGGTCCAGTCCAGCTCGGGCATGTGCTGGAAGTTCATGCCGTAGATGGAGGCGATCAGCGTCGGCGGCATCAGCACCACCGAGAGCACCGCGAAGATCTTGATGATGTTATTCTGCTCCAGGCTCACCATGCCGATGGTGGCGTCCAGCAGGAACTGGAGCTTGTCGCCGAGGAAGTTGGCATAGTCCGAGAGGCCGGCCACGTCGCGGCTCATGGACTTGATGGAGGCCTTCGAATCCTTGGCGATGGTGGAGCCGTTGGTCTCCGCCCCGAGGAAGGAGATGAGCCGCTGCAGCGAGGCGAGGCTCTCCCGCGCGTAGGAGACGAGGCCTTCCTTGCGGCCGATATGGGAGAGAATGGCGCGATAGCGCTGGTTGGCGTTCTCGCCGGCGGCGGAGCGGGTGAAGATGCGCTTCGAGATGCGCTCCACATCGGCGCCGATCTGCTCCAGCACGTCGGCCGAGCGGTCCACGACGGCTTCGAGCAGGTCGATGAGCACGTCCTCGCCGGTGATGGATGAGGGGCAGGACTTGCCGAGCCGGCTGGAGACGGTGGGGAAGGCGCGCGGCTCACCGTAGCGGACCGTGATGAGGCGGCTGCGCGTGAGGATGAAGGTGACGGCCAGCATCACCGGCGTCTCGGTATCGGCGCCGCACAGGATCGAGGCCGTCATGTATCGGGCCTCGTCCTCCACATAGAGGCGGCTCGACTGCTCGATCTCGCCCATCTCCTCGCGGGTGGGCACCGATATTCCCGCGAAGGCTTCCGCGCGGGCGTCGTCTGTCTCTGTGGGGGTCGCCAGGTCGATCCAGACGGCGGCCTCGGGGATCGGACCCTCCGTGACCGGGATGGCCTCGAGGCTTCCCCCGTTCATGACATAGGCGATGAGCATGGGCTGTCCTCGGATCGGCAGGCTCTTCTAGCCCGCCCGGCCCCGCAGGGAAAGCAGCCTCATACCGGACACTGCCGCCTGGCCCGGCCCCCGCGCCGGGCCCGAGGTGCGAACCCTCGCCTCACGCGGCGAGGAAGTCGATGTCCTTGAGTGTCACGATCCGGTTCGGCTCGCCGGATGCCTTCACATCCGCGGCGCGCTTCTCGCTCGCCTGATGGGCGGCAGCGGCAACCGCCGAGATGCCGATGTCGCGCCACTGCTGGCTCTGCGCGGTACGCTTCAGATCCGACTCGGCCCGGGGGCTGAGCCCTTGCTGTCCGGTAGACATGTTCAACTCCTGTGTGGTGCGCCGTTACGTAGCGGCACCTGTTCGTGACCCCACCAGAGATGGCCACCGACTGCGTCGAAACTGTGCAATCGGTGCGTCTTCTCCGAGGTCATACGGAGAGTAGGCGCCCCAAAGCTTGCAAAACTCCAAAGAGGGTGCCGAAAGGTCAATGTGTGCGGCATTTCTGCAACGCTTTCGCACAAGCAGACCTCGACGGCCGGTCGTCTCTTCAAGCGGGCCGGACATTGAGCTAATTCAGACTGAGCGGGATCGAATCCTCCTTGCACGACAAGGGGTGAAGTTTAATGAGGCGAACATGATGTGGCGGGCGTTCGGAGCACTGCTGGCGGGTCTGATGCTCAGCGGCTGCGTCTCAGGTACTTATGCGCCGGCACCCGAAGCTGCGATGACCTCGCGGGACAAGCAGCTTCTGGCAAATAAGCCGTACCCCAATGTGAAGCCCTCGGGCGAGTATGCCCGGCATATCGTTGAGTATCCGACCCGGCAGAAGCCCGGTACCATAGTCGTGGATACGCCGAACAAGTTCCTTTACTATGTGGAAGCGAACGGCAAGGCCATCCGGTACGGCGTCACCGTCGGCGAGGAGAGCCTCGCGTTCCGTGGGCAGGCGAAGGTGGGCCGCAAGGCCGAGTGGCCGAGCTGGACCCCCACCCCGGAAATCCACCAGCGCATCGCCGGCCTGCCGTCCTACGTGGCTCCCGGCCCGCACAATCCCATGGGCGCGCGGGCGCTGTACCTCTACCAGGGCAGCCGCGACACGCTGTTCCGCATCCACGGCACCAACCAGCCGGAATATATCGGCCAGGCCATCTCCTCCGGCTGCATCCGCATGCTGAACGAGGACGTGATCGACCTCTACAGCCGGGTGCCCACCGGCGCGGAAGTCGTGGTGCTCTGAGCCCGGTTTCCTCCAGTTATCGAAAGGGGCGCGGCCTGGCCGCGCCCCTTTTGCGTTGGGACCTGCATGAGAGGCCGCTCGCTTGTGGCGCCGGGCGCGCCGGCGGGATCGCGGCGGGATGCTCAGCACCTCGAGGCCGACCCATGGCGCATGCATGCCGCCATCCCGGCGCCTCCCGGACAGACGCTCCGGTCAAAGCCACCCGATCACGGCGATCTGGGTAACGGGAGCGCGGGGCCGCGCTCCTATCGCGCGGCCGGCTTGTCCGTGCCGGCGCCGTCTTTGCCCGCGCTTTCGCCGTTCGGTGTCCCTCCGGCCGGGGCCTGAGCGCTTCCAGCCTTGGGATCGGACTTGGGCTTGGCCCTCGACGCGGCAGCGGCGGGCGGCGAAGGCCTGCCGTCGGCCTTGTCGCCTGCGGACGGCTTGGCCGAACTTCTGGCGGACGGCTTTGCCTCGCTGGAGGTCGGGACATCCCGCGAAGTTCTGGCGTCGCGCGAAGACTTCGCGCCCTCTGAAGATCGGGCGCCCTCTGAAGACTTGCCGCTATCAGACGCCGTTGCGTTCCCCGATGACTTCGCGTCACCTGAAGTCTTGCTGTCTCCTGGGGATTTGGCGTCACCCGACCGCCGGCTGGCTCCGCCCGCCTTGCCGTCGGGCGAGGAGCGGGCCGCCGAAGCCTTGCCGTCCTGACCCTTGCCTCCCTCCGCCGTCCCGTCCCGCGCCTTCCGGTCGTCAGGCACCGCGTCCTTGCGCGCAGCGACGGCGGAGCCGGCGTCGAGGTTCCATTGGCACATCCGGTAGCCGCCCCGGCGCTGGGCGAGGTCCACATGGATATGGTCCTCGTGATAGCCGTCCGAGCCGGGACCGAGCACCGTGGTGAAGCGGCTGCACGCGCTCTCCCGCATGGTCGTGCGGAAAGGCTGGGGCAGGCCGCCCTTCTCCACCAGGATGGCGCGGCCGTCGACCATCTCGAACCCGCCCACGTCCACCGCATTGCCGATGCCGTGCTCGCTCATCTTAGCGCCCGCGACCCGGTTGCGGGGCCGGCAGTCATAGGACGCGGCGATGCGCACCGCGCTCATTTCCGAGCCAAGCTCGGCGACCGCGGGCGCCAGCGTCTCCCGCAGCCACGCGGTGAAGGCCACCGCCACCTCGCAGCGAAACACCGCCGCCGGCTTGAGCGCCACCATCCGCCCGCTCTCCAGCCGCACACCGGTCAGCCGCACCGGCTGGGGTAGGCCGCACGCGCCGGTGGCCGCAATGCCCGGCTCCAGGCTCGCGGCCATCACCCCCTCGCCCATGAGGGCGGCGCAGGCGGCCGGCATCTCGGCCGGCCCCGGGGCTGGCGGCGCGGTCGCGGCCGGATCGGGCCGCTCCGGCGGCGTCGGCGGGGGAGCGGCGCGCTCCACCGCCTCGGGCAGAGGGGTGCGCGCCGCGAGGCGGGGACGCGGCGCCGCGGGCTCATGGGAGGGGCGGTCCGGCGATCCTGTAGCCTCTTCCGCACGCTCCGTCTCCGGCTGGGTCGCCTCTTCGGTCTCCTCCTGCCCGTCGAGCTCGGCCGGCCGGCGCGGCGGCAACGGCGCGCTGCGCAAGGGCGCCATGCGGGTCGCGGCGAGCGCCTGCATGGCCTTCGGCTTCTGTGGCGGCAGCGGGGCGGGCGCGGCCAGCGCCGAGCCTGAGGCGAGCATCAGGGCCCAGCTCAGCAGCCTTACACCGCCCGGCAACGAGAGAAGGGGCCCCACCCCGGGGACGGCGGCAGGACCAGGGCGCCGCGGCGCGGATCGTTGCTTGGTAATCATGGGCATGATCCTAAAGCGTTTTTGGGCCGGGCGGACAGCACTTCACTCGATCCAACGCCGCGGCGGGCCATCCGGCCGCATTTGCGATTTCCGCTGCCCCCCGGAAATGCTCTAGTGAACCCGCCGCAGCCGCCGGGCCATCGGGTCCCCGGATCGGCGGGCCCGCGCGCGGCAAAGCCGCTTCGCTGCCCCTTCCTCTCCCACCGAGCCGCCATGCACGACCTCACCGCTCTGCTCTTCGACAAGGACGGCACGCTGGTGCATTTCGACCGCACCTGGGGCCGGGCGGCCGGCGCGGTCATGCGCGCCCTGGCGGGCGACGACCCCCATGGGGTGGCGCGGCTGGAGGCCGTCAGCCACTACATCGCCGAGGAGGAGCGCTTCCTGCCCTCGTCGCCCCTCGTATCGGGCTCCTCCGCCCATTACGGGCCGCTCTGGGCCCACGCCCTCGGCCGCCCCGCGGATGCAGCGTTCCTCAGTGAGATCGACCGGCTGTTTGCCGCCGAGGGCCTCATGAACCTCACCCCCATCGGCCACCCGAGGCATGCGCTGGAGCAGCTGAAATCCGCCGGCTTCCTCCTGGGGATCGTCACCAACGACGCCGAGGAGAACGCCCGCCAGCAGGCCGGCGCGCTGGGGCTGCTGCCGCTCCTCGCCGCCATCCACGGCTATGATTCCGGCTTCGGGTCCAAGCCCGGGCCGGGCATGGTCACGGCGTTCGCCGAGCGGTTCGGCCTCGCGCCGCGGACCATGGCGGTGATCGGCGACAGCGCCCACGACATGGCCGCCGCCCATGGCGCCGGGGCCCGCTTCATCCTGGTGCGCAGCGGCCCGGCGCCGGTGGACGACCTCATCGCCGGTTCCGACCTCGTGGTGGACAGCGTGGAAGACCTCCCCGCAGCCCTCGCCGGCGGGCGGGCCTCTTCCCTCACCGGGGAAAACGCGGTCTAACGGGGCAGGCGCCCGCGAGCGGTTCGAGACGATGATCAGACGGCGGCTTTATTCCGAGGAACGCTTTTCGCCGCTCGCGCGGTGGAGCTTCCGGCTAGCCTTGTTCTCCCTTCCGGTGGTGGCGCTGGCGGCGCTGCTCTATCGCGCCGGCCTGCTCGACTTCCAGCCGGCCATCGCCACCCTCGGGGCCGGGCTGGTGCTCGCGCTCGTCGCCGGCGTCCTCGGAACGGTGGCCTTCTTCGTCACCTGGGAGACGGGGTGGCTCGGCATCGGGCGCGCCATCGCCGCGGTGGCCATCGCGGTGCTGGTGCTGGCCGGGCCGGCTGCCGTGCTGGCGCGTGGGATGATGCTGCCCAAGCTCACCGACATCGCCACCGACGCTGCGGATCCGCCGCGCTTCCGGGGGCTGGCGCTCGCCCACCCGCGGGAGGCCAACTCCCTCGTCTTTGGCGGCGCCGAGGCGGCGGCAGCCCAGCGCATCGCCTATCCGGGCATCAAGCCGGTGGACCTCACCGCAACGCCGGAAGAGGCGTTCAACACGGTCCTGGCGCTGGTGCAGAAGCGCAAGTGGCGAATCCTCGATGCCGTCCCACCCCGCGGCACGCGGCGTGACGGGCAGATCGAGGCGGTGGCGGTGTCGCCCCTCATGGGCTTCCGCAGCGACGTTTCCATCCGCATCCGCCCCACGTCGAAAGGCGCGCGGGTGGATATGCGCTCGTCGGCCCGCTACGGCATCCACGATCTCGGCACCAATGCCCAGCGCATAGAGGCGCTGATGGCCGACCTCACCGCCGAGCGCCGCCGCCGCTGACCTCGGGAGCCGATCACTTCAGGCGGAAAGCTGCGCCAGCGCCGCCTCGGCCTCGGCCGGCGGCAGGGGCGCCAGGAGGTCGGCATCGTCGTTGCGCACGGCGTTGACACGGGCCGACACGGGCCGCAGCACCAGCCCGGGGAACGGCCGCATCAGGTCGCGCGGGTCCGGGGCCTCGAGGAATGCCGCAATATCCTCCTCGCCGAGAATCACCGGCATGCGCTCGTGCAGCGGCACCAGCGCCGGATCCGCCGCGCAGGTGAGGATGGTGAAGGTGCGCTGCCACAGGCCGGTGGCCGGATCCCTCCACCCCTCCCACAGGCCGGCGAAGGCCATGGGCCGCCCGTCCGCCCGTGCGATGAGGAAGGGCTGGCGGCGGCCTTCCACCGCCTTCCACTCATAAAAGAAGTCCGCCGGCACGATGCAGCGGCGGGCCTTCCAGGCGGCGCGGAAGGTCGGCTTGGACGGCGCGGTCTCGGCCCGCGCATTGATCAGCTTGGCGCCGCCCGACATGTCGGGGGCGAAGGACGGCACCAGTCCCCAGCGCATCAGGTCGAGATGACGGGCGCCGGAGTCGGGATGGCGGCGGATGACCATCAAATCCTGCGTCGGCGCCGCATTGTAGCGCGGCGGCACGTTGGGCAGTCCCGTCGCCCCGTCGATGCAGAACAGCGCGGCGACGGCGGCGGGCGGCGTCAGCTGGACGAAGCGGCCGCACACGGGACGCGCGCCTCAGGCCGCCGGGCGGAAGCGGCCGCTGATGGCCGCTGCGCCGTCGGTGACGACGCGCCCGCTCGCCACCAGATGTTCCAGATGGGCAAGCACGGTGAGGGATGCGGCGCCGACGAGGCGCGGATCGAGGCCGATATAGATGCCGCGCACCAGATCCGGCACCGTCTCCACCTCCCGGTCGAGCGCCCGCAGGATGGCCGCTTCCCGCGCCAAGCGGTGGGCGAGGTAGTCGGCGACGAAGGCCGGCGCATCCCGCACCGGGCCGCCGTGCCCCGGCAGGTAGACGGTCTCGGGCCGCGCCGCGAGGCGCTCCAGCGAATGGATGTAGTCGCCCATGGAGCCGTCGGGCGGCGCCACGATGGAGGTGGCCCAGGCCATGACATGGTCGCCGGAGAAGATCAGCCCATCCTCCGCCAAGGCGAAGGCGAAATGATTGGCGGTGTGCCCGGGCGTGGCGATGGCCGACAGGGTCCAGCCATCGCCGGCGAGTGTCTCGCCATCGGCCATGCGGATGTCGGGGCGGAAGTCGGTGTCGGCGCTCGCGTCGAGGGGATTGACCTCGCCGATGGCGAGCGGGCGGGCGGCGCGGTGTGGCCCTTCAGCCACAGTTGGGGCGCCAGTGGCCGCCTTCACCGCAGCCGCTGCGGGGGAATGATCGCGATGGGTGTGGGTGACGACGATGTGGGTGACCTCCTCCCCGCGCACGGCGTCGAGCAGCGCCGCCACGTGGGCCGGGTCGTCCGGCCCGGGGTCAAGGATGGCGACGCGGCCTTCGCCGATGATGTAGCTGCAGGTGCCGGTGAAGGTGAAGGGCGAGGGGTTCGGTGCCACGATACGGCGGACGCGGGGCGTCACCCGGTCGACGCGGCCGGCCGGCACGTCGAACTTGCGGTCGAAGGCGATGTCGTCGGTCATGGGCGCAGGTTAGACCAGCTTCGCGGGCGGTAACAACGCCTTCGCCGACCCGTTCGGAGGGGTAGGCACGGTGGCGTTCGGGCAAAGAAAAAGCCCGCTGCCAAGGCAGCGGGCTTCTTCCCGATGAAGCGAGGCTTCGATCAGAACTTGTAGTTCACACCCGCCTTGAAGGTGTGGAACTTGGAGTCGTTGCCGATCACGAGGCCGGGGGCCACGACGGTGGCTTCCACGTCGCTGTTGCCCAGGTCGACGTAGAGGTATTCGGCCTTGAACGTCCAGTTGTTGGTGATGGCGAACTCGCCGCCGGCGCCGATGGTCCAGCCCCAGGAGGTGGCGGAGTCGGAGAACAGCGGAACACCGAGGAAGCTCACGTCGGTCGCGGTCTTGCCGTACGCCACACCACCGGTGATGTAGGGCAGGAACCGGTCGATCGCGTAGCCAAGGCGGGCGCGGATCGTGCCGAAGTAGTCGATCGAGGAGCCGACGCTCAGGACCGGGAGACCGACGATCGAAGCGTCGACGGTGCCGGAGATGTCCGACCACTGCAGGTCGGTCTCGATGCCGAGCACGACGTTGTTGGCGAACTGATAGTTGTAGCCGATCTGGCCGCCGACGAAGAAGCCGGACGAGGTGATGCTGGCAGAGGCGAGAGCGGGGCCGCCGAGGAAGTTGGCGTCGTAGGTGAACTTGTCACCGCCGTAGCCGACGTTGGCGCCGATGTAGAAACCGGTCCAGGAGAACACCGGAACCGCAACAGCCTTGACAGGATACTTCGTCGCCAGGTCAGCAGCCGCGGCCGGAGCCGAGAGCGCCGCCAGCGCGACAGTGGCGAGAAGGAACCGCTTCATGACCAACCCCCTTGCTTGGGTAACTTAACGCGATGGGCGAATTCGTTCGAAACGCAGACGCCAGGTACGAGTCGTTCGTCCAGTGGGTTCTATCTAGCAGGGGTCACGTCCGAATGCCGTAACATTCTTGCCACACTTACCCCAAATCGCCACAACCAATGGCCCATTTCCCAGCATGCTACCGCCACATAGCCGGTTTTTCGGGCGGGACCCGCCAGGCGCCGCGTCCAGCGGTGCCGGAGAGGTAAATACGACGTTAAAACAAGGCTCTTCAGCTGCCGTTCAGCCGCCGGGGCGCAGCGTGTCAAGCGGGGGATTCGTCCCCGAGGAGGGTGAAATGCAACTTTACCGATTCCCGCGCCGCGCCGCCCCGGCCGCGCTCGCCCTCGCGCTGGTCACCGCATCCACCGGAGCGGCCTCGGCGCGCCCCGACAGCCTCGCCATGACGTGCCGTCAGACCGCGAGCCTGGTGGCGCAGCAAGGCGGCGTCGTCATCGGCACCGGGCCCAACATCTACGACCGCTACGTGAGCTCGCTGGCGTTCTGCTCCGGGGCGGAGCAGCTGAAGCCCGAATGGGTGAAGACGAGGGACAATCCCCAGTGCTTCATCGGCTACACCTGCTTCGTGCCGACGCGGGACAATTTCGGCGAGCGATGACGCCGGCGGTCCAAAGGCGCCCCTTGCACCTGCCCGGCGCGGACCCCAGCTCAACCCCGCGGGGCATGCGCGCCGGAGCGCACACGAAGAGGAACTTCAGAATGCCGAGGATTTTCACGGCTTCCGCCCCAGCCTTTGCAGCAGCGGTGCTCGCCGGGCTGCTCTGCACCAGCGGCGCCGCCGTGGCGCAGACCTCCAGCCTGTCGCTCACCTGCGCCGAGGCGGCGGGCCTCATCCAGGCGCGGGGGGTGGCGGTGCTCGCCACCTCGCGCACGCTCTACGACCGCTACGTCCGCGACCGCAGGTTCTGCTACTACGAGCAGGACACCAAGCCGGAATGGGTGCCTACGCGGGACAACCCGCAGTGCTTCATCGGCTACACCTGCTTCGACCCCTCGCGCGGCGGCGGCCGCGTCCCCTGAGGCCCTGAAACGCAGAAGGCCGGGCGCGGGCCCGGCCTTCTCTTCATCGTTCATGACGTAGCGTCAGGCGATGCCGCGTTCCTTCAGCACGTCCTCGATCTCCTCCAGCACCACCGGGTCGTCGATGGTGGCCGGGATGGTCCAGGGATCGTGATCGGCGATCTTCTTCATGGTGCCGCGCAAGATCTTGCCCGAGCGTGTCTTGGGCAGGCGATTGACCGTCACCGCCAGCTTGAAGGCGGCCACGGGCCCGATGCGGTCGCGCACCAGCCCCACCAATTCCTTCTCGATCACGTCGGGCGCGCGGCGCTCGCCGGCCTTCAGCACCACGAAGCCGCAGGGCACCTCGCCCTTCAGCTGGTCCTTGACGCCGATGACGGCGCATTCCGCCACGTCCGGGTGGGAGGCCAGGACTTCCTCCATGCCGCCGGTGGAGAGGCGGTGGCCGGCCACGTTGATGATGTCGTCGGTGCGGCCCATGACGAAGACATAGCCGTCATCGTCGAGAAAGCCGGCGTCGGCGGTCTTGTAGTAGCCGGGGAACTCGGCGAGGTAGCTCTCCGCGAAGCGCTCGTCCTGCTGCCACAGGGTGGGCAGGCAGCCCGGAGGCAGGGGCAGCTTGACCACGATGGAGCCCATGGTGCCCGCCGCCACCGGGCGGGCCGCCTCGTCGACGATCTGCACGTCATAACCGGGCATGGGCACCGTGGGCGAGCCGAGCTTCACCGGCAGGAGGCCGAGCCCCACCGGATTGGCGGCGATGGCCCAGCCGGTCTCGGTCTGCCACCAATGGTCCACCACCGGAACCTTCAGCTGCTGCTGCGCCCACACCACCGTGTCGGGGTCGGCCCGCTCGCCGGCCAGGAACAGGGTGCGGAAGCGCGAGAGGTCGCGGCCCTGCTTCAGGGTGCCCTCGGGGTCCTCCTTCTTGATGGCGCGCAGGGCGGTGGGGGCGGTGAACAGCGCCACCACCTTGTGCTCCTCGATGACGCGCCAGAAGGCGCCCGCATCGGGCGTGCCCACCGGCTTCCCCTCATAGACGAGGGTGGTCGCGCCGCGGATCAGCGGGGCGTAGACGATGTAGGAATGCCCCACCACCCAGCCGATGTCCGAGGCTGTCCAGAACACCTCGCCGGGCGCGATGCCGTAGAGGTTCTTCATGCTCCAGTCGAGCGCCACCATGTAGCCGCCGGTGTCGCGCACGACGCCCTTGGGCTTCCCCGTGGTGCCGGAGGTGTAGAGGATGTAGAGCGGATCGGTGGCGAGAACGTCCACGCACTCGGCCGTCTTGCCCGCCGCCACGGCGTCGTCCACCGCCTGCGCCCAGTCGCGGTCGCGGCCCTCCACGAGGGCACCGGGCCCCTCGGGCCGCTGCAGCACGAGGCAGGCTTCGGGCTTCACCGCCGACATGGAGATGGCGAGATCGAGCAAAGGCTTGTAGGGCACCACCCGGTTCGGCTCCACGCCGCAGGAGGCGGCGAGGATGACCTTGGGCTCGGCGTCCTCGATGCGGGTCGCCAGCTCCTTCGCCGCGAAGCCGCCGAACACCACGGAATGGATGGCGCCGATGCGGGCGCACGCCAGCATGGCGCAGATCGCCTCCGGCACCATGGGCATGTAGATGAGAACGCGGTCGCCCTTGGCGACGCCCATGTCCCGGAGCACGGCGGCCAGCGTCGCCGTCTCCTTCAGCATCTGGGCATAGGTCAGGGTGCGCTTGGCGCCGGTGACGGGGCTGTCATAGATCAGCGCCGCCTGATCGCCCCGGCCCGACGCCACGTGGCGGTCGAGGGCGTTGTGGCAGATGTTGCCGACCGCGTCGGGAAACCAGCGGCCATAGACGCCGGCCTCGGCATCGAAGACCTTTGTGGGCGCCTTCGACCAGTCCAGCCCGCCGGCGGCCTCCCCCCAGAAGGCGGACGGGTCGGCTCTCCAGCTGGCATAGGCCTGCGCATAGCGGCTCTTGCCCCCATCGGACATGGACGTCTCCCTCATGGCTTTTCTTGGCTTCGGTGTGCCGGGAGCCAATTTACGGCGCAAGCTCGCACATTTGCGTAAGACATTTGTCGGGCGCGGGCCGGGTGTCGGGTCGGGCCGGCATCCGGCGGGCAGGGTCGCCGCGCGGCGCGCCAAGGTCCAGTCAAGTCGGCGCGACGGCGCGGCCGCATGTGCGATGCGCCCCCGGCTTCGGACGGCGCTGACGGCGCCATCGGAAGCACTGGCGCGCATGGGTCCGCGCGGGCCATGATCGCGCCATGAGCGACGCCCCATCCGACCGCCTTGTCCCCGCGCCGCGGCCCTTCAATCTTGCCCGCTATTGCCTCACGGCGGCCGCTGCCGATCCCGCCAAGCCGGCGCTGCTCGTGGCCGAGGGGCCGGCGGGGCGGATCGTCGAGACCTGGAGCTACGGCGCGCTGCGCGAGGCGGTGCTGCGGGTCGCCGGCGGGCTTGCCGCCTTTGGCCTGCCGCCGGGCGCGCGGGTGCTGCTGCGGGTGGGGAACACCTCGCAGTTTCCGCTGATGTTCTTCGGCGCCATCGCCGCCGGCCTCGCCCCGATCCCTACCTCCACCATGCTCACCGCCCGCGAGGTGGAGATGATCCTCGACGATTCGGGGGCGGCGCTGGTGGTCGGTGACGGCTCCGGCGTCATGCCCGCGGCACGGGACGGCGTGGAGGCGATCGACGCGGCGGGCATGGAGCGGCTCGCCGCGGCCTCGGCCGCCGACTTCGCCGAGACGACGGCGGATGATCTCGCCTTCCTCGTCTACACCTCGGGCACCAGCGGGCGGCCCAAGGGCGTCGCCCACGCCCAGCGGGCGGCGCTCGGCCGGCGCCCCATGCGGGACGGCTGGCACGATCTGACCGGGGAGGACCTGCTGTTCCACGCCGGGGCGTTCAACTGGACCTACACGCTCGGGGTCGGCCTCATGGACCCGTGGGCGGCGGGCGCCACCAGCATCGTGCATCTGGGCGAGCGGCCGCCGGAGGCGTGGCCGAACCTTCTGGAGGCATCGGGCGCCACGGTGTTCGCGGCGGTGCCCGGCCTCTACCGGCGCATCCTGAAGTACGGCCGCGTGACTCAGGACCGCTTCCCCGCCTTGCGCCACGGCCTCACCGCCGGCGAGGCGCTGAAGGCGGCGCTTCACGCCGAATGGGTGGAGGCCACCGGCCGGCCGCTCTACGAGGCGTTGGGAATGAGCGAGATCTCCACCTACGTCTCCTCCAGCCCGCGCGTGCCGACGCGCCCGGGCAGCCCCGGCAAGCCGCAGGCGGGCCGGCGCGTGGCGGTGCTGCCGCCGGAAGCCGGCGTGCCCGATGCCGAATGGCCCCTGCCGACGGGGGAGACCGGCGTTCTCGCCGTGCATCGCTCCGATCCCGGCCTGATGCTGGGCTATTGGGGCCTGCCGGCGGAGACCAAGGCGGCGCAGCGTGGCGACTGGTTCGTCACCGGCGACCTCGCCCGCTTCGATGCGGACGGCTATCTCTGGTACGAAGGCCGGGCCGACGACCAGATGAACGCGTTCGGCTATCGCGTGGCGCCGGAAGAGGTGGAACGCGCGCTTGCCGCCCATCCGGACGTCGCCGAGGTGGCGGTGGCGGAGACGCAATCGGGCGAGGTCTCGGTCGTGACCGCCTTCGTGGTGATGCAGGCCGGGGCCCTGGCGGACGCGGCGGCGCTCGCGGCTTTCGCCGCCGCGCATCTCGCCGAATACAAGCGGCCCCGCGCCTATGTCTTCCTGGACGAACTGCCCCGCACCGGCTCCGGCAAGATCATGCGCCGCGCCCTGCGGCAGGCGTAGGGCGCGCATCGCGCCGGGCCGACATCGCCCGGGCCTGTCCGGGAGATGAGGGGAAGCGACGCGCCCCTCAGGCCGCTGCCGAAGTGGCTCCGGCCCGTGCGTCCTCGATCGCGAGGCGGGCGCCCTTTTCCGCGATCATCGCCGTGGGCGTATTTGTGTTGCCCGAGGTGATGGTGGGCATGACGGAGGCGTCGATCACGCGCAGGCCGCCGAGGCCGATGAAGCGCAGGCGCTCGTCCACCACCGCCATGGGATCGTCCACGCGGCCCATCTTCGCCGTGCCGACGGGGTGGAAGATGGTGGTGCCGATGTCGCCCGCCGCCTTGGCGAGCGATGCGTCGTCGTCGCCCACGGACGGGCCGGGCAGATATTCCTCCGGCCGGTAGGGGGCGAGCGCCTTCTGGCGCATCAGGCGGCGGGTGACGCGGATGGCGTCGGCCGCCACCTGCCGGTCCTCCTCGGTGGTGAGGTAATGCGGCGCGATCTGCGGCGCGGCCTCGGGGTCGGCACCGGTGATGCGCACGATGCCCCGCGAGGTCGGGCGCAGGTTGCAGGCCGCCACGGTGATGGCCGGGAAGCGGTGCAGCGGCTCGCCGAACTTGTCGAGCGAGAGCGGCTGCACATGGAACTGGATGTTGGCCCGCTCCTGGTGCGGATCGGACCGGGTGAAGATGCCGAGCTGGGAGGGCGCCATGGTGAGCGGGCCGCGCCGGCGCAGGGCATAGTCCACCCCCATCAGGGCGCGGCGGGGCAGGGAATAGTAGGTTTCGTTCAGGGTGCGGATGCCGGCGACCTTGTAGATGGCGCGCAGCTGGAGGTGGTCCTGCAGGTTCCGACCCACCCCCTGCCGGTCCAGCACTGTCGCGACCCCGCGCTCGGCGAGCCAGTCGCCGGGGCCGACGCCGGAGCGGTGGAGGATCTGAACCGAGCCGATGGAGCCGGCGGTGAGGATCACCTCGCCGCGGGTGCGCGCCTCGATCCAGCGCCCGTTCTGGCGGTAGCGCACGCCCACGGCGCGGCCGTTCTCGATGAGGAGGCGGTCCGCCAAAACGTCCGTCTCCAGCCTGAGGTTCGGGCGGGAGAGGGCGGGTTTGAGGAAGCCGCGGGCGGACGACCAGCGGCGGCCGGCTTTCTGGTTCACGTGGAAATAGCCGACGCCCTCGTTGTCGCCGGTGTTGAAGTCCGGCACCCGGCGGATGCCCAGTTCGCCGGCGGCGTCGGCCACCGCGTTGAGCACGTCCCAGGCGATGCGCGGCGCCTCGATGCGCCAGCCGCCGCCCGCCCCGTGGAGGTCGCTCGCGCCGAGGAAATGGTCTTCCAGCGCCTTGAAGGCCGGCAGCACGTCGTCCCAGCCCCAGCCGGCCAGACCCAGCTGGCGCCAGTGGTCATAGTCCGCCGCCTGCCCGCGCATGGAGATCATGGCGTTGATGGCGGAGCAGCCGCCGATGACCTTGCCGCGGGGATAGTTGAGCGCGCGGCCGTTCAGGCCCGGCTCGGGATCGGTCTTGAACATCCAGTCGGCGCGCGGATTGCCGATGGCGAAGAGATAGCCGACGGGGATGTGGAACCAGATCCAGTTGTCCCGCCCGCCCGCTTCCAGCAGCAGCACGCGGTTGCGCGGGTCCGCCGACAGGCGGTTGGCGACGATGCAGCCGGCCGTGCCGGCGCCGACGACGATGTAGTCGTAATCCCCTTCGAGCCGCTCCATCGCTTCCTCCCTCACGCGCGCGACCGGGCCGGAATGCGACCGGCGGATCGCCCGCGTGCTCAGTGTGGCCGTTCGGCCTGTTGTGCGGTCATCCCAGCTTGGATTTCTGCATGCAAGGACGATAATCTCCGATCTGTCCTGCAAATTTGCAGGAATGCCCTCAGCGCGATCAGGGACATCGCTTTGCCATGGATTGGGACGACCTGCGCATCTTCCTCCAGCTGGCGCGCACCGGGCGCATGGCGGGCGCCGGGCGCGCTCTGGGGCTGGACGATACCACGGTGGGCCGGCGCGTCGCGCGGCTGGAGCGGGAGGTGGGCGCCCCCCTCGTGACCCGTGCCGGGCGGCGCACCCTCATCACCGAAGAGGGGCAGAAGCTGGCGCAGGCGGCGGAGGAGATGGAATCCCTCGTGCTGCGCAAGATCACCGGCCTCGGCGAGGGCGAGCGCCAGCCCACCGGGCGGGTGCGCGTGGGCGCGCCGGAGGGGCTGGGGGTGGGCTATCTGGCGGCGCGGCTCGCCGCGCTCTCCGCCGACAATCCGAGGCTGGAGACGGAGCTGGTGGCCCTGCCGCGCTCCTATTCGCTGGCGAGCCGGGAGGTGGACATTGCCATCACGCTGGATCGGCCCATCGCCGGGCAGGTGCGGGTGCGGAAGCTCACCGACTATTCCCTGATGCTCTATGGCACCGAAGCCTATTTCAGCCGGCGCGGCCGGCCGCAGGCGGTGGACGCGCTGAGGGACCACGTGCTGGCCGGCTATATTCCCGAGCTCCTCTTCACCCGGGCCCTCGATTTCTCCCAGCTCGGGCCGGGGGTGGAGCTGAAGCCGGTGATCCGTTCCACCAGCGTCATCGCCCAGGTGAATGCGGTGCTGAGCGGGGCGGCGCTGGGCGTGCTCCCCGCCTTCCTCGCCGCGTCGCAGGACACGCTAGTGGCGCTGCTGGAGGAGGACGTGCGCCTGACCCGCAGCTATTGGCTGTCCGTGCACGACGATCTCAGCCATCTCGCCCGCGTGCGGGCGGTGCTCGATGCCATCACCGCCGCCGTGCGGGCGGACCGTGGCCGGTTCATTCGCAGATGAAGCGGGCGCGCTCCTCGCGGAAGCGGCGGGCGAGGAAGGCGCGGACGGTGGCGATGCGGCGTACCTCCACCGTGTCGGGATGGGCGAGCAGGAAATAGCTCCGCCGGAAGGCGATGCGCGGCAGGATGCGCACCAGCGCATCCCCATAATAAGCGGCGGCGAAATCGTGCAGGACGCCGATGCCGGCGCCCGCGCGCACCGCTTCCATCTGGCCGGTGACGCTGGCGCAGCGGAAGGGCTGGCCGCCGTGCTTCTCCAGCACGCCGGAATAATCCAGCGCCGAGGCATAGGCGAGGTCTTCCACCCCCGTCACCACCCGCCGGCCGGCAAGGTCCGCCGCGCTCTCCGGCGCGCCATGGGCGGCGATGTAGCTCGCCGCGGCATAGGCCCCCAGCGTGTAATCGGTGAGGCGCGCCACGGTGAGCCGGCCTTCGGTGGGCCGGTCGAGCACGATGGCGAGGTCCGCCTCGCGCCGGGAGAGGGAGAAGGTGCGCGGCAGCGGCACCAGCTCCACCACCAGATGGGGATGGAGCAGGGCGAGGCGCCCCAGCTCCGCGGCGAGGAAATAGTTACCGAGCCCGTCCGGCGCGCCGATGCGCACGGTGCCGGACACCTCCGCTTCTTCCTTTCGGAAGCGCTCGGCGATGCCCAGCATCTCCGCCTCCACCCGCTCCGCCGCCGGCAGCAGCCGCTCGCCCGCCTGGGTGAGGACGCAGCCGGTGGGACGGCGGTCGAACAGGGGACTGCCGAGGGAGGCCTCCAACGCGTCGAGCCGGCGGGCGATGGTGGCGTGGTTGAGGGAGAGCTGCCGCGCCGCCGCCAGCAGCTGGCCATGGCGGGCCACGGCGAGGAAGACGCGCAGGTGATCCCAATCGAGGGCGAGGTCCACGAGCTATAATTTCCGCACAACAGATGCTCGGACAATAGCATTGCTGCGCACCATTTGAAGCGCCATCACGGAGACAACACCAACGGGAGGCGCATCATGCCCAACGAGATTTCTCATTTCATCGGCGGCAAGCTCGTCGCCGGCACCAGCGGCCGCACCGCTCCAGTCTATAATCCCGCCACCGGCGCCCAGACCGGCGAGGTTCCGCTTGCCTCCGCCGCCGAGGTGCGCGCGGCGGTGGAGATCGCCAGCAAGGCCGCCCCCGGCTGGGCCGCCACCACGCCGCTGCGCCGCGCGCGCATCCTCAACGCCTTCCTGCGCATCCTGGAAGAGCGGGTGGACGAGATCGCCGAGGTGGTGAGCGCCGAGCACGGCAAGGTGTTCTCCGACGCCAAGGGCGAGGTGCAGCGCGGCATGGAAGTGGTCGAGTTCGCCACCGCCGCCCCCCAGCTGCTGAAGGGCGAGATCACCGAGGATGTAGGTACCCGCATCGACAGCCACGCGGTGCGCCAGCCGCTCGGCGTCGTCGCCGGCATCACGCCGTTCAACTTCCCGGCCATGGTGCCCATGTGGATGTTCCCGGTGGCGCTCGCCTGCGGCAACTGCTTCATCCTGAAGCCGTCCGAGCGCGATCCCTCCGCCTCGCTGCTGCTCGCCCAGTGGCTGAAGGAAGCCGGCCTGCCGGACGGCGTGTTCACCGTCATCCACGGCGACAAGACCGCAGTGGACGCGCTGCTGAACGACCCGGACATCCAGGCCATCAGCTTCGTCGGCTCCACCCCCATCGCCCGCTACATCTATGAGACCGCTGCGCGTACCGGAAAGCGCTGCCAGGCGCTGGGCGGCGCCAAGAACCACATGATCGTCATGCCCGACGCGGACATGGACCAGGCCGTGGACGCCCTCATGGGCGCCGCCTACGGCTCGGCCGGCGAGCGCTGCATGGCGATCTCCGTCGCCGTGCCGGTGGGCGAAGCCACCGCCGAGGCGCTGATGGCGAAGCTCGAGCCGCGGGTGCGCGCGCTCAAGGTCGGCCCCGGCACCGATCCGGAGGCGGAGATGGGCCCGCTCGTGACCAAGCAGCACCTCGACAAGGTGTCGGGCTACGTCGACGAGGGCGTCGCGGAAGGCGCCAAGCTGGTGGTGGACGGCCGCGGCCTCAAGCTTCAGGGCTATGAGGACGGCTATTTCATCGGCGGCACCCTGTTCGATCACGTGACGCCGGACATGCGCATCTACAAGGAGGAGATCTTCGGACCCGTCCTCTCCGTGGTGCGCGCCGACAGCTACGACACCGCCGCCGATCTCATCAACACCCACGAGTTCGGCAACGGCACCGCCATCTTCACCCGCGACGGCGATGCCGCCCGCGAGTTCGCGCACCGCATCAAGGTGGGCATGGTGGGCATCAACGTGCCGATCCCGGTGCCCATGGCGTTCCACTCCTTCGGCGGCTGGAAGGCCTCGCTGTTCGGCGACCATCACATGCATGGGCCGGAGGGCGTGCGCTTCTACACGCGGCTGAAGACCATCACCACCCGCTGGCCCACCGGCATCCGCGCGGGTGCCGACTTCGTGATGCCCACCATGAAGTGAGATCCTGGACCGGCGCCGCGCGGGGGCGGCGCCGGTCCAGGCTGCGAAACGGTGCGGGAAGGGGGCTGAAGAGGCGCCGGGACGGGCGAGGACGGACGAAGATCCGCCTCTCCGTACGGCCCCGGCGCTGCCTCTTGCCGCATCGCCCGGCCCTTGCGGCGCGGGCGCGCGGTGGCACTATCTCCACCGCGCGCGGTTGCGCTGACTGGGGCGTCCATCATGGTTGCCGCCCGCTCCGCCTCTCGGCTGACGGTTTCGATCCTGCTGGCCTATGTGCTGGTGGCGCAGTTGATGCTGTCCGCGCTGGCGAGCGCTGCTCTCGCCGCGTCGGTGCCGTCCGACCTCTGCCTGCCCGCTGCGGGCGCCGCCACGGACGCCGCCGCCGACCCGGGCGGCCATGCCCCGGACTTTCCCGATTCCTGCCGGCACGCCTGCGCCCTCGCGGCCGCCGCGCCACCGCCCGATGTCCGCTACGCACCGCCGGCGCTGCGCGCGCAGCCGGCGCACCATGCCATCACATTGGAAGCGGGAAGGGCGGGGGAGCACCGGCCGGGTCCCCGGGCCCGGGCATCGCCTCTCGGCTGACGGCATTGATCGCCATGATCCGCCGGGCGATCCATTCCGTGACATGAGCGGCCACAGACCGCAGGAAATCGCCCCGTCCGTCCGGCCTCAAGCCGCCGACGGCCAGAGGCGCAAGGAGAAGAAGATGCTCAGATCCCGTCCCGCTCGCCCGATCCGCCCCCGCCGCATCCTCGCCCGCCTCTATCGCGAGGAGGTGCTCGCCGCCACGCTGTTCGCTCTGTGCCTCCTGCTGCTCTCGGCGCAGCGGCTGCTGGCGCACGAATACAAGGTCGGCGACCTGCTGATCGACCACCCCTGGGCGCGGGCGACGCCCCTCGGCGCCGACGTGGCGGCGGGCTACATGGTGATCCAGAACGCCGGCGCCGCGCCCGACCGCCTGGTGTCCGCCAGTGCCCCCTTCGCCACCCGCGTCGAGCTGCACGAGATGACCGTGACCAATGGCGTGATGCGCATGCAGCCGCTGAAGGAGGGGCTTCCCATTCCCCCCGGCGACGCGCTGGTGCTGAAGCCGGCGTCGTTCCACCTCATGTTCTTCGGCCTCAAGCAGCCGCTGAAGGAAGGCATGATGGTGGACGCCACCCTCACCTTCGCCAAGGCGGGGAAAGTGCCGGTGCAGTTCCAGGTGGAATCCGTCGGCGCCACCGCCGGCGACAAGATGCACCACCCGGTGACCCACTAAGGGCGCGGGCCCCGGCGCCTAGCGCCGGGCGAACCACAAGGCGAGAAGCGGCGCCGCCACCCGGCGTGCGGCGAGGGCGCCGGCCAGGGCGCCGAGCGTGCTGGCGAACCAGTTGTCGAGCCCCGACGTGCGGCCGGGGATGAACAGCTGCGCGATCTCGAAAAGCCCCGACGCGGCGGAAAAGCCGAGCACGATGGCGGACACCGCCGGCCCGGCGAAGCCGAGGGCGGTGATGCCCGCCGTGCCGGCATAGGCGACGAAATGCTCCACATTGCCGGAGAAGCCGGTGTGCGGCCGCTCCTCTCCCGGCAGCAGCGAAAGCACGATAATGACCAGCCACAGTCCGATGGACAGCGCCATGAGCCAGCGGCCGAGGGGCAGGCGGGGCTTCGGGGCGGGCGGCGGGGCAGGGCTGGCGGGCATGGGCATCCTGGGTCGGTCGGGTCCCTCTTGGCCCATCCGCCCGATGGAGGAAAGCGCGCTCCGGTGGTGCGGCGTCAGAAGTTGGGGTTGGCCGGGCGGGACAGCCCCAACAGGTCGCGCAGCGTCGGGCCTTCATAGGCGGTGCGGAACAGGCCGCGCGTCTGGAGGATGGGGATGACCAGATCGACGAAATCGTCGAAGGCGCCGGGGAAATAGGGCGGCATCACGTTGAAGCCGTCCGCAGCGCCGCTCTCGAACCAGAGCTGAAGCGTGTCCGCGACCTCCTCCGCCGAGCCCACCAGCACCCAGTGGCCGCGGGCGGCCGCCACCATGTTGTAGACGTCGCGCAGCGTGCCGCCCTCGCGCTTCGCCTTGGCCAGCATGACGCCGGTGAACGACTTGTAGGTGTCGGCCTCCGGCAGGTCGGGGATGGGCCCGTCGAGGTCGTAGCGGCTCATGTCGGTGCCGAAGCGCTCGGAGAGCATGCCGAGGGCGTTCTTTGCATCGACGAACTGCATGAGGTCGGCGAGCTTCTCGCGCGCCTCCTTCGCCGTGCGTCCCACCACCGGCATCACGCCGGGCAGCACGGTGACATCCTGCGGCCGGCGCCCGAAGGCGGGCAGGCGGTCCTTGAGCGCCTTGTAGCCGGCCTGCGCCTCGGCGAGGTCCTGCACCACGGCGAAGACGATGTCGGCGGTGCGCGCGGCGAGCATCTGGCCCGACTCGGAGCCGCCGGCCTGCGAGATGATGGGGTGGCCCTGCGGCGCGCGGGAGATGTTGAGCGGCCCCTTCACCTTGAAGAACGGGCCGTCATGGTCGAGCGGCTTCACCTTGGCGGGGTCGATATAGAGGCCGCTCTTGCGGTCGGCGACGATGGCGTCGTCCGCCCAGCAGTCCCACAGGCCCTTCACCACGTCGAGGAACTCGCCGGCGATCTCGTAGCGCTTGGAATGGTCCGGGTGGACGGTGCCGAAGTTTGCCGCGGCCGCCGGGGCGGCGGTGGTGACCGCGTTCCACACGGCGCGCCCGCCCGAGATATGATCCAGCGAGGCGAAGGCGCGGGCGACGGTATAGGGATCGGAATAGGTGGTGGAGACGGTGCCGCCGAGGCCGATGTGCGTCGTCGCTCCCGCGATGGCGGAAAGCAGCGTCAGCGGTTCGAGCCGCGCGGTGTAGGAGGGGTGGGCGGCCGGGTCGGCGTTGAGGTTGTCGCCCATGAAGATGAGGTCGAACAGACCGCGCTCGGCGATGGCCGCGATCTCCTTCACCCTGGCGATGTCCTGGAAGGTGTCGATGGCGCCCGGCGTGCGCCAGCCGGCGATGTGGCTTCCCGTTCCCAGCAGGAACAGGCCGAAATGCATCTTGCGGGTCATGATTCTCTACTTCCAGAACACCAGCCGCCGCTCGGCGAAGCCGACCAGGCCGAAGAAGGCGAGGCTCGCGGCGGAGGCGACGAAGATGGCCGACCAGACCCGCACGAAATCCACCTGGAGCACCGCCTGGTAGATCACCCAGCCGAGGCCGTCATAGGCGCCGAGCATCTCGGTGACGATGGCCACGATGATGGCGCGCACGGTGGAGACCCGCAGACCCGCCGCGATCAGCGGCAGCGCGGTGGGAAGCCGGAGGCGGAACAGGATGGCGAGCCGTCCCGCCCCGAAGGAGCGCATGAGGTCCACCGAGCGCCGGTCCACCCGGTCGAGGCCGGCCAGCGCCGACAGGAAGACGGTGAAGGAGACGGCGAGCGCCACCATCACGACCTTGGACGGCATGCCGATGCCGAACCACAGCAGGATCAGCGGCGACCAGGCCACCACCGGCACCGAATTGATGGAGGTCGCCACCGGCACGATGGCGTTGCGCGTCACCGGCACGAGGGTGATGACCACGGCCAGCCCCACGCCCACCAGCGCACCGATGGCATAGCCCATCAGCGCCTCGGCGAAGGTGTAGGCGCCGGCCGCCAACAGCGACTGGCGATGCTCGAAGATGCTGGAGAGGATGGCGCTGACCGACGGCAGCGTATAGGCCGGCAGGGCGAGGCCGCGGGCAAGGCCCTCCCACAGGGCGACCAGCAGAACCATGCCGAGCGCGCCGCGCAGGGTGGCGCGGGAAAAGCCGGCGGCGAAACGCCCGGAGCGGGCCGGAGCGACGGTCTGGTTCATTGCTCGGCCCCCCAGAACACCAGGGCGCGCTCGGCGGCGGCGACCACGGCGTAGAAGCCGGTGCCCAAGAGCGCGCACATGGCGATCGCCGCCCAGATGCCCACCACGTTCTCGTTGTACATGCCCTGCAGCAGAAGCACGCCGAGGCCCACCGTGTCGCCGAACCACTCGCCGACGATGGCGCCCACCAGCGACAGGGCCGATGCGAGACGCAACGCCACGAAGATCTGCGGCAACGCCGCCGGCAGCTGCAGCCGGGTGAGCAGCTGGAAGCGGCTCGCGCCGAAGGAGCGCATCAGCGCTTCCTGTCGCGTGTCCACGCTCTCAAGGCCCAGCAGGGCGTTCACCGTGACCGGGAAGAAGGTGAGGTAGAAGGAGATGGCCGCCTTGGCGAGGAGCGTGTTGCCGAACCACAGCACCACCAGGGCGCCGAAGGCGATGACGGGAATGGTCTGGGACACCACGAAGACCGGAAAGATCAGTTCGCGCAGCACCCGCGCCCGGAAGAACACGATGGCGATGGCGATGCCGAAGAGCGCGCCGGAGACGAAGCCCATGAGGGTTTCGGCGAGGGTGCGCAGGAAGCCCTGCACGTAGGGCTCGGGCGTCGCGAGGATGGCGTTGAGCACGAGGCTCGGGCGCGGCACGTACCACGGCTTCACGCCGAACAGCACGATGAGCCCTTCGGCCGCCAGCAGCACGGCGAGGAGGATGGCGAGGGAGCGCACGCCACGCAGCAGCGGCCGCACGAAAGAGGAGGTCCCCGGCCGTGCGGCCGGGGACTGGAACGCGGTTGCGCTCACGGACGGCGTTCCGCCACGGGGATCGCCTCGAGGAAGGAGCGGTTGAAGGTGGCGTCGAGGTCGACGGGCTTGGCGATGACCTTGGCGTCGAGGAAGAGCTGCTGGGTGATCTTCACCGCGTCCATGTCGATCCAGAACAGGCCGTCCTCCTTCACCTTGCCAGCGGTCATCAGCTTCTGGACCTCGGTGAGCATGAATTCCTGATGGGCGCGATCAAGGGTCGGGGCGACCTTCATCACCGTGTCGATGGCGCCCTTGGGATCCTTGAAGGCATCCTGCCAGCCCTTGATGGTGGCGCGCAGGAAGCCCTTCACCATCTCCGGCTTCTCCTTGGCGGTGGTCTCGGAGACGATCAGCGTGTCACGCGGGAAGGTGACGCCGGAATCCTCGGCCACGAAGGTGCGGAGCTTCTCTTCGCCCATGCGGGTCTTGATCGTGTAGTACTCGTTGTAGCGGGTGGCGGTGACCACATCGATCTGCCCGTCCACGAAGGGCGTCACGCTGACCTGCTGGGGCTGGATGTCCACCAGCGCCGGGTCCACGCCCGCCTTGGTGAGCATCGCCTTCAGCACATGGTTGGCGCCGGTGAACCAGGTCGTCACCTTCTTGCCCTTGAAGTCCTGGATGGACTTGATGGGGCCGTCCGTGCGCACCACGAAGACGAAGGGGGTGAGCTGGTGGGCGATGCCCACGCACACCACCGGCAGGCCCTTGTCGCGGGCGGCGAACACGCTGTCGAGGCCGCCCGAGAGGCCGAAGGTGTCGGCGCCGGTGGCGACGAGGTTTTCCGCCAGGATGTTGGGGCCGCCCGGATTGATGGTGAGGTCGATGCCCTCCGCCTTGTAGTAGCCCTTGGCCACCGCGACGTAGAAGCCGGCGAACTGGGCCTGCGGCAGCCACTTGAGGCGCAGCGTGGCGGGCACCGGGTCAGCCGCGAGCGCCGGCAGGGCGCCGACGGCGGTGGAGAGGAGCGCGGCGCCGGCCGCAAGGCTGGAAAGGAAGGTTCGGCGAGGGATCATGTCTTGGTCTCCGCTGGAAGGCTTGTCGTTCAGGTGCGGTAGGAGGGATCGGCGCGATCGAGCTGGCGCATCAGGGCCGGCCATTCGCGCTCGCCGGGGACGAGGATGTCGCCCTGCATCTCCCAGAACTGGCGGGCCGCCTTCTCGCACACCTCGTGGGGCGGCATCACCAGCTTCACGCCGGAGGCGCAGGCCGCCTGCATGGCGAGCTGGATGCGCGCCGCCCGCTCGAAATAATAGAGCAGCATGAAGGCCTCGCCCGGCGTGCGGCCCACGGTGAGGATGCCGTGGTTGCGCATCAGCATCACCTTGTGGGGGCCGAGGTCGGAGACGAGGCGCGCCTGCTCGTCCATGTCGATGGCGACGCCTTCATAGTCGTGGAACGCCTGGCGCCGGTAGAAGCGCATGGCGAACTGGCTGAGTGGCAGCAGCCCCTCCTCCTGCCCCGAGACGGCGACGCTGGCATCCGAATGGGTGTGCAGCACGCAGGCGGCATCGTGGGAGGTCTTGTGGATGGCGGCGTGGATGACGAAGGCGGCGAGGTTGATCTCGTAAGGGGTGTCCTCGAGCTTGCGGCCCTCGGTGTCGATCTTCACCAGGCTCGTCGCCGTGATCTCGTCGAACAGCAGGCCGTAGGGATTGAGCAAGAACTGCCCCTCATGCCCGGGCACGCGCAGGGAGATGTGGTTGTAGATGAGGTCGTCGAGGCCGAGCTTCGCCACCATGCGATAGCAGGCGGCGAGCGCGACGCGCGCCTCCCACTCGGCGGCATCCATCCCGGCAGGCATCTTCGCGAGCGCGGCGGCCATCACTTGAGTGGGCATCACTTGAGTGGCCATCACTTGCCCTCCGAGGTGAAGGATTTCATGGCTTCCTCCTCGATGGCCTCCAGCAGCGTGCGCTTGAGCTGGATGAATTCGGGAGAGATGACGATCTCCGCCGGGCGCGGGCGCGGCAGGTCCACCTTCTGGGTCAGCTTGACCCGGCCCGGACGGGCGCTCATCACCACCACCCGGTCGCCCAGGAACAGCGCCTCGTCCACATCGTGGGTGATGAACAGGATGGTGCGCTGGTGCTTCTGCCACACGTCCAGCAGCCAGCGCTGCATCATGGTGCGGGTCAGGGCGTCCAGCGCGCCGAAGGGCTCGTCGAGGAGCATCAGGTCGCGCTTGAACAGGAAGGTGCGCATCAGCGCCACCCGCTGGCGCATGCCGCCGGACAGCTGGTGCGGATACTGCTGGCCGAAGCCGGCAAGGCCAAATTCGGGGAGCATCTTCTCGGCCAGCGCGCGGGCCTCCCGGCGCGGGGCGCCTTCTACCTCCAGGGCGAGGATGGCGTTGTCGATCACCGTGCGCCAGGGCAGCAGCAGGTCGCGCTGGGGCATGAAGGAGACGCGGCCGAGCAGGTCCGCCGCATGGACGCTCTTGCCCTCGAATCTGAGCGCGCTGCCGGCGTCCGGCTCCTCGAGGCCGGCGACGATGTTGAAAAGCGTGCTCTTGCCGCAGCCGGACGGGCCGACCACGGTGACGAACTCGCCCTTCTCTATGGTCGCGGTGAAGCCGTCGAGGGCGCGCGTCGCTCCGAAGGTCTTGGTGACGCCGCGCAGGTCGAGGATCTGGGCATCGTCGCTGGGGGATGATGGCAAAGCCGGAGCACCTGCTTCAATCGTGCTTGTATAATGAGCGCCCCATGGCGCATGCGAAACGAGGGTGGTCATGGCTTCCCTGCTAGCAATCGACATGCCACACTTCTTGCTTGGACACTCTATCGGGTGCGGCGACGGCTTCAACTGGTGAAGGTGACGGAACGGACAGCGTTCATGCATCTTCCCGCGAGGTCGGATGCGACCCATATGTATACTGAGCTGCAATTTCAGGAATGCAAATGGCTATCATGGGTGCACAAGAAGGCAGCACCTGCCTGCCGACTGACCAGAACGGGCGCGCCACGGTGCCGGGAGAAACGCTCGCCGACCGGATCCGCCGGTCTCTTGAAGCGGATATTTCGGCCGGCCGGCTGGAGCCGGGATCCAAGCTCGACGAGCAGGAAATCGCAGAGCAATTCGGCGTTTCCCGCACGCCCGTGCGCGAGGCCTTCCGCCTGCTCGCGGCAAGCCATCTGGTGGAGCTGCGTGGCCGGCAGGGCGCCGTGGTGCGCACCATATCCGCGCAGATCCTCGTCGAGATGTTTCAGGTCATGGCGGAACTGGAGGGCCTGTGCGCCCGCCTCGCCGCCCGCCGCGCAAGTCCCGCCCAGCTTCGGCGGATGGACGAAATTCACAAGCGTCTTGAAGAGGTTGCCTCCTCCGGCGATGTCGATCTCTTCTACGATGTGAATCAGGACTTCCACGAGGCGATCTATGAGGCCTCGTGCAACGGCTTCCTGGCCGACCAGACCCGCCGCCTGCGCAACCAGGTGGCCGCCTATCGCCGCCGGGTCACCCACCGTCCGTCCCGAATTCCCAAGACTTTAAAGGAGCATGGCGACGTGATCGCGGCCATCCGCACGCATGACGACGAGGCCGCCCATCGCGCCATGCGGGACCATGTGAACCTTCTGGGAGACGATCTTCTGGACTTCCTGGCGGCCTACGGGTGACGTGGGCCGCGGTCTCGCGTATTTCTTGGTATGCATATTGCTTGAATTTGTATATCCAATCTGGCGGCTCAATCTGCCGCCACCTGCCCCAGCGGAGATGCAAACTTGAATCTCGACCTGCACGACAAGACCGCCCTCATCACCGGCGCTTCAAAGGGGATCGGGCTTGAAACCGCTCGCGTTCTTGCCGCCGAGGGCTGCCATCTGCATCTCGCCGCCCGCAATGGCGAGGCGCTGGCTGCCGCCAAGGCGGAGATCGAGGCGGCCCACGGGGTCAAGGTCGCGATCTATGCGGTGGATCTCTCCTCCACCGCGGCCATGGAGCAGCTTGTCGCCGACGTGGGCGACGTGGACATTCTCGTGAACAACGCCGGCGACATCCCCGCCGGCTCCCTCGAGGTGGTGGACGACGCCGCCTGGCGGCGCGGGTTCGACCTGAAAGTGTTCGGCTACATTACCCTGTCGCGCGCCTATTACACGCGCATGCGCGGCAAGGATGGCGTCATCGTCAACGTCATCGGCAATTCCGGCGAGAACTGGGATGCGAGCTACATCGCCGGCTCCACCGGCAATGCCGCGCTCATGAGCTTCACCAAGGCGCTGGGCGGCGCGAGCCTCAACGACGGGGTGCGCGTGGTGGGCGTCAATCCCGGCCCGGTCGCGACGGACCGCATGATCAAGATCATGAAGCGCAAGGCCATCGACATGCTCGGCGCCGAGGATCGCTGGGAGGAGCTGTTCGACAAATATCCCGGCAAGCGCCCCGCCTCGACGCAGGAGGTGGCGGACCTCGTCGCCTTCCTCGCCTCGCCCCGCGCCGGCTACATCACCGGCACCATCGTCACCATCGACGGCGGCATCGCGGCCCGCGGCTCGGTCATCTGACGCACTGTTCGCCGGCGCCGCTTCCGCAGGCGCCGGCCCCCCTTTCGAGGAAACCGACTTCATGTCCTCCGCCCGGCTGCGCAACCGCTATTTCGATAAGCTTTTCTCCACCCCCGGCCTCATGTGGATGGGGCAGAACACCAACCACATCCCCGCCCATCCGGCGGTGGAGGAGGCGATGATCGCCTCGATCCGCGCGCAGGAATACAATGCCTATGCGCCCCCGCTGGGCTTCGAGGCGCTGCGCGCCGCCATCGTGGAGGATCTTGGCACGCCGGGCGCGGAAGCCCTCGTCACCGAGGGCGGGGTGAATGCGCTGGCTCTCGTCTGCCGTGCCCATTGCCGGCCGGGCACCACCTTCGTCACCACCGATCCCACCTGGAAGTGGCCCTGCCTGTTCGCCACCCAGATGGGCGCCGAGGTGATCGAGATCCCCATCTACGATCCCGCGGTGAACTACCGCCTCACCCCCGAGGCGCTGAAGGCCCACGTGGATGAGCGCACCGCCATTATCTATCTGGTGGACCCCAACAATCCGCTGGGCATCCGCTATACCCGCGAGGAGATCGAGGCGTTCTGCGAGATCGCCCGGGATTGCGGCGCGCTGCTGGTGCACGACTGCACCTATCGCGACTTCGCCGACGGCCATTATCCCGCGCTGCTGGCGGCGCCCGATCGCGCGCTGGTCTCGCTCTCCTTCTCCAAGTGGCTGGGCCTTGCCGGCATGCGCATCGGCGCTCTGGTGGGCGCGCCGGAGCTGCTCGACGCCTGCTCGACCCGCACCACCTCCGTCCTCGGCGCCAGCGTGGTCGCCCAGCGGGCGGCGGAGGCGGGGCTGAAGGTGAAGCCGCAGTGGATGGAGAGCGTCCGCCGCATCGACCGCGCCAACAAGGCGAAGATCCATGACGCGGCCCTCGCCATCGAAGGCCTGAGCGTGCCGGTCTATCCCTCCCACGGCAATTTCCTCGTGATCGAGACGCAGGCGGCCGGCATCCGCCCCGAGGCGCTGGTGGAGGCGGCCCGCCGCAAGGACCTGATGATCCGCCAGGGCACCTACCACACCGCCCGCTTCGGCGACCGCTTCGTCAAGGTCTCCACCTCGGTGCCGGAGGCGTGGGCCGACCGCTTCGTGGAGCTGCTGCCGGCGCTCGTGGCCGAGGCCCGCACGCTGAACGACGTGCCGGCGCAGTTCTGAGGATCCCGCCATGACCTACCAAGACCTCACCGCCACCCACAAGATCTCCGCCAAGGACGGCGTGAAGCTCCATGTGGAGGAGGCGGGGCAGGGCACGCCGATCCTCTTCATCCATGAGTTCGGCGGCAACCACATGAGCTGGGAGCCGCAGATGCGGTTCTTCGCCCGCCGCCACCGCTGCATCACCTACGCGGCGCGCGGCTATGCCCCCTCCGACATCCCCACCGACGTGGAGGCCTATTCGCAGGCCATCGCGGCGGACGATGCGGTCGCGGTGCTGGACGGTCTCGGCATCGACAAGGCGCACATCGTAGGCCTCTCCATGGGCGGCTTCTGCACGGTCCATTTCGGCCTGCGCACGCCCGAGCGGGCGCTCTCCCTCACCGTGGCCGGCGCCGGCTACGGCTGCGAGAAGGAGCATGAGGAGTATTTCCGCGGCGTCTCCCTCGCCGTGGCGGAGAATTTCGAGAAGCTCGGCGCGAAGGAATTCTCCAAGATCTATGCGCTGGGCGCGAGCCGGGTGCAGTTCGAGACGAAGGATCCGCGCGGCTGGCGCACGTTCGCCGACCGCCTCGCCGCCCATTCGGACGTGGGCGCCGCGATGACCATGCGCGGCGTCCAGGCGCGCCGGCCCTCGTTCTGGGATCTGGAGGAGGGGCTGAAGCAGATGATGGTGCCGACACTTGTCATGGTGGGCGATGAGGACGACCATTGCCTGCAGCCCGGCATCTTTCTGAAGAAGACGATCCCCGCCTGCGGGCTCTCGGTCTTCCCCAAGGCCGGCCATACGCTGAACCTGGAAGAGCCAGCGCTGTTCAACGCCCAGCTCGCCGAGTTCATCGCCCAGGTGGAGGCCGGAAAGTGGCTGCAGCGCGACCCGCGCGCCATCCCCGGCCAGATCATGCGGACGTCGTGAGGCAAAGATGAGCGCCCCCCTCGTCGATCCCGACCGCCTGTGGCGGCGCCTCATGGCCCTTGCGGCCATCGGCGCCTTGCCGAAGGGCGGGGTGGACCGGCAGGCCCTGACGCAGGGCGAACTCGACGCCTGGGGCCTCGTCATCGGCTGGGCCGAGGCGGAGGGGTTGGAGCCGTCCTGCGATGCCGCCGGCAACCTCTTCCTCGCCTTGCCGGGAGAAGACCGTACCGCGCCGCCGGTGCTCGCCGGCAGCCATCTCGACACCCAGCCCACCGGCGGCAAGTTCGACGGCGCGGCCGGGGTGCTGGCGGCACTGGAGGCGGCGCAGGCGCTGAAGGCCGCCGGGGCGCCGCGGACGCGGGACCTCGTGGTCGTCGCCTGGATGAACGAGGAGGGGGCCCGCTTCGCCCCCGGCATGATGGGCTCGGAAGCCTTCGCCGGCGACCGTTCGCTGGCGGAGATCCGGGCCGTGCGCGATGCCGCCGGCATCAGCGTGGGCGCGGCGCTGGACCAGCTCCACGCCGCCTTCGCCGAGGTGCCGCGCCGGCCCCTCGGCTTCACCGCCGCCGCCTATGTGGAACTGCACATTGAGCAGGGGCCGGTGCTGGAGGCGCGGGGCAAGACCATCGGCATCGTCACCGGCATCCAGGGCAAGAAGACCTGGGAGGTCGAGATCGAGGGCGCGCCGGGCCATGCCGGCGCCCTCGCCATGGCCGAGCGGCGCGACGCCCTTGCCGCCTTCTCCCGCATGGCGCATCGCTTCTATCCCGAGATCGGCGGCTACGACGATGCGGTGATGTTCACCGTGGGGCGCCTTCAGGTGGAGCCCAATGCCCCGTCCGTGGTGCCCGCGCGCGTCACCTTCCGGGTGGACCTGCGCCATCCCGATGGCGCCGCTCTCGATGCCCTCGGCGCGCGGTTCGAGGCGATCTGCGCGGCGGAGGCGGCGCCCTGCGCGGTCGCCATCACCCCGCTTGTGGATGCACCGCCCAACGGCTTCGACGCCGGCCTGATGGACCGCATCAGCGAGGCGGCCGGCCGTCGCAACATCCCGGCCATGCCCATCCTGTCGGCCGCCGGCCATGATGCGCGCCACCTCGCCAAGGTGTGCCCCAGCGCCATGATCTTCATTCCCTGCCGCGACGGCGTCTCCCACGCCGAGCACGAGCACGCCGAGCCGGAGCACGTCGCCGCCGGCGCGCAGGTGCTCACCGACGTGCTGGCGGCGCTGCTCGCATCGAAGGACGCCCCATGAGCCGGATCGCACCCCCGCCCAGCCCTGCCGGCGCCAAGCCGGACATGGCCGATCTGCCGGCCCAGCTGCCGGCAGCGCCCGCCAGCCCGGCCGAGGCGCGGGCGCGCTATTTCAATTCCGGCAACGCCTTCAACATCAAGCTGCCGCCCGTGCCGAGCGCCCTCTTCACCGCCGAGCCGGCACGGGCGCTGGCGGAAGGGGCGACCACCGGCTTCATCCCGTGCGACCAATCGCAGGCCATGGCCTGCGCCTTTCCCGCCACCACGCCGCTGATGCTGGCGCGCTATGCGGTGGTGGAGGCCGGCGCTTCATTCACCGTCGACCTCAGGGCGACCGGCTCCATCTGGTACGTGATCGCCGGAGCCGGACAAGTGGACGCCGCGCGCGAGCACCTCGCTGTCGCGGACGGCGACGTCTTCCTCCTGCCCGGCGTGCCGGCCCGCATCACCGCCGGCGCCGAGCGCATGGTGCTGTGGGTGGTCTCCAACGAGCCGCAGCTTGCCCTGGACGGCGCCCTTCCGCCCGACGACGCCCGCCGGCCGGTGGGCATCGTGCATTATCCCGCGGCGGAGATCGCCCGGCAGATCGACATCATCTACGACCATTCGCAGAACGGGCAGACCTCGGGCATCGCCCTCATCTTCTCGTCCGAGCCGCAGGCGGCGGCGCGCAACATCCTGCCGAGTCTCACCCTGTCGCTGAACACCCTGCCGGGCGGCGAGAGCCAGCGGGCGCACCGGCACAATTCGGCAGCCATCACCCTGGTCGTGAAGGGCGACGACTGCCATTCCATGGTGGACGGCACGCGCTGCCCCTGGTCGCCATGGGCCACGCTGGTCACGCCGCCCGGCGCGCCCCACTCCCATCACAATGGCGGCGCGTCGCGTGCGCTGTTCCTCATCGTGCAGGACGGCGGGTTGCATTATCATGCCCGCACCATGGGCTTCTCGTTTCTGGAGTGAGGGCGGCTCCCGCATCCGGCCGAATCAGGCAACATGGCCCCGGAGCAAAGCGCCGGGGCCGAGATCAGCCCGGGCCGGATGCCGGGGGAAACCATGCAGCCAAACCGCCGCGCCGGGATCGCCCGGAGCCTTCTCCTTCTCGCCCTGTTCGCCCTCGGCCTTGCGACGCCCGCGCTGGCGCAGGGGGCGGATCCTCTGCCGTCCTGGAATGAGGGGCCGACCAAGGCGGCCATCCTTGCCTTCGTGCGCGCCACCACCACTGCCGGCAGTCCGGACTTCGTGCCGCCCGCCGACCGCATCGCCACCTTCGACCAGGACGGCACCCTGTGGGTGGAGAAGCCGGTCTATGCCGAGGTGGCGTTCGCCGCCGACCGGGTGCGCGCCCTGGCGCAGATCAATCCCTCTCTGGCGGACGAGGAGCCGTTCAAGACGGCCATCGGCGGCGATCCGGCGGCGCTTGCCGCCCTCTCCTATCCCGACATGAACAAGATCTCGTTCGTCACCCTCGACAATCTGCCGGTGGACACGCTCCGCGACGATGCGGCGGCCTGGATCGCCACCGCGCGCAATCCGCTCTTCGGCCGTCTGCGGACCGATCTGGTCTACGCCCCCATGACGGAGGTGATGGCGCTGCTGCGCGCCAACGGATTCCGCACCTATATCGTCACCGGTGGCGGACAGGATTTCGTGCGGTCCTACGCCGAGCGGCTCTACGGCGTGCCGCCCGAGCAGGTGGTGGGCACGGCCGATGCGATCGCCTTCGGCTATGACGCCGCCGGCCGCCCGGTGCTGCGCCTCCAGCCGAGCGTGCTCTTCGACGACGTGTTCGGCGGCAAGCCGGTGGGCATCCACCTCGTCATCGGCAAGCGCCCCTACGCCGCCTTCGGCAATTCCACGGGCGACCGGCAGATGCTGGAATACACCAAGGCGGGCAAGGGCCTGCGCTTCGCCGCCCTGGTGCTGCACGACGACGGCGCCCGCGAGGTGGCCTACGGCCCGGCCCAGGGCCTGCCGGCATCGGACGTGGGCACCTTCACCCAGGGGCTCTATGACGAGGCGAAGGCGCGCGGCTGGCACGTCATCAGCATGAAATCCGACTGGAAGCGCGTCTTCGCTTTCGAGCCTTAAGGGCTGCCAGCTGCGGCGCGGCGAGAACCATCGGCCCGTCCGGGCGTTGGGCACGGATGGCCTGCGAGGGCCCCTTCTCGGCAAGACGGAGCGGTTTCATGGCGCGCTATGAGCTCTATTACTGGCCGGTGCCGTTCCGCGGACAGTTCATCCGCGCGATCCTGGCCTACGCCCGCAAAAGCTGGAGCGAGCATGACGCCGGCGAGATCGGCGGGCTCATGGAGCAGGCGCCCGGCGCCCAGCCCATCGCCTTCATGGGGCCGCCGGTGCTCATCGACACCACCGCCAAGGTCAGCCTGTCCCAGATGCCGGCCATCGCCCTTTATCTCGGTGAGAGCCTCGGCCTCATCGCCGACGATCCAGTGCAGCGGGCCATGACGGTGAAGGTGGTCACCGATGCCAACGACGTCATCGACGAATTGACCCTCGACGGCGGCCGGCAGATGTGGACCAAGGCGCGCTGGCGCGACTTCGGTCCGCGGCTCGAGCAGTGGATGGCGATCTTCGAGGCGGTGGGCGAGCGTCACGGCCTGGCGGAAGACAAGGGCCACCTGCTGGGCACGGCCAAGCCCGGCGTCGCCGATATCGTCACGGCCACCCTGTGGTCGACCATGGGCGAGCGTTTTGCCGCGATCCAGGACAAGCTGGACACCACCGCGCCGCGCACGGCCGCTTTGACGCGCCGGATGCAGAAGATCCCCGCCCTCGCCAAGCTGCGGGACAAGACCTTCGAGCAGTATGGCGACGCCTATTGCGGGGGGCAGATCGAGAAGTCGCTGCGCCAGGTGATCGGCGGCGCCGACCGCGCCTGACACCGCAGAGCGTTTCCAAATCCCCGTCCTTCATTCGGGGGATGCGGCGGACCGCGCGCCGGCCGACCATGATGACGCGCTGCACGAAACCTCCCGGGCCGCGCCGGCCGGACCGCTTATCCCCGCACGCGGTCCGGCCGGACTTTTCCTCGCCAAGATTTTTCTGGCCAAGGTTTTCTCGGCCAAGATTTTCCTGGATCCCCCCACGGTGCCCCGCTGAGCCGCCAAACGCGCAGGCTTGATTTGCCTCATGGCAGCCGAAGCGGTGCTGTTCCAGAGAGGGGAGGGTCCGCGCCCCGCCCGAAGCCTTGCCCCGCCCGCCTCACCGCGCGGCGCCGGGACGCCTTCGCGGGTCGAGCCACGGGCGCCAGAAGGAGAGTCTCGATGTCCGTCTCCGCCGCCGCACGCGTCGAGCCCCGCCGGCATGCGAAATACGACCGGCTGATCGTGGCGGCCCAGGCCCTGCCGAAGCTGCGGGTGGCGGTGGCCCATCCCTGCGATGACGTTTCCCTCGCCGCGGCCGTCGAGGCGGCTGCGCTCGGGCTGATCGAGCCGATCCTGGTGGGGCCGCCGGCCAAGATCCGCGCTGCGGCCGCGGCCACGGGGCTCGATATTTCCGGCTTCCGGCAGGTGGAGGCGGCGCACAGCCATGACGCGGCGGCCAAGGCGGTCGCGCTGGTGCGCTGCGGCGAGGCCGACGCGCTCATGAAGGGGAGCCTGCACACCGACGAACTGATGAGCGCGGTGGTCGCCCGCGACACCGGCCTGCGCACCGCGCGGCGCATCAGCCACTGCTTCATCATGGACGTGCCGAGCCATCCCGACCCGCTCATCATCACCGACGCGGCCATCAACATCGCGCCCACGCTGGAAGACAAGGCGCACATCGTCCAGAACGCCATCGATCTGGCCCACGCCCTGAGCTTTCCCGAGGCGCGGGTGGCGATCCTCTCGGCCATGGAGACGGTCAATCCGAGCGTGCCGTCCACCATCGAGGCGGCGGCGCTGTGCAAGATGGCCGATCGCGGCCAGATCACCGGCGGTATCGTGGACGGGCCGCTTGCCCTCGACAACGCCATCGACCTCGGCTCCGCCGCCATCAAGCACATCAAGTCGCCGGTGGCGGGGCGGGCCAACGTGCTGGTGGTGCCGGACCTCGAGGCCGGCAACATGCTGGCGAAGAGTCTCACCTTCCTCGCCGAGGCGGATGCCGCGGGCATCGTGCTCGGCGCCCGCGTGCCCATCATCCTCACCAGCCGCGCCGACACCAAGACCACGCGCCTCGCCTCGTGCGCCGTCGCCGCCCTGCTGGCGGAAGCCCAGCGCGCGGCGGCCAAGGCTGTGGAGGTCTAGGTGGTGGAGGTCCAGCCATGTCGCGTGTGCATCTCGTCCTCAATGCCGGCTCCTCGAGCCTGAAGTTCCAGGTGTTCCTGGACGACGGGGCGGACGTGCCCAACCGCCTCTATCGCGGGCTGTTCGAGGGGCTCGGCACCGATCCCCATTTCAGGGTGACGGACCACGACGGCGCGCCGGCCGGGGAAGAGCGCTGGCCGGGGCAGGGGGCGTTCGGCTTCGAGGAGGCGCTCGCCCACCTGTCCGACTGGCTCGGCGCGCACCGCGGCGGGCACCAGCTGGCCGCCGTGGGGCATCGGGTGGTGCATGGGGGCCCGCATTTCGCCCATGCGGTGCGCCTGACGCCGGAGATCATCGCCGAGCTCGACACCCTCTCCCCGCTGGCGCCGCTGCACCAGCCGCGCAGCCTGGAGCCCATCCGCATCATCGCCCGCCGGGTGCCGGGCCTGCCGCAGGTGGCGGCATTCGACACCGCTTTCCACCACACACAGCCGGAGATGGCGCGGTTGTTCGCCATTCCCCAGTCGCTCACCGATGCGGGCGTGCGGCGCTACGGCTTCCACGGCCTGTCCTATGCCTATCTGGCGAGCCAATTCCCCAAGGTCGACCCACGGCTCGCCCATGGGCGGGTGGTGGCGGCCCACCTCGGCAACGGGGCGAGCCTGTGCGGCTACGATGCCGGACGCTCCATCGCCACCACCATGGGCTTCTCGGCGCTGGACGGGCTGGTGATGGGCACGCGGAGCGGCGCCATCGACGCGGGCGTCGTCTTCTACCTCCAGCGCGAGCTGGGCATGAGCGCGGACGAGGCGGAGCATTTTCTCTACACCCAATGCGGGCTGCTTGGCGTCTCGGGCCTCTCCAACGACATGCGGGTGCTGCGGGAGGCGGCCGACGCCGATCCCGGCGCGCGCCGGGCCATCGACCTTTTCGTCTATCGCATCGCCCGAGAGACCGGATCGCTGATGGCGGCGCTGGGCGGCATCGATGCCCTCGTCTTCACTGCCGGCATCGGCGAGAATGACGCGGAGACCCGGGCCGAGGTGATCGGCGCCCTGCGCTGGGCCGGCTTCGAGCTCGATGCCGAGGCGAACCGCGCCGGCGCCACCCGCATCACCCGCGGAGAGGGCCCGCAGGCCTATGTGATTGCGACCGACGAGGAATGGACCATCGTGCGCGAGATGCGCGCGGTGCTGGGGGCGGAAACGGCGCACTGAGGAGGTGGATCATGGACCCGATGGACATGATGAAGGTGTACGGCCGGGTCGCCGAAATCTACCGCCTGCGCCTCGGTGAGGCGGTCTCCGCCTATGGTGCCGCCATGCGCGAGGCCGGTGTCGCCTTCGCCGCCGCGGGGCGGATGCAGACCCCCGCGGAGGCGTGGCGCGACAGCGTCTCCTATGCCTTCGACGCCGCCCAGCGCTCGCTGATCTTCTGGGACACGCTGCGCCAGCGCGGCAACAACTGGATCGCCCACGAAAAGGCCGGCAAGCCGCCGCTGCTCGCCTTCGACTATGAGATGGTGGCGGACGCCCGCACCTTCGAGCGCCCGTGCAACTACGCGCTGGTGCGCATCCTGCCGCCCGATGGCGTCGAACTCGATCCCGACAAGCGCCCCTTCCTCATCATCGATCCGCGCGCCGGCCACGGGCCGGGCATCGGCGGCTTCAAGAAGGAGTCCGAGGTCGGCTTCGCCCTCAAGGCGGGGCACGCGGTCTACATGGTCATCTTCTTCCCCGAGCCGGTGCCGGGCCAGACGCTGGCGGACGTCTCGCTGGCCGAGGCGGCGTTCGTGCGCCTGGTGCGCGAGCGCCATCCCACCCGCGGCAAGCCGGTGGTGATGGGCAATTGCCAGGGCGGCTGGGCGGCCATGCTGGTGGCGGCGCTCGATCCCGACGCGGTCGGCCCCATCGTGGTGAACGGTGCGCCCATGTCCTACTGGGCGGGCAATGACGCCGAAAATCCAATGCGCTATGCCGGCGGCGTGCTGGGCGGCGCGTGGACGGCCTCGCTGGCGGCGGACCTCGGGGGCGGGGTGTTCGACGGTGCCTATCTCGTCGACAATTTCGAGTATCTCAATCCCGCCAACACCTATTTCACCAAATACTACACGCTCTACTCGAAGATAGACACCGAGCCCGCCCGCTTCCTGGAGTTCGAGCGCTGGTGGGGCGGCTATTTCCTGATGAACCGCGACGAGATCAAGTGGATCGTCGAGAATCTCTTCGTCGGCAACAGGCTCGCCGCCGGCAAGGCGGAATGGGCGCCGGGACGCACGTTCGACCTGAAGGCCGTGCGCTCGCCCATCATCGTCTTCGCCTCGCTGGGCGACAACATCACTCCGCCCCAGCAGGCCATCAACTGGGTGGCGGACCTCTACCCCACCACGCAGGCGCTGAAGGATGCCGGGCAGGTGGTGGTGGGCCTCATGCACCAGTCCATCGGCCATCTCGGCATCTTCGTGTCCGGTGCCATCGCGCGGCGCGAGCATGCCCAGATCGTCGACCTCATCGACTATGTGGAGGCGCTGCCGCCGGGCCTCTACGGCATGACCATCGAGGAGGACCATTCCGGTCCTGAAGTGAAATACGACGTTACCCTCACGGAGCGGCGGGTGGAGGACCTCGCCGCTCTGCAGAAATACGACCGGCGCGACGAGATTCCCTTCGAGGTGGTGGCCAACGTCTCGCAGACCAACACCAACCTCTACGAAACCTTCGTCCATCCCCTGCTGTCGGCCGTGGTGACGCCAGAGATGGGGCGCGCCATGCGGGCCGTGCATCCGCTGCGCATGGCGCGGTGGGGCCTTTCCGACCTCAACCCGTGGCTCAGGGCGATGGCGCCGCTGGCCGATTTCGCCCGCAGCCAGCGCACGGAGCGCGATCCGGCCGGGCCGCACGTTGCGGCCGAAGCTTTCGCCGCCACCGCCATCACCTCCGGCTGGGACCTGTTCCGTCGCTTGCGCGACGCCACGGTGGAGACCGAATTCTTCCGCCTGTACGGCACCCTCGCCATGCTCGATCCCGACCTCACGGCCCCCGCCCCCGCTCTGGTGGAGCAGGCGCCGGCGGAGGTGGCGGCGGCGCTGGCCGCCATGGGCGAGGGCGGCTTCACCGACGCGGCGGTGCGCATCTCGCTCCTCGCCTCCAAACGCAACGGCGGCACCCGCAAGCTCTCCACGCTCAAGCAGATCCGCGAGCTTGTGGGACAGGAGGTGGGTCTCCTCGCGCTCCCCTCCGACGCCGCGCAGGCCATCATCCGGCGCCAGTCCATCATCGTCGAGCACGCCAGCGCCGAGGCCCTGGCGACCTTGCCCCTGCTGCTGAAGACGCCGCAGGAGCGCAGCCACATCCTCACCCTGCTGGACCGGCTCCTGACGCACATCGCCGTCGCGCCGGAGGTGTCGGCCCTGGTCGGGGAGGTCCGCGCCGTGCTCGCGGGCGCCGATGCGCCGCCCGCATCTGCCCGCAATGGCGGCGCGCAGGTTCTGGCGTTCCCCTCGTCGGTTGCAGGGTGAGCGGCGAGCGCGCCAGACTGCCGGGGTGCGGTGCAGCGCGCATTCTTGATTCCCTGCGGCGCCGCTTTCATACTGGAGCGGTTTTCAGCCGTGGGATTTTTGCCATGCCTTTGAGGGAAGAAGATATTCAGCCGGGCAAGTGCTACAAGACGAAGGGCATCGAGAACTATAAGGTGCTCTCCATGACGCGCGGCATCGTCACCTACCAGACCTGGACGTCGCCCTTGCGCGTGAACGTGGGCGTGAAGCAGTTCGCCGATGCGGTCTACAAGGAAGTGCCCTGCCCGAAATAGGGGCGGCGGCCGGCTCCACCGTAGGCGCGCCAGACGCGGCCTGCGGGCGAGCGCCTTGAAGGCGGAGCTCCCGAGAACTCAGGTCTTGCGGAGGAATGTTGCGCTGCCGCATCGACGACGCTCGCGCGTGACGGTATAGCTGTAGAAACGCTCCAGAGAACGTTTCCCGTGCTGTCTGTCGTCATCGCAACGCACAATTCCGAGCGCCAGCTTGTTCCGGTGCTGTCCGCGCTTGTGCAGGGCGTGACGGCCGGGGTGCTGCGCGATGTGACGCTGGCGGATTCCGGCTCCACCGACGGCACCGCCACCATCGCCGATGCGGCGGGCTGCCATCTTCTTCACGGCGTCCATGATCTCGGGCTGAGGCTGCGCCAGGGCGCCGCCCAATCGCGCGGCCGCTGGCTGCTGTTCCTCACACCCTGCTCGATCCTGGAGGAGGGGTGGGCGCGGGATGTGATCACCTTCGTCGAGACCGTGGAGCGGCGGGGCCAGGCCGAGCGGATCGCCGGCACCTTCCGCCTCGCCGTCGATGGCTATGGGCTGCGCCCGCGCCTGGGCGAGGCCATGGCGGTGGCGCGCCTCGCTCTGTTCGGGCTGCCCTCGCCGGGGCAGGGCCTCCTCGTATCCCGCAAGCAATACGAGCGGCTCGGCGGCCATCCTCCGGGACCCAAGGCTGAGCGCCGGCTGGTCGCCCGCATCGGCCGCCGCCGCATCCACCAGCTGCGGCCCCACGTGCTTCTGCCCGAAAAGGGGGCTTGAGCCGCGCGGCCGTTGCGCCGGGACGGAGCTACCGCGCGGCTGCGACGGACGTGGGCGCGGGCGCCCGGCAAAACGCGCAATCGGTCAAACTCCCCCCTTGGCGCGGGCACCGGCTTGCGCATAGATGGCGGAGCGGGGTCGGGCCACGACGTTCCTGGACGGGAGCGGCGGGCACCGGTCGGTCATTTCTCGCGAGGAGGCCGGTCGAACGATCTGCGGGGTGGAGCCGATCCCGGCCGTCCTGCGTCGCGCGTCCCGCCTCCCGCAACGGTGCAGCGCACCGAGGGAGCGGTCCATGGACCTTCGCCGTCGTTTCCAGAACCTCAGCCGCTTTGCCGCCATCGCCTTGGCGCTCGCTGTCACGGCGGCCGGCACGCAGGCCCTCGGCCAGCAGCAGCGCCCCCAGCCCGCGCAGGCGGTCCCGCTCCCCGCACCCGCGCCCGCCACCCCGCTGCCGCCGCGGGCGGCGAGCCAGAAGACGTTCCAGCGGTCCGACCTCATCGCCGGTGCGCGCCGCTACGAGCGCCTGCTGCGCCGCGAGGCGACGGCGCCGACCCAGCCTCTGGACAAGGTGCGCCGTGACGCCGCCCAGGCGATGCAGCGCAACGACGCCCGTGCCGCCGCCGAGCTCTACGCCAGCCTCGCTCTGGCGCAGGCTCAGGATTCCCCCACCTGGCTGCGGCTGGCCCGCGCCCTTGCCGCCATCAAGCCGGGGGAGGACGAGGACGCCTCCACCTTCATCGACAATGCGCTGGCCGCGGCCTTCATCTCCTACCGCCGCGCCGCCACCCGGGCGGAGGAGGGCGAGGCTCTGGCCTTCATCGGCCGCATCTATGCCGACCGGCACATGTGGCAGGCCGCCATCGACACCATGAAGACCGCCCTCGACCTGCGCGACAACGCGGCGGACCGGACCTTCTACGACAAGCTGAAGGACGAGCATGGCTTCCGCCTCGTGGACTACACGGTGGAATCGGACGCCGCCGCGCCGCGCGCCTGCGTGCAGTTTTCCGAGGACCTCGCGCCCGGCACCGATTTCGCCGCCTTCGTGCAGGTCGGCGGGGAGGGGGGCCGCATGGACAAGCCGGCCATCACCGGCGAGGCGCGGCAGATCTGCGTGGAAGGGCTGAAGCACGGCGCGCGTTACACGCTGGCCGTGCGCCCCGGGATTCCCTCGGTGTCCGGCGAACGGCTGAAGAAGGCCACGGAGCTCTCCATCTATGTGCGCGACCGCCAGCCCTCGGTGCATTTCTCCGGCCGCAATTACGTGCTGCCGCGCACCGGGCAGAAGGGCATTCCCGTCACCTCGGTGAACACGCGGGCGGTGAAGCTGAAAATCCTGCGCATCGGAGACCGGGGCCTCGTGCCCACCGCCATCCAGGGCGAGTTCCGCCAGGGCCTCGACGGCTACGTGCGGGACCGTCTCGCGGAGGGCGCCGCCATCGCGGTGTTCAGCGGCGAACTGGAGGTGGACAGCCCGCTCAACGCCGACGTCACCACCGCCATCCCCGTCACCGAGGCGGTGGGCCGGCTCGACGCCGGGGTCTATGTGATGACCGCCCAGCCGCGGGAGGGCGACGAGGACGAATATGCCACCGCCGCCACCCAGTGGTTCATCGTCTCCGACCTCGGCCTCACCGCCGTGTCGGGGCAGGACGGGGTGCACGTGCTGGTGCGGTCCCTCGGCAGCGCCGAGCCGGTGGCCGGGGCCGAGGTGCGGCTCGTCGCCCGGTCCAACGAGGTGCTGGGCATGGTTAAGACCGATGCCTCGGGCTATGCCCGCTTCGATGCCGGCCTCTCCCGCGGCCCGGCCGGCCTCGGCCCGGAGGTGGTGACGGCGCGCGCGGAGAACGGCGACTACGCCTTCCTCTCGCTCAAGGAGAGCGGCTTCGACCTCACCGACCGGGGCGTGGCCGGCCGTGACGCGCCCGAAGCGCTGGATGCTTTCCTCGCCACCGAACGCGGCGTCTACCGCTCCGGCGAGACCGTGCACCTCACCGTCCTGCTGCGTGACCCGCTCGGCAATGCCGCCGAAGGCGTGCCTCTGACCCTCCAGCTGGTGCGGCCGGACGGCGTCGCCGACCGCCGCGTGGTGGTGCAGGACCAGGGGGCAGGCGGGCGCACCGTCGACCTTCCCCTGCTCACGGGCGCCATGACCGGCACCTGGCGGGTGAAGGCGCTGACCGATCCCAAGGCCCCGGCGGTGGGCGAGACCACCTTCCTGGTGGAGGACTACGTGCCCGACCGGGTGGAGTTCGACCTCACCGCCCGCGAAACCCGCCTGCCGCGCAACCGGCCGGTCGAGGTGCTGGTGGACGGGCGCTTCCTGTTCGGCGCGCCCGCCTCGGGCCTCGACGTGGAGGCGGAGACCGAGCTGCGCGCCGCCGCCGAGCGCCCCGGCTTTGCCGGCTATCGCTTCGGCGATGCCCAGGACGAGGTTCTGTCGGAGCGCCAGCCGGTGGCCGACGCCCCCGCCACGGATGCCCGTGGCCGCGCCGGCCTGCGCCTTGTCGCGAGCGACCTGCCGCGCACCGCCCGGCCGCTGGAGATGGAAGCCTTCGTGCGCCTGGTGGAGGCCGGAGGGCGCGCCGTCCAGCGCACCATCGTATTGCCGGTGGCGCCGGCCGGCAGCCAGATCGGCGTGAAGCCCCTGTTCACCGAACGGGTGCGCGAGGGCGAGACCGCGGGCTTCGACGTGGTGGTGGCGGGCACCGACGACAAGCTCCTTGCCGCACCCGGCCTGAGCTGGAAGCTGTCGCGCATCGAGACCCGCTATCAGTGGTACCGGGTGAGCGGCTCGTGGGATTACGAGCCGGTGAAGATCGTCACCCGCGTGGGCGAGGGCCGCCTCGACGCCACGGCGGACGGTCCCGCCCGCCTGACGGTGCCCACCGAATACGGCCGCTACCGCCTCGACATCAGTGGCGACGGCCTGCCCCTCACCACGGTCGCCTTCGAGGCCGGCTACGGCGGCGAGGGCAATGCCGACACGCCGGACCGGCTGGAATTGACCCTCGACCGGCCGGCCTATGCCGCCGGCGACACGCTGGAGGCCACCATCACCGCCCGCACCGCCGGCACCGCCACCGTGCTGGTGGTGAATGACGGCGTGCGCGAGCAGAAGATGCTCAAGGTGGAACCCGGCGCCAGCAAGGTCAGCTTCAAGGTGGCCGAGGGCTGGGGTCCCGGAGCCTATGTGGTGGCCTTCCTGCACCGCCCCCTGGACGTCGCCGCGAGCCGCATGGCCGGCCGCGCCGTGGGGCTCGCCTGGTTCTCGGTGGACAAGGCGGCGCGCACCCTCGACGTGGCGCTCTCCCCCCCGGCCGAGATGCGGCCCAACACCACCCTCACCGTGCCGGTGCGCGTCGGCGGGCTCGCCGCCGGCGAGAAGGCCTATGTGACGGTGGCGGCGGTGGACGTGGGCATCCTGAACCTCACCGGCTACAAGCCGCCGGCGCCCGACGCCGTCGTGTTCGGCCAGAGGCGGCTTGCCGCCGACATCCGCGATTTCTACGGCGCCCTCATCGACGGCATGCAGGGCCAGGCCGGGCGCCTGCGCTCCGGTGGTGACGGCGGCGAGGACGCGATGATGGCGAGCCCGCCCCAGGGCCCGCCGGTGGCGCTGTTCTCGGGCCTCGTGGAGGTGGGCGCCGACGGCACCGCCGCGGTCTCCTTCCCCGTGCCGGCATTCGACGGCACGCTGCGGGTCATGGCCATGGCCTGGACCCGCACCAAGCTCGGCCACGCCTCCGCCGACGTGGTGGTGCGCGACAAGGTGGTGATGCTCGCCACCCTGCCGCGCTTCCTCGCCGCGGGCGACCGCTCCAGCCTCACCCTTGACCTCACCAATGTGGAAGGTGCGGCCGGCGACTATCGTCTCGACGTGAGCGCCACGGGCGCCGCCATGGTGAGCGGCGCGCCGCCGTCGCTGACGCTGGCGCAGAAGCAGCGCCAGAGCGTGCGCGTGGTGCTGGAGGGACGGGGCGTCGGCCCGGCCACGCTCACCGCGCGGCTTACCGGGCAGGGGCTCGACATCACCCGCAGCTTCCAGATGCAGGTGCGCCCGGCCTATCCCGACATCGAGCGCCGCACGGTGCGCAACCTCGCCCCGGGCGAGAGCATCACCGTCTCGCGCGACCTTCTCGCCGACCTCGTGGCCGGTACCGGCAGCGTGGCGGTGAGCGTCTCCCCCGCGAGCACCATCGACGTGCCGGCGCTGCTCGCCGCCCTCGACCGCTATCCCTACGGCTGCACCGAGCAGATCACCAGCCGCGCGCTGCCCCTGCTCTCCTACAACGAGCTGTCCGTCCTCGTCGGCCGCGCCACCGACCCGGAGGCCGAGCAGCGCATCCGCGATGCCATCGTGCGGGTGTTCGCGCGGCAGGGCTCGGACGGCTCCTTCGGCCTGTGGTCGGCGGGCGGCTCGGATACCTGGCTCGACGCCTATGTGGTGGACTTCCTCACCCGCGCGAAGGAGAAGGGCTTTGCGGTGCCGGAGCAGGCCTTCAGCCTCGCCCTCGACCGCCTCCGCAACGTGGTGAACCTCGCCGGCGCCGACATGCGATCGGCCAGCGAGGGCCTCGCCTACGCCCTGTACGTGCTCGCCCGCAACGGTCGCGCGCCGCTGGGCGACCTGCGCTATCTCGCCGACACCCGACTCAAGGAGCTGACCAGCCCGCTGGCGCGGGGACAGGTGGGGGCCGCCCTCGCCCTGCTGGGCGACCGCAGCCGGGCGGAACGGGCGTTCAACGTGGCGCTGGAGGGCATCCCCACCGCCGCCTCCGCCCCGCCGGTGGGCCGGGCCGATTTCGGCTCGGTTCTGCGCGACGCGGCGGCGCTCACCGTGCTCGCCCGCGAGGCCGGGCTCGACCGCCTCGCCGACGCGGCGCTGGCGCGAGTGGATGCGGCGCGCCTGCGCACCGAGCGCACCTCCACCCAGGAGAATGCCTGGCTGCTCCTCGCCGCCCGTTCCCTCGCGGCCAGCGCGGCGGGCATGGTGCTGGAGGTGGACGGCGCCTTGAGCCGCGGCCCGTTCGGCCGCAAGTTGAGCCGCGCCGATCTCGACCGCGGCCCGATGATGCTGCGCAACGCCGGCACCGAGCCGGTGAAGGTGGTGCTGGGGGTGCACGGCGCGCCCGAGGCGCCCGAGCCCGCCGTGGCCAAGGGATTCACCCTGGAGCGCAAGTATTTCACCCTGGACGGCAAGCCGGCGGACCCGACCAAGGCGGTGCAGAACCAGCGTTTCGCGGTGGTGCTCACCTTCGCCGAGGCGCAGAGCGCGCTCGCCGACGTGCTGCTGGTGGACTTCCTGCCCGCCGGCTTCGAGATCGAAAATCCCAACCTCATCGAGGGCGGCGACGGCGGCTTTGCCTGGCTCGACGAGACGAGCGAGGCGGGGCACGTGGAATTCCGTGACGACCGCTTCGTCGCCTCCGTCACCCGCGAGGAGGGCGACGGGCCGTTCGTCGTCGCCTACACGGTGCGCGCCGTCTCCCCCGGCCGCTACGCCCACCCGCCCGCGCTGGTGGAGGACATGTACCGGCCCGACCGCTTCGCCCGCACCGCCGCCGGCACCATGGAGGTGGCGCCCGCCCGATGAACGCGACCGGGCCATCGGGCGCCAACCCGCCCGGCGTCTCCCGTCTTCCCCGCCGCCTCGCACTGGCGGCGGGCGCCCTGGTGCTCGCCCTGGCGCTGCTGGCCGGCGCCGGTATCCTGGGCCTCGCCCAAATCCGCGCCCATGCGCCGCCCGCCCCGGAGCCGAAGGTCTCGGCCGAGGTGGTGGACCGGGAGGGCCGGCTGTTGCGGCCCTTCGCGCTGCCCGATGGCCGCTGGCGCCTCGCCGCGCGGGTGGAGGACGTGGACCCGCGGCTGCTGGCGATGATCCTTGGCTATGAGGACCGGCGCTTCGCGCAGCATGGCGGGGTCGATCCGCTGGCGCTGCTGCGCGCCGCGGCACAGGCGGCCGGGACACTGCGCGTGGTGTCCGGCGGCTCTACCCTGACCATGCAGGTGGCCCGCCTCACCCTGCCGCCCCGTGCCCGCACGCTGGGCGCCAAGATGGCCCAGATGCGGCGCGCCATCGAGCTGGAGGCGCGGCTTTCCAAGGCCGAGATCCTCGGCCTCTATCTCACGCTGGCGCCCTATGGCGGCAACATCGAGGGGGTCCGCGCCGCCGCCCTCACCTGGTTCGGCAAGGAGCCGCGCCGCCTGACCCTCGGCGAGGCGGCGTTGCTGGTGGCGCTTCCGCAATCTCCGGAGGCGCGCCGCCCCGACCGCGCGCCGGCGCGGGCGAAGGCGGCGCGCGACCGCGTGCTCGACCGCCTGCTGGCGCAGGGGGTGCTCGCCGCCGACGAGGTGCGCATCGCCAAGCAGGAGGCGGTGCCCACCGTCCGCCGGCCCATGCCGCAGCTCGCGCCGCATCTGGCGGAGGAGATGGCGGCGGAGCGGCCGGACCTCGCCCGCCACCTCTCCGCCCTCGACGCGCCGCTGCAGGAGCGGCTGGAGGATCTGGTACGCGAGCGCACCCGTGCGCTGGGACGGGGATTGTCCGCGGCCATCGTGGTGATGGACAATGAGAGCGCCGAGGTGCGCGCCTATGTGGCGGCGCCGGACTATTTCGACCGCGAGCGGGCCGGGGCGGTGGATCTTGCCCGCGCCGTGCGCTCGCCGGGCTCGACGCTGAAGCCCTTCATCTATGCCCTGGCCTTCGAGGACGGCATCGCCCATCCCGAGACATTGATCGAGGATCGCCCCGCCCGCTTCGGCGCGTGGCGGCCTGAGAATTTCGATCGCAGCTTCCAGGGCACCCTCTCGGTGCGCAAGGCGCTGCAGCTGTCACTGAACGTGCCGGCGGTACGGCTGCTGGAGGCAGTGGGGCCGCAGCGCCTCGCGAGCCGCTTGCAGCAGGCGGGCGGACGGCTGGAGCTGCCCGCCGGCGCCGCACCGGCCCTGCCCATGGGGCTCGGGGGCGTCGGCGTGCGCCTCGTCGATCTCACCGCGCTCTATGCCGCGCTGGCCCGCGGCGGGGAAGCCCGCGCGCCGGTGTTCCGCCGCGAGGGCGGCGCCGTCGCCGCGCCCCGGCGCGCCCGGCTGGTGGACGAGGTGGCGGCCTGGTACGTCGGCCAGTGCCTGCTGGGCACGCCCGCCCCGCAGAACGCGCTCGGCGGGCGCATCGCCTTCAAGACCGGCACGTCCTATGGCTATCGCGACAGCTGGGCGGTGGGCTTCGACGGGCGGCGCACCGTGGGCGTGTGGGTGGGCCGGCCGGACGGCCAGCCGGTGGCGGAGCTGACCGGACGGGCGGCGGCGGCACCGCTGCTGTTCGACGCCTTCGCCCGCATCGTCCGCACCCCTGCCGCCCTCGGCCCGGCGCCGCGCGGCGCCCTCGCCGCCGCCAACCCTCGGCTGCCGCCGCCCCAGCGCCACTTCGGCCGCGCCCGGCGTGACGCCGTGCTGGAGGTGGTCTATCCGCCCGACGGCGCGCGCGTGTCGGCGGCCGATGCGCAGGCTCTCGCGCTCAAGGTGGACGGGGGCACCTTTCCGCTGACCCTGCTGATGGACGGGCGCCCGGTGGCGCGGGTGGAGGACCGCGGGACGCTCTTCTGGACCCCGGAAGGCCGCGGCTTCGCCCGCCTGACGGTGATCGATTCCGAAGGGCTGAGCGACAGCGTCACCGTGCGGGTGGAATGACGGCTCGACGTCGGGCGAAAAAAATCCCGCCAGCCTTGCGGCGGGCGGGGGAGGCACTGGGAGGAAGCACTCGAAAGCGGGGCGACGACACCCGAAGGCGCCGTCGCGCAGGAAACCTTAAGGCCTCAGCGGCCGCGAGCGACCACCAGCTGGGGGATCTGCTCGCGGGAGAAGCCGAGATCAGCGAGCTCGCTGTCGGACATGCGGCTCAGCCGCTCGTAGCGGTCCGCCATGCGGCGGGCATCGGCGATGGCGGCGAAGAAGTCGGACACCGCAGCGCCGGTGCGCCCGAACAGGCCGGTCTCGCGGGTAGCGTTTGCAGTGATCGTGGTCATGTTGCTCTCCATTCGATGACCGTAAGATAGGTGATCCGAGTGCAGCGCAACATAGCAGATTGTGCATGGCACCATTGCGTATGTGGTATACCAAGTGCTTCGACATGCCGCTGTGAATGGGCACGAAACGCTGTTGAATAGGTCGGGTGAATTGCGTATAGAGCCCACCTGCCTCCGGGCCACATCCTCAGCCGCACTCGCGGCGCGACGGGTCCGTTGGGGGATAGTTCAACGGTAGAACCGCGGACTCTGACTCCGTTAATCCTGGTTCGAATCCAGGTCCCCCAGCCACACCCACCCTCGCACCCTTCGCCGATACCTGCCGCTGAACTGGGCGAACGAGGCAGCACGCTGAGCGTGAGACGACCCAGCTGGTTGTGGTTAAGTCCTGCGTCACCGAGACAAAGCAGACAGCTGGGCGAAGTTGGCAGCGAGAGGGTCAGGCGGTCGACCCTGATGACGTCAACACGGCCGCTACCCGCCGTATCTGTCCATCGGGCTGGAAACCAGAACCCGATTGTCGCCGGATTTTAACACCTATCTGGAGCATTGACCCTATGGCGGAGCGTTGGTGTGACGCTCCGGCAGTGGGGTCAATTGTGGCGGAGGTCAGCGCGTCGCTGGGAGCGCAAGATCTCGTTTCCCGTCTCGACGATGTCGCAGGGGTCGATGAGACTCTCGCGGGGCGCGGGTTCATCTTGGGGGCGGTAACGCTCGGCCACTCGCCAAAGGCGAGATACGTGGTCACGATAACCCGACGTCTGCTCGTAGAGCCGGCTGACGAGGTCGAACAGGGGCTAGCGCCGGACTGGGTGAAGGGCACGTAGCAGAGCTCGTCGAGGACGACGAAGGCCTTGCGGAAGAGATAGTCGGCCATTGGGTGCGTCCTCAGTGGCCCTGGCGGCCGACCGGGCCTCGGTCTGCGTTTGTTGACGAGGTCAACCTCGTTGGAAGAGACGCCTCTTGCGCCGTGTCGGACGACGGCACGCGCGATGGCGATGGGTCTTGCCGGGTCCGGTCCCGCCGACCAGCACATCGTCGCGGTGGTGCGTGACGAAGTTGCCGCTGGCGAGGTCGCGCACTAGCCTCTCGTTGATGAGATTGTCGTCGAACACCAAGTCGTCGATGTCCTTGGCCAGGGGAAGCTTGGCGACGGTGATTTGATACTTGATGGACTGGGCCTGCTTCTTTGATATCTCTGCGGACATAAGGTCGCCGCGCAGTCAAGCCTGCGCCATCCTGGATCAGGCGGAAAAGTCTTCCACCCACCCTAGCGCTCTGGGCTTGGACGCTACCTCCGTGCTCAATAAGGAGAGTGACGAATGAAGATCCGCAAGTTCTCGATTGCCGAGGTATCGCTGGAGCGCTCGCCAGGTCAGGAAGCGGACGTGTTCGTCGGCAATTTGGTCGACGAGCGCCAAGGCGGCGCGATCACCGTTGGTTATGGAGCTACGCGCCCGGCCAGAACCTTGCCGAGACGATGGCTGTCGACGATGTGATGATCGTTCTGGAGGGACGTCTCTCGGTCTCTACGGATGCTGGAACGGTAACAGCAGGCCCGGGTGATATCGTATACATGCCCAAGGGTGAAGCGTTCATCATTCGCTTGCACGAGGAGGGTGCGTTGACCGCTTATGTCACCCATCCCCATTGGCGACCAGCGCATGCGTAATTCGCTCTAGCCGGCCGACGATATGCGGACCGTAGGCGCGCCCCATCGGATCCAGCACGAAGCACGCGAGCGTATCGTCACCGACCATGTCAATTCCTCGGCACGAGAGGTTTGCCGCATCAACGATATTGCGACAGAATTGCGCGTTGATCGTACGACGCGCGCGGACGTGCGATTCAAGAAAAGGCCTTTGCTCCGGCGAGCAAGTTCGGTGCGAGCTAGAATAGCAATAGTGCGACGTCGCTTCGCGGTTGCCGCCGTGTTCACCGAGACCCGCCTGCGCCGAAACCCTGTTGGGGTGGTTCTCGACGTGGGCGGGCTTACGAGCGGGCAGATGCAGGCCTTCTGTTAGGAGGCACTCACAACTCTCACGGGCCAAAGTGGGAATTGGGGGTAGCGTTGAGCTTGTCTTTGACGTTGCCCCTCATGTCTAATCCAGCTTGAAGTTCGTTCTGGCCCGACTTGAGGACCAGGACATGAAGCGCAGCCGTTTTTCAGAAGAGCAGATTATCGGGATCCTGAAGGAGCATGAGGCCGGGATCCCGGTGGCTGAGCTG
>NZ_JBDZDP010000009.1:0-178193 GCF_040044995.1 Xanthobacter pollutisoli
CGTATCCACGCCCTTCATCCCCAGCCCGCCCGTCGCAACAAAACGACGGACCATGAGCCAAGAGGGGGGTCAAAATTACACGCCGATCCCCCTCACAACGGGGTCAATCTTCCATGCCGAAACACACCGCGGGGCGCCCACCTTCCAGCCCGCAATTATGCGGAGCAGAACCCCCGCCGAAACCGGCGGCAACACAGACCTTACAGGCCGGCGCTCTGCATAATCCCGCTCTCCGCATAATCGATCCGGCCCACCAGGACTCGGTGGCTGGGCGCGTTCTCGCCGTTGGCCCGCAGGTCGGGGACGATGCGCACGCCCTTGGCCTGGACGCTGAGGGTGACGATCTCGCCGGTGAATTCGTTCGTGCCGGTCTTCTTGAAGGTGCCGATGGTGGCCATGGTAAATCTCCGTCTTCCGTTTCCGAGCCCGCACCATTGCGGCCTCGATGGCGATCGGAAGGCCGGAGGCGACCGACGCCGCATCGCCTCGGGGTCCCCGTCGCGCCCGCGCGATGGGGTGAGGTTTGCGACCGGAGCGCAGCAGAGGACGGCGCGAGAGGGACTTTCTTGCCTCGCGAGGAATGACGGCGCCTCGGGGTCCCACGCGACCTGTCGCGTGGGGTGGGGTCCGGCAGGGGAAGAAAGTCATGATGCGCCGTTGCGGCAGAGGCGGTCGAGGCGCAGCCGTCCTTCGGCCAGATCCGCCCATTGGAGAGGCCGTTTGGAGCGGTCGACCGACGGATACCGAACGGGGATGATGGCGACCCGCCGCAACCTCACGGAAGACCGGCCCGATCCTCTTCGGCTTTACGTCCCCCGTTCCGGGCCGGCTCCGTGTGCTTCCGCCGCGCCGGGTCCAACCGGCCAAGATCGCTCCCACCATGCACTGGTCCGCCACTGACCGCGGGGCGCCGTGCCCGCGACCTGCATCAGCGTCGTGACGCCGATGGCAACAGCTCCGATGATCGAGAAAATGATCTGCCACGTCTCGGACGGCATGGCGAGCTTCGCGATACCATGCGTGGCGTGATAGCCGGCGAAGACGGCCGGGGCGACGAAGGCGAGCGCAATGGTGAGGCGCGCCCACATCGGACGCACAATCACGAGCAGAACCTGGCCGATGCCGAACGTGATGCCGCCGGCGATCAGGCCAACGACGATCGCACCGAGCCAGCCCGCGCCGGTTTGGTATGCCCAAGTGCCGGCGCTGACGGCGGCGAAGAACGGCAGCGCGAAGACGGCGAGCGTAAACAGCAGCCAGCAGAATAAGACGATGGCGGCGAGGCCAAGCAGGATGCCGAGGAAAATCATGGTGGTGTCTCCGTGAGGACAGCTCTGACGGTTGCGCCTTCCACCACCACCGCGGCGCGATCACCAGCATAGCAAGGGAAGATGGCTGCCGGAATCCCTGCAAGGGGGAGGCTCCGAACTTCCGCGCTCCCTCCACTATCTGGCGAAGGGGTCGATCTCACGGATGATCTGCGCAGCGTCACCGTCGAATTCGTCGGCCGGTACGACCGACAGGCTATCGTCGCCGGCGCGGAAGATCACGATGACGACCATCAGGGTCTTGGCGAGGCTAAGGGCGAAGGCCTGCGCATCGGTGGAGGACATGGGGGCCGGCTCCTGCTCGAAGCGGAGGACCATCCCCCGCTGACAGGCGCCCGATGGGTCCGGCCGATGGCCGCAATCACCGCGACGGCGAAGCGGAGCGGCGGCACGCTGTGCGTAGCCGACCCCTTGCGGATTGATGGCGTCAGGCCTTCGGCCGGCACCTAAGGATCTGCGCAGGAAAGCGGGGATAGACCGTCGCTCGAAGATCGGCAGGTGCGGCCGTCTCCCTGCATAAGCAGGCTCTGGAGGCTTTGTTCAGCTCCACGTCTGATGAGTACAGGTCCTGCTTGTCAGTCCGGTGAAAATCGACGGAGCCTGCACTTTCATGAGAAACGTTCAGGGCTCGTGAAATACGATTCCGATGGTCGAGGAAGGGGCAGCGCTTACGCGCCGCCCGACCCGAACCGATAGACCGGGATGCCGAGCTTGCGAGCCTTGTCGGCGAGATTGTCCTGGATGCCCGTGCCGGGGAAGATGAGGACCCCAATGGGCATCACCGCGAGCATCTGGTCGTTGCGCTTGAAGGGCGAGGCCTTGGCGTACCGCGTCCAGTCCGGCTTGAAGGCGACCTGCGGCACCTTGCGTGCATCGGCCCAGCAGGCGGCGATCCGCTCGGCGCCCTTGGGCGAGCCGCCATGCAGCAGCACCATGTCGGGGTGCTTGGCGTGCACCTGGTCGAGCTTCGTCCAGATGAGCTTGTGATCGGCCGTGTCGCCGCCGGAGAAGGCGATTTTGGGGCCCGCGGGCATCAGCACCTCGGTCTCCGCCCGCCTGCGGGCGGCCAGGAAATCGCGGCTGTCGATGAGGGCGGCAGTCAGATTGCGATGGTTCACCATGGATCCGATGCGGGGGCGCCAGACTGAGCCGGTGTGGCGCTCGAAGGCGTCGGCGGCTTCGTCGCGCATCAGCTCGAAGGAGTCGCGGCGCTCCACGAGGCTCTGCCCCTCGGCGATGAGGCGTTCCAGTTCCACCGAGCGCACCTCGCTGCCATCCTGCTCCTGCTGGCTGCGGCGCTGGCCCTGCTCGTTATCGTCAAGTGTGCCCGAGATCCGGCCGGCGGCACGATGGAAAAGGTGGACCGTCGACCACAGGAGATCGGGAAGGTCCGGCTCGAGACGGGTGTCCTGCAGCGTCGAGATGAGCGCATCGAAGATGTCGGCGATGGCGCCGGTGATGTGGTTGGCCTCGGGAAGGGGCCGGGGATCGGACTCGTCGTTGAGCGGGCGGTAGCCGTAGAGCTGGAGGTCCTGCAGCAGGTGATCGGTGGGAGAAGAGGCGTGGGGTTCGTCGTGCTCGGTGCTCATGGGATGCTCCGTCGGTTGGACCGCAGCCTTGCGGCCTTCATGGCGACGAAGCCGGCGGGCGGGACGGACCTGCACCCCGCGGGACGCGCGGGGCCGGAGCGCAGCGGAGGATGGCGGAGTCCGGCGATTTTGCTTCGCGATGGAACGGCGCGTGTCGGGGCCCCCGCGACGCCTGCGTCGTGGGGAAGCACCGCCGCCGGAAAATCGTCGGCCGCAGCCATTGCCGGGACGGCGCGACTGCTTGCCGATCGCCCTCTGGAAGGCTTGGCTGCGGGTCCTCTGTCGACGGTGAGCCTCAGAGCGTGGCGTCAGCGCAACCCCGCTCCTTGCTCCTTCAAATCACGGCTCAGCATCATGAAGCGGTTGACATCCTCGGGAGCAAGCAGACATCTCAGTTCCGCACGCAATGCATCGACGCCAAACGCGCGCAGATCCTCGTTGAAGTCTCCAAGCGCTGGCGACAGCACGACGGCCTCGATCCCGGTGGAGTTCGCTCGTGCGATGAGGCTGTCTCGTGCCCTGTCGCCGGCAGGATCGTTGTCGCGGACGATGTAGAGCCGCCGCAGGTCAGGTGGAAAGGCGATGACGGCAAGGTGTGCAGCCGAGAGCGCCGCCACCATTGGGAGGCTGGGCAGCGCTGTGCGCACGGAGAGAATGGTCTCGATGCCCTCGCCGGCGGCCATCACATCGTCAGCCCTGCCGAAGCGAACCGCATGCTCCAGCAGGTGGCCCATAGCGCGCCGGGGTGTGGCGATGTTGGCCTTGTCCGATCCATCCGGAGCGAGCCATGTCCGGTGGATGCCCATGATCCGTCCCGTGAGATCGGTGACGGCCGCGATCATGGCTGGCAGGAGTTGAGTGGACCCGTGTGCATCTGGACGATAGTAGCAGCGTGGGTTGAAGCGCAGGCTGCCGGTTTCGTGCAAAGCCGTGATGCCGCGGTTCCGCAGATACGTCTCCACGATTGTGCCCGGAATAGGCTGTGCTGCAGCGAACACTCTATGTGCCGAGATAACCGGATCTCGCGGGGAGCATGGCCGTGTGCGAGGGGGGGCTTCCGCGTATCGCGAGGCTGGCGGAAGGCGCAGAAATGCTTGGGCCTCGACGACCACATCGCTGAAGTTGGATAGGCCCCGGCTTTCGCGGATCACGTCGAGCAGGTCCCCGTGCTCCCCCGTGGCCGCATCGGTCCATTTTCCGGCCGGGCCATGTGCACTGTCTCGCAGCCGCACGAACATGGAGCGGCCCGGCGCATTGCGGGCATCTCCCACCTGCCAATAGTGACCCTGCCGCCGGCCTGCGGAGAGATAATGGCGGCAGACAGCCTCTGCCTGCCGCCCCAGCTGCCGGGCGAGATCGTGCGCAGCATCCGTCATGGGGACGCTCCAAGAAAATGGCCCGCCGTCCGGGCCACGCGACAGGGGAGCGCGAGGCGACGAGCGGCGGGCCAGGTTGCCCGGGAGGATTATTCGGCAGCGATCGGGGGAGACACCGCCTCGGGCTCCTCACTATCGGCGAGGTCCCCGCTGTCGCCTATGGCCGTTTCGCCGTCGATCTCCGCCGTCTCTTCGCCAGCGGTGTCGCAGGGCTGGGTCCGCAGGGCTTCCGGGAGCCAGCCGCTGTCGGCGAGAAGCGTTTCGGCCTCCCGGGCCATGTCGCCTTTCTTGAGGTGGGCGATCCGCTCCGCCGAGCGTTCCCCCTTGGCCTCGGTCACCGCCTGCAGAATGCGGGCCTTGGTCACCCGGCCGAGGAAGGTGTCGACGGTGGGCTTCCATCCGGCGGCCGCCATGTCGAGTGACACCGCCTGCGCCAGCCGGTCGGCATGGGCGAAGGCGCGTGGACGCCGGTTCCAGGCCTCATGCACCGCATTGACCGACAGGCTCACTACATGAGCGAACAGGGCAGCCCGGCTGTCGTGGTCCCAGCCGCCCAGGGTGTCCCAGAGCTCCCCCGGCTCCTTGGGCAGGGCTTTGGCCCAGCTTTCGTGCCGGACACGGATCGCCTCGGCCGAAACGCTGTCGTTGAGGCCCGGCGCCTGGGCGTTGAAGGACACGCTCTTGAGATCGAGTTCAAGGCAGCTGTCCGAGCCGTAGACGTAAAAGGCCTTCAGTGTCAGGGCGTGGACCGCGGCGAGGAAGGCGATGTCAGGCTGCTCGCCCAGCGCATGGCGCAGGCCGAGGGTGCGATGGGTGGTCAGCTCCGTGAGCAGACGGTCGGAGATGGGGGTGAGGCCGTCCTCCTCCTCGGGCTCAGCGGAAGCATCGGACGTTACTGCCTCCTGTCGAGATGCCGATGGAGCTCCGGTCGAAACTTCGGCGTCGGTGGAAGCGTCATGCACTTCTTCGACCGGCACTTCATCCTCCGGGCGGACATAGCCCCGCTCCACCCGGAGCTTGCCATCCTGCGCGATGCTGACGAAGGCGCCGGCCCTGGCGACCTCCGCCGGATCGAACGTGAGGGGCCGCGTCTCGAAGACCTCCAGCATCGCTTCGAGTTCTCCGAGCCGCGCGTCGACTTCCGCGGGAAGCTCGTCGGCATCGGCGTGTTCTTCGGAGAGGCGATCGTATTCCGCCTGGGCCGTCGCCCGAGCTGCCTCCTCCTCCGCGGTCAGGGGCGTCGGCTCACCCCGCAGCTGGCGCAAGCCGTAGGTGTGGCCATAGGCGAAGTCCGGCGCGACCTCGATCCACTTCCAGCCTTCGCTTCGGATCCCGTCGGCCTCGGCTGTGAGCTTCTCGGCCAACATCCGGTCGACGAGGGTCACATCCTGCAGCCAGCCGCCGTCGTCCCCCTGGAACAGGTCGCGCAGCACCGTGCCGCCGGCCGTCTCATAGGCCTCGATGCCGATGAACCGGGTCCGCTTGTCGGATGCGCGGACCGCACCCTCCGTCAGCATGCGACGGATGGCATGGGGCTGCTTGTCGTAGGTCTGGGCGAGACGGTCCAGCACCTGCTCCTGCCGCTCATGGTCGCCCGACACGGTGAAGGCCATGAGCTGGTCGAGGGTGAGACCATCCTCGGCATAGGTGTCGAGCAGCTTTGGTGAGACGGAGGCGAGCTTCAACCGCTGCTTCACCACGGCGACCGAGACGAAGAAGGCGGCCGCGATCTCCTCCTCGGACTGGCCCTTCTCCCGCAGAGCGAGGAAGGCGCGGAACTGATCGAGGGGATGGAGCGGGGCGCGCTGGACGTTCTCGGCCAGCGAATCCTCCTCGGCGATGCCGCCCTCGCGCACGATGCAGGGCACGGGCGCGGTCTTGGCGAGGCGCTTACGCTTCACCAGAAGCTCCAGCGCCCGATAGCGCCGTCCGCCGGCGGGGATCTCATACATGCCGGACTCGACGCCATCGGCATCGACCACGGCGCGGACATTGAGGCCTTGGAGCAGGCCCCGCCGGGCGATATCCTCGGCGAGCTCCTCGATGGACACGCCGGCCTTGACGCGGCGAACGTTGGCCTGACTCAGCACCAGCTTGTTGAAAGGGATGTCGCGGGACGACGAAAGGGTGATCTTCTGAACAGCCGTGGCCATGGGATGCTTCTCCGCGACGGGCGGCCGGAGAACCTCTCTCTGGCCTTCCACCCGTCACGAAGCACGGCGCCGCCCTCTACCTCTGAGGACGGCGCCGCAGAACCGACGATCCGGAAAGCCGGAACAACGCGGAGCCGGAGACACGACATTCCGCATCTTCGGCTTTGCGGATATCAGGCGGCCCGATCGAGCAGCTTCTTCGCCCGGGCCTCCAGATCGAGCCGGGCATCCTGGTGCGGCTTGTCCCGGGCCACAGCCGTGATGCCTTGGACGAAGTCGAAGATGCTCTCGGGCTTGCGGCCCTCCTCGGCGAGCACGGTCTCGATCACCTTCTGCGTCTCCGCCTTGGAGAAGCCCTTGCGGCGCAGGAACTCGGTGCGGTCCTCGTCGGTGCGCGCCACGATGCGCTCGCGTGCGGCCTTGATGCCGTTGACGAAGGGCATGGGCGAGGAATTGGCGAAGCGCTCCAGGGCCGGCGCCGCCTGATGGGCGAAGCGGGACGCGGCGTATTTGGAGTGGCGGATGGTGATCTCCTCGAAATCCTCCACGCCCCACAGGTTCCGGTTCTGGCACACGGCCCTGAGATAGAAGCTGGCGATGCCCAGCGTCTTCGCCCCCACCTCCGAGTTCCAGCAGTAGAAGCCCCGGAAGAACAGGTCGGGCGAGCCATCCGGCAGCCGGCCGGCCTCGATGGGATTGAGGTCGTCCACTAGGAACAGGAAAACATCCCGGTCCGAGGCGTAGAGCGTGGTGGTGTCCTTCGTGATGTCGACTCTGGGATTGTAGATGCCGGTCGACCAGTCGAGTACGCCCGGCACCTTCCAGCGGGTATCGCCCGTGCCATTGCCGGCAATGCGGCGCACGGCGTCCACCAGTTCATGGTCATAGATGCGGCCGTAGTCAGGGCCGGTCACCGCCCGGAGTTCGACGCGCCCGTCCTCGACCTCCAGCGTCTTGACCTGCTCGGCGCGGTGCGTGAGCAGGCCGTGCTGCAGGTTGATGCCGGCGAGCGGCGCCGGGAGCTGGCGCAGATAGGAAGCCGGCGCGCCGATGAGGCTCGCGAGCTGGCCGAAGCTCCAATGGGTCGGGGCAACAGGAGCCTCCGCCCCCGGCAGCGCGAGCGTCAACCGGTCCGGAGCCTCCCGGCTCGCCTCGACGCGAATAGCCGCGCTCTCCGCGGTGCGCGTCCGGCTCCGGTCGGACCGGCCGCGCACCGCGCCATACAGCTCAGACAGGGACAGAAAGCGCTCGTCCGCCGGCCGGAAGAACCACTCCGACGACACGCGCCCGTTCCGCTCGCCGCGGCTCGCATCCACCTTGTAACCGCTGGCCGCTTCCCGGCTCGCATCTAGAAGCTGAATCTCGGTCATGGGATCAAACTCCACGACAGGCGCCGGAAGCCTCTCTCCCGGTCCTCGACCCGTCATGGCAAACTCGACAGGCCTCTCACTCTCAGCGGGCGGAGCGGGCACGTCCGGTAATCGGGGAATCCCATCTTCCCGAGGATTTCCACGACAACCGATTGAGGCTCTCGGAGGGTCTTCGAGCAGTGGTCGCTACGTCGGACCGCTCTGGAACTGCGACTGAGCGCTCACCGAACTGGCTAAGCCGTAGGTCCCGAACGCCCCCCTCCAAAGACGGCGCGAGTGCCTCTTCACCGATCGCCCACGAAGAGGCACAGGCTGTCTTCTGCAGCCTTGTCTGACCGAGGTGTGGAAGCGCTTCGTAGAGGATCGCGGGCGATGCGGCCCAATCGCAAGGTTCAGCCAAAACCGTTTCAAAAACCGTTTCAGACCCGAAAACTGAAACGGTGAATGACGGCTAAGTACTTGTTTTAATGGCGCGCCGGGGAAGATTCGAACTCCCGACCCCCAGATTCGTAGTCTGGTGCTCTATCCAGCTGAGCTACCGGCGCCTGTGCCCGGGACCGGCGGGCCGGTCGGGAAGGCTGGAGGCCTTCCGGGCGTCGCGGCTGGGAACGCCGCGAGGCCCGTCTGCTACTCCTTTTCGCCGGAGGGTGCAAGGCCCCCGCCCGGACCTGCCGCCCTTCCCCCGCCCGGCATGTGGAAAACCGCGCGGCGCCTCACGCCCGGATGCGCTCGCGGCGGTGGTGGCGGCTTTCCGGCTGATCCGGGATGGTGATGCGGAAGGTGGTGCCCACCTGGGTATCCAGCAGGCGGATGTGGCCCCCATGGGCCCGCACCAGCTCGTCGGCGATGGGCAGGCCGAGGCCGGTGCCCCCGCGACGGGCGGAGGAAACGAAGGCCTCGAACAGGTGCTCGCGCCGCGCGGGCGGAATGCCGGGCCCGGTGTCGCCCATCTCGATTTCCACCACCAGTCCCTTGCGCCGCGCGCGGATGCGCACCTGATCGCGTTCGGGATCGAGCGGCGCGCGCGCCTCCAGCGCCTGGACGGCATTGCGCGCGATGTTGAGGATGACCCGGAACAGCTGGTCGGGGTCGGCATCGGCGGTGAGGCCGCGCTCCACGTCCATCACCCAGCCGATGCCGGCGCCCGGACCCAGGCCGAGGGTGTCGCGCACCTCCTCGAAGAGATGGATGAGCTCCACGTCGCGCCGCTCCGGCAGGGGCTCCTTGGCCTTGCCGTAGGACAGGGTCTGCTCGCAATAGGCGATGGCGCGGTCGAGCGCCGCCAGAAGCTTCGGCGCGAACCGCTGGACGGTCGGGTCCGGCACCGAGGCGAGACGGTCGGAGAGCAGCTGCGCCGAAGACAGCAGATTGCGCAGGTCGTGGTTGATCTTCGACACCGCGAGGCCGAGGGCGGCGAGGTGGCTCTTCTGGTGGAGCGTGTGGGTGAGCTCGCGCTGCATCTCCTCCAGCGCTTCCTCGGCCGTGCCGATCTCGTCGGAGCGCCCGCTGGGCACGATGATGCGCGAGGCGTCCTCGGGATTCTCGCGGAACGCCGAGATGCGCTCGGTGAGCCGGCGCATGGGCCGCACGAACAGCCAGTTGAGGCTGACGAAGACGAGGACGCCGGCCGCCATCGCCACCGCCAGCGACACCAGGAGCACGGTGGCGGCGAAGCGCAGCAGCGCAGTGCGCAGCGGGGTCTCGCTGAGGACGATCTCGATGAAGTCGGCGCCGCGGGGCGGATCGCCCACGACGCGCACCACCCGCCCGTCGTCGGCGGCGAGCGTGTCATAGGCGTCGCGCACCGCGCTCCACAGGGTGGTGGTGCGCATGTCGATATGCACATCAGCCTCGGGCGGCATGTCGGAGGCGGCGAGCAGGCGGCGCGTGCCCTCGCGCTTCACCACGATCACCATGGCGCCGACGCTTTCCAGCAGCTGGTGGGTCAGATCCACCGAGACGCCGTCCTGGGGCGTGGCATCAAGTACGAGCGCGGCGGTACGGGCGGCGGCGAGACGGTCGGACAGCCAGGCGATGCGATAGTTGGCGATGGTGGGCACGAGCACCGCGATCTCGGCCGCCGCCACCACGGCCACCGTCAGCGCCAGCAGTTTTGCGGACAAGCCGAGGCTCCACCGCGCGCTCTTTGGCGCCGGCCCCTCCGCGGGCGTATGGCTCCTCGGCTCGAACATTCATCTGATACGGGGGGAAAGCCCGTCCCGGATCTCCGGCGCCCTGCGCGCAGGGGATCGAGATTAAGAGATAGGCAACCATGGCCGAAGGGGCCAGAGCTACCTGCAATTGAGGTAAACGGCCGAAGGAAGAGGCTTTCGCATCGCGCCGCAAAGTGGGGGACGGAGCGGCCTATTCGTCCTCGCCGAACCGGTCGGCGACCAGGGCGCCGAGGGCGTCGAGCACGGCGGAGGCCTCTCGGCCGGTGGCGGTCACCGTCACGCACGTCCCCGGCCCGGCGGCCAGCATCATCAGGCCCATGATGGAATTGCCGCCCACGGCCTCGCCGCTGCGGCATACGGTGACGAGGGCGTCGAAGCGCTCCACCGTCTGCACGAACTTGGCGGAGGCTCGCGCATGCAGGCCCCGCTTGTTCACGATGGGCAGGGTGCGCACCAGCGCCTCGGGGGGAATGGGACCGCCGCAGGCGATCGCGGCCTCCTCGGCACCGCAGCGGGCGGCCGACCGCTCGGGCGCCACGGTATCGCCGGCGAAGGCGTCAGTTACCGGAGAGGACGCGGCTTGCGACATTGATGTATTTCCTACCGGCTTCCTGGGCGACGTCCACGGCCTGGGCCAGCGGCATCTCCCCGCGCACCTTGGCGAGCTTCACCAGCATCGGCAGGTTGATGCCCGCCACCACCTCGACGTCGGGCGTGTTCATCACCGATATGGCGAGGTTGGAAGGGGTGCCGCCGAACATGTCGGTGAGGATCACCACGCCATCGCCGGCCCGCACCCGGTCGACCGCCTCGATGATGTCCTGCCGACGCCGCTCCATGTCATCCTCGGGGCCGATCGTAACGGCGGCGATCTGGGTCTGCGGACCCATGACGTGCTCCAGTGCGGAGCAGAATTCGTCTGCCAGACGACCGTGTGTGACGAGGACGAGACCGATCATGCTTCCTCCGCCTCCACCTCCCCCTGATGAAGGCCTCCCGCGCTGCGGGATGGCCATATTCAGATCGGCTCAAAAATTACGCAAGGGGTGCAACGCACAAAAGCACATTTAGTTTTCGTAATCGTCACTCGTGAGAATGCAAGCGATTATGAGTGCCGCCGTCTCCGGATCGTTGAGGGGAAGCCGTGATATTTCAACACCTTCCATCATCACCCGCCGGGCCTCCGCGGACGGCATCCGCTCGGCATCGGCTGCCATCAGATCGACCACATGCCGCAATGCGACGGCGGGGCGATGGGGCATGCGGCGGATGCCAAGCCCCCTCACCTCGATCAGCCCTTCCAGCCCGGGAGCCGGTCGGGCGACCAGCGCACCAGCCTCGACCGTGAGTATGACGCGGTCATCGGCCACAAGTTCCGCCGGCGGCAGGATGCGCGGCGGATCGAGGATGAGGCGAAGGGCAAGGCGCGACTTGCCGGCCCCGGACGGTCCGCGGATCAGCACCCCCGTTTCGCCGATGGCGACGCAGCTCGCATGAATGCTGGCGGGGGCGCCGGGGGCCACGGCTCAGCCGGCCGGAAGGCGCACGATGAAGCGCGCACCGGCGATGCAGGGAGTGCCGTCCGCGTCGGTCTCCGTGCGGTTCTCGGCCCAGATGAGCCCGCCGTGGGCCTCCACGATCTGCCGCGAGATGGAGAGGCCGAGGCCCGAGTTCTGCCCGAAACCCTGGTGCGGGCGATCGGTGTAGAAGCGCTCGAAGATGCGCGCCAGCGCGTCCGGGCGGATGCCGGGACCGTCGTCGTCCACCACGATCTCCGCGCCGTCCTTCACCCGCCGACAGGTGACGCGGACCGAACCGCCCGAAGGCGAGAAGGAGCGCGCGTTCGAGACGAGGTTGTCCACCACCTGGCCGAGGCGGGAGGCGTGGCCGGCGACCAGATAGTCGGCCGGCGCGCCGGGGGCCCGCTCGAAGGCGAGGGAGACGGAGACGCCGTCATCTTCCTTGCGCACGTCCTGGGCGAGGCCCACCACCATTTCCAGCAGCTGCTTGAGGTCCACGCTCACCGCCTCCTGCCGCTGCAGCTCGGCATCGAGGCGACTGGCGTCGGAGATGTCGGAGATCAGGCGGTCGAGACGCTTCACGTCATGCTGGATCACCTCCAGCAGGCGGCCGCGGGAGGTGTCGTTGCGGGCGAGCGGCAGCGTCTCTACCGCGCTGCGCAGGGACGTGAGGGGGTTCTTCAGTTCGTGCGCCACGTCGGCGGCGAAGCTCTCGATGGCTTCGATGCGGTTGTAGAGTGCGCTCGTCATGTCGCGCAGCGCCCCGGAGAGGTGGCCGATCTCGTCGGCCCGGGCGGTAAAGTCGGGAATTTCGACGCGGGTCTTGATGCGCCGCCGCACCCGCTCCGCCGCTGCCGCGAGCTTGCGCACCGGATCGGCGATGGTGCCTGCGAGCAGCACCGAAAGCAGCACCATCACTGCCGCCGCCACAAGGAACACGCGCACGATGACGAAGCGCTCGGCTTTCACCGCCGCGTCGATCTCGCCGCTCTGGGTGGAGAGCAGCAGCACCCCCAGGATGGCGCGGAACCGCTGGATGGGAACGGCAACGGAAACCACCACCTGGCCGCGTTCGTCCACGCGCACCTCGCTCGCCTTGGTGCCGAGAGCGGCGGAGGCGACTTCGGGATAGTTCTTGCCCGCCTGGGGCCCGAACTCGCGGTAGAGCGGCAGGTCACCCCGGCCAAGCCACAGCTGCACCGCCCGCCACGCCCGCTCGACGATGCCGGGCTTTGGCTCGTTGGGCGAGGGCAGATCGAAGCGCAGGATCTCGCCGCGCGAATAGAGCGAGCGGGAATCCAGCAGCAGCTGGCCCTCCCGGTCATAGATGCGGGCGCGGGTGCGGGTGGGCCCCACGAGCCGGCGCAGCACCGGGGCGACGCGCTCGGGATTGATGGGGAACTCCAGCGGCGCGAAGCCATCGTCCGGGCCGTAGCTCTCGCCCGCCTGCAGTTCCAGCAGCCGGTCGGGATCAAGCGTGATGGCGTTGGTCTCCACCTGCGCCGACGAGGCGATGGCGGCCGCGATGATCTCGCCCTGCACCAGAAGGCTCTGGATGCGCGCGTCGATGAGGCCCGAGCGGAACTCAGACAGATAGAGGATGCCCGAGACGAGGGCGCACAGCCCGGCGAGGTTGAGCAGGACGATGCGGCGGGTGAGCGAGGAGAAGCCCTTGAACGCCACAAAGCGGCGGACCCGCCGCAACCAGCCGAGGATCGCCGCGAACGGCGCACGCCGGCGCGCCAGCCGCGCCGCCCGTGCTTCGACCGCGTCCCTCTCGACCGAATTCGTCTCGACCGTCATCTCGTGCCGGGCCCGCGCGCGGTCGTCCGGCTCACTCCTTGAACCGGTAGCCGACGCCGTAGAGGGTCTCGATCATCTCGAAGCTGTCGTCCACCGACTTGAACTTCTTGCGCAGCCGCTTGATGTGGCTGTCGATGGTGCGGTCGTCCACATAGACCTGGTCGTCATAGGCCGCATCCATCAGGGCATTGCGGCTCTTGACCACGCCGGGACGCTGGGCGAGGGCCTGGAGGATCAGGAACTCGGTGACGGTGAGGGTCACCGGCTCGCTCTTCCAGGTGCAGGTGTGGCGCTCGGGGTCCATGCGCAGGTTGCCGCGCTCCAGCACCTTGGCGCTGTCCACCTCGCGAGGGGCGACGCCATCCTTGGCGCCGGCGCGGCGAAGCACCGCCTTCACCCGCTCCACCAGAAGGCGCTGGGAGAACGGCTTCTTGATGAAGTCGTCGGCGCCCATCTTGAGGCCGAACAATTCGTCGATCTCCTCATCCTTGGAGGTGAGGAAGATCACCGGCATGTCGGTCTTCTGGCGCAGGCGGCGCAGAAGCTCCATGCCATCCATGCGGGGCATCTTGATATCGAGGATGGCGAGGTCCGGCGGATTGGTCTTGAAGCCATCGAGCGCCGAGGCGCCGTCAGTGTAGGTGTCGATGCGATATCCTTCCGCCTCCAACGCGATGGAGACCGAGGTCAGAATATTGCGGTCGTCGTCGACGAGGGCGATCGTGGGCATGACACCTCTTTTCAGCCGTCCGGAACGCGGCCTGTAACTGCGGCCTTGCGCGGGTGAACCGCGTTCGCGTGGCCGAAATGTGACACACAAGAGTCGAGTGCCGTAAAATAGCGGGATTCGTCACTGCCGCCAAACGAAGCGCTGCGGCCAAGCCGCGCGTTGCCGCAAAGGGCTGGACCAAGGCATCCTGACACCGCCGCAGGGGAGAAAAACATGTCCGACACGGCCGCCCTCGTGATCCGCCGCCTCATCCGGGAAGCCCGATTCGCCAGCTTGGCGACACTGGAAGCCGGTGGCGCGCCCTACGCCTCGCTGGTGGCGGTGGGCACCGATCGCGCGGGGCGTCCGACCCTGCTCATCTCCCGCCTCGCCCGCCACACCCGCAACATCGGCGCAGATGAGCGTGTCTCGCTCCTGGTGTCCGCGACGGGCACGCCCGATCCCCTGGACGCCCCCCGCGCGAGCCTGCTGGGCCGCATCGCGCCGGCACCTGCGCCGGACGTGCGGGCGCGCTATTTGGCGCGACACCCCGCGGCCGAGGGCTATGCCGACTTCACCGACTTCGGCTTCTACGCCGTCGACATTGCGGAGGCCCATCTGGTGCAGGGCTTCGGCCGCATCGTCGACGTGCCGGGCGAGGCCCTCCTCTCCAACTGGGACCGGGCCGATGAACTGGCGGCGGGCGTGGAGGGCGTGATCGCCCACATGAACGCCGACCACGCCGACGCCGTCCGCCTCTATGCCACGGAGCTGCTGGGCGCGCCCGAAGGCGCGTGGCGCATGCTCTCCCTTGATCCCGACGGGTGCGAGCTGACCAACGGCGATCTGGTGCGGCGGCTGGAGTTCCCGCGCCGGGTGGCCGACCTTGGTGCAGTGCGGCAGGAGCTCGTCGCGCTGGTGCAGGAGGCGCGGCGAGGGACCGCAGCCTGAACTTAAACGTTTAGGCCCATCCGCCAACGGTTTCCTTGCGGGCCAAGTGGCTCTAGCGTGCTTCGAGTGGCCGGGATGGATGCGCAAGACGTCCCCCGCCCGCCGCGGTTCGGCCCCAAGCGGGCCCGCCCCGCAAGCTGCATCGCCGCGCTTCAGGCCGGCGGGAACAATGGGAGATTCGTCCGTGCTCGAAACCGGTCACCGGAACAGCGCCTGCGGCGCCGACAGCTTCGGCCTCAAGCACCTCACCGCCGTCCACTGGAATCTGCTCGAGCCTGAGCTCTACGAGCATGCGCTGGCCCATCGCGAGGCGCATCTGTCGTCCGGCGGGGCGCTGATGGCCGAGACCGGCGCCCACACCGGCCGCAGCCCCAAGGACAAGTTCGTGGTGCGCGACGGCGCCACCGAGAACGAGGTCTGGTGGGACAATAACGGGGCCATCACCCCCGAGCAGTTCGAGACGCTCTACCAGGACTTCCTCACGGCCGCCGAGGACAAGTCGCTGTATGCGCAGGACCTCTACGGCGGCGCCGACCCGTCCTGCCGCATCAAGGTGCGCGTCTACACCGAGTTCGCCTGGCACTCGCTGTTCATCCGCACCATGCTGCGCCGGCCCGAGCGGGCCGAGCTCGACGGCTTCGTGCCGGAGATGACCATCATCGACCTGCCGTCCTTCCGGGCGGATCCGGCGCGGCACGGGGTGCGCTCCGAAACGGTGATTGCGGTGAACTTCGCCCGCGGCATCGTCCTCATCGGCAATTCGTCCTACGCGGGCGAAATGAAGAAGTCGGTGTTCACGGCGCTCAACTACATCCTGCCGAAAAAGGGCATCATGCCCATGCACTGCTCGGCGAATGTCGGCGCCGAGGGCGACGTATGCCTGTTCTTCGGCCTGTCGGGCACCGGCAAGACCACCCTCTCCGCCGACCCCAACCGCACGCTCCTCGGCGATGACGAGCACGGCTGGAGCGCCGACGGCATCTTCAATTTCGAGGGCGGCTGCTACGCCAAGACCATCCGCCTCTCGGCCGAGGCGGAGCCGGAAATCTTCGCCGCCTCCAACCGCTTCGGCACCGTTCTGGAGAATGTGGTGCTCGACAAGGTGACGCGGGAGCCCGACTTCGACGACGGCAGCCTCACCGAGAACACCCGCTCGGCCTATCCCCTGTCCTTCATTCCCAACGCCAGCCCCACCGGGCGGGCGGGGATGCCGAAGAACATCGTGATGCTCACCTGCGACGCCTTCGGCGTGCTGCCGCCCATCGCGCGGCTCACTCCGGCGCAGGCCATGTACCACTTCCTCTCCGGCTACACCGCCAAGGTCGCGGGCACGGAAAAGGGCGTGAAGGACCCCGAGGCCACCTTCTCCACGTGCTTCGGCGCACCCTTCATGCCGCGGCATCCCTCGGTCTACGGCAATCTCTTGCGCGACCTCATCGCACAGCACGGTGTGGACTGCTGGCTGGTGAACACCGGCTGGACCGGCGGCAAGTTCGGTACCGGGCGGCGCATGCCGATCAAGGTGACGCGCGCGCTGCTCACCGCCGTGCTCGACGGCTCCCTGAAGGATGCGTCCTTCCGCACCGACCCCTATTTCGGCTTCGAGGTGCCCACCTCCCTGCCCGGCGTGGAGCCGCACATCCTCTATCCGTCCAAGACCTGGGCGGACAAAGCCGAGTTCGACGCCACCGCGCGCAAGCTGGTCAGCATGTTCCGCGAAAACTTCACCCGCTTCGAGACCCATGTGGACGCCGCCGTGCGCGACGCCCAGCCGCAGGTGCGCATCGCCGCCGAGTGAAGGCGTCACCCGCAATGGAAAAAGGCCCGGCGCAAGCACGCCGGGCCTCATTGTCTTCTCAGCTTCGCAACGTCCGGTCGCTCAGCGCCCGCGGCGGCGCTGCTGGCCGAGGCCCATCTGCTTGGCGAGTTCGGAGCGGGCCGCCGCATAATTCGGCGCCACCATGGGGTAGTCCGCCGGCAGGCTCCACTTTTCCCGATACTGCTCGGGAGTCATGTCGTAGCGCGTGCGCAGATGGCGCTTCAGCGACTTGAACTTCTTGCCGTCCTCGAGGCAGATGATGAAGTCGGGATGCACCGAGCGCTTCACCGGCACGGCCGGCTTTAGGGGCTCGACCTCCGGCTGCTCCTCATTGCGCGACAGGCGCTGGAGCGCCGCATGCACGTCATAGATGAGCGCCGGAAGTTCCGCAGCCGCAACGGTATTGTTGCTGACGTAGGCGGAAATGATGTCGGTCGCGAGTTCGATGAAAGCCGGAGATTGCGTCGGTTCGCTCATGGGACCTGCTTCGCGTTGAGATCGTTCTGCTCAAAAATTTGCGTAATTGGTCAGGATTGGATGCCCGAATGCTGCGGGGCGACAACAATCGTCCAGTCGAGCGGGGCAACCCGATGGGTGGGAAAGACACGACACCTGCACCAAGGCTTCCCCGGCGACGCGGCCGACTGCGCTCATCCTTCGACGAACTGTGCGCAGAGCAGTGCGATCGCGTTGCAGCAATGCTGTGAAGACGCCTCTACAACCCTGTTAGTTTCGGTGCCCGCATTTTGCAACCATTAATTCGACCAATACCCGCGCTCTTCTTGCGCACGGCCGGGAGGACAACAGAAGGCCCGCCCCCGACCACGCCGATGCAATCGATTTCGCGCAGGCTCCCGCATCCGGCAGTCCGATGACGGTTGCGGCCGCCCGAGCGGCGGCGCCCGCGATGCGCCCTGCGCCGGATGAAAGCATTGGCATCTGATCGCGCCTGCCTTGCCGTTGCCATGTCCAATGCCTACGTCTGCGCAAGACGAACCGGGGACCTGCCATGTCCAATCCCGCCCCTTCCGGCATCGATCCGGCCAAGGTTGTGAAGAGCGACACCGAATGGCGCTCCTGCCTCACGCCGGAGCAGTATCGAATCACCCGTCAGGCCGGCACCGAGCGCGCCTTCACCGGTCCCTATTGGGACGAGAAGCGCGCTGGCCTGTATGCCTGCGTCGCCTGCGGCGCACCGCTGTTCCGTTCCGAGACCAAATACAATTCCGGCACCGGCTGGCCGAGCTTCTTCTCCCCGGTGTCGCCCGAAGCGGTGGTCACCCATGAGGACACCTCGCACGGCATGCGCCGCATCGAGGTGCGCTGCGCCGCATGCGAAAGCCACCTCGGCCATGTCTTTCCCGACGGGCCGGCCCCCACGGGCCTGCGTTTCTGCATGAATGGCACCGCGCTTTCCCTGAAGCCGGACGGCGGGGAAAACGGTGGCGCCTGAGACCCTGGCGTCCAAGCCCCCGATGAGCGAGCCGCCGCGCGCGCCGCGTCGCCCCAGCACCCGCACCGTCCACGGCGTCGCCCTCAGCGACGATTACGCCTGGCTGCGCGCCGACAACTGGCGCGCGGTCATGCGCGATCCCACGGTCCTCGACGCCGACATCCGCACCTATCTCGAAGCCGAGAACGCCTATGCGGACGGCTATTTCGCCCCCTTCGGCGACCTGAAGTCCAGGCTGGTCGCGGAAATGCGCGGCCGCATCAAGGAAGATGACGCCTCCGTGCCCGTGCCCGACGGGCCCTTCGCTTATTATTCCCGCCACCGGGAAGGCGGCCAGCACCCCCTCGCCTGCCGCAAGGCGATGCCCGCCGGCGAGGAGGTCATCCTGCTCGACGGCGATGCGGAAGCCGCGGGCAAGGCCTATTTCCATTTCGGCCACTGGCGCCACAGCTTCGACCATGCCCGCCTCGCCTTCTCGGCCGACACATCGGGCTCGGAGCTCTATTCCATCCGCATCCGCGACCTCGCCACCGGCGCCGATTTGCCCGACGCCATCGAGGAAACCACCGGCGACCTGCTGTGGAGCGCCGACGGCCGCGTGCTCTATTACATCCGGCGCGATGCCGAGCACCGCCCCTCTAAGGTGTTCCGCCATGAGCTGGGCACCGACCCGGCGGCCGACGTTCTGATCTATGAGGAGCCGGACAAGGGCTTCTTCGTCTCCCTCGGCGAGACCCAGTCGCACCGCTACGGCCTCATCGCCTGCGGCGATCACGATACGTCCGAGGTCCATCTTCTGGATCTGGAGGACACATCGGCCGCCCCGCGCTGCATCGCGCCGCGCTCCGCCGGCGTGCGCTACGATGTGGAGCACCACCCCGACCTGGGCGGCACCGACACGCTGGTTCTCCTCACCAACGCGGACGGCGCCGAGGATTTCAAGATTGTCGTCGCGCCCACCTTCGCGCCGGGGCGGGACAATTGGGTGGACTTCGTGCCGCACAGGCCGGGACGGATGATCCTCAGCCATTCGGTGCTGGCCGGCCACATGGCGCGGCTGGAGCGCGAAGCCGGGCTGCCGCGCATCGTCATCCGCGATCTCGAGAGCGGCGCCGAGCACGACATCGCCTTCGACGAGGAGGCCTACGCCTTGGGCCTGTCGGCCGGCTTCGCCTTCGATACGACCGAGGTCCGCTTCACCTACGCCTCCATGACGACCCCGTCGGAAGTGTGGGACTACGACATGGCCAGCCGCGAGCGGGATCTGCTGAAGCGGCAGGAAGTGCCCTCCGGCCATGATCCCGCCGACTATGTGACCCGGCGCCTCCAGGCGCGCGCGCCGGACGGGGAAATGGTGCCGGTTTCGCTCATCTATCGCCGCGACACCCCGCTCGACGGCAGCGCGCCGCTTCTTCTCTACGGCTACGGCGCCTACGGCATCACCATCCCCGCCGGCTTCGCCACCAACCGACTCTCGCTGGTGGATCGCGGCTTCATCTATGCCATCGCCCACATCCGCGGCGGCACCGACAAGGGCTGGCGCTGGTACTCCGACGGCAAGCTCGCGAAGAAGACCAACACCTTCACCGATTTCATCGCGGTGGCCGAGCATCTGGTGGCGGAGGGCTTCACCCGGCCCGACCGCATCGTCGCCCATGGCGGCTCGGCCGGCGGCATGCTCATGGGCGCGGTGTCGAACCTGAGGCCGGATCTCTTCGCCGGCATCATCGCCGAGGTGCCGTTCGTGGACGTCCTCACTACGATGCTGGACGACACCCTGCCCCTCACCCCGCCGGAATGGCCGGAGTGGGGCAATCCCATCGCCGACGCCGAGGCGTTCGAGCGGATTCGCAGCTACTCGCCCGTGGATAACGTGACGGCGGCCGCTTATCCCTCCATCTTCGCCCTTGCCGGGCTCACCGATCCCCGGGTGACCTATTGGGAGCCGGCGAAATGGGTGGCGCGGCTGCGGGCGTCGGACACCGGCGGGCGGCCGATCCTGCTGCGGACCAACATGGACGCGGGTCACGGTGGGGCTGCCGGGCGCTTCGACCGGCTGGACGAGGTGGCGCTGGTCTATCTCTTCGCGTTGCGGACGGTCGGGCGCGCCGTCTGAGGGCGCGGCCAAGGCAAGGTGGGACCGCGATGCGGCGCGGCCCCGGCTCACAGTGGGGCATTTGCGCGGCGGCCGGCTTCCGGCTATCCAGAGCCGTTCTCACATGGACATGCGAGTGGGGGGCGGCTCCGCGCATCAAAGGCACGCAGGATGGGCCGTCTCGATCGCTACATCTTCTCCACGGCCGCGGTCGCCTTCCTCGGTGTCGTGGTGGTGCTCGCCGGCATGATCTGGGCGACCCAGGCCCTGCGCCAGCTCGATCTTGTCACCAGCCAGGGCCAGACCATCCTCGCCTTCGTCGCCATCACCAGCCTCACCATGCCGACCCTGGTGCTGGTGATCGCGCCGGCGGCGCTGTTCATCGCCACCGCCTACACCCTGCTCAAGCTGAACGGCGACAGCGAGATCGTGGTGATGGCGGCGACCGGCATGGGGCCATGGCGGCTGCTGCGCCCGCTCATCATCCTCGCCATGCTTGTCTCGCTCTTCTGCGCCGCCCTCGCCGTCCAGATCGTGCCGTCGAGCCTCTCCACCTTCCGCGAGCAGGTGACGAAAGTGCGCGCGGACGTGGTGTCCTTCGTGGCCCAGCCGGGGCGCTTCGTGAACCTGTCCCAGGGCCTCGTCTTCCACGTGCGCGAGCGCGCCGCCAATGGGGTGATGCGCGGCATCTTCATCAACGACGCCCGCGACAAGGAGGTCTCCACCTATCTCGCCGACCGCGGCCAGATCATCGAGAACGAGGCCGGCGTTTTCCTGGTGCTGGAGAACGGCTCGATCCATCGCCGGGGCGGGGACCCCAAGAGCACGGCCTCGGGCTCCTCGGTGGTGGAGTTCCAGCGCTACGCCTTCGACCTCTCATCCCTCGCGCCGAACAACAAGGGCGTGGACATCAAGCCCGTGGAGCGCCCGCTCGCCTACGTGCTGAACCCGCCGCCCTCCGACATGTATGTGCGCTTCTTCCCCGGCCGCTACCGCGAGGAGCTGCACAAGCGCCTCTCCGCCGGGCTCTACCCCTTGGCCTTCTTCGCCATCGCTGCGGCCGCGCTCGCCTTGCCCCGGACCACACGGCAGAGCCGCAATTCGGCACTGTTCGTCATCATCCCGGCCATGGGGCTGGTGCAGATCGGCAATTTCGCCATCGCCGGGCAATTGAAGACCAATGCGGCGGCGGTGCCGCTGATCTACGCGCTGCCTATCGTGACCGTCCTCATCTGCGCCATGATCCTCCAGGGCTGGATCCGGCTGGCACCGCCGGCGGCGCTGGTGGCGCTGGCCGATGCGGTGCGCCAGCGCTTCACGCGGCGGGCGGCGGCCTGACGATGATCGGTCGCATTCTCGGATTTTATTTCGCGCGGCGCTTCGCGCAGGCCGTCGCGGTCATCTTCCTGTCCTGCGTCACGCTCATCGTGCTCGTGGACTTCCTGGAGATGGCGCGGCGCACCGCGGACCGCGAGCAGGTCTCCATCGGGCTGGTCGCCCTCATCACCATCTATCGCGCCCCGTCCTTCACCGAACAGTTGCTGCCCTTCGCCGTGCTGTTCGGGGCCATGGCGACCTTCGTGCTGCTCTCCCGCCGTCTGGAGCTGGTGGTGGCCCGGGCGGTGGGGCTCTCGGTCTGGCAGTTCATCACGCCCCTGGTGCTGGTGGCCTTCCTCATCGGCGTCTTTGCCACCTGCGTCTTCAATCCGGTCTCGGCCGAGTTCAAGGAGCGGGCGAACCAGATGGAAGGGGAGATCTTCTCTTCCGGCCCCTCCTCCCCCTCCCTGACGCAGGGGAAGAAGGAGTTCTGGGTGCGCCAGCAGAGTGTCGATGGCCAGTCCATCATCCAGGCGGCCGCATCCCGGCAGGGCGGCCGCATCCTCTCCGGCGTGGTGGTGTTCGAGTTCGACAAGGCCGGCGCTCTCGTGGAGCGGGTGGAGGCGAAATCTGCAACTTTGGGAGATGGTGCATGGTTTCTTACCGAGGCCAAGGTGCTCGTTCCCGGCCTCGACATGCAGTCCTATGCTACCTACCTGATTCCGACGAACCTCGATCCGAAGCAGGTCCAGGATTCGCTGATCGCCCCGGAAACCGTGTCGTTTTGGCAACTCCCGTCAGCCATTCGCAGTGCGGAACAGTCCGGCTTCGGCGCGGAAAAATACCGCCTCCAGCTCCAGAGCCTGCTTGCCCGGCCGTTTCTGCTGGTGGCAATGGTCCTGATTGCCGCGGTGGTGGGGCTGCGCCTGTTCCGGTTCGGCGGGGTGGGCCAGACGATTCTCGGTGGCGTGCTGGCGGGCTTTCTGCTTTATGTTGGGACCAAGCTCGCCGAGGATCTCGGGGAGGCCGGAGTCGTTCATCCCGTTGCCGCAGCGTGGTTTCCTGCGGCCGCGGGGATTTTGCTGGGGGCACTCATTCTGTTGCACCGGGAGGACGGATGACGGTCGGGCTTACCCCCGCCGGAGGAATGGCCGCCAAGGCCCGCCGCGCGACCGCGCGGTGGACGGGCGGGCTTGCGTCCACGGCTGCCCTGCTCCTGCTTCTCGCCGGTATCTCCGGAACGATGGATGGCGCGCGCGCCCAGGGTGCGACTGCGCCCGCCGCGGCGCAGAACACCACCCCCGGCGCCAACGTTCTCACCGCCCGCAAGCTCGACCCGAACCAGAAGATGCTGGTGACGGCCGACCAGCTGGAATACGACTACCAGCGCGACACCGTCTCCGCGGTGGGCAACGTCCAGATCTATTATGACGGCGCCACGCTGGAGGCGCGCCGCGTGGTGCTCGACCGCAAGGCCAACACCCTGCGCGCAGAGGGCAACGCCCGCCTCAAGGACAAGGACGGCAAGGTCCTCACCGCCGACACCCTCGAGCTGACGCAGGATTTCAAGCGGGGCTTCATCGATTCCCTGCGCCTCGACACCCCGGACAACACCCATTTCGCCGCCACCCGCGCCGACCGCACGGATGGCAACGTCACGGTGTTCCAGAACGGCATCTACACGGCCTGCGAGCCGTGCAAGGACGACCCGTCCAAGCCGCCGCTGTGGCAGATCAAGGCCAAGAAGATCGTCCACAACGACGACGAGAAGATGATCTACTACCAGGATGCCTGGGTTGAGTTCTTCGGCATGCCGGTGGCCTATTTCCCGTATCTGTCCTCGCCCGACCCGACGGTGAAGCGCAAGACCGGCTTCCTGATGCCGGAATTCTTCTCCTCGAGCCAGATCGGCTACGGGGTCACGGTTCCTTTCTTCTGGAACATCGCCCCCGACCGCGACCTCACCCTCAGCCCGGCCTTCGTGACCCAGCAGGGCCTGCTGATGCAGGGCGAGTGGCGCCAGCGCCTGATCAACGGCAGCTACGCCATCCGCGCCGCCGGCATCGTGCAGGAGAACCCGCAGGACTTCATCACCACGTCCAACGGCCTGACCGAGATCCTGCCGGGCTTTCGCGAGAACCGCGGCGCCGTGGAGAGCTCCGGCGCCTTCGCGCTCAACAAGTTCTGGACCTTCGGCTGGGACGCGACCGTCGTCTCCGACCGCACTTTCCTGCGCGACTACAACCTGATCGGCGACACCGTCACCACCAAGACCTCGTCCGTCTACCTGACCGGACAGGGGGACAGGTCGTATTTCGACGTCCGCGGCCTCTATTTCCTCGGCCTCGCCGTGACCGACGACCAGGACCGCCAGCCCATCGTGGGCACGCTCAATTACAGCAAGGTGTTCGACAAGGCCCTGTGGGGCGGCGAGGCGGGTCTCAAGATCAACCTCACCAGCCTGACCCGCGAGCAGGCCGACTTCATCGGCACGTCCGAGCTGACCTCCGCCATCGGTACCACCGGCGTGCCGACCGGCGCCTGCACCGTGCTCGCGCCCAACTCTCGCGAGTGCCTGCTGCGCGGCGCACCGGGCGACTACACCCGCCTGTCCGGCGACGTGTACTGGAAGAAGACGATCACCGATGCCATCGGCCAGCAGTGGACGCCCTTCGTCACCGCGCGGGTGGATGTCGCCTCGGTGGATACGGGCTTCCTGCCGCTCAACTACCAGTTCGGCTCCGTCTTCCCCGGCCAGAACCCGCTCCAGTCGGGCAGTGACGACCTGATCCGCGCCATGCCGGCGGTGGGCCTCGACTACAAATACCCCTTCATTTCGGCGGAGAGCTGGGGCACCCAGACCATCGAGCCGCGGGCCCAGGTCATCATCCGTCCCAACGAGAGCGACATCGGCCGCTTCCCCAACGAGGACGCCCAGAGCCTGGTGTTCGACGACACCAACCTCTTCGAGATCAACAAATATTCGGGCTACGACCGGGTCGAGGGCGGCAGCCGGCTGAACCTCGGCGTCACCTATACGGCGGCGGTCCACGGCGCCGGCCTGTTCACCGCGGTGGTCGGCCAGTCCTACAATCTGTTCGGCAAGAACTCGTTTGCCTATGGCGACATGGCCAACACCGGCCTGGAATCGGGGCTCGAGACCTCCGCCTCCGACTACATCGCCAAGTTCGGCTACTCGCCCACCAAATATCTGGAGTTCGTGACCCGCTTCCGCTTCGACGAGGAGAATTTCTCCATGCAGCGCTTCGAGCTGCAGGCGCGGGCGGAGATCGACCGGTTCAACGTCGCGGTCACCTACGGCCGCTACGAGGCGCAGCCCCTGCTCGGCTATTACGACCGCCGCGAGGGCGTCTACACCAACGCCTCCTACAAGCTGACCGACAACTGGGCGCTGCGCGGCGCCATCCGCTACGACTTCGCCGCCGCCGAGGTGGACTACACCCTGGTCGGCCTCAGCTATATCGACGATTGCTTCACCCTCGCGCTCAACTACATCTCCGACTACACCCTCAACGGCCCCAACGCGCCGCCGGTGAACAAGGTGATGTTCCGCATCGGGCTGCGCACGCTCGGCGAGGGCGGCTTCTCGACCAGCTTCGGCTCCTCCGGCAGCGACAGCTCCAACTGAGTCATCGCTGGGTTCCCGGCACCCGGCGGAGGGCCGCATTGCCGCCACAGGAAGACGACAAAAGTCGCAGGAGCCCTTCGGACAGGACCATGCCGCTGCATCGCCTCCTCTTGCTTGCCTTCGCCCTTCTCACCGCGGTCCTTGTCGGCGCGCCCGCCCGCGCGCAGCAGATCGTGGTCATGGTCAACGGCGACCCCATCACCACCTACGACGTCTCCCAGCGCCAGCGCATGCACGAGCTCATCGAGCGCAAGTCCATCAGCGCCAAGGACGCGCTGGAGACCCTCATCGACGAGCGCATCAAGATCCAGCAGGCCATCAGGCTGAAGCTTGATGTGGACCAGGCGGACGTGGACCGCTTGTACGCCCAGGTGGCGGAGCGCTCGGGCCGCACGCCGGAGCAGCTCTCCGCCGGCTTCAAGCAGTCGGGGCTCGACGATCGCACCTTCAAGCAGAAGCTGCTCGCCGATTACGTGTGGGGCCAGTATGTGCGCGCCCGCTCGGGCACGGTGAACATCCGCGACGCCGACGTCATCGCCGCCCTTCAGAAGCGCGGCGAGACCCAGATGATCGCCACCGAATACACCCTGATGCCCATCGTGTTCGTGGTGCCCCGCACCTCCGGCAATTACGGCGCCCGCCTCGCCGAGGCGAATGCGCTGCGCGGCCGTTTCAATGATTGCGACAGCGGCGCGGAGATGGCGAAATCCCTCAAGGAAGTGGTGGTGCGCCCCAAGGTGACGCGTCTGTCTTCCGAAATGCCGGGCCCGCTCAAGCAGATCCTCGACAAGACCGAGATTGGCAAGCTCACCCCGCCTGAGGTGGCGCAGAGCGGGGTCGAGACCTTCGCCATGTGCGGCAAGCGCGAAGTGCGCGGCGAGAGCTCGCAGAAGCGCGAGATCAAGGACGAGCTGAGCTCCTCCCAGTTCACCGCCGAATCCAAGAAGTTCATGGCGGAGCTGAGGAAGCAATCGCTCATCGACTACCGCCGCTGATCCGTCCGCCCCGCGCCGTCTCCCGCCCGTGCTATGGTCGGGGCGCGCCCACCCTGGGCTTTCCGCTTTCCCGTTCGCGACACTGCCCTGATGGCCGCCCCGCTCCTGCTCTCCCTCGGCGATCCCGCCGGCATCGGCCCCGACATCGCGCTCGGCGCCTTCATGCTGCGGCGGGAGGCGCGCCTGCCGGCCTTCCTCGTCGCCGGCGATCCCGAGGCGTTGAAGGCGCGGGCGCGCCGCCTCGCTCTCGACGTGCCGGTGGCCGAGGCAACTGCGGAAGATGCGGCCGCGCTTTTCGCCGACGCCCTGCCCGTTCTGCGCACCGGCCCGGCCTTCACCGGCGGGCCTGGCGTGCCGGACAAGAGCTCGGCTGCCTGCGTGCGTGCTGCTCTCAATGCCGGGATGGATCTGCTGGAGGCGGGCCGGGTCGCGGCGCTCGTCACCAATCCCCTGTCCAAGGCGGTGATGTACGAGGCCGGCTTTCCCTTTCCCGGCCACACCGAATATCTCGCCGCGCGCGCGGCGCGGCCCGGGCGGCCGGCGCCCCACCCCGTGATGATGATCTGGTCCCCCCTGCTCGCCGTGGTGCCGGCCACCATCCACATTCCCTATGCCGAGGTGCCGGAACGCCTCACCGTGGACCTGCTGGTGGAAACCGGCCGCATCGTCGCCCGCGACATGGCCCGCCGCTTCGGTCTCGCCCGCCCCCGCCTCGCCTTCTGCGGGCTCAATCCCCACGCCGGGGAGGACGGCACCCTCGGCCGTGAGGACGAGACGATCGTGCGTCCCGCCGTGGCGGCGCTGAGCCGCGAGGGCATCGCCGCCGTGGGGCCGCTGCCGGCCGATACCCTGTTCCATCCCGAGGCGCGGGCGCGCTACGACGTGGCCGTGGGCATGTATCACGATCAGGTGCTGATCCCCGCCAAGACGCTGGCCTTCCACGACGGGGTGAACGTCACGCTCGGCCTGCCCTTCATCCGCACGTCGCCGGACCACGGCACGGCCTTCGACATCGCAGGCACCGGGCGGGCCGATCCGTCGAGCCTCATGGCGGCGTTGCGTCTCGCCCGTCGCCTCGCCGACGCGGAAGCGGAAGCGGGGAGCGCCCGTGCGGCGACGCCGCCAGCACTGGCGGGCACATGAGCGCCCTTGACGACCTGCCGCCGCTGCGCGACGTCATCCGCCGCCACGGCCTCTCGGCCCAGAAGTCGCTCGGCCAGAACTTCCTGCTGGACCTCAATCTCACCGGCCGCATCGCCCGGGCCTCGGGACCGCTGGAAGGCGTGACCATCGTGGAGGTCGGCCCCGGCCCCGGCGGCCTCACCCGCGCCCTGCTGGCGCTGGGGGCCGGACGCGTCATCGCCATCGAGCGCGACCGGCGCTGCATGGATGCCCTCGCCGAGGTGGCGGCGCATTATCCCGGCCGGCTGGACGTCATCGAGGGCGACGCGCTGAAGGTGGACGCACGCCCCCTGCTCGGCGCCGGCGAGGCGCGGGTGGTGGCGAACCTGCCCTACAATGTGGCGACGATCCTGCTGGTGGGCTGGCTGTCCACCGATCCGTGGCCGCCGTGGTTCTCGTCCCTCACCCTCATGTTCCAGAAGGAGGTGGCGGAGCGCATCGTCGCCGAGCCCGGCAGCAAGGCCTATGGCCGCCTCGCGGTTCTGGCCGGCTGGCGGACCAAGGCGCGGATCGCCTTTGACGTCGCCCCCTCCGCCTTCGTGCCGCCGCCCAAGGTGACCTCCTCGGTGGTCCACCTCGTGCCGCGCGCGGAGCCTTTGCCCTGCGCCCTGTCCGCCCTCGAAAAGGTGACGGAAGCCGCCTTCGGCCAGCGCCGCAAGATGCTGCGCCAGAGCCTGAAGTCGCTGGGCGTCGACCCCTTCCCGCTCCTCGCCGCCGCCGGCGTGGAAGAAACCGCACGCGCCGAGGAGATCGACGTGGCGGGCTTCGTGCGGCTGGCCAATGCCTATTCGGAGGGGCTCGGGCGCCCGTTCGGCGCCCTCGCCGCCCTGCGCTGAGTTATTCCGCCGCCTCAACCCGCGCCGGATCGTAGTTGAGGATGGGGGCGAGCCAGCGCTCGGCCTCCTCCACGCTCCAGCCCTTGCGGGCGGCATAGTCCTCCACCTGGTCGCGCTCGATGCGGCCGACGCCGAAATAGACGCTCTCCGGGTGGCCGAAATAGAGGCCCGACACCGCCGCGCCTGGCCACATGGCGAAGCTCTCGGTGAGATGGATGCCCGCCTTGGCGGTGACGTCCAGTAGCTCGAAGATGGTCGCCTTCTCGGTGTGGTCGGGCTGGGCAGGGTAGCCCGGCGCCGGGCGAATGCCGCGGTAGCGCTCGGCGATCAGATCGTCATTCGGCAGCGCCTCGTCGGCGGCATAGCCCCAGAAGCGGGTGCGGACCAGATGGTGCAGCCGCTCCGCGAACGCCTCGGCGAGGCGATCGCACAACGCCTTGAGCAGAATGGCGGAATAATCGTCGTTGGCGGCCTTGAAGGCGGCCACCCGCTCCTCCTCGCCGATGCCAGCCGTCACCGCAAAGCCGCCGACATAATCGGGAACACCGGTTTCCAGCGGCGCGACGAAATCGGAGAGCGCGAGGTTGAAGCGCCCGTCCCGTCGCGCCAGCTGCTGGCGCAGGGTGTGCAGGGTGGCGAGCGGCGTCTTGCGGGTGTCGTCGCGGAACAGAAGGATGTCGTCGCCCACCGCATTGGCCGGCCAGAAGCCGAAGACGGCGCGGGCCGTCACCCACTTCTCCTCCACCATCTTCTTGAGCATGGCCTGCGCGTCTGCGAACAGGGCGCGGGCGGGCTCGCCCACCACCGCGTCGTCGAGGATGGCGGGGTAGCGCCCGGTGAGCTCCCAGGACTGGAAGAAGGGCGTCCAGTCGATATAGGGCACGAGGTCGGCGAGGTCGTGGTCCTCGATCACCTCGGTGCCGAGGAATGTTGGCTTCTCCGGCACGTGGGCCGCGAAGTCGAGCTTCAGGCCATTGGCGCGAGCCTTGGCGAGGGGCACGCGCTGCTTGTTGGCGTCGGCGCGGGCGTGGGCCTCGGCGAGCTTCACGTATTCGGCGCGGATGTCGGCCACATAGGCGCCCCGCGTGTCGGCGTTCAGCAGGTTGGAGACGACGCCGACCGCGCGGCTCGCGTCGGTGACATAGACCGCCTGCCCGCGGGCGTAGCGCGGCGAGATCTTCACCGCCGTGTGCACGCGCGAGGTGGTGGCGCCGCCGATCAGCAGCGGCACGTCGAAACCCTCGCGCTCCATCTCGGCCGCGACATGGACCATCTCGTCGAGGGAGGGGGTGATGAGGCCGGAGAGGCCGATCACGTCCACCTTCTCCTCCTTGGCGATCTGCAGGATCTTGGCGGTGGGCACCATGACGCCGAGGTCGATGACCTCGTAATTGTTGCACTGGAGCACAACGCCCACGATGTTCTTGCCGATGTCGTGCACGTCGCCCTTCACGGTCGCCATCAGCACCTTGCCGGCGGCCGAGGCGGAGGTGACGCCCATCTCCTCCTTTTCCTTCTCCATGAAGGGCATGAGATAGGCCACCGCCTGCTTCATCACGCGGGCGGACTTCACCACCTGGGGCAGGAACATCTTACCGGCGCCGAACAGGTCGCCCACCACGTTCATGCCGGCCATGAGCGGGCCCTCGATGACGTGCAGCGGGCGAGCCACGGAGGCGCGCGCCTCCTCGGTGTCGGCCTCGACGAAATCGGTGATGCCGTTGACGAGGGCGTGCTCCAGCCGTTTCTCGACCGACCAGGTGCGCCAGGCGAGATCCGCCTCGCGCTTCTCCTTGCCGGCCGCGCCCTTGAAGCCCTCGGCGATCTCCAGCAGGCGCTCGGTGGCGTCGGCGCGGCGGTTCAGCACCACGTCCTCGCAGGCCTCGCGCAGCTTGGGCTCGATCTCGTCATAGACGGCCAGCTGGCCGGCATTGACGATGCCCATGTCCATGCCCGCCTGGATGGCGTGGTACAGGAACACGGCGTGCATGGCCTCGCGTACCGGCTCGTTGCCGCGGAACGAGAAGGAGAGGTTGGACACGCCGCCGGAGATGTGGGCGTGGGGCAGGCTCTGGCGGATGAAGCGCGTCGCCTCGATGAAGGCGACCCCGTAGCCCGCGTGCTCCTCGATGCCGGTCGCCACCGCGAACACGTTGGGATCGAAGATGATGTCTTCCGGCGGGAAGCCCACCTCCTCGGTGAGGATGCGGTAGGCGCGCTCGCAGATCTGCGTCTTGCGGGCGTAGGTGTCGGCCTGTCCCTGTTCGTCGAAGGCCATCACCACCACGGCGGCGCCGTAGCTGCGCACCAGGCGAGCCTTCTCGCGGAAGGCGTCCTCGCCCTCCTTCATGGAGATGGAGTTGACGATGCCCTTGCCCTGCAGGCGCTTCAGTCCCTCCTCGATGATCTCCCACTTGGAGCTATCCACCATCACCGGCACCTTGGCGATGTCCGGCTCGGCGGCCACAAGGTTGAGGAAGGTGATCATGGCCGCCTCGCTGTCGAGGAGGCCTTCGTCCATGTTGATGTCGATGACCTGGGCGCCGCTCTCCACCTGGTCGCGCGCCACCGCCAGCGCGGCGGGGAAGTCGCCCGTGGTCACGAGCTTGCGGAAGCGGGCCGACCCGGTGACGTTGGTGCGCTCGCCCACGTTCACGAACGGGATCTGAGGGGTGAGCTCGAACGGCTCGAGGCCGGAGAGGCGCAGGCGCGGCTCCAGCTCCGGCACCGGCCGGGGGGCCTTGTCCTTCACCACCTGGGCGATGGCGCGGATGTGCGCCGGAGTGGTGCCGCAGCAGCCGCCGACGATGTTCACGAGGCCGGACTGGGCGAATTCGCCCACCAGCTCCGCCATGGCCTCCGGGCTCTCGTCATACATGCCGAATTCGTTGGGCAGGCCGGCGTTGGGATAGGCGCAGACGAGGGTGTCCGCCACCCGGCCGATCTCCGCCACATGGGCGCGCATCTCCTTGGCCCCCAGCGCGCAGTTGAGGCCGATGGAGAAGGGCTGGGCGTGCCGCAGCGAATACCAGAAGGCGGTGGGCGTCTGGCCCGAGAGGGTGCGGCCGGAAAGGTCCGTGATGGTGCCGGAGATCATCACCGGCAGGCGCAGGCTGCGCTCGGCGAACAGCTTCTCGATGGCGAAGATGGCCGCCTTGGCGTTCAGCGTGTCGAAGATGGTCTCCACCAGCAGGATGTCGGCCCCGCCGTCAACGAGGCCGCGCGCCTGCTCGAAATAGGCATCCGCCAGCTCGTCGAAGGTCACGGCCCGGAAGCCGGGATCGTTCACGTCCGGCGAGATGGAGGCGGTGCGGTTGGTGGGGCCGAAGGCGCCGGCGACGAAGCGGGGGCGCCCGTCCTCCTTCTCGGCGATGTCGGCAGCCTCGCGGGCGAGACGCGCGCTCTCGAAATTCAATTCGTAGACGATCTCCTCCATGCCGTAATCGGCCTGGGCGATGGAGGTGCCGGAGAAGGTGTTGGTCTCCACCATGTCCGCGCCGGCGCGGTAATATTCAAGGTGGATGGCGCGCACCGCGTCGGGCTGGGTGAGGCACAGAAGGTCGTTGTTGCCCTTCACGTCCCGCGGCCAGTCCTTGAAGCGGTCGCCGCGATAGCCGGCCTCGTCCAGCTTCAATTGCTGGATCATGGTGCCCATGGCGCCGTCGAGCACCAGGATGCGCTCGGAGGCGGCCTTGGCGAGGGCGGCGGAAATGTCGGCGGCGCGGGCGGCTGTAGCGGTCATGGGGTCGTCTCGGGGCTCGGGGCTCGGGGCGGCCGCAAGGCCCGCCGCCGTGAAGGAAAAACCGGCGCTGCGAGGCACCGGCGGGACGGGAGGCGCGCTCAGACCGCCACCGCCTGCGCCGCCGGCCCGGCATTCGGGCGCAGACCGAGCAGGTGGCAGATGGCGTAGACGAGGTCCGCGCGGTTCAACGTATAGAAATGGATATCGGTGACGCCGCGATCAACGAGGTCCGTCACCTGCTCCGCCGCCACCGCGGCGGCGATGAGCTTGCGGGTCTCGACGTCGTCGTCGAGGCCCTCGAAGCGCTTCAGCAGCCAGGCCGGCACGCTCGCGCCGGTGCGGGTGGCGAAATTGGAGGCCTGCTTGAAGTTCGTCACCGGCAGGATGCCGGGCAGGATGGGAATGTCGATACCCTTGGCCCGCACCTTGTCCAGATAGCGGAAATACACGTCGTTTTCGAAGAAGAACTGGGTGATGGCGCGGGTGGCGCCGGCATCCACCTTGGCCTTCAGATAGTCGATGTCGGCATCAAGGCTGGGGCTCTCGGGATGCTTCTCGGGATAGGCCGAGACCGAGACCTCGAAATCGCCGATCCGGCGGATGCCCTCGATGAGGTCGCAGGCGAAGGGATAGCCCTCCGGGTGTGGCTCGTAGCGCGTGCCCACACCGCTCGCGGGATCGCCGCGGAGCGCCACGATGTGCTTCACCCCGGCATCGCGATAGGAGCGCACCACATCGTCGATCTCGTCCCGGCTCGCGCCGACGCAGGTGAGGTGGGCGGCAGGGTGAAGGTCGGTCTCCTTCACGATGCGCGCGACGGTGGAGTGCGTGCGCTCGCGGGTGGAGCCGCCGGCGCCGTAGGTGACCGAGACGAAGCTCGGGGCGAGCGGCGACAGGCGGCCGATGGAGGACCACAGGGTCTTCTCCATCTCCTCGGACTTGGGCGGGAAGAACTCGAAAGAGACCTTGACCGGCGGCCGGTCCATCTCCCGGCTGGCCCGCACCGGAGCCAGGGCAAGGGCGGGGGTCGTCATCAGGCAATCTCCCTGTCGGCAAGGTCGGCTCCGGCCACCACGAAGCGCGGGTCGCGGGCGAGCCAGAGCGATACGGTGAGGCCGTCCCCCGTGTCGCCTTCGGGGGTGAGGCTGCGGAACGAGACGAGGTCGAGGCCGGCATCCGCGAGCCAGCCTTCTACCGTCTCGCGGGCGAAGCCGAGATGACGGTGGGCCTGGGCCTCGCGGAGGAACTCGAGGGCGTGCGGGGCGAAGTCCACCACCAGCAGCCGGCCACCCGGCGCCAGCACCCGCGCCGCCTCCTTCAAAGCGCGGCGGCCGTCGTCGAGATAATGCAGCACCTGGTGCACGATCACCGCGTCAAAAGCGTCGCGCGGGGCCGGCACGGCATAGATGTCGCTCTGGCGCAGCAGGCAGTTGCGCACCCCGGCATGTTCCAGATTGGTGCGCGCCACGCCGAGCATGTCAGGCGAGAGATCGACGCCCATGCCGCGCTCGATGTCGGGGGCGAACATTTCCAGCATGCGGCCGGTGCCGGTGCCGAGGTCGAGCAGGGAGCGGATGGGTACGCCGGCAAGGGCGTGGCGGACCGCCGCCTCCACCGCCGCCTCGGGCACGTGCAGGCGGCGAATCTCGTCCCACTGGCGGGCGTGAGCGGCGAAATAGGCCTGGGCGGCCTGGGCGCGCGCGGTGCGCACCGCATCGAGCCGTGCGCGGTCGCCCGCCAGCACCGGGTCGTCGCGGTCGAGCAGATCCAGCAGGCCGGCGGCGATGCGTCCGCCCGGCCCTTCGGCGGCGCGGCGATAGAACACCCAGCTGGCCTCGCGATGCCGCTCCACCAGCCCGGCTTCCGCCAGGAGCTTGAGATGGCGGGAGATGCGCGGCTGCGACTGGCCGAGAATTTCGGTGAGGTCGGAGACCGTCAGCTCCGCCTCCCCCAGCACCGCCACGAGGCGCAGCCGGGTATCTTCCCCGGCAGCCTTCAGGCTTTCGAGGACGGCGGCGAAGGACAACGGCGCGCGCGACAGGCGATCTGACATAAAGATATCTTTATATCCTTACCGGAAGCGGTTCAACCCATTCCTGACCTATTCGTTCGGCCGCGTGCGCGAGCCGATCACGATCGCGCGTCAACCCTTCTGACCCATTGCCGGCGAACGACCGCAAGTCTACACGGGGATCAGATGATCCGCCCCGTTGCGACGGATTTGACGGATCTGAATACCACTCATCGGGGCGAAATTTTTCCTCACCCCGTTTCCAATTTCGTCACGTTTCACGGTTAACACCTCAGACATGACCCTGCGCAACACCTTCCTCCTCGCCGCCTTCGGGGCATCCGTCCTCACCGCTCCGGCCCTCGGCCAAGGCGCCTATGGCACCCGCTACAGCCTGCCTGCGGCGGGCGAAGAGGAAACCGGTACCCTGCCTCCGGGCTCGGTGGGCGGCTATGGCGAGGCGCCTCCCGGCTACTCCGACCCCTATGCGCGGCAGGCCCCCGTGCGGCGCGATCAGGTGGAGCGCACCGAGCTTCCCCCGCCCGGTCCGGGCGCGACCTATGCCGTGCCGGCGGCGCCCCAGCCTTACCCCCAGCAAGCGTACCCGCAGCCGGCCTACCCGCCGCAGCAGGGCTATCCGCAGCCGGTCCAGCCCAATTATGCCCGCGCTCCCATGGGCGTCCCGGCTGAAGCGGGTCCCGCCCCCATCGCGGTGGTGCCCGAAGGCCAGCAGGCCTATGGCGGCCAGCCGCCCTACAACACCCCGCCCGATCTCTATGGTCGCCAGCCGGCGCCTGCGTCCTACGAACCGCCCCAGCAGGTGTATGGCCAGCCCGCCGGCGCACAGCCCGGTTACGGTCAGCAGGCCTATGGCGGCTCCGGCCGCGGCGCGGTGGATCAGGACGCGCTCTATGCCAGCCTGAACGCCGGCCCCCCGCCCGCCGGTGTCTACGGCCCCAACTCCGCCGTGGTGCCCGGCACCACCGAGGCGCCCTCCGGCCCGCGCATCGAGAATATCGATCCGACCGAGCCGGTGCCCGAGCGCTTCCGCCGCCAGACGGTGGACTACGTGACCACCCAGCCGGCCGGCACCATCGTCATCGATACGCCGAACACCTACCTTTATTACGTGCTCGGCGGCGGCAAGGCGATCCGCTACGGCATCGGCGTGGGCCGCGAGGGCTTCACCTGGGCCGGTACGGAAAAGATCACCGCCAAGAAGGAATGGGCCGACTGGCGCCCGCCGTCTGAGATGATCGAGCGCCAGCCCTATTTGCCGCGCTTCATGGCCGGCGGCCCGGGCAACCCCCTCGGCGCCCGCACCATGTATCTCGGCGGCACCGTCTACCGCATCCACGGCACCAACGAGCCGCAGACCATCGGCAAGTTCGTGTCGTCCGGCTGCTTCCGCATGCTGAACGCCGACGTGGAAGACCTCTACGACCGCGCCAAGGTGGGCACCAAGGTGGTGATTCTGCCCAAGTCCGGCACGCCTCAGGCCAATGCCGGTTCCGGCCCCGTCTCCACCGCCGCTGCCGGAAAGCCTGCGGCCCAGCGCTGAGTGCTGCAAAGACCTACAGATCGAACGGCCCGGCCCATCGCCGGGCCGTTTTGATTCGGGCCGGCGGCAGCGCTCGGGGCTCCGCAATCCGCCGGATGCGCGGGCCCCTGTCCGACGCCCTTCACTTCGATATGATGGCCCCGCAGCGATCTAGCTGACAGGAGGGGGCCCATGTCGATGCCTGCATCTGCGCCAACGCCAGCGTCTACCGTCGCCGACCATCTGCACGCCGTGCGGGCCAGCTGGGGCTGGTTCGCGGTGCTCGGCATCGCCTTCATCGTGCTGGGCTTCGTCGCCCTCGCCCACGTTCTCGCCTCCACATTCGTCACCGTGCTCTATGTGGGCGCGCTGATCGTTGTGGGCGGCGTGGTGCAGGTCATCCACGCCTTCCGTGTGCAGAGCTGGGGACGCTTCTTCTACTGGCTGCTCGCCGGCATCCTCTACGTCGTGGCCGGCGCGCTCATGATGTACAACCCGCTGCTCGGTGCCGGCGTGCTCACCCTCATGATCGGCGTGGCGCTGGCGGTGGAAGGCATCTTCCGCATCTTCGCCGGCCTCGGCAGCCGCCCCGGCCAGGGCTGGGGCTGGATCGTCGTCTCCGGCATCGTGACCTTGCTCCTGGGCCTCATCATCATCGCCCGCTGGCCGGTGAACTCGGTCTACATCCTCGGCCTCTTCCTCGGCATCGACCTCATCGTCAACGGCGTCGGCACGCTGCTGTTCGGCCTCGCCCTGCGGGGCAAGAAGGCCTGAGCGCACCAACCGGAAGGAGCCGTCCCGCCCGCCTGCGAACCAGGGGCGATGCCGCCGACGGGCGGGACGGACAGCCCCGGGGGGCGCCGGGGCATGGGGTGCGGCCGGGGGCTCCGGCCGGGTTCACGGCGCCGCAGGGGCGCGCGGCTTACTCGGCCGGCTGGGGCAGCGCGGCGGGCGCGTCTTCCTCGTCCTTGACCTTGACGCGGAACCAGGTGGCATAGAGCGCCGGCACCACCAGCAAAGTCAGCACGGTCGCCACCAGCAGGCCGCCCATGATGGTCACCGCCATGGGACCCCAGAACACGCTGCCGGCGAGCGGGATCATGCCCAGCACCGCGGCGAGCGCGGTGAGCACCACCGGGCGGGCCCGCCGGAGCGTGGCGTCGACGATGGCGCGATGCGGCGTGTGGCCGTCGCGGATGTCGTGGTCGATCTGGTCCACCAGGATCACCGTGTTGCGCATGATCATGCCGGCGAGCGCGATGAGGCCGAGCAGCGCGACGAAGCCGAACGGCTTGTGGGCGATGAGCAGCGCCGCAGTGGCGCCGATCAGCCCGAGCGGCGCGGTGGCGAGCACCAAGGCAAGGCGCGAGAAGCTCTGCAGCTGGATCATCAGCAGCGTCAGCATGACGATGATCATCACCGGGAAGACCGCCGCCAGAGAGGCGTTGGCCTTGACGCTCTCCTCGATGGAGCCGCCGGTCTCGATGCGGTAGCCGGGCGGCAGCTCCGCCTTCAGCGGGGCGAGCTTCGGCAGGATGCGCGTGGTTACGTCGGGCGGCTGGACGCCGTCCTTCACGTCGGCGCGCACGGTGAGCACCAGGTCGCGGTCGCGCCGCCACAGGATAGGCTCCTCATGGGCGTAGGCGATGCGCGCCACCTGGCCCAGCGGCACGGCAAGGCCGTTGCGCGTGGTGATGGTGAGCGCCGCGAGGTGTTCGAGGTCCACGCGCTCCTCCGGCACGGCGCGCGCCATCACGTCGATGAGCAGATTGCCCTCGCGGTGCTGGGTCACGGTGTAGCCGGTGAGCAGGGTCTGGAGCGTCTCGGCGATGTCGCGCGGCGCGGTGCCGATGGCCCGGGCGCGGTCCTGGTCCACCGACAGGGTGATGGACTTCACCTGCTCGCCCCAATTGAGGTGCGGGTCGATGGTGTCCGCGTCGGAGGCCATGACCACGCGCACCTTCTCGGCGATGTCGCGCACCGCGATGGGATCGGGACCCACCACGCGGAACTGCACCGGGAAGCCCACCGGCGGGCCGAACACGAAGCGGTCCACGCGCACCCGCGCCTCCGACAGCGCGCCCTCGGCGAGGGCCGCGTCCAGCCGCGCCTTCAGCCGCTCGCGGCCGGGCACGTCCTTCGCGACGATCACGATCTGCGCAAAATTGGGGTTGGGAAGCACCGGATTGAGGCCGAGCCAGAAGCGCGGCGCGCCGCGGCCCACGTAGGTGGTGGCGGTGGCCACGTCCTTGTCGTCGCCGATGAGCGCCTCGGCCTTCTTCGCCGTGGCCTCGGTGACGGTGATGGACGTGCCCTCGGGCAGGCGGACCTCCAGGAACAGCTCGGGCCGGGTGGAGGTGGGAAAGAACTGCTGCTGCACCAGGCCGAAAGCGCCGATCGAGGCGGCGAACATGCCGACCGTCGCCGCGATCACCAGGAAGCGGTGGCGCAGGCACGCTTCCAGCGCCCGCCGCAAGATGCGGTACATGCGCCCGTCGTGCATTTCGTGGTGGGCCGCCTTCTTCATGTCCGGCAACAGCACCGTGCCGAGGTAGGGGGTGAAGATCACCGCCACGAACCACGACGCGATCAGCGCGATGCCCACCACCCAGAAAATGCCGCCGGCATATTCGCCGGAGGAGGACTTGGCAAAGCCCACGGGCAGGAAGCCCGCCGCCGTCACCAGCGTGCCGGTGAGCATGGGAAAGGCGGTGGAGGTCCAGGCGAAGGTCGCCGCCCGCATGCGGTCCCAGCCCTCCTCCATCTTCACCACCATCATCTCGATGGCGATGATTGCATCGTCCACCAGCAGGCCGAGGGCGATGATGAGCGCGCCCAGCGTGATGCGGTGCAGGTCCATGCCTGACGAGAACATGACCAGGAAGACGATGGCGAGCACCAGCGGCACGGAGAGCGCCACCACGATGCCGGTGCGGAAGCCGAGCGAGAGGAAGCTCCCACCAGCACGATGACGAGGGCCTCGAGGAAGGTCTTCAGGAACTCGCCCACCGATTCGCCGACAATGTGCGGCTGGTCGGCCACCTGGGTCACGTCGATGCCGTGGGGCAGCTCGGCGGTGGCCTCGGCCATGGCGGACTTGAGGGCCGCGCCGAGCGTGATGATGTTGGCGCCCTGCTCCATGGACACGCCGATGCCGATGGCCGGCAGGCCGTGCTGGCGCATCAGGAACGAGGGCGGGTCTTCATAGCCGCGCCGGACGGTGGCGATGTCGCCGAGACGCACCAGCGCGCCGTTGACCGCCACCGGAACCTCGGCGATGGCGTCGACCCCGGTGAAGGCGCCGGTGACGCGCAGGTTGATGCGGTCGGAGCGGGTATCCACCGCGCCGCCGGCCACCACCGCGTTCTGCCTTGCGACGCTGTCGAACACCTGCTGGGGCGTCACGCCGAGGTTGGCGAGGCGGGCGTGGGAGAATTCGATGTAGATCTTCTCCGGCCGCTCCCCGATGAGATCAACCTTCTCCACGTTGGGCACGCGCAGGAGCCGCTGGCGGATGATCTCGGCCTGCCGCTTCAGCTCGGCCGGCGAGGCGCCCGCGCCGCTGAGGATGTAGAGGGCGGAATAGACGTCGCCATATTCATCGTCGAAGCCGGGACCAACCACGCCGGGCGGAAGCTCCCCGCGCATGTCGGAGACCTTCTTGCGAACCTGGTACCAAAGCTCCTTGACGTCCCGCGCCGGCGTGTCGTCGCGCAGGATCACCTGCACGAAGGAGACGCCCGGCCGCGAATAGCTCTCGACGCGGTCGAGGTGCGGAAGCGATTGCAGCTTCTTCTCGATGGGGTCGGCCACCTGGGCCTGCATCTCCGAGGCGGTGGCGCCCGGCCACGCGGCCTGCACCACCATCACCTTGATGGTGAAGGAGGGATCCTCGGCCCGGCCGAGGTTGAGATAGGAATAGGCGCCCGCCGCCGCGAGCAGCAGGATGGCGAACAGGGTCAGCGCGCGGTGGGTGATGGCCCAGCGCGAAAGGTTGAACCGGCCGACGGGGCTCTCGCCGGCGTCGTGGGGCGCCTCGGCGCCGTTTGGGGTCTGGCCGGCGGGGCTCACGGACGGCGCTCCGCGACAGCGGTGGCGGCGGCGGGGCGCGCGGCGTAGCGCGGCGCGCCTTCGGGAGAACGCTCGGCCACGTCGGTCGGGGCCACCGCCTTGGCGGTGCGCACCTTCTGGCCGGGCAGCAGCGTCTGTACGCCAAGCGTGACCACGTCGTCCCCCGCCATCAGGCCGGAGGCGATCAGCACCGAGTCGCCGGTATAGGCGGCGACCTCCACGGGCCGCGCCACCAGGGTGCGCGAGGCCGGGTCCACCACGAACATCTGCGGGCCATGGCCGCGATCCACCAGAGCCGACAGCGGCAAGCGCGCCACCGCCTGCTGGCCCTTGGGCTGGAGCGTCACGGTCGCGGTCATGCCGAGGGCGACGGTGTCGTCCACGCCCTCCAAGGTGAAGCGCGCGGGATAGGTGCGGGAATTGACGTCCGCCTGGGGCGACAGCTCGCGCAGCCGGGCGGGGATGCGCCGGCCCGGGTCGGCCCACAGGGTGACGGTGGCACCGGCACTGCGGGCGTCGGCCAGAGCCGTCTCGGGCAGGGAGACCACCGCCTCCTTCTCGTCGAGACGGGCGATGCGGACGATGGTTTGGCCGGACGAGACCACCTGACCGGGTTCCGCCGAGGTCGCGACCACCACGCCGGCCGCGTCGGCCGCGAGGTCGGAATAGGAGAGGCGGTTCTCCGCCAGTTCCAGGGAGCGCTTCGCCCGCTCGAGACGGCCCACCGCCTCTTCCTTGGCGAGGGACTTGCGGTCGAGGTCGGCGCTGGAGGCGGCGCCCTTGGCGGTCAGCGAGCGATAGCGGGTATCCTCGGCCGAGGTCTGGGAAAGGTTGGCCGTGGCGGCGGCGAGCTCCGCCCGGGCGCTTTCCAGCTCCAGCTTCAGGTCCTCGCGATCGAGGCGGGCCACCACCTGGCCGGGCTCGACCCGTTCGCCGACCTCGACGAGGCGCTGCACCACCTTGCCGCCGACGCGAAAGGCGAGGTCGATCTCTCGGCGGGCGCGGACCACGCCGACGAAGCTCTTCTCCGCCTCGCGGGGGCGATACACCACCGTCATCACCTGCACCGGGCGCGCCACGACGGCGGGCGCCTCGGTGGAGGCATTGGCATTGGCCGGGTTCTCCTCACCGCATCCAGAGAGAAGAACGCTCGCGCCGGTCAGCGCCGCGGCGATGACGCCGGCCCGGAGGCGGCGCATCGCGCGGTTTTCGGCATGGGCGGGTGTCATGGGCTCGATCCTGTCGAATATGAAGTTATGGCTCAGAACTGATGATTTTCTTCGATCGTCACTTTATGGGCGCACGAAAATCCGCCCGCCCCACCCAATCAGGGGAGAGGCGAGCGCTCGACCTCGATGCTGCGCAGGAGGAACACGAGTGTCTCGCGCAGGTTGGTCGCCAGATCCTCGTCGATGTTCTGGGCCACCAGAACCGGATGGCAGTAGCGCACCGTCGCATGCATCAGCATCACGCTGACCTTGCGCGGGTCATGGGGCACGAAAACGCCGCTGGCGATGCCTTCCGCCAGCACCGCTGCGACCATTCCGGCGATGCGCGCCTTGTGGGCCTCTATGGCGTCCCAATTGTTCTCCATCGCCACGAGGACCATGTCGTGCAGGCGCCGCTCCTCAAGGAAATTCTCCTTGTGATAGCGCAGGATCGCGAGATAGGCGTCGATGATGCGCTGCTGCGGCGAACCCGGCCCGCCTACCACAGCGGCGATCTCGGCCTCGCTCTCCAGCAGACAGCGGGTGCAGATGGTTGCGACGATGGCCGTCTTGGACGGAAAAAAGCGGTATACGTTGGCGGCGGACATGCCGAGTTCGGCGGCGATGTCGGCCACCGCCGTCTTGGCGAAACCCATGCGGCGGAACAGTTGTTCGGCCGTGCGCGCGATGCGCTCGCGGGTTTCCTCCGCCGTCTCCTTCACCCTGACGTTCACGCCGCTCTCCTTATCTCTGACGATTATCATAATTCGTCAGAACTAAAGAACCAAGAGGGAATTGGGAATAATTTTCGCCCCGTGTCGGCGCCCGTCCCGGCTCCACGTCCTCAGATCGGTCCGACGCCAAAGGGGGAGGAGAACGATGCCGCGCAAGGTCCTGGTGCTCATCGGAACAAAGAAAGGCGCCTTCATCCTTCAAAGCGATCCGGCGCGGCGCGACTGGGCGCTGGCCGGCCCCTTCTGCGACACCTGGCCCACCAACCATGTGGTGGCCGACGCCGCCACGGGCCGAATCTATGCCGCCGGCGGCAATGAATGGTTTGGACCCGCGGTCTGGCAGTCCGACGATCTCGGCGCCAGCTGGACTCACTCCAGCCGTGGCCTCGCCTATGGCGAGGGCGAGACGCCGGTGAAGAGCGTATGGAGCCTCGCGCCCGGCCGCGACGGCGCGCTCTATGCCGGCGTGGAGCCGGCCGGCCTGTTCCGGTCCGACGACGGCGGCCAGACCTTCGTCCATCTGGATGGGTTGCAGAAGCATCCCTCGCGGGGCGAGTGGAATCCTGGCGGGGCCGGCCTCATCCTGCACTCCCTCGTGCTCGACCCGGACGATCCCGCCTCGGTCTGGGTGGGCATCTCCGCCGCGGGCGTGTTCCACAGCGCCGACGGCGGGAAGAGTTGGAGCGCCCGCAACCGCGGCACCCGCGCCGACTACATGCCCGAGGACCAGCGCTATCCCGAGCACGGCCAGTGCGTGCATTGCGTGGTGAAGGCGCCCGGCCTGCGCCACCGCCTCTACCAGCAGAACCATTGCGGCATGTATCGCTCGGACGACGGCGGCCAGAGCTGGCGGAGCATCGAGGCGGGCCTGCCCTCCTCCTTCGGCTTTCCCGCCGCCGCCCACCCGCGCGACCCGGAAACGCTCTTTCTGGTGCCGCTGAACGGCGACACCGCCGGCCGCTTCATGCCCGAGGCCAAGGCCGCCGTGTGGCGCACCCGCGACGGCGGCGCCTCCTGGACCGCGCTGCGCACCGGCCTGCCCCAGACCAATGCCTATTTCAACGTGCTGCGCCAGGCCATGGCCACGGACACGCTGGAGCCGGCAGGCGTCTATTTCGGCACCGGCTCCGGCGAGATCTACGCCAGCGCCGACGAGGGCGAGAGCTGGACCCGCCTGGCCGAGCACCTGCCGACCATCTCATCGGTGGAAACGCTGGTGGTGGAGGCCTGAGTGGCGCACGCGCCAGCCCCGGTGAAGCTCCGGCTGCCGGCCCATCTCGTCCGGCTGTTTCCGGACGGTGTGACGTATCTGGAGCTGGAGGCGGCGAGCGTGCGCGACCTCATGGACGCCCTGGAGGCGCGCTGGCCGGGCATGCGCGACCGGCTGTGCGACGAGCGCCCGGCGATCCGCCGCCACATCAATGTCTTCGTCGATGGCCGCCGCGCCCGGCTCGACACCGTGCTGCCCCCGGGCGCGGACGTGTTCGTGCTCACCGCCATCAGCGGCGGCTGACGCTGCTCAGCCGCCGGCGACAAGACAGCCCGGGGGCATGGCGAGGCCGTCCAGGGCCGCGACCACGCACTGGGCGGAGATGAGATTGCCGCGCGCCAGCGCCTCCCCGCTGGAGCCGGAGGCGTGGGCGGTGGCAACCACGTCCGGGCGGGCGGCGAGGGCCGCGGCCACCGGCTTGAGTGCGGGGTCTGCCTCGGCCTCGAACACGTCGAGGCCGGCGCCGCCCAGCCGGCCGGCCTCCAGCGCCGCGAGGAGCGCCCGGTCGTCCACCAGGCCGCCGCGCGAGGTGTTCACCAGCACGGCGTGAGGCTTCATGGCGGCAAGGGCAGCGGCGCCGATGAGGTGGCGTGTCTCCGGCCCGAGGGGGGCATGCAGGCTCACCACGTCGCTGCGGGCGATGAGGTCGTCCAGGGGCACATATTCGACGAAGGGGAAATCGGGGTCGGGGGTGCGCGTCGCCACGAGAACCTTGGTGTCGAAGCCGTGCAGCCGGCGCGCCACTGCCTTGCCGATGCGGCCGAGACCGACGAGGCCCACCGTCTTGCCGGTGAGGTCGAAGCCGCTCACCACCCGCCAGTCGTCCGCGGCGATGGCGATGGCGCTCTCCTTCAGCCGGCGCAGCACGGCGAGGATCATCGCCAGGGTGTGGTCGGCGACGGCCGGATCATTGGCGCCCGCGGCGATGGTGACGATCCGTCCGAGCGCCCGGGCTCCGGCGATGTCGACCCGGTCGTAGCCGACCCCACGCCGGGCGATCACCTTCAGGTCCGGGTGCGCGGCCAGAATCTCACGCGTCACCGCCCGCTGGCCCACGATCCAGCCGACCGCGCCTTCCAGAAGGGCGCTGAGCGCCGCATCGGGAATGTCGCTGTCGAGGGCGTCGGCGGGCAGGCCCGACGGCACGGCGACACAATCGTGCTCGGCGAGATAGCGGGCGGCCGCGTCGTCGAACAGGCGGGTGGTGATGAGAATGCGGCGGGGGGCGGGCGACACGGGCAGACGACCTCTGCGCAGGAGACGGGAAACGAAAGTCCCTCCTCCTCCGCCGGAGCGCCAAGATCAAGCCCGCCGTGTGGACAGCGATGCCGCACAATGCAAAAGGGCGGCACCGAGGGGTGCCGCCCGAAGGCAAGGGGGCGGGCCTGAACCCGTCCCCGTCCGCGCCGCGCGGGCGGTCAGGCCGCCTGCGCACTCCCCTCCACGGTCGCGCCCTCGATGGTCTTCGGGGCCGACGCGTTGCCGATGGGGATGATGCGGGGCTTCTTGGCCTCGGGAATGTTGCGCACGAGGTCCACGTGCAGCAGGCCGTTCTCGAGTACCGCGCCCTTCACCTCCATGTGGTCGGCGAGCTGGAAGCGTCGCTCGAAGGCGCGGGCAGCGATGCCGCGATACAGCAGCTGGCCATTCTCGGCGACCTCGGACGACTTCTTCTCGCCCTTGAGGGTGAGGGTGTTTTCCTTCACCTCGATGCCGAGCTCGGCATCGGTGAAGCCCGCCACGGCCACCGTGATGCGATAGGCGTTCTCGCCGGTCCGCTCGATGTTGTAGGGCGGGTAGGTGGGCGCTGCATCCACGCCACCGACGGAATCGAGCAGCGAAAACAGCCGGTCGAAGCCCACGGTGTTGCGATACAGCGGAGACAGGTCAAACGTACGCATGGCATATCCTCCTTTGAAGCGACATGCGGGACCCGCACAGGGCCGGGTCCGGTCAAGGCGCCGTCAGGTTTGCCCGGCGCCTGCGGTCGATGTGGGAAAGGGTCCAGCAGGCGTCAAGAGGGCGCCGGAGGGGACAAGCTGAACGGGCGATGAACGCCGGCGTCGGGCCGCGTTCACCCGTGCGGGCTAGACTTTGCAGAACGATACAGCTCCATCCGCCGGGTCCGGCGTTCTGGGAGGAGCACAGGCGATGTGGGCCGGCTCGGCCGCCGTTGCGGCGATAGTCTTGATGGCGCTGGCGCCTCCGGCGGCCGCCGAATGCGGCCCCCCTCCCGGCGCCGCCGAAGCGCGGCCCACCGTTGCCTCCCCTGCCAGCGTGGAGTCTGGCGCCCGGCCGGCGGTGGGCCGCTCGGAAGCCGGGGCCGTCGGGCTCTCGGTCTCCCGTCCCTTGGCTCGGTCGGCGGACCCCACCGCCGCGCAGGCAGCCGTGACGGGGGCGCCCATGCCGGGCGCGGTGCCGCCGCGCGCCTACCGGCCCTATCACCTCCAACCCCAAAGCGGCCGGCCGCTGACGTCCGACAGCGTGGCGGAGAGCCTGGAGGCCCGCGGCTTCAGCCAGGTGGGCGCCATCCGCCAGCGCGGCCAGTCCTTCCTCGCCGAGGCCACGGGCCCGCGCGGCGAGCGGGTGCGGCTGGTGCTCGATGCCGCGAGCGGCGAGATCAGCGGCATGCAGGTGATCGGCTACGAGCGCCGACGCTAGATCCCGGTCGGTCCGCCTCGGACATCCCGCTTGCGCGCAAAGGCCGATGCCTGGGCGGAACCGGGCGGCGCGCCCCTTCGGACCTCGCGATTGTGGAGCCGGCCCGCAGCGTGTAACCCTCGCGCCCGGCGGAGCCGCCGGCCTGCCCCCGACACCACGCCCCCAACGCCCCGCCCCAATGCCGCGCCCCACGACACCCCCATGACCCTCTTCGCCCTTCCGAACCACCCGGTGCCCGATGGCTGCGTCGATGGCGAGATCGTCGCCGCCGACGGCATCCGGCTGCGCTTCGCCCGCTTCATGCCCGAAGGCCGGGCCAAGGGCACCGTGGCGGTGCTCGGCGGACGGTGCGAGTTCATCGAGAAATATTTCGAGGTGGTGCGCGAGCTGCGTTCGCGCGGCTTCGCGGTAGCGCTGCTGGATTGGCGCGGACAGGGCGGCTCCCAGCGCCTGCTGCGCAATCCGCTGAAGGGGCACGTCACCCGCTTCGCCGACTATCAGCTGGACCTCGAAATCTTCGCCCGCGAGATCCTGCTGCCCGACTGCCCGCCGCCGCACTTCGCCCTCGCCCATTCCATGGGCGCCACCATCCTCCTCTCCTCGGTGCTGGAAGGGCGGCGCTGGTTCGATCGCATGGTGCTCAGCGCGCCCATGCTCGCCCTTGATTCGGTGCCCTTCGAGGCGGTGATCCGCCCGCTCTCCATCGGCCTGGCCCACATCGGCTTCGCCCGCGCGTTCGTGCCCGGCGGGCGCGGCCGCGCGCTGGCAAAGATGCGCTTCGAGGGCAATCCGGTGACCTCCGACCGGGGGCGCTTCGAGCGCACGCAGGCCCTCGCACGCACATTTCCGCAGCTCGACCTCGGTGCGCCGACCATCGGCTGGCTGGCCGGCGCCTACCAGACCATGGCGGAGCTGACCCATCCGGACACCATCGCGCGGATCCGCCAGCCGCTGCTCATCATCGCCGCGGGCGGCGAGCGCCTGGTGTCCAACAAGGCCATCGAGCATTTCTCGGCGCGGCTCATCGCCGGCGCCCACGTGGTGGTGCCGGCGAGCCGCCATGAGCTGCTGATGGAGCGCGACATCTTCCGCGCCCAATTCTGGGCGGCGTTCGACGCCTTCGTCCCCGGAACGCCGGTGTTCTGAGCCTTTCGGAAAGCGCGGAGACTCAGGCGCCGAGCTGGCGCAGGGCCGCCTCGTGCACCTTGCGGCTGCCGGCCGCGACCACCCGCCCGCCAGCCACGGGCGAGCCCCCCTCCCAACTGGTGACGATGCCGCCGGCCCCCTCGATGATGGGCACGAGCGCGATCACGTCGTGATCCTGCAGCCCGGTCTCGATGACGAGATCGATGAGGCCGGCCGCCACCATGCAATAGGCGTAGCAGTCGCCGCCGTAGCGCGAGAGACGCACCCGCTCCTCCACCGTGCTGAAGGCGGCAAGGTCCTCCGCTTCCATCAGGCGGGGACTGGTGGTGTAGAGCACCGCGTCCTCCAGCCGGTCGCAGGCGCGGGTGGCGAGGATGCGCTCCCCCGCGGGCCCGAGATAGCGCGCCACCCCGCCGTCGCCGAAGAAGCGCTCGCCGATGAAGGGCTGGTGCATCATGCCGTAGACCGGGTCGCCCTCCTTCAGCAGGCCGATCAGCGTGCCCCAGGCGGGCAGGCCGGCGATGAAGGACTTGGTGCCGTCGATGGGGTCGAGTGCCCAGGTGTAGGGCCCTTCGGCGGGCACGTTATCGAACTCCTCGCCGATGATGCCGTGGGCCGGAAAGGTGGAGCGGATCAGGCTGCGCATGGCCTGCTCGCCCGCCCGGTCGGCCTCGGTGACAGGATCGAAGCCGAAGCCGCGGCCGGCGCCCTTGTCCTCGATGCCGAGGGTGGTGCGGAAGAAGGGCAGGATGGCCTCGCCCGAGACGGTCGCGAGCTGGTGGACGAAGGCGTCGAAATCGACCGCGGTCATGGGCGCTCCGAAAGGTCCGGCACGGGCAGGCGGCGGGGCGAGACGGCGTCCCGCCGGAGCGGCAAGAAAGCGCGCGCGTCGGCCCCTGCCAAGCGAAAACTGGACGACGCCGGCCGGCAGGAAGACGCATTTACCGTTCTGGATCGCCGGCGACGCGGCGATGACCTCGCCGGAGGCAGCTGCATCGCGAAGCCGCATAACGAATGAGCAATCGGCAGCGAAGGCACTGGCAACGAATGGTTTTAAATTTGTACGAGTGCACAAACTATCCGCCGGTACCGGTCTTGTCGCGCACGGGGGGCGGGCGCATATTATTGCGGCGCGGCAATGCTTTTTGCAGTGCCGCTGCCCTCCTTGGGCGTTTCCTCCCTAGACTTGGGCCGCTGCGATTTCGCTAGCGGCCCCTTTCTTTTTTGGGACCTGCGCTCCCTGCGACATGGGCGATCGCCCCGTGCGCGGACCCCCAAGGCTCCCGCTAAGCCTCCGGATTGCGAAGCGGTCTGCCCCCGAGCCCGTCCGGGAGATTCCCGCCTGGCGCTTCCTTCAGAGACGCGCCCCTCGCTCCGGCGACACGGCGCCCCCGCCAGCAGACCCGCTCTATCGAAAGACGCGGCACCTCCGGCCCACCGTGGGACCCGAGTCGCTTCATGTTTGATTGTGCAGCGCGGGCGCAAGGTTCGCGGGCGGTCGAAAATCGACTCCAAAAACGTTTTAAATATCAGGGTCTTAATACTGTATACCAGAGTGCGACAAACCGGCACTTGATTTCTGGCACTGCACTCGGCTATTTGTGCATAGCGACACGGCGATTGGCGTCGCTGTGTCGCTGCCCTCCTTGGGCGTTTCCTCCCTAGACTTGGGCCGTCTGCTCACGCGGACGGCCCCTTTCTTTTTCGGCTGCTTCGTTCGGCATTCGCCTTTACGTCAGCCTTCAGTCTAGGCCCCCTGTCTCAGCCTTCTTGGGATGCTGCACCCTTCGCGGGGCGCGGTCTGGCGCCGCTTGCATCCGTGCGCGACCCAGGCTCTCCGAAAGGTTCGCCAACGCGACCAGTGCGGTCAGCGAGCGATGATCGGAGCGTTGCCGGGAGGCGCGCGCAATGTGGTAGCGCTGCCATTCGAAAAACGCAAGGCACCATGCTCAAAAATGCAGGGCTATGTCATTCCGCTGCAGCACGGTGCGGCGCCAGGCCGTCGGAAACCGCATCGAACAGCTCCGGCAGGATCGCCCTGATGTCGGACCTCAGCTGCTCGAACCCGCTGTTTCGCTCATAGGCCGCCTCGTCCATGTAGAGGCCGCGGTTGATCTCGATCTGCACCGCGTGGAGGCCGGCCGCGGGGTTGCCGTAATGCTCGGTGATGTAGCCGCCGGCGTAGGGCTTGTTCCGCACCACCCGATAGCCGCGCGCCGAAAGCGCGCGCTCGATGGCGTCCGTCACCACCTCGCTGCAGCTGGTGCCGTAGCGATCGCCGATGACCAGATCGGCCCGCGCGATGTCCTCGCGCGCCGAGTTGGACGGCATGGAATGACAATCCACCAGCACGGCGAGGCCCCACTGGCGCTGGATGCGCCCCACCAGACGGCGCAGCGCCTGGTGATAGGGCTTGTAATAGGTCTCGATGCGCTCGATCGCCTCGTTCACCGCCAGCCGCCGCGGATAGATCTCCTGCGCGTCGCCCACCACGCGGGCGATGGTGCCGAGCCCGCCGGAGACGCGAATCGAGCGCGTGTTGGCGAATGGCGGCAGCCGCCCCTCGAACATGCGCGGGTCGAGCTCGTAGGGCTCGCGGTTGAGATCGAGGAAGGAGCGCGGGAACAGCGCCCGCATCAGCGGCGCCCCTCCCGCGACCGCATCGAGGAACAGCTCGTCGACGAACGTGTCCTCGGACCGGCGCAGGGTCGGGAAGTCGAGCCGGGTCTGCTCGACGAAGCTGCGCGGATAGATCCGGCCCGAATGGGGAGAGTTGAAGACGAACGGCGCGGTCGCCTCCGCCGGAGCCAGCACCTCGAATGCGGGATCAATGGTGTCGGCGAGACAGGCGGTCATCAAGAGCCCAGCACCTTGGAATTGTTCCAGAATTAGCCATGCACCGGCGGCGCATCATGGCCCGGCCGCGCGCCGCTTGTGAAGGGGAGGCGGAACCTTCACTTCGAATTTACCCGATTGCGGCAGACAAGTCATATGGACCCCGGCCCCGGCCAGGGGGCGGACAGAACACGACATCAGGGGAAGCGGCGTGGCCAAGATCCTGCTCGCTGAAGACGACAACGACATGCGCCGCTTTCTGGTGAAGGCGCTACAGAATGCGGGCTACTCCGTCGCCTCCTGCGACAATGGGCGCTCGGCCTACGAGCGGATGCGCGAGGAGCCGTTCGAGCTTCTGCTCACCGATATCGTGATGCCCGAGATGGACGGTATCGAGCTCGCCCGCCGCGCCACCGAGCTCGACCCCGATCTCAAGGTGATGTTCATCACCGGCTTCGCCGCCGTCGCCCTCAACGCCGATGGCGAGGCGCCCACCGAGGCCAAGGTGCTCTCCAAGCCCTTCCATCTGCGCGATCTCGTGAGCGAGGTCGGCAAGATGCTGGCGGCGGCCGCCTGACCATCCACAATCGCCCGCACACCCCGCCTTGCCTCCGGCGATTTCAGCCGATATAGAGGCGCTTCCTGCGAGGGGGCGCGTAGCTCAGCGGGAGAGCACTACGTTGACATCGTAGGGGTCACAGGTTCGATCCCTGTCGCGCCCACCATCCCTCACCTTCGTCCTGCCGGTCGCCGCACCGGGCTTGCTGCGGCACCCATCCGCCCGGCGCGCCCGCGCGTACCGGTTGGCCGTGCACGCGCCGTCCGATTGACGGGACAGCGGCGCGGCGCCATCACACCGGCGCAAGCGAGGACCCGATGACCCATCTGCCGCCGACGGCCGCCGAGGCCGCGCATCTGCCGCCCGACCATCCCAAGGTCGCCTTCGGCCGCATCGGCGTCCTCATCGTCAACCTCGGCACGCCCGAGGGCACGGACTACTGGTCCATGCGGGCCTATCTGAAGGAGTTCCTTTCCGACCGGCGGGTGATCGAAGTGAACCGCGCGGTGTGGTGGTTCGTGCTCAACGCCATCATCCTCACCAAGCGGCCGGGTCCCAAGGGGCGCGACTACGCCAGCATCTGGAACACCGAGCGCGACGAAGGCCCGCTCAAGACCATCACCCGCGCCCAGGCCGAGCGCCTCGCCGCCCATTGCGCCGGCCTTGATCCGCGCATCGTGGTGGATTTCGCCATGCGCTACGGCAAGCCGCCCATCGCCGAGCGGCTCGCGGCGCTGCAGGCCCAGGGCTGCGAGCGCATCCTCCTGGTGCCGCTCTATCCGCAATATTCAGCCGCCACCTCCGCCACCGTTTGCGACAAGGCGTTCGACGCGCTGAAGGCCATGCGCTGGCAGCCGACGCTGCGCGTCGCCCCGCCCTGGCATGACGACCCGGTCTATATCGACGCGGTGGCGCGGGACCTGGAGCGCCATCTGGCGGCGCTGCCCTTCGAGCCGGAGGTGATCCTCGCCTCCTTCCACGGCGTGCCGGAATCCTATCTGCGCAAGGGCGACCCCTATCACTGCCAGTGCGCCAAGACCGCCCGCCTGCTGCGCGAGCGCCTGGGGCTCGACGACAAGCGGTTTCGCCTTACCTTCCAGTCACGCTTCGGCCGGGAGGAATGGCTGAAGCCCTATACCGATGCGACGGTAAAAAGCCTCGCCGAGAGCGGCGTGAAGCGCCTCGCGGTGGTGAATCCGGGCTTCGTGGCCGACTGTCTTGAGACTTTGGAAGAGATTGGGGTTGAGAACCGCGAGATCTTCATGCATCACGGCGGCGAAGAATTTGCCGCCATCCCCTGCCTCAATGCCGGGGACGAGGGCCTTCGCGTGCTCACGGCCGTTGTGGAGCGGGAGCTGAAGGGCTGGGTCGGCTGATCCAAGGACGGAAACGCATGACCGAGATCACCCTGCGCCGCGCCTCCCTCGCGCAGATCCATGCCATGGCCCTGCGCAGCGAGATCCTGCTGCGCCCCGCCGTCTGCCGCGGCGCCAGCCACGGCCGCCACGCCCAGAGCCGCACCGCGCCCGAGAAGATCGACCCGCGCACGCTGGCCGTCCGCCGCAAGACCCGCAAGGTCTGAGCGGCGTTATCTCGGCCGTCACTCCCCCGCCGGACCGACCTTCGCGGCTTCCCAGCCGAGTATGGCGCGCTTGCGCGTCAGGCCCCAGTGGTAGCCGGTGAGGTCGCCGCTCTTGCCCAAGACGCGGTGGCAGGGCACCACGAACGAGATGGGATTCTTGCCGACGGCCGCGCCCACCGCCCGCGCCGCCTTCGGCCGGCCCACGTGCTCGGCTATGGTGGAATAGGTGGTGGCCCGGCCCATGGGGATGCGCAGCAGCGTCTCCCAGACCCGGATCTCGAAATCCGTGCCGATGAACACGATGCGCAGCGGCTGGTCGTCCTTCAGGGCTGCCGGCTCGAAGATGCGCGCCACGAGGGGTGCCGTCGCGGCCGGGTCTTCCACATAGGCCGCATTAGGCCAGCGTGAGCGCATGTCGGCGAGCGCCGCCGCCTCCTCGCCCGCATCGGCGAAGGCAAGGCCGCACAGGCCGCGCGGCGTGGACATGGCGAGGGCCTGGCCGAACGGCGAGGGATGGAAGCCGAAGCGGATGACGAGGCCATCCCCACCGGTCTTCCACTCGCCCGGCGACATGGCCTCGTGCACCACGAACAGGTCGTGGAGCCGCCCGGGGCCGGACAGGCCCAGTTCCAGCGCGGCGTCCAGCACGTTGGGGCACTCGGCGAGGACGCGGCGGGCGCGGTCCAGCGTCACCGCCTGCAGGAAGGCCTTGGGGGTGAGACCGCACCAGCGGCGGAAAAGGTCGGTCAGCGCGCGGGGGGAGACGCCAGCGGCGGCGGCGATGGCTTCCACCTCCGGCTGGTCGCGCACATGCCGCGAGATGTATTCCACCGCCCGGCGCACGACGTCATAGTCGCGGGCGGCGATGGCGAGCGGGGTCGCGGGCGCCGCGGCCATCGTGAGGCCCGACGGGGGCAGGATCAGCTCTTGGACATCGGGCGCCAGCACGGCACGTCTCCTTCGGATCAAGCGTCGCCTATCTCAGCAGAGCCGGCAAGTCGCGCCCACCCGATTCCGGCGCCGTGCCGGCTCGGCACGCTCAGGCCGGGTTGCGCTTGAGGGCCAGCGGACCGAAGCCCTGCTGCGAGGCCATGGACTGGATGCGGTTGATGTTGACGTGGCGCGGCGCGGTGCAGGCGAAGAACACCTGCTCTGCGATATCCTCGCCGGTCATGGGCTCGGTGCCGGAATACACGCTGTCGGCGCGGCCCTTGTCGCCGGCGAAGCGCACCACCGAGAATTCGGTCTCGGTGAGGCCCGGCTCGATGTTGGTCACGCGCACGCCGCTGCCGGCGAGATCGGCCCAGATGTTCAGCGAGAACTGCTTCACGAAAGCCTTGGTGGCGCCGTAGACGTTGGCGCCGGGATAGGAATAGTCGCCGGCGATGGAGCCGGTGAAGACCACATGCCCCTCCTTGCGCTCCACCATGGCCGGCAGCGTCGCGCGCACGGTGTAGAGCATGCCCGAGATGTTGGTTTCCACCATGGTGCGCCAGTCGTCGAGGCTCGCCGAGTGGGCCGGGTCGAGGCCCATGGCGAGGCCGGCATTGGCGAACACGATATTGTAGCCGTCGAACGGTGCCGGGAGGCCGGAGAAGGCCTCGAAGGTCGCCTTCTCGTCGCGCACGTCCAGCACCAGCGGCAGGATGAGGTCGCCAAACTCGGCCTTCAGCTCGTCCAGGCGCTCCGCCCGTCGCCCCACCGCCACCACCCGAGCGCCGGCGCTCGCAAAGCGCCGGACGGTGGCAGCGCCGATGCCCGAGGTGGCGCCGGTGACGATCAGGGTGAGCGAACGGGGATCGAGCATGGCCATGGAAAGCTCCAGCACGGCAACAGGAGGGGAAAATCTGCGCGGCGACGCGCTCCGCCGTGGATTAAACTGCCTTAACCATCGCGTCCATCCGCCGCCGGTAAACGGTATTGAGATATGGCATCTGCCTTGGTGCTGCCATGTTCTGCCGAAAGGGTGAGGCCCATCAGAGCCGGCAATGCACTTCGCTTGCCGCGCCGCGATCCGAACGTCGATGGCGCTTTCTGCGCGCCGCCCTTGCGGGTGGCGGTCGTTGCAGGGACACGCTAGGGTTTGCGGGCACGTCCGGAGAGGTATGGATGAAGGCGGTACATGTGACGGCGGCGCTGGCGCTGGCCCTTGGCGGGTGCAGCACAGAGCTCGACGGCTTCGGGGCGAAGCCGTCCGCCACGGCGGGCAACCGCGTTCTCACGGCGCCCACCGCATCGGTGGAGACTTCGCCGGCGCCCGGCAATGTGTCCACGGCCTCGGCCGATACGGCCACCGGCGCCATCAGTCCGCGCACCACCGCCTCCAACGTCCCCCTGACGCCGCCCTCGGCCAATCCCGGCGGCAGCGCCTACGCGCCGAGCGCCGCCAAGGAACAGGTGTCGGGCGCCTGGAGCTTTTCCTGGGATTCCGGCCGCGGCACCTGCCCGCTGCGCCTCGGCACCGACCGTGGTCTCTCCGGCCTCTCGGCCCAGGCCGACGTCTCCTGCCCCAGCGAGATCTTCATGACCAAGGGCTGGGACATGATGGGTCCAGACATCGTGCTGCAGAATCATCAGGGCAAGGTCACGGCCCGGCTCCAGCCGGCCGGCCCCAACCGTTACGTGGGCGTGATCGCCGACACCGGCCAGCAGGTCGCCCTCGTCCGTTGAGGGCGTTTCGACCGCCTCACCCCTCCACCGGCGCCGCCTCCCGCGCGCCGAAGCGTTCCTCGAACACCAGATCCTCCAGCGCCAGCCGCTGGCGCCATCCGGCCCGCTCCAGGTCCGGCGTAGCGGCGAAGGCGTCCACATAGCCGACGCACAACAGCGCGATGGGCACGATGGGATCAGGAATGCCGAGAACGCGGCGCAGGTCCGCCTCGGACAGGATCGACACCCACCCCACGCCGAGATTTTCCGCCCGCGCTGCGAGCCAGATGTTCTGCACGGCACAGACCGTGGAATAGATGTCCATCTCGCTCTGGTGGGTACGCCCCAGCACCACCGGCCCGGCGCGATCGCGCTCGCAGGTGACGCACAGGAGCAGCGGCGCCTCCATGAGGCCCTCCAGCTTCAGCGAGCGGTAGAGCTGCGCCCGCTCGCCCTCGAACATGTCCGCTGCTTCCGCATTGGCGCGGCTGAAGGCGGCGTGCAGCGCGGCCTTGGTGGCGGCCGCACGCACCAGGATGAAGTTCCACGGCTGGAGGAAGCCAACAGAAGGGGCCGCGTGACCCGCCGCCAGAACCCGGGCGAGCACATCGTCGGGCACCGGGTCCGGCCGGAAATGCCGCCGCACGTCGCGCCGCTCGGCGATGCAGCGATAGATGGCGGCGCGCTCGGCGGGCGAGAAGCTGTCGTCCCGGCTCATCGACACGCCCTCCCCGTTCTCGTTCGCGGCATTCGGCGGCAGGTTGCCGGCAAAATCAATCCCCATCCAGCAGCCGGCCCACCGCCTGGCGCCAGGCCGAGAGCCGCGCACTCCGGTCCGTGGGCGCCATCTGCGGCGTGAAGCGCCGCTCCAGCCGCCACTGCCCGGCAAACACGTCCGGCGGGGGAAAGAAGCCGCAGGCGAGGCCGGCGAGATACGCGGCGCCGAGCACCGTCGTCTCCTTCTGCACCGGCCGGTCCACCGGCGCGCCGAGGAGGTCGGCGAGTCGCTGCATGGTGAAGTCCGACGCGGTCATCCCGCCGTCCACCCGCAGCACCGTATCGTCGGCCGCGCCCGGCCAGTCGGCATGCATGGCGTCGAGCAGGTCGACGGTCTGGAAGCACACGCTCTCCAGCGCCGCCCGCGCCAGCTCGGCGGGGCCCGTGGCGCGGGTGAGGCCGAACAGGGCGCCACGTACGTCGGGACGCCAATAGGGCGCGCCGAGACCGACGAAGGCCGGCACCAGGATCACGTCCTGCCCGTCATCCGCCCGCAACGCCAAATCGTCGCTCTCGCTGGCGCGGGCGATGATGCCCAGCCCGTCCCGCAGCCACTGCACCGCCGCCCCGGCAACGAAGATGGAGCCCTCCAGCGCATAGGTGCGCCGCCCGTCGATCTGGTAGGCGATGGTGGTGAGGAGCCGCCGGGTGGAGACCACCGGCGTCGCGCCGGTGTTGAGCAGAGCGAAGCAGCCCGTGCCATAGGTGGATTTCACCATGCCGGGGCTGAAGCAGGCCTGCCCCACCACCGCCGCCTGCTGGTCCCCCGCCATGCCGCGGACGGGGATGGGGCCGCCGAACAGCGCCGGGTCCGTCGTGCCGAAGGCGGCGGCGCAGTCCATCACCTGCGGCAGCAGGGCGCGCGGGACCCCGAATATGGCGAGGAGGTCGTCGTCCCACGCGCCCTTGTGGATGTCGAACAGCAGGGTGCGCGCCGCATTGGTGGCGTCGGTGGCGTGGGCGCGCCCGCCCGTGAGCCGGAAGAGCAGGAAGCTGTCCACCGTGCCGAAGGCGAGTTCGCCCTTCTCCGCCCGCTCGCGCGCACCGGGCACGGCGTCGAGGATGTGGGCGATCTTGGTGGCGGAGAAATAGGGGTCGATGAGGAGGCCGGTGCGCGCCTTCACCAGCGGCCCGTGTCCCGCCGCCTCCAGCCGCGCGCAGGTCGGTGCCGTCCGGCGGTCCTGCCAGACGATGGCGCGATGGATGGCGCGACCGGTGGCGCGCTCCCACACCAGCGTGGTCTCGCGCTGGTTGGTGATGCCGATGGCGGCGATGTCGGCCGGCCCGGCCCCGGCCTCGGCGAGCGCCGCGCGGCAGCAGCGCAGCACGGTGCCTAAGATGTCCTCCGCCTCCTGCTCCACGTGGGCGGAAGCGGGGAAATGCTGCGGCAGCTCCTCCTGCGCCATGGCGGCGACGGAGCCGTCCCGGCGCACCAGCAGCGCCCGCGACGAGGTGGTGCCCTGGTCGATGGCAAGGATGTAGGCGGCCATGGCGTCCTCCCTTTATTGCTGTTCAGCCGCCGTCGCGGGTCGCCATGTAGGCGTCGAGCGCCACTGCTTCCGGCGCCGAGGTGCGCAGGCCCAGCTTCGAGCGGCGCCATAGCACTTCGGCGGCGGTCATGGCCCATTCCCGGTCCATCAGCCAGTCCACTTCCCGTGCGCACAGATGCGCGCCGAACCAGTCGCCGAGGTCGTCCTCGTCGACGACGCCCTCAAGCAGGCGGAAGGCATCGGTGCCATAGGCGCGGGCGAGGCGGGCGAGCAGGGCCGGATCGAGGGCCGGAAAGCTGGCGCGCAGGGCGCGGGCGAGATGGTCGAACCCCTGCCGGGGAAATCCGCCGCCCGGCAGAGGCGCGGTGGCAGTGAAGGCCGGGCCAAGGGCGGGAAGGTGCGGCGCGAGGCGCTCCATCGCCGCCTCGGCGAGGCGCCGGTAGGTGGTGATCTTGCCGCCGAAGACGGTGAGGAGCGGCGCCTCCCCCTCCGGCGCGTCGAGGGAGAGCACATAGTCGCGGGTGGCCGCCTGGGCGGTGCCGGCGCCGTCGTCATAGAGCGCACGCACGCCCGAATAGGTCCACACCACCTGCTCGGGAGCGATGGCGGCGGCGAAATATTCGCTCGCCGCCGCGCACAGATAGGCCACTTCGTCGGGCGTTGCCTGCGCCTCCCCGGGCCGGCCGCTGAAGTCGCGGTCGGTGGTGCCTATGAGAGTGAAGTCGCCCTCGTAGGGAATGGCGAAGATGATCCGCCCGTCGGCGTTCTGGAAGATGTAGCAGCGCTCGTGGGCATAGAGGCGAGGCACCACGATGTGGCTGCCTTGCACGAGGCGCAGCGGCGCCGGCGCCTTCACCTTCAGGGCGTCGAGCACCTCCCCCGCCCACGGGCCGGCGGCGTCCACCAGCACCCGCGCCTCCACCGTTTCGGCCAGGCCGGCGCGCTCGGTGGCGATCACCCACCGCCCCGCCGCACGCTGGGCCCCGGTGACGCGGGTGCGCGGGCGGATGGAGGCGCCGCGATCGGCGGCATCGCGGGCGTTGAGCACCACGAGGCGCGAATCCTCCACCCAGCAGTCGGAATATTCAAACGCCCGCGCAAGGCCCGGTCGCAGCGGCAGGCCGGCGGGGTCGCGCCGCAGGTCGAGCGTTCGGGTGGGGGGCAGCAGGCGGCGCCCGCCCAGGTGGTCGTAGATCCACAGGCCGAGCCGCAGCATCCAGGCGGGCCGCAGGCCCGGATGGTGCGGCAGCACGAAGCGCAGCGGCCAGACGATGTGCGGGGCGATGCCCCACAGCACCTCGCGCTCGGCCAGCGCCTCGCGCACCAGGCGGAACTCGTAATATTCGAGATAGCGCAACCCGCCGTGGATGAGCTTGGTGGAGGCCGAGGAGGTGCCTGAGGCGAGGTCGGCCTTCTCGAACAGCACCACCGAGAGCCCGCGCCCAGCCGCATCGCGGGCGATGCCGCAGCCGTTGATGCCGCCGCCGACGATGGCGAGGTCGAAGACTTGCCCGCTCTCATCCATCTCCGCCTCCGGGGCGCGCCGCCCGGCGGCGGCCGCCAGAATCGGTGCGTGCTCCCCCAGGGACGATGACCGAGCGGCGGGCGGCGTCAACGCCCTCCGCGCCCGTCCGCCGTAGTCGGGTGTGGACGACGATGCCGGCGCTACAGGCCGATCAGGCCGCCGGCGGTGAAGCCGCCGTCCACGTTAATGGTCTGGCCGGTGACGTAGGACGATTTCTCCGGGTCGAGCAGGAAGGCGATGGTCCCCGCCATTTCCTTCGGCTCGGCATAGCGCTTCAGCGGCACCGTGCGCAGCCACGCGGCGCGGGATTCGGCGGTGTGGACCGCCTTGACCAGCGGCGTCTCCACCGGTCCGGGGGCGATGGCGTTGACGCGGATGCCCATCGCCGCGAACTCCACAGCGAGGATCTTGGTGAGCACCACCACCGCGCCCTTGGACGAGCCATAAGCCGAGCGCCCGAGATTGCCCCGGATGCCGGAGACCGAGGCGATGTTGACGATGGAGCCGGCGCCGCGCGCCTGCATCACCTTCGCCGCCTCGCGCGCCATCAGGAAGGTGCCCACCACGTTCACGTCTAGGATCTTGCGGAACAGCTCCGCAGAGGTCTCCAGCGCCGGGATATCGCGGGCGATGCCGGCGGAATTGACCATGCCCCACAGCGGTCCGAAGCTCGCCTCCGTCTCGGTGACGAGCTTCACCACCTGCGCCTCGTCGGAAATGTCCGCCTCAACCACGCGCGCCGCGTCGCCATGGGCGGCGAGGGCCGCGCGGGCCTTCTCCACATTTTCCGGCACGAGGTCCGCAGCGACGACGCGCCAGCCCTCGGCCAGAAGCTCCTCCACCACAGCGAGCCCGATGCCGGACGCCCCGCCCGTCACGATGATGCTTCCCTGCCTTGCCACGGCGTTCCTCCCTAAGGGTGATGGATGGTGATGGTTGCGCTCAGATCAGCCCGCGCTCGGCCAGCGCCTCGCGCACCATTTTCTTGGTGATCTTGCCGTAGGCCGATTTCGGCAGCTCGGCCCAGAAATGCACCCGGCGGGGCAGTTTGTAGCGGGCGACCTTGCCATCGAGGAAGGCGACCAGTTCCTCGTCGGTGACGCTCTGCCCGTCTCTCAGCACGCAGACGGCGACGCCCACCTCGCCCCACATGGGATCGGGCACGCCGAGGATCGCCACCTCGGCGATAGCGGGGTGGGTGAGCACCTTCTCCTCCACCTCGCGCGGATAGACGTTGGAGCCGCCGGAAATGTACATGTCCGAGGCGCGGCCGGTGATGTAGACGAAGCCCTCCGCGTCCATGTGGCCGAGGTCGCCGGTGCGGAACCAGCCGTCGCGGAACGCCTTCGCATTGGCTTCGGGGTTGTCGTAATAGCCGGCCAGCACCGCCGGGCCGCAGACGCAGATCTCCCCGGTCTCGAAGGGCGCGACCTCGCGGCCTGCGTCGTCCTGGATCTGCACCTGCATGCCGGTGCGCTCGAAGCCGCAGGTGCCGATCTTCACATGCGGGCCGTCCTCGGGATCGTGCAGGCGCGGCGGCAGGACGGTGATGTTGCCCGTCACCTCGCCGAGGCCGAAATACTGCACCAGCACCTTGCCCAGCTTCCTCAAGGCAAACTTCTGATCCTCCCGGTACATGGGCGCGCCGGCGTAGATCACATAGCGCAACGAGGAATGGTCGAACCGGTCCACCGACGGGTGCTCGGTGAGGAGCTTGGTGATGGTGGGCACGGTGAACATGTTGGTCACGCGCCATTCCTCCACCAGCCGCCACGCCTCGGCCGCGTCGAACCGCTCGGAGGGCATGAGGATGGTCTTCACCCCGCGCGCCACCTGCACCAGCTGGTGGATGCCCGCCCCGTGGGAGAGCGGCGCCACCACCAGGGAGGCGTCCTCCTCCGTGGTGCCGGGCATCAGGTCGCACAGGTGATTGGTGATGACGAAGGCCATCTGGCCGTGGGTGAGCACCGCCGCCTTGGGCCTGCCGGTGGTGCCGGAGGTGAAGAAGAACCAGCAGGGATCGTCGTGCTCCACGTCGGCCACGGGCACGCGCTCCCCGAGCCGGGCGGCGACGAGGGCGCCATAGTCCGGCCCGAAGGGCGCTTCGCCGATGGCGATGACCGTGCCGAGGTCCGGCACCGCCGCTTGCACCGCTGCCACATGGGCGGGAAAGTCGCGATGGCAGATCATCACCCGCGCCCCGGCGGCGGAGGCGAGATAGGCGACCTCGTCCGGGGTCTGGCGGAAATTGGTCGGCACCCACACCGCGCCGAGGCGGAAGGTGGCGAACAGGCTCTCGAACATTTCGAGGCAGTTCTTCGACTGCACCAGGATGCGGTCGCCCTTGGTCACGCCGCGGGCGGCAAGCTCCGCCGCCATGGCATCCGCACGCGCGTCCATCTCGCTCCAGGTCACGGTGCGCTCACCCTCGACGAAGGCGATGTGCGCCGGCAGCCGCCGCGCCTGCTGGCGCAGGAAATGGGACAGGTTCATCACCCTCCGGCTGATCCGGGCGACGCCGCCCTTGGGCGCGTCGGCCGGGGCGGAAAGGGGACTTGCGGACATGGACGTGCTCCAATGGATAGGCGGGGCAGGGACGGCAGGAGGCCTGCGCCTCGGCCGCATCCTCCCGGCGATGGTGCGGGTTTCAGGGGACCGCCTTGGCGACGATGCGGGCGGGCCGTGGCGGCGGGGGGTGCTCGGCGCGCGCTCCGCCCAACTGGGCCTCCAGCAGCGCGGCCTCGCGTTTGAGAAGGGGCACGAGCTCGCCTTGCCGTTCGGCCGTCAGGCGGCTCTCGATGGCGGCGAGGGAGAGGGCGCCCAGGGGTCGCCCGTTCGGTGCGCGCACCGGCACGCCGATGCCCCACGAGCCGGCCACGTAGAGGCCGGGGTTCAGGGCATAGCCGCGAGCCCGCGTATCGGCGATGGCGGCGCGCAGCACCGCAGGCGGATAGCCGGGATAGGCGGCGGCCAGCGCATCGGCATTCGCCTCCAGCACCCACTCCGCCTCCGCATCCGGCAAGGCGGCGAGCAGAGCGAGGCCGCCGGCGCCGATACCGAGGGGGTGCCGGTCCCCGGCCTGGAGCACGTGGGTGCGGATGGGAAAAGTGCCCTCCTCGCGGTGCAGGCACACGGAGAAGGCGCCCCGCGGCACCGACAGGAAGGCGCAGTCGCCGCTGGAGCGGGCGATGCGCGACAGCCCGTCAAGGGCGAGGGCATGGATCCCGAAACGCGTCCCGGCTAGGGTGCCGAGGACATAGGCTTCCGGCCCCACATGGTAGCGGCGGGTCGTCTCGTCCTGATCGAGCAGGCCGGTGCGCACCAGGGCGAGGAGCACCCGGCGCACGGTGGGCTTGGGCAGACCCGAGAGGGAGACGAGATCGGCAAGGCGCGCCCCGGCCGGCGCGGCGCGGCCCACCAGCAGCAGCAGGCGGACCGCGCGCTCGATGCTCTGGGTGCCTCCGACCGCGGCCTCGGGCGCGCCGGTGCCCGCCTCATGCCGCTGCCCCGATCGGACCGAAGGCAGCTTCGGTGCCCGTCCCACGCGCGCTCCCTGATCCATGATATGGACCTAGATGTTGATATCATTGAGATCGCAGCAACGCAGCGTCTGCATCGACCTTAACCCCCTTGCGAAATCGCGACAAGCGGGCCAGCATGTGCGTCGGGAAAAGAGGTCCATATATTGGACCCAATGGAAACAAGGCCGGCCATTCGAGCGCCGCGCCACCAGGAGGAGCACCGAGGATGAACGTGACCCGTCGCACCCTGATGAAGGCGGGCGCCGCCACGGCGCTGGCCGGAGGCGTGTTCGCCCCGGCGGTCTTCGCCCCCCATGTCGCGCGGGCGCAGAGCGCGGAATTCTCCTACAAATACGCCAACAACCTGCCCGTCACGCACCCCATGAACGTGCGCGCCGGCGAGATGGCGGAAAAGATCAAGGCCGAGACGCAGGGCCGGGTCGAGATCAAGGTGTTCCCCTCCAGCCAGCTCGGCGGCGACACCGACATGCTGAGCCAGCTGCGCTCGGGCGGCATCGAATTCTTCACCCTCTCCCCGCTGATCCTCTCGACGCTGGTGCCCAACGCCTCCATCAGCGGCATCGGCTTCGCGTTCCCCGGCTATGGCGAAGTGTGGAAGGCCATGGATGGCGACCTCGGCGCCTATGTGCGCGGCCAGATCGCCAAGGCCGGCATCGTCGCCATGGACAAGATCTGGGACAACGGCTTCCGCCAGATCACCACGTCCACCAAGCCCATCGAGACCGCCGCCGATCTCAAGGGCCTGAAGATCCGCGTGCCGGTCTCGCCGCTGTGGACCTCCATGTTCAAGGCGTTCGAGAGCGCCCCCGCCTCCCTCAACTTCGCCGAGGTCTACACCGCGCTGCAGACCCGCACGGTGGATGCGCAGGAGAATCCCCTCGCCATCATCTCCACGGCGAAGCTCTACGAGGTGCAGAAATACTGCTCCGTCACCAACCACATGTGGGACGGCTTCTGGTTCCTCGCCAACCGCCGCGCGTTCGAGAAGCTGCCGGAGGACCTGCGCGCCGTGGTGGCGAAGCACATCAACGCCGCCGGCGTGCTGGAGCGCGAGGATGTGTTCGCGCTCAACGGCACCCTGCGCAAGGAGCTCACCGAGAAGGGCCTCGTCTTCAACGAGCCGAAGGTGGAGTCCTTCCGCGACCAGCTGCGCAAGGCCGGCTTCTACGCCGAGTGGAAGGGCAAGTATGGCGACGAGGCCTGGGCCACTCTGGAGAAGTACACCGGTCCCCTGTCCTGAGCCGTCGGAAGCGCCGCGGCCCGGCACAATAGTGGCGCCCCACCCTCTCCCTTGGGGAGGGTGAGGGGCCGCCGCGAAGCGCCAGCACCCGTGTCCCGCAAATCTCGCCGCCTTCGGCCCGGATCCTCCCGCAAGGGAGGGTTCGGAAGGCGGCGTCGGGGGCAGACGTCTCCTTCGGCGAGACGCACGGCGCATTCTTGCCTATGGTTCTGGCCGGCCCGGAGGGGCCCCATCGAGAAGACCCAACGGACCCGTAAAGATGGCCTCAGCCGCCGACGACACCCTGACCCTCGCCGCCGAAAGCGAAGCCCCCCGCGCCGGCTCGCGCTTCATGCGCCCGGTGGAGGCGCTCGCCGCCCTCCTTCTGGTGGTGGTGGTGTCGCTGCTTCTGGCGGGCGCGCTGTCGCGCTATCTGCTTTCGCTGCCCATCATCTGGGGTGATGAGGTGGCGTCCATCGCCTTCATCTGGCTCGCCATGCTCGGCTCGATCATCGCCATCGACCGCAACGAGCATCTGCGCCTCACCCTGTTCCTCAAGGCCCTTCCGGACGGCGCGCGACGCTTCGTCGACACCTTCGCCCTGCTGCTGGTGGCCGCGCTGCTCCTCGCCCTCGCCTACCCGGCCTATGACTACGCGTCGGAAGAGAGCTTCATCACCTTGCCGGCGCTGGGCATCGCCGGCAGCTACCGGGCGGCGGCATTGCCGGTGGGCATCTGCGCCATGGCGGCGCTGGCGGTGGCCCATGCGGTGCGCCGCGCCAGCCTGCGCGACCTCGCGCTCTCCCTCGCCATCATCGCCGCCGTGCTGGGCGCCCTGTGGCTGGCGAGCCCCGCCCTCATCAAGGCCGGCAACGGCGCCATTGCCCTCTTCCTCATCGGCTTCGTGGCGCTGGCGCTCGCCGCCGGCGTGCCTATCGCCTTCTGCTTCGGCATCGGCACGGTGTGCTATCTCGCCTTTGCCACCCATGTGCCTCTGCTGGTCATGATCGGCCGCATGGACGAGGGCATGAGCAGCCTCATCCTTCTCTCCGTGCCCGTCTTCGTGCTGCTCGGCTGCATTCTCGATTCCACCGGCATGGGCAAGGCCATCGTCGATTTCCTCGCCTCCCTGCTGGGCCACGTGAAGGCCGGCATGTCCTACGTGCTGCTCGGGTCGCTGTTCGTGGTCTCGGGCATCTCCGGCTCCAAGGTGTCGGACATGGCGACCGTCGCCCCGGCCCTCTTTCCGGAGATGAAGCGCCGCGGCCACAAGCCGAAGGAGATGATCGCCCTCCTCGCCACGGGCGCGGCCATGGCGGACACGGTGCCGCCCTCCATCGTGCTCATCGTGCTCGGCTCGGTGGCCGGCGTCTCCATCGCGGCCCTGTTCACCTCCGGCTTCGTGGTGGCCATGGTGCTGCTGGCGGCGCTGGCGGCGCTCGCCCGCTTCAAGGCGCGGGACGAGGACATGACCGGCGTGCGCCGGCCCACCATGGCGATGGTCTGGCGCACCGCTCTCGTGGCCATTCCGGCGCTGGTGCTGCCCTTCCTGATCCGCAGCGCGGTGTCCGGCGGCGTCGCCACCGCCACGGAGGTCTCGACCATCGCCGTGGTCTACGCCCTGTTCGTCGGCATCGTGCTCTATGGCGGCATCAGCCTGAGAACCTTCTACGGCATGCTGGTGGAGACGGCGGCCCTCACCGGCGCTATCCTCGTCATCCTCGCCTGCGCCGTCGCCATGGCGTGGGCCATCACCCAGGCCGGCATCGCCGGCTCGCTGGCCGATTTCATGGCCGGCCTGCCGGGCGGCTGGATCGGCTTCATGGCGGTGAGCATCCTCGTCTTCCTGGTGCTCGGCTGCATCCTGGAAGGCCTGCCGGCCATCGTGCTCATGGCGCCGCTGATGTATCCCATCGCCCGCAAGCTCGGCATCAACGACGTGCATTATTCCATGGTCATCGTCACGGCCATGAACATCGGGCTGATGACCCCGCCCATCGGCATCGGCTTCTATCTCGCCTGCAAGATCGGCAACGTCTCGCCCGACGAGGCCATCAGCGCGATCTGGCCCTATCTCGTGGCGCTCTTCGCCGGCCTCATCCTCGTGGCGGCGGTGCCCTGGATCTCCATCGGCCTTCTGTGAGGCGCCTCGCGCCGGCGAGCGCGATCGCGCGCCTCAGGGCTCGAGCCGCACCACCACGCCCTCGTTGGGCCTGAGGTCGATGGTTCCGGCCACGTGCTCCTCCGCCCGGTCGCACCAGGTGGATAGCAGGATGCGCCCGGCCACCACCATGTCCGGGATAGTGGCGCTCAAAGGCTCGCCGCCGAGGTTGAGCGCCACCAGCAGCGTCTCCCCCTCCCCCTGACGCAGATAGGCGAGGAGATCGCCCGCCGCCGTGAGCGGCAGCCAGGAGCCCACCGAGAGGGCCGGATGGCTGCGCCGCAGGGCAAGCAGCGCGCGCGTGAGCGTCAGCATGGAGGCCGCCGCCCCCTGCTCCGCCTTCACGTTCACCTCGGTGTAGTCGTCCGCGAGCGGCAGCCACGGATCCACGGTGGAGAAGCCGGCGAAGGGACCATCGTCCCACTGCATGGGCGTGCGGGCGCCGTCGCGGCCGAGGCCGAGGCCGGGCACGTTCTTCTCGAACGGGTCCTGGATGCGGTCCGGCGGGATCTCCACCTGGGTCATGCCGATCTCGTCGCCGTAATAGAGCGTGGGGGTGCCGCGCAGGGTCAGAAGCAGCATGGCCGCGACGCGCGCCTGATCGGGCCCGAGCCGGCCGGCGACGCGGGGCCGGTCATGGTTGGAGAGCACCCAATTGGGCCAGCCTCCCTCCGGAATCGCCGCCTCGTAGGCTGCGATCAGCGGCGCCAGAGCGCGCGCGGTCCAGGGCGCGTTCAGCAAGGTGAAGTTGAAAGGCAGGTGCACGCCGTCGTTGTTGGCACCGTAATAGGCGGCGATGCGGTCCAGCGGCAGATAGGCCTCCCCCACCAGCACCCGCCCCGGATAGGCGTCGGCCACCGCGCGCATGCCGGCGATCACCCCCATCAGCTCCGGCCGGTCGCCGGTGTAGAGATGGATCAGCGCCGCGTGCGGGTTCATCCCGCTGGTGAAATCCGGATTGGGCGGATTGTCGCGAAATTCCTCGTCCTTGACGACATGCCACAGCGCGTCGACGCGGAAGCCGTCCACGCCGCGGTCGAACCAGAAGCGCAGCACGTCGTGCATCGCTTCCACCACAGTCGGATTGCGCCAGTTGAGGTCCGGCTGCTCCTTCAGGAAGGCGTGGTAGTAATATTGCTTGGTCTTGGCGTCGTATTCCCAGGCGCTGCCGCCAAATTCCGACAGCCAGTTGTTGGGCGGCCCGCCGTCGGCCGCGCCGTCGTGCCAGATGTACCAGTCCCGCTTGGGATTATCCCGGCTGGAGCGCGATTCCTCGAACCACGGATGAGCCTGCGAGGAATGGTTGGGCACGAAGTCGAGGATGATCCTGATCTCGCGCGCATGCGCCGCGGCGATCAGGCGGTCGAAGTCGTCGAGCGTGCCGAACAGCGGATGGACGTCTGTATAGTCGGCCACGTCATAGCCAAAATCGTCCATCGGCGAGGGATAGATGGGCGAAATCCAGATGGCGTCGATGCCGAGCTCGGCGAGATAGTCCAGACGCGAAAGGATGCCGGCGAGGTCGCCGACGCCGTCGCCGTTGGCATCCTGAAACGAGCGGGGATAGATCTGATAGATCACGCCGGACTGCCACCACAGCGGCCCCGGCCGCACCTGTCCCGTTCCGTCCGCCGCCATGCGCAAGCCTCCGCTCGGTCCGGCTCCGCACGCCGGCCTCCCCTGGAGAAGTGTCAGCAGCTTGGTTCGGTTTCATGACGCGGACAGGGCACGAGGTTCAATCGGGCGATACAGCGCTCTAATCTCGTCGGCGATTCGGAGCGGACGGGGCCGGCATGGATCGGGTGGACTGCATCGTGGCGGGGGCGGGCGTCGTCGGACTCGCAGTGGGGCGGGCGCTGGCGCAGGCCGGCCGCGAGGTGGTGGTCGTGGAGGCGGCGGACGCCATCGGCACCGGCACGTCCTCGCGCAATTCCGAGGTCATCCACGCCGGCATCTATTACGACCCCGGCAGCCTGAAGGCCGAGCTGTGCGTGAAGGGCCGCGACCTGCTCTATGCCTACTGCGCCAGCCACGGCGTCGGCCACAAGCGCATCGGCAAGCTCATCGTCGCCGCATCCCCCGAGGAGGTGGGCTATCTTGAAAAGCTGGCGAAGACCGGCGCCGCCAACGGCGTCAATGACCTCGTGCTGCTCGACGCGGCGCAGGCAATGGCGCTGGAGCCCGCGCTGGCGGTGCACGCGGCGCTGCTCTCCCCTTCCACCGGCATCGTCGATTCCCACGGCCTGATGCTGGCCCTGCTGGGCGACATGGAGGCTGCGGGCGGCATGCTGGCCCTGTCGTCGCCCATCGTCTCGGCCGGGTCGGACGCCGAAGGGCTGGTGGTGCGCACCGGCGGCGCCGAACCGCTGACGCTGGGCTGCCGGCTGCTGGTGAACGCCGCCGGCCTCGATGCCCCGGCCCTCGCCCGCGCCATCGACGGCCTGCCGGCGGACGCCGTGCCGCGCGAGACCATGGCCAAGGGCAATTATTTCACCTGCGGCCGCAAGGTGCCGTTCCGCCACCTCATCTATCCGGTGCCCGAGCCCGGCGGCCTCGGCACCCACCTCACCCTCGACCTTGCGGGCCAGGGGCGGTTCGGTCCGGACGTGGAGTGGGTGGGCGAGCGGCGCTACGAGGTGGACCCGACCCGCAAGGGCGCCATGATGGCCTCCATCCGCCGCTATTGGCCGGACGTGCGCGAGGACGACCTTTCCCCCGGCTACAGCGGCATCCGGCCCAAGATCCCGGGCGTGGACGGGAAGGCTCCGGATTTCGTCATCCAGGGGCCGGCGGACCACGGCGTGCCGGGGCTCATCAACCTCTTCGGCATCGAATCACCGGGGTTGACGAGCTGCCTCGCCATTGCGGAAAGGGTGGTGGAGGTGGAGGTGGCGGTGGTGGAAGGATAGGGCGGCATCGCGCCCGCTTCCGCGCCCCCGATCCTCACCGGCCGTCGCCCTCCGGCTTGACCGGAGGGCCCATGGTCGCGCTTGTTCCGGTGTCCGCGCGATGGTTCTGGCGGGGGGATGGACCCTCCGGTCAAGCCGGAGGGCGACGGCGGTTTAGGTCCGCGCCAAGCGAGAACATCCTGCAAACACAGAAGCGCTACCGGTCAGGAGCAGTCGGTCCCCCCAAACAAAAAGGGCAGCGGCCGGAACCGCTGCCCTCTTCGAAATCCCGTCGCGGACGGCCCTCAGGCCAGCTCGGATTCCTTCTCGCGCTCCTTGCGCTTGCGCTCGTTGGGATCGAGGTAGCGCTTGCGCAGGCGGATGGACTTGGGCGTCACCTCCACCAGCTCGTCGTCCTGGATCCAGGCCAGCGCGCGCTCCAGCGTCATGCGGATGGGCGGGGTCAGGCGCACCGCCTCATCCTTGGAGGTGGTGCGGATGTTGGTGAGCTTCTTGCCCTTCAGCACGTTCACTTCCAGGTCGTTGTCCCGGTTGTGGATGCCCACCAGCATGCCCTGATACACCTTCCAGCCCGGCTCGATGATCATCGGGCCGCGGTCTTCCAGGTTCCAAAGGGCATAGGCCACCGCCTCGCCGGGCTCGTTGGCGATCAGCACGCCGTTGATGCGGCCGGCGATCTCGCCCTTGTAGGGGGCGTAGCCGTGGAAGAGGCGGTTCATGATGGCGGTGCCGCGCGTATCGGTGAGCAGCTCCGACTGGTAGCCGATGAGGCCTCGGGTGGGGGCGTAGAACACGAGGCGCTGGCGGTTGCCGCCGGAGGGGCGCATCTCCACCATCTCGGCCTTGCGCTCGCTCATCTTCTGCACGACCGTGCCGGAATATTCCTCGTCCACGTCGATGAGGACTTCCTCGATGGGCTCCATGACGGCGCCGGTGGCCTCGTCCTTCTGGAACACCACGCGGGGCCGCGACACGGCGAGCTCGAAGCCCTCGCGGCGCATGGTCTCGATCAGCACCGCAAGCTGGAGTTCGCCGCGGCCGGAGACGAAGAAGGAGTCCTTCTCGGTGGACTCTTCGATCTTCAGCGCCACGTTGCCTTCCGCCTCGCGCAGCAGGCGATCACGGATGACGCGGCTCGTCACCTTGTCGCCCTCGGTGCCGGCGAGCGGCGAATCGTTGACGATGAAGGTCATGGTGACGGTGGGCGGGTCGATGGGCTGGGCCGCCATGGGCTCGGTGACTTCGAGCGCGCAGAAGGTGTCGGCGACCGTGCCCTTGGAGAGGCCGGCGATGGCGACGATGTCGCCCTGCACGCCTTCCTCGATGGGCTGGCGCTCAATGCCGCGGAAGGCGAGGATCTTGGAGACCCGGCCCTGCTCCACCAGCGTTCCGTCCTGCGCCAGCACCTTGACGGACTGGTTGGGCTTGATGGAGCCGGAGGTGATGCGGCCGGTGATCATGCGGCCGAGGAAGGGGTTGGCCTCCAGCAGCGTGCCGATCATGCGGAACGGGCCGTCGTCCACGGTGGGCTCGGGCACGTGCTTCAGCACCAGGTCGAACAGCGGCGCCATGCCCTGGTCGGACGGGCCTTCCGGGCTTTCGGCCATCCAGCCGTTGCGGCCGGAGCCGTAGAGGATGGGGAAGTCGAGCTGCTCGTCGGTCGCGTCAAGCGCCGCGAACAGGTCGAACACCTCGTTGATGACCTCGGTGGCCCGGGCGTCGGAGCGGTCCACCTTGTTGATGGCCACGATGGGACGCAGGCCGATCTTCAGCGCCTTGCCGACCACGAACTTGGTCTGCGGCATGGGGCCCTCGGCGGCGTCCACCAGCACGATGGCGCCGTCCACCATGTTCAGGATGCGCTCCACCTCGCCGCCGAAGTCGGCGTGGCCGGGGGTGTCGACGATGTTGATGCGCGTGTCCTTCCAGACCACCGAGGTGGCCTTGGCGAGGATGGTGATGCCGCGCTCCTTTTCCAGGTCGTTGGAATCCATCACGCGCTCGGCCACCCGCTGGTTCTCGCGGTAGGAGCCCGACTGCTTGAGCAGCTCGTCCACCAGCGTGGTCTTGCCGTGGTCGACGTGGGCGATGATGGCGATGTTGCGCAGCTTCATGGGCCGTCCAGCACGAAAACGCGGGTCCGAAGTGCTCGGGCCCGCCTGAGAACAGGGATATTGCGGCGCAAAATACACACAAACCGATCAAGATCAATGCGCGCGCCGCGGCGAGGCTGGGACACGACGGCCGGGCTCAGGCTTAAACCTTGTCCGCGGCCTTCGCCTGGGCCATTGCCAAAGGCGTGTCGCCGGGCGGTTCCGGCAGGGGTGGACCATGGGCGAGTCATTCGTCATCGGCGTTCTGACCAGCGTGCTCACCATCGCCATTCAGGCGCTGGCGACCATCCTCGCCATCCGGCTGGTCCGGCTCATCGCCCGCCATCTGCCGCCGCGCCAGCGGGTGGGCGCCCTGGTGCTGGTGATGGCGAGCGCCGGCACCATGCTCACCCTTGCCCATCTCGTGGAGGTGGCCGTCTGGGCGCAGCTCTACGCGCTGGTGGGGGCGGTCCCGATGGAGGATGCCTATTACCTCGCCTTCGTGAACTTCACGACGCTCGGCTACGGCGACATCCTGCCGGCGCCGGACTGGCGGGTGCTGGGCCCCTTCGCCGCGGCAAACGGCATGCTGCTGTTCGGCTGGTCCACTGCCGTCCTGTTCGCCGTTCTCACGCGCTCCCTGCACATCCTGCATTTGCGGTAAGGCCGTCCCGCCCGGTGCGCTATAATGGCGGCAGGCGAGGAAGCTTCAGGCCGCATGACCCTGGTGACGAACAAGATGCCCGAAACGCCCGCCATGGGCCTGCCCGACGCGGAAGCGGCGGCGCGGACCATGGCGCAGCATCCCTATTTCGCGGATTTTCCCAAGGCGGAGCTCCGCGCCCTCATCGCCGACGGCGAGTGGATCGAGGCCGAGCCGGGCACGCGCCTTATCCGGCGGGGCGATCTCGGCACCTTCGCCTTGCTGGTGCTGGAAGGCACGGCCGGGGTCACCATCGACACGCCCTATGCCCATGTGGAGCTGGCCCAGCTCGAGGCGCCGGCCGTGGTGGGCGAGATCGCCGCCTTTACCGGCGTGGCGCGCACCGCCCATGTGGACGCGCTGACCCCGCTGCGCGCCGTGCGCCTGCCCGCCGCGGCGCTGGAGGCGGCCGGGCGGGCCCATCCGGGGCTGCTGTCCGCGGTGATGCGCCAGTTCGGCCACCGGTTCGAGACCTTCAACCGCGCCTTCGGCTTCTACGCCAACGCGCTGAACGCGCTGGAGCGCCGCGACTTCGACCTGCGGCTGCTCGACGAGCTGCGCAATCCCCTGCCGGAGCTGGAGGACTTCACCCAGTCCTTCCGCCGCCTCGCCGAGGCCATCATGACCCGCGCGGCGGAACGGCGGGAGATGGCGAATGCCGCCGCCATACAGCGCTCCATGCTTCCGGCGCCCCTGCCCGAGGCGGCGCTCGCCGGCCGGGCGGAGATCTTCGCCGCCATGCAGCCGGCCAAGGAGGTCGGCGGCGACTTCTACGATTATTTCGTCCTGGACGGGCACCGTCTGGTGGTGACGCTGGGCGACGTGGCCGGCAAGGGCACGCCGGCGGCGCTGTTCATGAGCGCGACGCAGACGGCGCTGCGCATGGTGCTGAGGAGCGAGCCGGACCTCGCCGTGGCGCTCGCCCGCGTCAACGATCTGCTGTGCGCCACCAATGGCGAGGACATGTTCGTCACGGTGTTCTGCGGCGTGCTCGACCTCGACACCGGGATCCTGACCTACTGCAATTGCGGCCATACGGACTGCATGATCCTGCGGGCCGACGGCACCCTGGCGCGCCCGCTTGCCACCGGCATGGCCCTCGCCATCATGGCCGGCGCCCGCACGCGAGCCGAGACGGTCCGGCTCGAGGCGGGCGACCGTCTGTTCCTGTTCTCGGATGGCCTGACGGACGCAGTGGATGCCGCCGAGGCGGTGTTCGGCGAGGCCCGCCTCGACGCCGCCGCCACCGCGCTGCGCCATCTGCCGCCGGACGGCTTCATCACCGCCCTGTTCGACCACATCACCGCATGGTCCGGCCCGGAGCCGCAGTTCGACGACATGACGGCGCTGGCGGTGACGCTTCGCGGCAATGCGGGCGCCGGTGCTGATTAGGCGAAACGCTGGCCGCCCGACGGCGAGCGCCGATCATCCTCCGCAGGAAGCCGGAAGGTGACGACCAGACCACGATCCTTGTCCCGGTAAATGCCACTATCGAGGACATGCTCGTCTTCCTCGTTGAGCGACCATCGGGGGACCCCAGTGATCTCCTGGAACGCCCACAGTCGGAATTCTGCCCGGGAGAGTTCGGAGCGGGGCTGGAGACATCTCCCATGGGCCGTGTTGTTTTCCACGGTGCACAACGGAGTGTATCCGTCGGGGCACGTCATTGTTCCCCCAGGCGGGTTGTCGCATGTACACGTGTCCGCCATCAGACCCTCCTTACAATGTAATTTCCACTCACAAGATCCACCGTATATGACGGAATACTTCCGGATGGTGCGAGGTATTGCAGGCCGATCAAGGCATTTTCGACACTTTTAAATCTGTACTCTTGAGGGGCGATTTTCTGATGAAGAGCTGATGACGTGAAGCCTTTAATCGTCACAGTTACGCCTGCCGCCTGACGAATCAGATCAACGGCCTCTTCGAACGTGCATCCCGGCAGAAACTTGAGGCACCAGGATGTGATCCCCGATCCCGGCATCCAGCGGACCACCGCAACTGACGCCGCGATCAGAGCAAGACCGATGATCGTTGAAGCCCAGACGGGCACGTCAGTCCGCGATATGGGTCGGCCGGTCAAATACTCGATGGCAGCATATGCGAGATCAGCCCACCACGGGCTCGAAATTGCGCCAACCGCAAGGGCGCCAAACGCGATCGCAATGCGCGGATACGCACTTCCCCGTATCCGCTGCCACAGGCCCACAATCCTTTCGATGATCGCGAGCAATTCCTCGATCCAAGGACGCATCGGCACGTTCACCTAAAAGCGGATGCCGCATTGCGCGAGAGTGTGCCACAGCACACTTAAAAGTCGAGTTCAAGTTTCGTCGGGGCGTCCTCAGGACGGCTCGAACACCCGCGCTGAGGCACCCTCGCCCGACGGCCGCGCGGCGCTGCGGCGGAAGGCGGCCGGGGTCATCCCGAAGCGGGCCTTGAAGGCGCGACCGAGGTGGGAGCCGTCGGCAAATCCAAGGTCGGCGGCGATGCGGGCGGCGGAGAATGCCGTATTGGCCAGCATCCAGCGGGCGTGACGAAGGCGCAGCGCGAGATAGCTTTCCTGCGGGCTCTCCTTCAGCCGCTCGGCGAACAGACGCTCAAGCTGGCGGGCTCCCACCCCCAGCGCGGTGGCGAGGGCAGCAACGGTCAACGGCTCGGCGAGGTTCTGCTCCATCAGAAGCAGCGCGCGGGACACCCGGTCGTCGCCCACGCTCCCCTCGGCGAGGCGCGGCGCCGGCTGGGCGCTCTCGGCCGCGCGCGGCCGGTCGATGAGCAGGATGTTGAGCGCCTTCTGCGCCGCCGCTGCACCGAGATGCTCGGTCACCAGCCTGGCCGCAAGGTCCGCTACGCCGGCCCCGCCGGAGCAGGTGATGCGATCGCGGTCCACCACGAAGAGCTGGTCGGCCACCGGCACCAGAGCCGGAAACTCCTCCAGGAAGTCATGGTAGTGATACCAGCTCACGCAGCATTTGCGCTGCGCCATCAGCCCCAGCCGGCACAGCACGAAGGATCCCGTGCACACGCCGATCAGCGTCACCCCGGCCGCCGCCGCCCGCGCCAGATAGGCTCCGATGGCATCCGGCAGAGGCGGCGTGCCGTGCAGCAGGCCGCCGACCACAGCGATATAATCGAAGCCGGCGGGGTCGGCGAGATCGCTGCCGGGCTGGATATCGATGCCGCAGGAGGAGCGCGCGGCACGCCGGTGCGGGCTCATCACCTGCCAGGAGCAGTCGATGGGGCGCGAGCGATCCCCCTCGTCGGCGGCGAGCCGCAACACGTCCACAAAGCTGGAGAAGGCCGTCAGGGTGAAATTGTGCATCAGCACGAAGCCCACGCGGAGCTTCGCGGTCTCACCGGCTCGGAAGGGGCGCAGATGTCGCATCTGTTATAGACAATGTCGCAGGACGACGGGACCGGCAAGCCGACACCCGTCATGATGCAGACGCGTCCGTTCGCACGACACGCGGGGTGCCGCCGCCGCGTGGCGCCGGCCGGACAAGGACGCGCAGGCGGAGGAACGGGATGACCGGGGTGTTCGACCTGTTCAAGATCGGCATCGGGCCCTCGTCGTCCCACACGGTCGGCCCCATGGTGGCGGCGCGCCGGTTCCGCGAGGCGCTGCCGGAGGGGGCCGCGCGCATCACCGCCGAGCTGTTCGGCTCGCTGGCCTGGACCGGCAAGGGCCACGGATCCGACCAGGCCATCTTCCTCGGCCTCATGGGCGCGCGCCCCGACACCCTCGACCCGGACGAGGTGCCGGCGCTGGTGGCGAAGCTCCATATCCGCAAGCAGATCGACCTTGGCGCGCGGACCCTCGCCTTCGATCCCGAGCGCGACCTGACCCTTGATTTCGACACCCTGCTGCCGCTGCACTCCAACGCCATGCGCTTCCGCGCGCTTTCGGCGACGGATGAGGTGTTGGCCGAGCGGGTGTTCTATTCCATCGGCGGCGGCTTCGTGGTGGAGGAGGGCGAGCCCCGCGAGGCTGAGGGGGCGAACGTCCCCCACCCCTTTTCCACCGCCGCGGAGCTGCTTTCCGCCTGTGCCCGCTCGGGCCTGTCCATCGCCGGACTGCAGATGGCCAACGAATGCGCGCTTCGCCCGCCCGGCGAGGTGGAGGCGGGGCTCGACGCGCTCCTCGCCGCCATGTTCGCCTCCATCGACCGCGGCCTGGCGCAGGACGGCGCCTTGCCCGGCAAGCTCAGGGTCCGGCGGCGGGCCAAGGCGATCCGCGAGAAGCTGGAGGCCGACCGCGTCGCCAACCTCAGGCCCCCGCACGAGATCATGGACTGGGTCTCGGTGTTCGCCATGGCGGTGAATGAGGAGAATGCGGCCGGCGGGCGCATCGTCACCGCGCCCACCAACGGCGCGGCAGGCATCATCCCCGCAGTGCTGCGCTACGTCCGCGACATCTGCCCCGGCACCACCCACGCCCAGCTGCGCGACTTCCTGCTCACCGCCGCGGCGGTGGGCGCGCTTATCAAGCGCAACGCCTCCATCTCCGGTGCGGAGGTCGGCTGCCAGGGCGAGGTCGGCTCCGCCGCCGCCATGGCCGCGGCGGGCCTCGCCGCGGTGCTGGGCGCCACGCCGGCGCAGATCGAGAATGCCGCCGAGATCGCCATGGAGCACCACCTCGGCATGACATGCGATCCCATCGGCGGGCTGGTGCAGATCCCCTGCATCGAGCGCAACGCCTTCGGCGCCAACAAGGCCATCGCCGCCGCCTCCCTGGCGCTGAGGGGCGACGGGGTGCACCACGTCTCCCTCGACCAGGTCATCGAGACCATGCGCCAGACGGGTGCCGACATGCAGTCCAAATACAAGGAGACCTCCCAGGGCGGTCTCGCGGTCAACGTCCCGGAGTGCTGAGGGCTGCCGCACGCTTTCGCCTACTTGTCGGATTCATTCCAGAAAATCGTCGCATGCGTTCAAGAGCGGTCGCCGGCCGGGGCGCATCATGCGCGGCGAAACATCGGGACAGAGGTCCATGCGCCGCTTCTCCATCTCCTCCCTTCTTTCCGAGGCGCTGAACGCCCACCAGGGCTGGAGCCGCCAGTGGCGCAACCCGGAGCCCAAGCCGGCCTATGACGCCATCATTATCGGCGGTGGCGGCCACGGCCTCGGCGCGGCCTATTACCTGGCGAAGGAGCACGGCCTCACAAACATCGCCGTGCTGGAGAAGGGCTGGATCGGCGGCGGCAACTCGGGGCGCAACACCACCATCATCCGCTCCAACTATCTCTATGACGAGAGCGCCGCCCTCTACGAGCATGCGGTGAAGCTGTGGGAAGGCTTGTCGCAGGACCTCAACTACAACGTCATGTTCTCCCAGCGCGGCGTGCTGATGCTGGCCCACACCCAGCACGACGTGCAGAGCTTCAAGCGCCACGTCTATGCCAACCGCCTCAACGGCATCGACAATGAATGGCTGACGCGGGAGGAGGCCAAGGCCTTCTGCCCGCCGCTGAACATCTCCCCCGACATCCGCTACCCGGTGATGGGCGCTGCCCTCCAGCGGCGCGGCGGCACGGCGCGGCATGACGCGGTGGTGTGGGGCTATGCCCGCGCCGCCGACGCGCTGGGCGTCGACATCCTCCAGAATTGCGAGGTCACGGCCATCACCCGCGGGCCGGACGGCGCCGTGACCGGCGTGGAGACCACCCGCGGCCCCATCCGGGCGAAGAAGATCGGCGTCTCGGCCGCCGGGCACACCTCCATGGTGATGGCGATGGCAGGCGTGAGGATGCCGCTGGAGAGCTTCCCGCTACAGGCGCTCGTCTCCGAGCCGGTGAAGCCGTGCTTCCCCTGCGTGCTCATGTCCAATGCGGTGCACGCCTACATCTCGCAATCGGACAAGGGCGAGCTCGTCATCGGCGCGGGCACGGACCAGTACGTGTCCTACAGCCAGCAGGGCGGTCTCCACATCACCACCCACACGCTGGACGCCATCTGCGAGCTGTTCCCCCAGTTCACGCGCATGAAGATGCTGCGCAACTGGGGCGGCATCGTCGACGTGACGCCGGACCGCTCGCCCATCATCGGCAAGACGCCGGTGCCCGGCCTCTATGTGAATTGCGGCTGGGGAACGGGCGGCTTCAAGGCGACGCCGGGCTCGGCCCATGTGTTCGCCCACACCATCGCCCGCGACGCGCCCCACCCCATCAACGCCCCCTTCACCCTCGACCGCTTCCGCACCGGCCGCCTCATCGACGAGGCGGCAGCGGCGGCTGTTGCGCATTGAGGCCCAAGATGCTGCTCGTTCCCTGTCCCTATTGCGGCCCGCGCCCAGAGGTGGAATTCCGCTGCGGCGGCGAGGCGCACATTGCCCGTCCGGCCGATCCCGACGCCCTCGATGATGCCGCCTGGGCCGAATATCTCTTCATCCGCAAGAGCCCCAAGGGCGTCCATGCGGAGCGCTGGCTGCACGCCCACGGCTGCGGGCGCTGGTTCAACGCGCTGCGCAACACGGTGAGCGACGCCTTCATCGCATCCTATGAGATGGGCCAGCCCCGTCCCGACAGCGCGGGAGGCCGCTGATGGCGCAGGATTTCCGCCTTGCGAATGGCGGCCGCATCGACCGGTCGCGGCCGCTGGCCTTCACCTTCAACGGCCGCGCCGTGGACGGCTATGACGGCGACACGCTCGCCTCCGCGCTGCTCGCCAACGGCATCCGGCTGATGGGGCGCTCGTTCAAGTATCACCGCCCGCGCGGCGTGCTGACCCACGGCGCGGATGAGCCCAATGCCCTGTTCAACGTGGACCGCGGCCCTGGCCGCGCCGATCCCAACAACCGCGCCACGATGGTGGAGGCGGTGGCGGGGCTCAAGGTGTCCTCGCAGAACCATTGGCCGTCGCTGGAGCACGACATCGGCCAGGTGAACGATCTCGTGGCGCCGGTGCTCACCGCCGGCTTCTACTACAAGACCTTCATGTGGCCGCGGTCCTTCTGGGACAAGCTCTACGAGCCAGCCATCCGCGCTGCGGCCGGCCTCGGCGTCGCTCCGGACGTGCCGGATGCCGACCGCTACGTCCACCGCAACGCCCATTGCGACGTGCTGGTGGTCGGCGCGGGGCCGGCCGGCCTCGCGGCGGCCCTGGCGGCGTCGGAGAGCGGCAAGCGCGTCATCCTCGCCGACGAGCAGGCGGAGATGGGCGGGAGCCTGCTGGCGGACCTCACGTCCGGCATCGACGGCCAGAGCGCATCGGCCTTCGTGACGGAAGCCTTGGCGACGCTCAAGACGCGGCCGAACGTGACACTGCTCACCCGCACCACGGCGTTCGGCTACTACAACCACAACCACGTCGTCCTCACCGAGCGCGTCACCGACCATCTCGCCATGCCCGATCCGAAGCTGCCGCGCGAGCGGCTGTGGCAGGTGCGCGCAAGCCAGGTGGTGCTCGCGACCGGCGCCCACGAGCGTCCGCTCGCCTTCGCCGACAATGACCGGCCGGGCATCCTGCTGGCCGAAAGCGTGCGCACCTATGTGAACCGCTACGCCGTCGCGCCGGGCCGGCGCATCGTCTTCGCCACCAACGGCGCCTCCGCCTATCGCGCTGCGGCCGATGCCAAGGCGGTGGGGCTGGACGTGACGATCGTGGACCTCCGCCCCGAGGCGGAGATCGGCCCGGAGCGCGCGCTCGTTTCCGGCATCGAGCTTCTCGCCGGCCACACGGTGGTGGGCTCCACCGGCGGCAAGGCGGTGAGCGGGCTGATCGTGGCGCCGCTGTCCGCCGGCCGGGTCGGCGCACGGCGCACGCTGGCCTGCGATTGCGTGGGGATGTCTGGCGGCTGGACGCCGGCCGTGCATCTCTTTTCCCAGTCGCGCGGCAAGCTCGCCTTCCGGAGCGAGATCGACGCCTTCGTGCCGGGCACCTCGGTGCAGGCGGAGCGTTCCGCTGGCGCCTGCAACGGCACCTATGGGCTGGGCGATATCCTCGCCGAGGGCTGGGCTGCGGGCGCCGATGCCGCGGGTGCGCCCGCCGCGCGGAGCTTCGCGACCGCGCCGCCCACCCCCACCGGCTTCAGGCCCGCACGGGTGCTGCCCACCGACGGCGATCCCAGGAAGGTGCGCGCCTTCCTCGATTTCCAGAACGACGTGACCGCCAAGGACATCGGCCTCGCCGTGCGCGAGGGGTTCGAGAGCGTCGAGCATGTGAAGCGCTACACCACCAACGGCATGGCCACCGACCAGGGCAAGACCTCCAACATGGCCGCCCTCGGCCTCGTTTCGGAGATCCTGGCGAAGGACATCCCGCAGGTGGGCACCACCACCTTTCGCCCGCCCTATACGCCCGTCACCTTCGGCGCCATCGTCGGCTCGGCGCGCGGGGAAACCTTCGACCCCATCCGCACCGCGCCGCTGCACGCGTGGGCGGTGGAGCAGGGGGCGACATTCGAGAACGTCGCGCTCTGGCGCCGCGCCTGGTACTTCCCGAAGGCGGGGGAGGACATGCACGCCGCGGTTGCCCGCGAATGCCGGGCGGTGCGCGAGGCCGTCGGCATCTTCGATTCCTCCACCCTGGGCAAGATCGAGGTGACGGGGCCGGATGCGGCGGAATTCCTCAACCGCATCTTTCCCAACAGCTGGCTGAAGCTGGCGAGCGGCAGCTGCCGCTACGGCCTGATGCTGAAGGAGGACGGCTTCGTCTTCGACGACGGCATCGTCGCGCGCATGGCGCCCGACCGCTTCCACGTCACCACCTCCACCGGCGGCGCGCCGCGCGTGCTCGCCCACATGGAGGACTATCTCCAGACCGAATGGCCGGAGCTGAAGGTGTTCCTCACCTCCGTCACCGAGCAATGGGCGGTGATCGCCCTGCAGGGGCCGCGCGCCCGCGCCGTGCTGGCGCCCTTCGTGGAGGGCATCGACCTCTCGCCCGAAGCCTTCCCCCACATGGCGGTGCGCGAAGGCACCATCCTCGGCGTGCCGACGCGCCTGATGCGCGTCTCCTTCACCGGCGAAGCGGGCTACGAGATCAACGTGCCGTCCGATTACGCCCGGGCGGTCTGGGAGGCGCTCTACGACCATGGCCAGCGCTTCGGCATCACGCCCTACGGCACCGAGGCCATGCACCTGCTGCGGGCCGAGCGCGGCTTCGTCATCGTCGGGCAGGACACCGACGGCACGGTGACGCCCGACGACCTCGGCCTGTCGGGCATGGTCTCCAAGGTGAAGCGGGATTTCGTCGGCAGGCGCTCGCTGGCCCGGCCGGATATGGCGCGGGCCGACCGCAAGCAGCTGGTGGGCCTCCTCAGCGATGACGGGCGCACGGTGCTGGAGGAAGGCGCGCAGATCGTCGCCGATCCGGCCCAGGCGCTGCCCATGACCATGCTGGGTCACGTCACCTCGTCCTATCTCAGCCCCACCCTCGGCCATCCCATCGCCCTGGCGCTCGTGTCCGGCGGGCGCGGCCGGCTGGGCGAACGGCTGCATGTCACCACCCCGGCCGGCTTCACGGCGGTGAAGGTGGTGGCGCCGGTGTTTCTCGATCCCGAAGGCAAGCGGGTGAACGGACCCGCGGAAGGAGCGCTCCATGTCTGAGCCGACATTCGCCCCGGCGCGCCGCACGCCGATCCTCCCGGCGGGCGGCGCCGGACTGCTGCGCGTCCTGCTGCCGGCGGATCGCCTCGTCCTTCGGCTGCGGGGCTTTTCCGGCGTGGCGGGCGGCTTCGACCTTTCCGGGCCGCTCAACAGCGTCCGCGGCACACCGGAGCGCTTCGCCGCGCGGCTCGGGCCGGACGAGTGGCTGCTGGTGTGCCCGCCCGGCGATGGCGCCATGGCGCAGGCCGCGCTGGCTGCGGATCTCGCAGGGCATTTTCACGCGCTGGTGGACGTGAGCCATCGCAACGTTGCCCTTGCGGTGAGCGGCCCCCATGCGGCGGAGATCCTCAACGCGGGCATCGCCCTCGACCTCACCGATGCCGCCTTCCCGGCGGGCTCGGCGACACGCACCCTGCTGGGCAAGGCCGAGGTGGTGCTGGTGCGCGCCGGCACGGACTACCGGGTGGAGTGCTGGCGCTCGTTCGCGCCCTATGTCCACGCCTTCCTGGGCGATGCCGCGCAGGCGTTCGACTGACCCGACAGAGCCGGTCTGCCTTCTCAGCTCAAGGGGAGCGGCAGCGGGTGAGGAGATGCGTCGGCGTGTGCCGCGGCACCGCGTCTCCATGCCCTCGGCAGCGCGCCGTCGTCCGCCGGCCGAGCTCCTACCGCTCGGTGAGCTTAAGCTCGATGCGGCGGTTGCGGGCGCGGGCGTCGTCAGAGGTGGCGGAATCGAGAGGCTGGAATTCGCCGAAGCCGGCAGCAATCAGATGCCCCGGGCTCACGCCCTTTGAGATGAGATACTGCACCACCGCGATGGCGCGGGCGGACGACAATTCCCAGTTGGAGGGGAATTGAGCGTTGGAGATGGGCCGGCTGTCGGTGTGCCCGTCGATGCGCAGGGCCCAGGGAATATCCGCCGGGATGCTCCGCTCCAGCTCCAGGATGGCGCCGGCGAGCTTGTCCAGCTCGCCACGCGCCTCCGGCCGGGGGGTCGCGGCGCCCGGATCGAAGAAGACTTCCGACTGGAACACGAAGCGGTCGCCCACGACGCGCACGTCGGGCCGGTTGCCGAGGATATCGCGCAGGCGGCCGAAGAATTCCGAGCGGAAGCGCGTCAGTTCCTGCACCCGCTGCGCCAGCGCCACGTTCAGGCGCCGCCCGAGGTCGGTGATCTTGGACTGGCTCTCGACGTCGCGCTTCTCGGCGATGTTGAGGGCCTCCTCCAGCGCCGCCATCTGCCGGCGCAGGGCGGAGATCTGCTGGTTGAGCAGCTCGATCTGGGCCGCGGCGCGGGCGGCGAGATCCTTCTGCAGGTCGACTTCGCGGGAGAGCGCCTGGGTGCGACCCTGGTCCGTCGGGGCGGGGACGGCGACGATCTGCCCGCGCAGCCGGTCGCGCTCGGATTCGCTCGCCTCAAGCGAGGCGCGGACCGAGGCGATCTCGCTCTCGCTGGACTGGGCGGTGGCGCGCTCCAGCGCCAGAAGGTCGGTGAGCTGGCGGATCTGCGCCTGGAGGCGCTGCATCACGTCGTCCTTGCCCGCCATCTCCTGGGTGAGGAAGAACTGGGTCAGCATGAACACCGACAGCAGGAAGATGAACACCAGGAGCAGCGTGGACAGGGCGTCCACGAAGCCGGGCCAGTAGTCGATGTGACGGTCGCGTCCGCGCCTGCCGAGGGCCATGCCGCGCTCCGCTCAGGACCGCCGCGCGCCGGGGGCGGGGGCGGGAGCCGGAGCGTCCGCCTCGTCCTCGATGCGGCGGAGGATGCGGCGCAGCTGCTCCTGCTGGGCGCCCTGGACCTCGATCATCTGCTTCAGCAGGGCCTGCTCGGAGCGCATGTGGGTGACGAGGCCCTGGAGGCTCTCGGCAAGCTGCGCCATGGCCGTGGTGACGCGCTGGGAGCCCGCCTCGGTCATGGTCTTCTCCAGCCGGCCGATGGCGGTGACGAGGGGGTCCATGTCGATGACCGGCGGCGGCAGCGCGAGCGGGGCGGCGGGCGCCGGCGTCATCAGAGGCGGCGGGGCGACGGTCCCGACCGGCACCGTGGCAGACAGGGGCGGCCGGGGCGCCTCGCGCGGCGTCTCGTCGAGGTCGCGGACGGTGGTGGAGAGCCAGTCCTCGAGGTCGGTATAGAAGCGGGTCTGCGCCTGGCCCGCCTGGAGGTCGAGGAAGCCCAGCACCAGCGAGCCGGCAAGGCCGAACAGGGAGGAGGAGAATGCCGTGCCCATGCCGCCCAGCGGCGCGGCAAGACCGCTCTTCATGTCCTCGAAGATCGAGCCGGCATCCGGCCCCACCTGCAGCGACCCGATGACGGCGCCGATGGACGACACCGTCTCCAGCAGACCCCAGAAGGTGCCGAGCAGGCCGAGGAACACCAGCAGGCCGGTGAGGTAGCGCCCCATGTCCCGGCTCTCGTCCAGGCGGGTGCCGATGGAATCGAGGATGGAGCGCATGGTCGCCTGAGAGATCGACATGCGGCCCACCCGGTCGCCCAGAAGCGCGGCCATGGGCGCGAGCAGGGTGGGCGGGCGCGCCACGGCAAGGCCGGGATCGGACAGGCGGAAGGAATTGACCCAGTCCACTTCCGGAAACAGCCGCGCCGCCTGACGGATCGACAGGATGATGCCGACCGCCAGCACACCGAAGATGACGCCGTTGAGCCCCGGATTGTTCAGGAAGGCGCTGACGATCTGCCGGTGCAGCACGGCCGCAAGGGCCGCGCAAAGCGCAAGGAACACCAGCATCCGCACCAGGAAGATGCGCGGGGAGGAGACCTTGATGAAGGGATCGACGACGCGCGCCATGCGGTTTCCTCGAACAGGGACGGGTCACGAGCGCAGAATCGGGGCGGGGTTGTGGCCCACACCGCCGTTTGACTATGGCACAGGGGCGGCACCCGGCGAAACATCCATAACCTTGCGGAACACCAGAGAAAGATTGTTGGCCGGCATTTCCACCACCCGGGCAAGGACGAGGCCGTGCCGCGAAGCGCAGGCGGCCACCTCCGCGAGGGGCCGCAGGCCGAAGCGCGGGTCCTGGCGCTTGAGGTCGAGGTCGAAGGCGATGTTGCTGGGCGCGGTGGGCACGCCGTCCCTGAGATAGGCGCCATAGGTGAACAGGATCCCGTCCGGCGGCAGGCGCGCGCCGGCGCCGCGCATCAGGCCCTCGGTCGCCTCCCACGGGCTGATGTGGATCATGTTGATGCACACCACCGCATCCACCTTGCCCACCGGCCACGTCTCAGCCGAGGCATCGAGGGCAAGCGGCTCCCTGACGTTCGCGAGGCCTTCGGCAGCGATCCAGGCGGCGATGGACGCGCGGGCATAGGGCGAGGGATCGGAAGGCTGGAACACGAGATGGGGGGCGCGACGGGCGAAATGCACCGCATGCTCGCCAGTGCCGCTGGCGATCTCCAGAACCAGGCCTGAGCTCGGCAGCAGCGGCAGCAGGATGTCGCCGATGGGGCCGCGGTTGTTGAGCGTGGCCGGCGCCGAGCGGCGCGCGTCGGGAACTTCGGCGGACAAGGCGGGCTCCGGGGCGGCAGGGCAGTGATGACGCGATCTTGACCCCTCCGCCGCCCCCGCTCAACCGCGGCCTTGTCCGAGGGTGCCGTCTGCCGCCATCTGCCGCATGGGCGGGCACGCCGCGGATGCACGGGCGGTTTTCCGCTGCCCGTCCTTGCGCCACCGGGTGCGCCGGCTGAATTATGAACGCAAGATTAGATGTGACGCCGCAGCCGCGGCGATATAAGGAGCCGACGAGATTGGCGGGACCGGCCCCCCGCCTTCGGGATTACCGCCTCAATGACCAGCAGCCGTGACGCCTCATTTCTGGACGCCGCCCGCAAGGAGCCCCTGCCCCGCCCTCGCCCCGGCGCGGCGGACCGGGCCGCGCTCGCCCGCGCGTTCGACGAGCTCTCGGCCTATATGAACGCCTGCATCCTGGGCCAGCCGGCCTTCGTGGAACTGCTGCTGATCGCCGTCTTGGCCGACGGCCACCTCTTGGTGGAGGGCGCGCCGGGCCTCGCCAAGACCAAGGCCATCAAGGCCCTGGCCCACGCCATCGACCTCACCGACCAGCGCATCCAGTTCACCCCGGACCTTCTGCCCTCCGACCTCACCGGGACCGACATCTACCGCCCCGAGGACGGCAGCTTCCAGTTCCAGGAAGGTCCGGTGTTCCACAATTTCATCCTGGCGGACGAGATCAACCGTGCCCCGGCCAAGGTGCAGTCGGCCTTGCTGGAGGCCATGGCCGAGCGGCAGGTGACGGTGGGGCGCACCACCCGCCGCCTGCCGGCGCTGTTCATGGTCATGGCCACCCAGAACCCCATCGAGCAGGAGGGTACCTATCCCCTGCCCGAGGCCCAGCTCGACCGCTTCCTGCTGCATGTGCGCATCGACTTCCCGGACGTGGACGCCGAGCGCCAGATCCTGCGCCTGGTGCGCGGCGAGGCGCGGGGCGAGGCACCGGACTTCGGGGCGCCGCTGCCGCAGGAGGTGGTGTTCGCCGCCCGGCGCGAGGTGCAGGGGGTGCACATGGCAGAGCAGGTGGAGGAATATCTGCTTCAGCTGGTGCAGGCGACGCGCCGGCCCGAGCTCTATGGCGCCGATCTGGCGGGGCTCGTCGGCTTCGGTGCCAGCCCGCGCGGCACCATCGCCCTCGACCGCTGCGCCCGCGCCCACGCCTGGCGGCGCAAGCGCGACTATGTCATTCCGGAGGATGTGCAGGCCGTGGCCAAGCCCGTGCTGCGCCATCGCGTGCTCATGACCTTCGAGGCGGAGGCCGACGGCGTGACCAGCGACGACTTCATCGACCTGCTGCTCGCCCGGGTGCCGGTGGGCTGAGGGCGGCTTTCGAATGGCCGGACCCGATTCCCGAGCGAAAGCATCGACCGGCCTCCTGGGCGTGCTGGCTGGCCGGCGCCCCGAGGCGCCCGCGCGCGCCCGGACCGCCGAGCCCGCACCCGCGGCCCACGCGCAGCACCAGGACGCGGTCGCCCGCCAGCCCGCGCCCGCGTCCCACGCGCACCATGGCGTGGTCGCCCGCCTCTCCGACCTCATCGCCACCCGGCCGCGCGGCGGCGGCAGCTTCGCGTCCGCCAACCGGGTCAGCACCCAGCTTTACGGGGGCCACCGCTCCGCCTTCCGCGGCCGCGGCATGGAATTCGATGAAGTGCGTGCCTACCACCCCGGCGACGATGTGCGCACCATCGACTGGCGCGTGACGGCCCGCACCGGCCGCACCCACACCAAGCTGTTCCAGGAGGAGCGCGAGCGCCCGGTGCTGCTACTGGTGGATGCCCGCGCCGCCATGCGCTTCGGCACCCGCGAGAGCTTCAAGTCGGTGCTGGCGGCCAAGGCGGCGGCGGTGCTGTCGTGGGTCGGCATCGCCGGCGGCGACCGGGTGGGCGGCGTCGTGCTCTCGCCCTCCGGCCTCGCCGCCTTCCGGCCCGAGCGCAGCCGGCGACGCATCCTCGCCTTCATCGGCGCCATCGCCGACGCCACCGCCGAGCGGACCGGCCCCCCCGCCGCGGAGCCCTCCCTCGCCGACGCCCTCGCCCGGCTGCGGACCCTGATGCGGCCGGGCACGCTGGTGTTCCTTATCAGCGACTTCGGCGATCTCGACGCCCATGCGGCGCGGGAGGCGGGCCGCCTCGCCATGGACGGGCCGGTGACCTGCGTCTTCACCTTCGACCGGCTGGAGGCGCAGATGCCGGGCCCCGGCGTTTTCCCGGTGACCGACGGCGCCGCCGTGGCGCGTCTCGATGCCGATCGAGCGGCCTTGAGGAGCGCCTATGCCCGGCGCTTCGCCGAGCGGCGGGGCGCGCTGGAGCACCTCGCCCGCGAGCGCGGCATGGTGCTGGTGGACCTCGAGACCGGCACGGACCCGGCCGACGCGCTGAACCCCGAGCGGCTGCGCCGGGCCGGCCCGCCCGCGCGGCGGACCGTGGCATGATCGCGCCGGCCATGGCCGCCCCCGATTTCTCCACCCCCACGGTCCCTGGATCGCCGGGCACCGAGGATCCCCTGGCCGCCCTGCGCGACATCCACCTGCCGCCGGAGGTGCCGGTCTGGCCGCCCGCCCCGGGCTGGTATGCCCTCGCCGGTCTGGTGGTGCTCGTTCTGATCGTGCTCGCCATCCGCGAATGGCGGTGGCGCCAGACCCTCGCCTACAAGGCGCTCAAGGCGTTCGACGCGGCGCTGGGGCCGCCCGGCGCGGCCGATGCCCAGCAGGTGGCGGTCGCCGCCTCGGACGTGCTGCGGCGTCTCGTCCGCGCGCAGGGCGGCGATAGGCAGGCGGCGCTCACCGGCGCCGCGTGGTCGGGGCTCCTCGCCTCCGGCCGGCGGGGGCTTGCCCCGGCGGAGGCGGCCTTTCTTGCCGAGGCGCCCTATGTCCCGCCCGGATCGGCGGCCGGCGGCGTCTCGGCCGACGCCCTCGCCGCCGCGGTGCGGCGCTTCATCCGGGCGCGCGCATGATCACGCTGGAATGGCCCCTCATGCTGGCGCTGCTGCCGCTGCCGCTGCTGGTCCGTCTGCTGCTGCCAAGGGCGCGGGAGGAGCGGGCCGGCGCCCTGCGCCTGCCGTTCTTCGCCGACCTGGCCCTTGCCGGGCTGGTGACGCCCGGCCGGCCGCGCTGGCGGCGCACCCGGCTCGCGGCGCTCGCCTTCATCTGGACCCTGCTGGTGATCGCCGCCGCCCGCCCCGTGCATGTGGGCCGGCCGCTGGAAATCCCGGTGGAAGGCCGCGAGATCATGCTGGTCATCGACCTCTCCGCCTCCATGTCGCAGCGCGACCTCTCACGCGGCGGGGGACCCATGGACCGGCTGCAGGTGGTGAAGGGCGTTGCCGACGACTTCATCGCCCGCCGCGCCGGCGACCGGGTGGGACTGATCCTGTTCAGCACCCGCGCCTATGTGCAGGCGCCGCTCACCCTCGACCGCCGGGTGGTACGCGACCTGCTCGCCGAAGCCAGCATCGGCATGACCGGGCGCAATACCTCCATCGGCGATGCCATCGGCCTTGCGGTGAAGACCCTGCGCGACCGGCCCTCCAAGGACCGCGTCGTCATCCTCCTCACCGACGGCGCCAACACCTCCGGCGTGCTCGATCCGCTGGAGGCGGCCGCCATCGCTGCCAAGGAGAACCTGCGCATCCACACCATCGGCGTCGGCGCCGACGGCCTCGATTTTACCCCCGGCGGGGCGATCAACCCCTCGGCCGATCTCGACGAGGCGTCGCTGAAGGCCATCGCCGCCTTGACCGGCGGCAAGTATTTCCGCGCCCGCGACGAGAAGGGCCTGACCGCCATCTATGCGGACATCGACCAGCTGGAACCGGTGGCGGGCGACCCGCAATATGTGCGGCCCACCTATGCCCTGTTCTTCTGGCCGCTGGGCGCCGCGCTCGCGGCGAGCTTTCTGTTCGCCGCTGCGCTGCTCCTCCCCCGGGCCGCCGGGCGCAAGGCCCCAGCCCCCGTCGCGGAGGCGCCGTGATGGCCGGGGCGTTCCACTTCCTGCGGCCGGAATGGCTGCTGGCCCTGCTGCCGGCGGCGCTCCTCGCCGGCCTCCTGCACCGCCGGCTGCGCCAGGGCCGCAACGACTGGGAGCGGGAGGTGGACCCGCATCTGCTCGTCCATCTCGCCTCCCCCGGCCGGCGGACCGCCGGGCAATGGCCGGCCGTGCTGGCCTTCGCCGCATGGACCGCCGCCGTCTTCGCCATGGCCGGGCCCACCTGGCAGAAGCTGCCGCAGCCGGTCAGCGGGCGCCTCGACCCCGTGGTGGTGGCGCTGAGCCTTGCCCCCAGCATGGCCACCACGGACGCCAGCCCCGACCGGCTCGCCGCCGCCCGCTTCAAGATCGCCGACGTGCTGACTCGCATGCGCGGCGGCGAGGTGGCGCTCGTGCTCTACGCCGACATGCCGTTCACCGCGGCGCCCTTGACCGAGGACGCCCGGGTGGTGTCGCAGATGCTGCCGGACCTCGCCACCGACCTGATGCGCGGCAATGCCGACCGCCCCGAGGACGCCATCGACCGGGCGGTGGTGCTGCTGAAGGGCGTGGGCGCCATGAGCGGGCGCATCCTGCTGGTCACCGATGGGCCGGGCGACGACCCGCGCCTCGCCCAGACGGCGGCGAAGACGGCAGCGGCGGCCGGTTTCAAGGTGAACGTCATCGGCGTCGGTGGCAGCACGGTCGCACCCATCGATGATGCCGGCCTGAAGGCCCTCGCCGCGGCGGGTCAGGGCAGCTATTCCCCCCTGACCGCCGACGACCGCGACATCGAGCGCACGCTGCCGCCGGTCACCGCGGGTGGCGGCGGGGTCACCGACAGCGAGGGCTTCACCGCCGACGTCTGGGCCGACATGGGGCCATTCGTGTTGCTGCTCGCCGTGCTGCTGGCGCCCCTCGCCTTCCGCCGGGGCTGGATCGCCGTGCTGGCGCTCGCGGCGCTGCCGGCCCTGATGCCACACGGCGGAGCGCAGGCGCAGGCGCTGCCGGCGACCTGGGACGATCTGTGGTGGCGGCCCGACCAGCAGGGCGCCGCCGCCTTCGACGCCGGCGACTATGCCGGTGCAGCGCAGCGCTTCGAGGATCCTGCGTGGCGGGCGAGTGCGCTCTACAAGGCCGGAGACTATGCCGGCGCGGCCACCGGCTTCGCCGGCCTGCCCGGCGCCGACTACAACCGTGGCAATGCGTTGGCGCGCGCCGGACGGCTGGAAGAAGCGGTGGCGGCCTATGATGCCGCCCTCGCCGCGACGCCGGACGACGCCGACGCCCAGTTCAACCGCGACCTCGTGCAGAAGCTGATCGACGCCCGCAAGAAGCCCGATCCCCCACCCGGCGGTGGCGGTAGCGGTGGTGGCGGCGGAGGTGGAGGCGGCGGAGGTGGAGGCGGCGTTGGGGGCCAGTCCTCCGGCGGCGACGGACAACGGCAGAAGCCGGACGACAAGCAAGGCGCCGGCAATCCGCCCCCCGACCAGAACAAGCCGGGCCAGCAGGCCGGGGATGGCACCAAGCCGCCCGCCCCGCCCCCGCCGGACGCCGGATCGCCTCCGGGTGCCACGAACCCGCCACCCGGACCTGCGCCGCTGCCGCCGCGCCGGCCGTCCGAGCTCGCGTCCAACGCCCAGCAGCCGCAGTCCCCCCAGCAACAGCCGCCCCAGCAGCAGCCCGCGCAGCAACCGCCGCCCCAAAGCCCACCGCAGCAGCAGCAGCCTCAGGCGGCCCTGCCGCCGACGCCCCCACCGCCCACGCCGCCTGCGGATGCGCCGCCCCCCATTCCGCCGGCGCCCCAGCCCGGCGCCGGCCTGCCGAAAGGCAAGGAGGATCCGAACACCGCCTTCGACGCGCCGCCAGCTGCCCCCTCGCAGCCGCAGGCTCCGCCTGCGTCGCCGCCGCCAGCGGCCAGTCCGCAGACTCCTCCTGCCATCTCCGACGACGCCCAAAGCCGCGAGCAGGCGCTGCGCCAGGTGCCGGATGATCCCGGCGGCCTTCTGCGCGCCCGCATCCGCGCGCAATATACCGGCCGTCCCGTCGCCGTCCCCGAGGAGGACCAGCAGTGACCCGCCTGGCCCGACCCCCGCGCCTGATGTTCGCGACGCTGCTCGCCTGTGCGCTCCTCCTTGTCGCGACGCCGCTCCTCGCCGGGCCGTTCAAGGCGAGCATCGAGCGCCTTCCCATGGACCAGGGCGACACCTTCGAGCTGGTGCTGAGCCTGACCGGCCGCGACAGCCTGGAGCCGCCCAACGTGACCCCGCTGACGCGGGATTTCGACATTCTCCAGCGCGCCAAGCGCAGCCGCACCGAGACCGTGGCCGGGCGGCCGGTGGAGGTGAACGAGTGGGTGCTGACGCTGTCGCCCAAGCGCGCCGGCCGCCTCACCATCCCGCCGCTGACCCTCGGCACCGAGACGAGCCAGCCCATCGACATGGACATCGCCGCCGGCAGAGCCATCGAGCCGCCGGACGACGGCCCGATCTCGATGGCGGTGGAGGTACAGGCGAGCCCGCCCTTCTACCTGCAGAGCGAGATACCCGTGGTCGTGCGCATGTTCGACCGGGTCGGCGCCATGGAGGCCAATGCGGAGCAGCCCGCCGCCGACGGCGCCACCTTCGCTCCCGATGGCCAGCTGCGCCGCTACACCCGCAGCTTCGGCCGCCTGCGCTACCGCATTGTCGAGCTGCGCTACATCATGCGGCCGCAGCGCGCCGGCACCCTGCTCATCACCCCCGTGGCGCTGCGTGCCACCATCCCCACCTCGCCCCCCGGCCAGCAGGAGCAGGCGCGCACCCTCGGCCGGCCGGCCATGCCGTGGCTCGGGGGAGCGTTCGATGCCGGGCGCAAGATCACCGTTCTGTCCAACCCGGTGGAGGTGGAGGTGCGGCCCCGCCCGTCAGGCGTCACCGGCTGGTTCCTGCCGGCCCGCGCCGTTCGCCTCACCGAGGGCTGGTCCAAGCCGCCCGCCGATGCACGGGTCGGCGTCGCCTTGACCCGTACGCTGCGGCTGGAGGTGAAGGGCGCGAGCCCCGGTCAGCTTCCGCCCCTCAAGGCGGGAGAAGCGGACGGCGTGCGCCAGTATGCGGACGAGGACCGGCCCCAGGCGACCCAGGTGGAGGGCGGTCCGGGCGCGGTGGTGGAAACCCGCGTCACCGTGGTGCCCACCCGGCCGGGCACCCTCACCCTGCCCGCGGTGTCCGTGCCGTGGTGGAACGTCGCCACCAACCGCGCCGAGACGGCCACCCTGCCGGCCGTGGTGCTGAACGTGGCGCCGAGCGCAGATCCGGCCGGCGCACCCGCGCCTGCGCCCGTTGCGGCCGCGCCGCGCACGGCGGCGCCGGCCCCCGCCGCGGCCGAGGAACCGGGCTGGCCGATCCGCGACGTGCTCGCCATCGGCGCAGTGGCCGCGCTGATCCTGACCTTCATCACCCTTTCGGGCCGCCGCGGTGGCCGGCGGCCGGCTGAACGGGCGGCCACGCCCGAGCGTCTCGCCGCGCCGCCCTCGGTGCGTCGACGCCCACCCTTGCGGCGCGCCCCGGCGGTGCCCCTGGATGAGAAGGCCGCCGCCCGCGCCGTGGAGGCCGCCTGCCGCCAGGGCGACGCGAAGGCCGCCCACCGCGCCTTCCTCGCCTGGAATCGCGCGGCCGGGCCGGGCCACGCCGGAACCGCATCCGCCCGCACGCCGGCCATGGCGGCGGCCCTCGACGGGGTGAGCCACCACCTTTATGCCGCCACCGGCGACCGGTGGGATGGCAGCGCCTTTCGCGCCGCCTTCGCCGCCGAGCGCAAGGCCGCCCGCAAGCCCGTCGCCCGCGGGGCCCGTGGCCTTGCGCCGCTCTATCCCCGAACGCGCTAGGTTCTGAGGACCGCGCGCCGGGACCCGCGCGCGTTACGTCAACGCGCGCGGTCAGGCCGATCGGCGGGCCTCAATGGTGCTGGTGGCCGCCGGCCGCAGCGGCGGCATCGCCGGCCTTGGCGCCGATGCTCCGCACCTCGTAGCTCACGTCGACCTTGCCCGCCTTTTCGAAGGTCAGGGTTCCGCTCACCGTCTCGCCCTCCTTCAGCGGGGTGGTGAGGCCGGTGAACATCAGATGATAGCCGCCGGGCGCAAGCTCCACCGTCTGGCCGGGCGGGATCTCCAGCCCGCCGGTGAGCTGGCGCATGGTCATGACGCCGTTGGACATGCCCATCTCGTGGACCTGCACTTCCGAGGAGCGGGCGAAGGTGCCGCCCACCAGCCGGTCGGGGGTGGTGCCGGTGTTGGTGATGCGCAGGAATCCGCCGGCCACCTTGGCGCCGCCGGGCGTGGCGCGGCTCCACGGCGCGTCGATGACCAGCGCATCGGCCTGGGCGACCCTGGCGACGGCAGGCGTGCCGCCAGGGGCCGCGATCTTCAGCACCGGGGCGGGCTGCGCCGCCTTCTCGCCGGGGCGGGCGACCTCCACCCAGCGAAGCTCGCCCTTCTCGCAGGTCTGCACCACCGGCACGGGCACGGCGCGCGCGCCGGCCTCGGGCGCGAGATAGGCGATGAAGACGAACTCGTCATACTGGCCGTCCGGCAGACTGCCGCCGCTCCAGCGGATGGACTTCACCCCCTCCCTGACCTCCTTGCCGTGGAAGGCATAGGCGCGGTCATAGGCGCCGGCCTCGGCGGCGAGGGTCCAGCCGGGCTTGGGCATGGGCTTGGCGGCGACGAGCCCGTCGGGGATGGTCACCTTGAGGGAGGTGGTGGGCGAGCCCTCGCAGCCGTGCCCCACCTTGAGCACGGCCTTGTAATAGGTGCCGGCGACGGCGTCGGACTTCTCCAGCGTGACATGGGCGGAGGCGGGAGCGGCGGCGAGGCCGGCTGCGACGGCAGCGGCGAGCGCGCCGAAAATGGCGGTACGGGTCATGAAAAATCCTTGCGGCAGGCGCCGGCCCCGCGGGGCCGCGACGCGTCCGGTTTCAGCTCTGAGTGACGAAACGGGCGGTCAGGCGCGGGCCGGCGGGCCGGTGGCCTCGAAGGCGAGGCGCAGTGCGGGCGCCACCGCGCCAGCAGCATCGGGGCCGAAGCCGAGGGCGATGAGGTGCGGCGCGGGCGGGGCGAAGGCTTCGGCCGGAGCATCGAGCAGCGGCGCAGGGGCGCTCGCCGCGCAGCCGAGCACGCAACATAAGGCTGCGGAATCATGCCCGGTATCGGGATCGGACGCGCCGCCCGAGCACAGCAGGTCGGTGCCCGCCGCAAGGCGCAGCCCCGCATGCTGCGCCATCGCCGCGCCGCCCAGCACCGCCTGGGCGAGGACGAGATAGGCGAGAGCGAAGCGGACGAGGACCGCCTGCCATGAAAAGCGCCGGAGCATGGGCCATGGCTTAAGGCCCGTGCCCGCCCGCGGCAAGGCCCGCCAAGCGCGGCGGGTGCGCGCGGCGGCCGCGCTGGACAGGGGCGGGCGAAGCCTGCACCCTTCCCGGGATCGTTCGTGTCCCGGGACTGCCCCATTCCGAGCCCGGGGGAGATTTGCCCATGTCCGCCCCGTTTCCCTTCGACAATTCCTATGCCCGCGAGCTTCCGGGCTTCTATGCCCCGGCGGCGCCGACGCCGGTGGCCGCGCCCGCGCTGGTCAAGGTCAACGCCCCCCTTGCCGAGGCCCTCGGCCTCGACGCCGCGGCGCTGGCCGCGCCGGAAGGCGTCGCGGTGTTCGCCGGCCTCGCGGTGCCGGAGGGCGCCGAGCCCATCGCGCTCGCCTATGCCGGGCACCAGTTCGGGCACTTCTCGCCGCAGCTCGGGGACGGCCGCGCCATCCTCCTCGGCGAGGTGGTGGGGCGCGACGGGGTGCGCCGCGACATCCAGCTCAAGGGCTCCGGCCCCACGCCCTTCTCCCGCCGCGGCGACGGCCGCGCGGCGCTCGGGCCGGTGCTGCGCGAATATATCGTGAGCGAGGCCATGGCGGCGCTGGGCATCCCCACCACGCGGGCGCTCGCCGCCGTCACCACCGGCGAGAGCGTGGTGCGCGAGCGGGCGCTGCCCGGAGCGGTTCTGGCGCGGGTGGCGGCGAGCCACATCCGCATCGGCACCTTCCAGTTCTTCGCCGCCCGCAAGGCGACCGATGCGGTGAAGCAGCTCGCGGACTACACCATCGCCCGCCACTATCCCGAGCTTCAGGGGGCGAAGGAGCCGTATCTCGCCCTGCTCGACGCGGTGATCGGCCGGCAGGCGGCGCTGATCGGCCGCTGGCTCAACGTGGGCTTCATCCACGGCGTGATGAACACCGACAACATGTCGGTCTCGGGCGAGACCATCGATTACGGCCCCTGCGCCTTCATGGACGCCTACGACCCCAACACCGTGTTCTCGTCCATCGACGAGATGGGCCGCTACGCCTACGGCAACCAGCCGGACATCGCCCACTGGAACCTCGCCCGCTTCGCCGAATGCCTCATCCCCATCGTGGACGCGGACAAGGACGCGGCCATCGCCGCCGCCAACGCCACGCTGGGCACCTTCCCCGCGCGCTTCTATGCCGCCTATCACGCGGGCCTTTCCGCCAAGATCGGCCTGCCGGAGGCGGGCGAAGAGGACGTGGCGCTGGCCCACGATCTCCTCAACCTGATGATCCCCTCCAAGGCCGACTTCACCCTCACCTTCCGCCGCCTCGGCGCGCTGGCGGAGAATGCGGGCGCGGGCGGGCCGGTGCGCGACCTGTTCCTCGACCGCGAGGCCTTCGACGCCTGGGCCGAGCGCTGGCGCGCACGGCTCGCCGCGACGGGACGCACGGGCGCCGACATCCGCGCCGGGATGGACCGGGTGAACCCGCTGTTCGTCCCACGCAACCATCTGGTGGAAGGGGTGATCTCCGCCGCCATCGAGCGCGGCGACTACGGCCCGTTCGAGGAGCTGAACCGCGTGCTGGCGCGGCCCTACGAGGAGCAGCCGCAGTTCGCCGCCTATGCGGGGCTGCCGCCGTCCATGGAGGGGTATCGGACATTTTGCGGGACGTGAGGGACGAGCGGCGATCGCCCGCTGCGCCGGTTTCGCTCTGGTCCTCGGATCGGCGCTTCGGCAGGCGAGTTGGTTTCCGTGCAGCTCGCGGCGCCGTCGTCCTCCGACTTGATCGGAGGACCCGTGGGGTTGCTCGTCCCTGTCTCCGGACACCCGCTCCAGCGGATGGATGGGCCCTCCGGTCACGCCGGAGGGCGACGGCAGCGAAAGGATGAGGGTGTCGGCCCTTCGACCGCCCCCCGGGCACACTCCCAAAAGAAAAGGGCGCGGCCGAAGCCGCGCCCTCTCTCATTTCTGGACCGCTGGATGGATCAGAAATCCATGCCGCCCATGCCGCCCATGCCGCCGCCGGGCATGGAGGGCATGCCGCTGTCCTTCTTCGGCAGCTCGGCGACGAGCGCCTCGGTGGTGACGAGAAGGCCGGCCACGGAGGCGGCGTCCTGCAGGGCGGTGCGCACCACCTTCGCCGGATCGACGATGCCGGTGGCGATCATGTCCACATACTCTTCGGTCTGGGCATTGAAACCGAAGGTCGGATCGTTGGACTCCTGCACCTTGCCCACCACGATGGAGCCTTCCACGCCGGAGTTCTCGGCGATCTGGCGGATGGGGGCCTCGAGGGCGCGCAGGACGATCTTGATGCCGGCAGTGATGTCGGGATTGTCCGACTTCACCAGCTCAACGGCCTTCTTGGCGCGCAGCAGGGCGACGCCGCCACCGGGAACGATGCCCTCTTCCACCGCGGCGCGGGTGGCGTTGAGCGCGTCGTCCACGCGGTCCTTCTTCTCCTTCACCTCGACCTCGGTCGAGCCACCGACGCGGATTACCGCGACGCCGCCCGCGAGCTTGGCCAGCCGCTCCTGGAGCTTCTCGCGGTCGTAGTCCGAGGAGGTCTCCTCGATCTGCGCCTTGATCTGGTTCACGCGGGCCTCGATGTCGGCCTTCTCGCCGACGCCGTCCACGATGGTGGTCTTCTCCTTCTCGAGGATCACCTTCTTGGCGCGGCCGAGCTGGGCGAGGGTGACGCTCTCCAGCTTGATGCCGAGGTCTTCCGAGATCACCGTGCCGCCGGTGAGGATGGCGATATCCTCCAGCATGGCCTTGCGGCGGTCACCGAAGCCGGGGGCCTTCACCGCCGCGACCTTGAGGCCGCCGCGCAGCTTGTTCACCACGAGGGTGGCGAGGGCCTCGCCTTCCACGTCCTCGGCGACGATGACGAGCGGACGGCCGGTCTGCACCACGGCCTCGAGGACCGGCAGGATCGGCTGAAGGCCGGAGAGCTTCTTCTCGAAGATGAGGAGGTAGGGCTCTTCCAGGTCGGCGATCATCTTCTCCGCATTGGTGATGAAGTAGGGAGAAAGATAGCCGCGGTCGAACTGCATGCCCTCGACCACCTCGAGCTCGGTCTCGGCGGTCTTGGCTTCCTCGACGGTGATGACGCCCTCGTTGCCCACGCGCTGCATGGCGCCGGCGATCATCTCGCCGATGGAGGCATCGCCGTTGGCGGAGATGGTGCCCACCTGCGCGACTTCCGCGGAGGACGACACCTTCTTGGCGCGGCCCTGGATGTCGGCGATGGCAGCGGCGACGGCGAGGTCGATGCCGCGCTTCAGGTCCATCGGGTTCATGCCGGCGGCAACCGCCTTGGCGCCTTCCTTCACGATGGACTGGGCGAGCACGGTGGCGGTGGTGGTGCCGTCGCCGGCCTTGTCGTTGGTCTTGGAGGCGACCTCACGCACCAGCTGGGCGCCGAGGTTCTCGAAGCGGTCCTCGAGCTCGATCTCCTTGGCGACGGAGACGCCGTCCTTGGTGATGCGCGGGGCGCCGAAGGACTTCTCGATGACCACGTTGCGGCCCTTGGGGCCGAGCGTGACCTTCACGGCATTGGCGAGGATATCGACGCCACGCAGCAGCTTCTCGCGCGCATCGCCGGAAAACTTGACTTCTTTGGCAGCCATGACGGCCTCCTGATTGGATTTATCGTTGCCGGGTCAGGCGCACAGCGAGTGGTGCGCCACGTCGGGCTCGGCGGTTCGGATCAGCCGATCACGCCGAGGATGTCGCTTTCCTTCATGATGAGCAGATCCTGCCCGTCGATCTTCACCTCGGTGCCGGACCACTTGCCGAACAGCACCTTGTCGCCGGACTTCACGTCCAGGGGCACGAGTTTGCCGGCCTCGTCGCGGGCGCCGGGTCCCACCGCGATCACCTCGCCCTCCTGGGGCTTCTCCTTGGCGGTGTCGGGGATGATGATGCCGCCGGCGGTCTTCTGCTCGGCTTCGATGCGCTTGACCACAACGCGGTCGTGCAGGGGGCGGAAGGTCATTGATGATACCTCTTCGGGGAGCGCGAGCCAGATGCCCGCCGGTTCTGGCACTCTTGATAGAGGAGTGCCAAGCTCGACGCCGGAGATAAGCGGCCGCCTGCTCCCCGTCAAGGCGCGCCGCAGCATCGAACCCGGACGCGGGCGCGAACGAGGGCGTGGGGGCCGGCTAGCAAAACGGTAACGCGCCGTGGTTTATGCTTCCTACAAGCTGGACCGTAGCCGGAGGCGCTGAGGCCCCCGACGGCATCGACGCGGGCGGCGCCAGCCTTTATGGTCGGTCAACCGGCTGGGTATGGTCGAGTTTCTGGTTCCAGGCGGCGGGAGGCCTCGGAGAGCACATGACGAAGATGATTGCGGGATCCAAGTCCGGGGTGGGGCGCACGCGCCGCGCCATGCTCACCGGCGCGACCCTGACCCTGCTGGCCCTCGGGCTCGCCGCCTGCGAGACCACCCCCACGGCTCCGCCGCCGCCGGCCCGGCCGCAATACACCAGCCCGATCCCGGCCGAGCGCCTCGTGGGCCGCTGGGGCCTTGCCGCCTACCATCGCCCGGACGACGCCACCCGCACGGAAAACCAGGCCCGCGCCACCTGCGGCAGCAATCCCTACGTCATCACCGCCGGCCCCAACGGCGGCGTCATGATGTATCTCGCCGACGACAACAAGCTGACCGAGCTGGTCTCCAAGCAGTCGGGCAACGGCCCGGTCTATATCGGCCCGCCCGAGGACCCGGCCGGCGGCGAGCGCGACCGCCAGGTGGTGCGCTTCGACGGCAATGTGCTGGTGCTGAAGTTCGTCGACCCCGAGGTCGCCAAGCGCTACGGCAGCATGATCTACGTGCGCTGCTCCTGACCTGACCCGCCTTTCGCCGGCGCTCACCGCCCGAAGGCGGTGAGCATGGCGGAGCCGCGGTTGGTGGGATCGAACAGGTGGAGGCCGAGCTCCTCGGCCAGTTCGCGGAAGGCGGCGATGCCGCGCACCGAATTGCCCTTGGCGTCGAGCCGCGGCGAATAGGTGGCGATGCCGAGCTGCCGGTTGACCACGCCGAGGATGCCGCCCCCCACCCCGCTCTTGGCCGGCACGCCCACGTCGAAGGCCCAGTTGCCGGCGAAATTGTACATGCCGCAGGTGAACATCACCGCCAGCGTGGCGCGCACCGCCTCCACCGAGAAGGCGGCGCTGCCGGTGAGCGGGTTCTCGCCGATGTTGGCCAGCGTCGCCCCCATGCGGGCGAGGTCGGATGCGGTGACCAGGATGGAGCACTGGCGGAAATAGAGGTCCAGGGTGGCGTCCACGTCGGCCACCAGCGCCCCCGCGCTGGTCAGCAGATGGGCAATGCCGCGGTTGCGGTGCCCGGTTGCCGCTTCCGAGCTGTAGACCGCCTCATCGACCGACAGGCTGCGTCCGGCGGCGGCCGAGAAGCGGTCCAGCACCATGGGGAAGGCATCCGCCCCCAATTCCTCGGCGATGAGCCCGGACACGGTGATGGCGCCGGCATTCACCATGGGGTTGAACGGGCGGTTGGTGTGCGGATCGAACACGATGGCGTTGAAGGCATCGCCCGAGGGCTCGACGCCCACCCGCGACAGCACCTTGTCCCGCCCGGCGATCTCCAGCGCGAGGCAGAAGGCGAAGGCCTTGGAGATGGACTGGATGGTGAACGGCACCTCGGCATCGCCGGCGGAGACCACCTCGCCCTCCACCGACACCACGGAAATGCCGAAGCGCTCGGGATCGACCCGCGCCAGCTCGGGGATATAGCCCGCAAGCTCGCCGGAGGTGTCGCCGCGCACCCGCTCGAGCGTGTGCTGCACCACAAGTTCGAAGCCGTAGCCGGACGGCGTGCTCGGATTCTCGGCCGGTGCGTGCGGGCTCATCGCCATGAAAATCCCCCTGGCCCAATTGCGGCCGCCGCAGGACGGTGGCGGCAGGCACGCGCGGGCATCCCACAGCCAAGCATGATGCGTGCCATCGGGTCCGTCACCCGCGGATGAGGCGGCTTCCGAAACGGAACGCGCGGGGACCGGTTTGGAGCGCCGGCCCAGGAAAAAATCGGACCGCGCCGGGCCGGCGTCAGGGTCTTCGCTGCCTTTCGCGATACCTCTTTAAGGCTCGGAAGAGACGTGCCGCCTCACTCGTCCATCTTCAGGGCGGCGATGAAGGCTTCCTGGGGAATCTCCACCTTGCCGAACTGGCGCATCTTCTTCTTGCCTTCCTTCTGCTTGTCCAGAAGCTTGCGCTTGCGGCTGATGTCGCCGCCATAGCACTTGGCCGTCACGTCCTTGCGCAGCGCCTTGATGGTCTCGCGGGCGATGATCTTGGCGCCGATGGCCGCCTGGATCGGAATGTTGAACAGGTGCTGGGGAATGAGGTCCTTCAGCTTCTCGCACATCACCCGGCCGCGGGCGTCGGCGCGGGCGCGGTGCACCAGCATGGAGAGCGCGTCCACCGGCTCACCATTCACCAGGATCGACATCTTCACGAGGTCGCCGGGGCGATACTCGGTGATCTGGTAGTCGAACGAGGCATAGCCCTTGGAGATGGATTTCAGCCGGTCGTAGAAGTCGAACACCACCTCGTTCAGCGGCAGATCATAGGTGACCATGGCGCGCGCGCCCACATAGGTCAGCTCGATCTGGGTGCCGCGCCGGTCCTGGCAGAGCTTCAGCACGCTCCCCAGATAATCGTCCGGAGTGAGGATGGTGGCGCGGATCCACGGCTCGCGGATCTCCTCGATCTTCACCACGTCCGGCATGTCGGCCGGATTGTGTAGGTCGATCACCGAGCCGTCGGTCATCTGGATCTCATAGATGACCGAGGGGGCGGTGGCGATGAGGTCGAGGTTGAACTCGCGCTCCAGCCGCTCCTGGATGATCTCCAGGTGCAGCAGCCCGAGGAAGCCGCAGCGGAAGCCGAAGCCCAGCGCGGCGGAGGTTTCCATCTCGAACGAGAAGCTGGCGTCGTTGAGGCGCAGCTTGCCCATGGCGGCGCGCAGGTCCTCGAACTGGGCCGCATCCACCGGGAACAGGCCGCAGAACACCACCGGCTGGGCCGGCTTGAAGCCCGGCAGCGCCGCCTCGCACGGGCGCTTCTCCTCGGTGATGGTGTCGCCGACACGGGTGTCCGCCACCTCCTTGATGGAGCCGTTGAGGAAGCCGATCTCGCCCGGCCCCAGCTCCGCCAGCGCCACCATCTTGGGGGTGAACACGCCCACCCGGTCCACGTCGTAGGTCGCGTCGGCCGCCATCATCTTGATGCGCTGGCCCTTCTTCAGCACGCCGTCGACCACGCGCACCAGCACGACGACGCCGAGGTAGGTGTCGTACCAGGAGTCCACCAGCAGCGCCTTCAGCGGCGCCTCGCGGTCGCCGAGGGGCGGCGGCAGGCGGGTGACGATGGCCTCCAGCACCTGGTCCACGTTGAGCCCGGTCTTGGCCGAGATGCCGATGGCATTGGAGGCGTCGAGGCCGATCACGTCCTCGATCTGCGCCTTCACCTTCTCCGGTTCGGCGGCGGGCAGGTCGATCTTGTTGAGGACGGGGACGATATCGTGGTTGTTGTCGATGGCCTGGTAGACGTTGGCCAGCGTCTGCGCCTCCACGCCCTGGGAGGCGTCCACCACCAGGAGGGAGCCCTCCACGGCGGCGAGCGAGCGGTTCACCTCATAGGCGAAGTCCACGTGCCCGGGGGTGTCGATGAGGTTGAGCGTGTAGGTCTCGCCGTCCAGCGCCTTGTAGGACAGGCGGACGGTCTGCGCCTTGATGGTGATGCCGCGCTCGCGCTCGATGTCCATGTTGTCGAGCACCTGCTCGGTCATCTCGCGCTCGGAGAGCCCGCCCGTCATCTGGATGAGGCGGTCGGCGAGTGTCGACTTGCCATGGTCGATATGGGCGACGATGGAGAAGTTGCGGATGTGCTTCTGGGCGCTGGCGGTCATCCGCGCCGCATAGCATCGGCGCGGGGCGGCCACAAGGCGCGCCGCTCCGGCGCGCAACCCGCGGAGCGGGCGAAAGCCCGCCCCGTCCGGGTCACAATCCCATCAGGCGGCGGGACTTGGGCGCGGGAGCCGGCTCCTCCGTCGCATCCGCCTCGGGGCCGGGATCGTCGGGCAAAGGCGGCAAGGCAATGATGGGATCGGGCCGGGCCTCCGGCCGGGCGCCGCGGCCCCGGTCGGCCGCCGGCGGGGCGGGGGCGGCCGCTTCCGCCGGTGCGGCCGGAGCGACGAGGGGCGGCGACGGGACGGCGACCGGCGCCGGAGCCGGCAGCGCCTCGGACGGCTTGGCCGGCGCAGGCTCGGGCTCCGCGCTTGCGAGCGCCTTCGCCTCAGCCTGCGCCTTGGCCTCGGTTTCGGCGCGCGCGCGGGCTTCCGCCTCCGCCCGGGCCTCGGCCTCGATGAGGGCGGCCGCATCGGCCTCGGCCTGGGCTTCCGCCTCCGCTTCGGCGGCGGCGATGGCGGCGAGCTCGGCGGCCTTGGCCTCCTCGCTGGCGCGCACGGCGGCGATGGCCGCCTTCACCCGCTCGGCCTCATGCTCCAGGATGGGCGTGGCCGAGACGCCGGGCGGTACCTCCCAGACGAAGGCGTCGAGCCGGCCAGATACGGGCGAGATGGGCGCCCAGCGGTCCGAGACCACCCCGTCAGCGATCCAGGCCGGATCGCGATTGGCCCGCACGGCGCGGGCCGTCCACTCGCGGGCCTTGCCGATGTCGGCATGCTCGGCAGCTTCCAGCTCGGCCATCAGCAGGCACACGCGCTGGCTCGGCTCGGTGAGCAGCGGTTCCAGCACCAGGCGGGCCTGGCGGAACTCCTGCGCGTCGATGGCGGCGCGGGCGAGGGCGATGGCGCTCTCGCGGTGGGACGGCGCCTTGTTGGCGAGGGTGCGGATGCGCTTCAGCCGGTCATGGGCGGCATCGCCGGGGCGCAGATAGGCCTCCACGTCCGCCAACTCAGGGTGCGGGTTGGCGGCGAACGCGGTCTCGACGATCTTCGCCGCCTTGCGCAGCTCGCCGGCGCTGCCCAGCAGGCGGCCGGCGCAGGCGGCGGCGGGCACGAGGGTGGGGGCGAGGCGCACCGCCTCCACCGCCTTCTCGCGCGCCACCAGCGGATCGGAATGCTCCAGCGCGACCGCCTCGGCGGCGAGCAGCACGGCGCGGCGGCGGCGGTATTGGGCCTTGTCGATGCCCTTTTGCGCCATCTGGCGCTCCAGCACGGCGCGGGCGCCCACATAGTCGCCGCCGGCGCAGCGCGCCTCGATGACCGCCTCGGCGGCCCAGCCCAGCGTCGGAGCGGCGGAGGCCGCCTCCTCGGCGATGGCATAGGCGGCGAGCTTGTCGCCGGCCTTGCGGGCCTCCATGTGCAGGCCGCGCAGGCCGAGCAGCCGGGTGGCAGGATCGTCCACCATGGCGCGGAAGGCGGCCACGGCCACCTCGTGCTTGCCGTCGAGCTGCGCCGCCTGGGCGGTGAGCAGATGGGTCAGCGGCTCGTGGGGCAGCAGGCGGGCCGCATCGGCACGGGCCTGCCGGACGGCGGCATTGTCGCCGATGCCGACAGCGAGGAGGCCGCGGGTCACCGCATTCCAGCCCTTCTCGCGCCGGCGGCGGCGGGAGAAGGCGGCGACCATGCCCGGCGAGCGCACCAGCAGCGACAGGAGCCGCCAGAGCAGCAGCAGCACGCCGGCGACCACCGCGATGACCGCGAGGGCCACCGGGACCGTGGTCTCCACCCGCCAGCCTTCCCACACGACGGCGATCTCGCCCGGCCGGTCGGCGAGCCAGGAGACGCCGAAGGCGATGGCGGCGAGGAGGATGAGAAAGAGGACGAGGCGGATCACTGCGTCTTCCCCGAAATGGTGGCCAGCTGCTGCTGGTACAGCGTTGCAGCGACCCGCACCGCCGTGGCGCGGGCCTCGATGTCACGCATCACCAGAAGGCGCTGCTGCACGGTCTCCGGCAGCTGCTTCAGGGTGCGCAGGGCATCCTCCAGCTGGCCGGACCGCACCTGGGTGACGGCGGTGGCGATGAGCCCCTCGGCATCCACCCCGCCGGGGCCGGAGGCGGGACGCACCTTCACCAGGTTCTCGGCCGAGGCCATCAGCCGGTCCACGAGGGACGCGCTGGGATCGGCGGGCGCCGGCGCCGGGGTGCCGATGGCGGCGGCGCCTTCCCGGGCGAGCCGCTCGGCGAGCTTCGCCGGCGGGGCGAAGCCGTCGCCGGCCGATGCGGCGAAGGGGTCGAGCGCGCCCGCGCCGCCCCCGAGGGTCGCCTTGGCGGCGGCAAGCTCCGAGGCGAAGGGTCGGCCGGACACCACGGCGTCGCGGAAGCCGGCGATCACCACCAGACCCGCCGCGTTGCGGTTGAACTGGCTGGCGCTCGCGGCGGCGGCCGCGATGTCCTTCTTCAGGGCGTCTAGGCGCGGCCCGATGGCCTGGATCTGGCCGGCCAGCTCCTCGGACTTCGGCCCCATGGCCTTCACCTGCGCGGTCAATTCCTGGATCTGGGTGACCAGACCCTGAACCTGCGCGCCGAGGGCCTGAACCTGCCCGCCCGCCTGCTGTGCGGCGCCGTTGGCGGCGCCCACGGCGGCCTGCAGGGCGCTGTCGCTGGTCTTCAGGGCCTCCAGGTCGCGGCGCAGGGTGGCGACGGCCTCGCGGCCGGCATCGGCGCCGGCCTTCAATTCGTCCACGGTCTTCACCAGCTCCGGCGGAACCGCCGGGGGCGGCGGAGCGGCGGGAGCCGCTGCCAGGGGAACGGCCTGAGCCTCCGGCGCGGGCGGCGGGGCGGCGGGGGCGGCCTTGAGGGCGGCGACGGCCTCCTCCAGCTGCTTCAGCGCGGCCTCGCTGCGATCGAGCCGGTCGGACAGGCCGGTGAGGATGGCGGGATCGGCCGCCGGGCGCGCCTCCAACGCGGCGATGCGCGATTGCAGCGGCGCGAGATCGACGCGGGGCGCTGGCTGAGCGACGGGGGCCGGTGGCGGCGGCGCGGGCGGATAGAGCTGCGGCAGCGCATACCACAGGCCGCCAGCGACGGCGCCACCCCCGACCACACCGGCCAGGAGCGCGCCGAGCAGAGAACCGGAGCGCGCCGGGGCGGGCGCAGGGGCCGCGGGCGGCGGGGTGTCCGCGACGGCGGCCTCGGCCGCCTGCTCGGCGCTCGCCGGCTCGGTGTCGGGGGGAAGATCGGTATCGTGGGCTGCCGCGCGGTCGGATGCGAAGGCGACATCGTCCGCCGGAGGGGGCGGCGCGGCGGCGCCGGCGGTGCCATGCTCCGCCGCAACCTCCTCGGCCTTCAGATCCAATGTTGGCGGGATGCGGGGCGGACGGGAGGAGAAGTTCTCCGTCTTCGGATCGTCGCTCGCCGGAGTGTCGGTGGCCATCGGCGTCGCTCGTGCCTCCCTCGTCAGATCGGACCCTTTTGGATCCGGGATAGACTGCCCGACGCCGCGCCGCAACCGCCCGCCGTCAAAGCCACATCAAAGCCGCGTCACAGCAGCTCGAACAGCGCGTCCTCGTTGGGCTGGCCGGCGACTTCCACCGCCAGCCCGGCGCGGACGAACGGCTCGGCCACCTGCTCGGAGAGGCACAGTTCGCGCACACCGGTCAACGCGTCGTTAAGCCCCGCGGCGGCGACGCAGCTGAGCAGCGTCTTCACCGTACGCTGGGAGAAGTGCAGCGCGGCCGTGACGGTTCCCGCCGCCAGGGCGGCGCGCGCCTCCTCCGACAAAGCGTCGGCCGGCGCGGCGCCATAGATGATGACAAGCTCCAGCGCGATGCCCGGTGCCGCCAGGAGCGCCTGAAGATCGGCGGCCCGGTCCTCGCCTGCCGGATTGAGCACCCGCGCGCCCTTGGGCAGTGCCTCGGCGATCCGCCCGGCGAGGGCCGAGGCATCGCCGTCGCAATCGGTCACCTTGGAAAAGCCCACCGCCCGCGCCTCCTTCGAGGTGCGCGGCCCCACCGCGAAGGCCGGCAGCTCAAAAAAGCGCCGGGCGTCCGGATGGGCGGCGAAGGCCGTCACGCCGTTGATGGAGGTAAAGGCGACCGCATCGAACGGCCCCGCCGGAAGCTCCGGCATGAGCGGCGCGATGCGCAGCATGGGATCGACGGTGACTTCATGGCCCAGCGCCGTGAGGCGCTTGGCGGTCTGGCTTGCCGCGGGCTGCGGCCGGGTGACGAGAATATGCATGGCGACTACTCGCGGATGGTCAGCTTGAAAACGGCCGAACGACCCCCTCCCGATGAGGAGGAGGGCTGGGGAGGGGGCACTCCCCAAAAATCAAGAAAAGCGCCGCTTGAGGCGGACGCACGAAACCCGCGGCCTTCCGCCTGCCCGGCCAGGCGGCACACGCGGCGCAACAACCCGCGGCGCTCCCTCACAGGCCGAGGGCGCGGGCCGGGCCGCTGGCCCGAAGCGCGGTGCCGAGCGCCGTACCGAGCGCCGCGGCGTCCGCCAGCGGCGCCTCGTCGGCCGCCTCGGCCGCATCGGCGCCGTCCGGCGTCATGATGAGGCCGGAGAGCCGCACCCGTGCGCCCTCCACCCGGGCGAGGCCGGCGATGGGCGTGCGGCAGGAGCCGTCCAGCGCCGTGAGGAAGGCCCGCTCGGCGGCAAGCGCGATGCCGGTATCGCGGCAGGCGATGGCGGCGATGGCCGCGTTGGTGGCCGCATCGTCGATGCGGCACTCGATGGCCACGGCCCCCTGCCCCACCGCGGGCAGGAAGTCCGCCGTCTCCAGAACGCAGCTCGCGGCCGAGGCGAGGCCGAGGCGCGAGAGGCCGGCGAAGGCGAGCAGCGTGCCGTCGAAATCCCCGTCCTTCACCCGCGCGAGGCGGGTGTGCACGTTGCCGCGCAGCAGCTCCACCTTCAGGTCCGGCCGCAGCCGGCGCAGCTGCGCCTCGCGCCGCAGGGAGGCGGTGCCGACCTTCGCGCCCGCGGGCAGATCGGCAAGGCTCGCCCCCGCCTTCAGGATCAGCGCATCGCGCACGTCGGCGCGGGGCAGGTAGCCGGCGAGGTGCAGCCCCTCGGGCAGGAAGGTCGCCACGTCCTTGGCGGAATGCACCGCGAGATCGACGCGCCCGTCGAGCAGCGCCTCCTCGATCTCCTTGGTGAAGAGGCCCTTGCCGCCGGCCTCGGAGAGCGCGCGGTCCTGGATCTGGTCGCCGGAGGTGCGGATCACCTCGATCGCCACCTGCGCCGGCTCCACCTTCAGCGCCGCGGCGAGGGCCGCCTGCACCGCATGGGCCTGCCACAAAGCGAGGGGGCTGCCGCGGGTGCCGATGCGCAGCACCGGGGCCGCGGCTGACTTTGCGTCTTCCAAATTCGTATTCTCGGTCATGGGTGCGTACAATGCGCGAGGGAATCGAAACGGCAAGAGCGGCTTTGCGGCGCAGCACGCATCGCCTGGGAGGGATGGGGCTTGGGCGATCTTCTGGTGCTCGGCATCGAGACCACCTGCGACGAGACGTCGGCGGCGGTGGTGGCGCGCTCGCCCTCGGGTGCGTCGGACATCCGCTCCAACATCATCCGCTCGCAGGTGGAGATCCATTCGCCCTACGGCGGCGTGGTGCCCGAGATCGCCGCCCGCGCCCATGTGGAAATCCTCGACCATGTGGTGGCCGAGGCGATGCGGCAGGCCAACGTGGACTATTCCGAACTGTCGGGCATCGCCGCGGCGGCCGGGCCGGGGCTGATCGGCGGGGTCATCGTCGGCCTCACCACCGCCAAGGCCATCGCCCTGGCGGCCAAGAAGCCCCTGGTGGCGGTGAACCATCTGGAGGCCCACGCCCTCACGGCCCGCCTCACCGACGGCGTCGCCTTCCCTTATCTGCTGTTGCTGGTCTCCGGCGGCCACACCCAGCTCCTCGCCATCGAGGACGTGGGGCGCTACACCCGACTCGGCACGACGCTGGACGATGCGGTGGGCGAAGCCTTCGACAAGGTGGCCAAGATGCTGAGCCTGCCCTATCCCGGCGGGCCCCAGGTGGAGGCGCAGGCGAAGCTCGGCTACGCCGCCCGCTTCGCCTTTCCCCGCCCCATGCTGGGCCGGCGCGAGCCGGACTTCTCCCTTTCCGGCCTCAAGACCGCCGTGCGGCTGGAGGCCGACCGCCTCGCCCCCCTCTCCGACGACGACGTGGCGGACCTGTGCGCCAGCTTCCAGGCGGCGGTGGTGGACCTCATTGCCGATCGGGTGCGCGCCGGTGCCCGCGCTTTCCGCGACCGTCTGGGGCGCGGCCCCACCGCATTGGTGGCGGCGGGCGGCGTCGCCGCCAATGCCATGATCCGCGAAAGCCTCGCCAAGGTGGCGGCGGAGCTCAACACCCGCTTCGCCATGCCGGCCCCCGCCTTGTGCACCGACAACGGCGCCATGATCGCCTGGGCCGGCGCCGAGCGCCTTGCCCGCGGCCTGCGCGACCGGCTCGACGTGAGCCCGCGCGCCCGCTGGCCGCTGGACCCGGCCGCCGCCGCATCGGCCACGGCGCGGGCCTGAACCGTGGCGGATCAGGCGTTTCGACGCATCGGCGTGATGGGGGCCGGCGCCTGGGGCACCGCCCTCGCCAATGCCGCCGCCCGCGCCGGCCGCGAGGTGGTGCTGTGGGGGCGCGATCCGGCCGCCATGGCGGCGCTGGCGGCGGAGCGCGAGAACCGCGCCGACCTGCCGGGCATCGCCCTCGACGGTGCCGTCTTCCCCACAGACCGGATCGACGCCCTCGCGGCGACTGACGCCGTGCTGCTCGTGGTGCCGGCGCAGGCCTGCCGGGCGGCACTCGCCCGGTTCGCCCCGCTGGCGCGGGACGGCCTGCCGGTGGTGTCCTGCGCCAAGGGCATCGAGCGCGGCACCCGCGCCTTCATGAGCGAGGTGATCGGCGCCGTTCTGCCGCAGGCGCGCCCGGCGGTGCTTTCCGGCCCGAGCTTCGCCAGCGACGTCGCCGCGGGCCTGCCCACCGCCGTGACGCTGGCTGCGGCGGACGCGGGACTCGCCGAAACGCTGGCGGCGGCGCTGGGCTCGTCCACCCTGCGGCTCTATCACTCCACCGACGTGCGCGGGGTCGAGATCGGCGGGGCCGCCAAGAACGTGCTCGCCATCGCCGCCGGCATCGTGGCCGGGCGGCGGCTCGGCGCCAGCGCGGCGGCCGCGCTGGTGGCGCGCGGCTTCGCCGAGCTGCTGCGCTTCGGCCTCGCCTACGGGGCGAAGGCGGAGACCATCACCGGCCTGTCGGGCCTCGGAGACCTCATTCTCACCACCTCCGGCCCGCAATCGCGCAACTTCGCCTTCGGCCGGGCACTCGGTGCCGGCGATCCCGTGGACGGCAAGCTGGCGGAAGGCGCCTTCACCGCCTCGGTCCTGGTGGAGATGGCGGCGGCCAGGGAGCTGGACGTGCCTGTGAGCGCGGCGGTGGACGCGGTGCTCTCCGGCCGCATCACCATCAACGAGGCCATCGAGGCACTGATGGCGCGGCCGCAGAAGGCGGAATAGGACCGGCGGCGACGTCCCCCTCACGCCTTCAAGGCATCGAAAGTGCGCGCCATCTCGGCGGCGGTGACATGGCTGATGACCGCGCCTGCCAGGAAATCCTCGCCGGCAGCGAAGGCGGCTTCCGAATCCGGCCGCGCGAGGGCGAGGCGCAGCGCCTCCACCAGATCATAGAGCGCCCAGGGCCGCCCGGCATCGCGCAGGGCCGATTGCAGCGCCCCCTGCACCAGCGCCCGCACGGTGCGGTGCGATTCGGAGACCGGAACGTCGTCCGCCTCGCCTTCCAGCGCCGCGATGCAGGCGTCGGCGTCGAACGACACATGGCCGCGGCAGGCGAGCGGGCGCACCGGATAGATCACGCAGATGCCGTCCACCACGAACGGACATTCGCGCCCCAGCGCCATGGTGCCGGACGTGCCCGGCTCGGCCGCGGGCGTAGCGGCGAGGCGGGCGGCAAGGTCGATGCCGACCTTGCGGAAGCCTTGCGCCATGGAGCGCATATAGCGCGCCACCATCATCACCTCGGGCGCTGTGGCCGCCACCTGGATGGCGCAGCACGTGCCGCAGCCCTTGCGGCAGGCGAGGGGCGGCAGGTCCTTCGCCTGCTCCGCCACATTGTGCTCATAGCTGGAGAAGGCCTGCATCCAGATGCGGTCGAGCAGGTCCGCCGTGGCCGCATGGGCGCCGAGGGTGGCCGCGAACGCCGCCTGCTGGGCGCGGAAGAAGGCGGCCGGACCTTCGGTCTCGGCAGACGGATGGGACGCGACCGCCACGGCAAGCCTCCATTCATGCCCCGCTGGGGTGATCGGCAAGGCTGGCCTGCCCGGACCGCCCGGACATTGAGATGGGTCAAGGTCTTCCGAAAGCCCATCGCGCCGGAGGGCAAGCAAAAGGCGGGCGTGCCGCGACAGGCCCCCCGGCCAGGGCGCGGCCCGGCCAGGGAGCGTCATCGCGGCGCTTGGGGCAGCGTCAGAAGAAGCTGCCGACCACGCTCGTGTGCTCCACGGTCGGCGGCGAGGCAAAATGCGGTCCGGCGAGGCGGCGCCATTCCTGGAATTCCGGCGAATTGCGGAAGTGGACCATGTGGTCCTCCACGGTGTCCCAGGTGACCACGAGATAGTAGCGCGAGGGCGTCTCCACGCAGCGCTCGAGCGACAAAGCCGTGCAGCCGCGCGACTTCTGGAAATAGGGCGCCGCCTCCTTCACCGCCGCCTCGAATGCGGCTTCGGAGCCTTCCTTGATGTCGAGCGTGGCAATCTCGTAGACCATCGTGCGTTTCCTCGTTTCCGGCGGCCCGTCCGCGCCGCCGCGGCGGAGATTAGGCCTTCGCATGGGCGAGGCAAGACGTGTCGGCGTTCGAGGCAAGCCGGTCCGCCGCTCCCCTCACCGCCCCTCTTGCCATTCCCCTTGCCAAGCTGCGGCGGACGCGGCAAACCCGCAGCATTCTTTGCCGGAACGCGAGCATTGCCATGGCCCACTGGCTCTACAAGTCCGAACCCTTCAAATGGTCCTGGGAGATGCAGGTGAAGGCCGGCGCCAAGGGCACCCATTGGGACGGGGTGCGCAACCACCTCGCCAAGCAGCAGCTCATGGCCATGAATAAGGGCGACCGCGGCTTCTTCTATCATTCCAACGAGGGCAAGGAGATCGTCGGCATCGTCGAGGTCATCAAGGAGGCCTATCCCGACCCGTCGGACGCCTCCGGCAAGTTCGTGATGGTGGACATCAAGGCGGTGAAGCCGCTGAAGAGCCCCGTCACCCTCGCCGCCATCAAGGCCGATCCCCGCCTCGCGGAAATGGCCCTCATCAAATTCTCCCGCCTCTCGGTGCAGCCGGTGACGGACGAGGAATGGGACATCGTCTGCGGGCTCGGCGGGGTGTGAGCGGCCCCATCGCCGACCCTGCCGCCTTCATCCGCGCCGAGACGCGGCTGCGGCCCGTGCCGCTGGTGCCGGAGGTTTCGCTCCACGTGGCCGACGAGGCAGTGCCCATCTGGCATCGCACCGAGGAAGAGCTGGGCGAGCTCGGCCTGCCCCCGCCCTTCTGGGCCTTCGCCTGGGCCGGCGGGCAGGCGCTGGCCCGTCATGTGCTGGACCATCCCGGGACGGTGCGCGGCCGGCGCGTGCTGGATTTCGCCTCGGGCTCGGGCCTCGTGGGCATCGCCGCCATGAAGGCGGGCGCCGCCTCGGCCGCCTGCGCGGACATCGACCCGTTCGCGGCGGCGGCGATCGCCCTCAACGGCGCGGCGAACGGCGTCGTCCTGTCCTCGTTTCAGGCAGACCTCATCGGCACGGACGACGGCTGGGACACCGTGCTCGCCGGCGACATCGCATATGAGCGGGATCTGGCGGAAAAAGTCTTCGCCTGGCTCCTCGCCCTCGCTGCGCGCGGCGCCACGGTGCTGATCGGCGACCCCGGCCGAACCTACCTGCCCAAGGCGCAGCTGGAGCGGCTCGCCGAATACAGCGTGCCGGTGACGCGCGAGCTGGAGGACATGGAGATCAAGCGCACCGCCGTCTGGCGTCCGCGCTGAACGGCGGGGCCACTCAACCGCCCGACCCGCGGGGGCAGAAGGCCTCGTGCAGCGCCGCGATCACAAGGAGCACCTCGGCGCGGGCGATGCGGTAATAGACGCTCGTGCCGGCCCGCCGCGCCTCCACCAGCCCGTCCGCCCGCAGCCGCATGAGCTGCTGCGACATGGGCACCTGGTCGATGTCGAGCTCGTCGCGCAGCTGCGCCACCGATTTCTCGCCGTCGCCCAGCGCGCACAACACCATGAGGCGCTGCGGATGCGACAGGCTGCGCATCAGCTCAGCGGCCTGCTCGGAGGCCGGCAAGAGTTCGGTGACATTCATGGATCGAAATTTACGAAATTTGAATGTAATTGACGGGACCGCGCCCTGGACCGGGCAGCGGCAGTCCCGAAGGATAACGCGCCTGCCGCGCAGCGTCACCGTCCTTGCGGGTGGCAGGGTGGAAAGCGCCGGCGCTCGTTCCGCTCGGGCACCGGCTGAGCGCGCCGCATCGCCCGCGCGGGCCCCGAGGTCCGGTGTGCGGATGCGAGGGCGGGGGCGCAATCCGGGGCTTGGCAGGACAAGGGGAAGATCACCGTGGGACGGCCACTTTTCCCCGCTTGACAGCATGGGGGGCCAAATCATAAATGGCGCCTCCCTCGGAACGGGGCCGTAGCTCAGATGGGAGAGCGCTGCAATCGCACTGCAGAGGTCAGGGGTTCGATTCCCCTCGGCTCCACCAAGAAACTCCGCGTCCTCAAATAATCTTAAGAGATCTCGACGCGGGAGACGTTATGTCCTGCGCCTGCATCTGGGCCGTAAGGACCATATTCCAAAGTATCCGCACCGGCCGTGACGCAGCGTCGTATTGCTGGCGGAGGTTGGCGGGGCCCGGGTCGCACTCCCCGTGCCGCTGAGGAAGAGTTGAAGCCGTTCGCCTTCATTTCCCCGTATAAACATCCCGACAAACAAGACTCGGGATGGTGACGCACGGAGGGATCGCCATGCTCTCGCGCAGAAGTCTCTTCAGTCTGGCGGCTGGCCTGACCGCGGCCGCGGCGCCGCCCTTTTCGACCGCTACGCGCGCCGCCGAAGCGCAGGTGCCGGCGTCGGACGCGGCGCGGCTGGCGGCAGCCATTTCCGATCGGCTGTTCGATGGCGACGGTCTCGCCCGCGCCGTCCCCGACGCGCCGACCGTCAGCGACCTCGCCCGCGGGCGCGACCGCACGCTGGTCCTGGGCGGCGGCGGCGAATATTACGTCGCCTGGTACTGCGGCTTCTTCCACGGTCTGATGGAGCACGGCGTGGACCTCACCGCCGCAGAGATGGTGGTGGGGACCTCGGCGGGCGCCTATCTCGGCTCGTCACTGCTGTCGGGCCGCTTCGGCCAGTTGCGCACCGAATTCGAATTCTTCGGACATTTTCCAACCCTGTTCGCCAAGCTGGCGCCGGTGAGCGCGCCCAATGCGAGCCAGAAGCGCGCGCAGGAGATCAATTTCTCGGTGAAGGACGGCACGCCCCAGTCCATCCGCGCCATCGGCCACGCGGCCCTCGCGGCCGACAACCATCTCAATGGCGATGGCGTGGAGCGCCTTGCATGGCTGCTGACCGGCGACAGCCGGACGGGGTGGCCCACGCCCAAGATGTTCACCACCGCCAACGATTGCTACACGGGCGAACGCCTCGTGGTGCATCGGGACGTGGCCGTGAAGAATGCCATCCCGCTTGCCCACGCGGCGGCGGCAAGCTCGTCGCTCCCCGGCGTCATCGGGCCGACGCAGCTCGGCCAGCGCTTCTGCATGGATGGCGGAATCTCCAGGACCTGGGCGCACACCGACCTCGTCGCCGGCTCCAGGCGCGCCATCGTCATCACCTTGACCAATGGCTACGAAGGCGCGCTGCTGAGCGGCATTCCGCACGACATCCACAAGGAGATCGCGGCCCTGGAGAGCGTCGGCACCAAGGCCATGCTCATCATCGCCGGCACCCCGCCAGGCGTGAACCTCCTCGACCCCACGCAGATCGCGCCGGCGCTCCGCGCGGGATACACCCGCGCGGCCACCGAGGCGCCGAAGATCAAGGCCTTCTGGGCGTAGCCGGCCGTCGGGCCTCAGGCCGCCGCGGCGCCTCTGCGCTTCGCGGCCTCGATGTCGCGCACCGGCGGCGCGCCGAACATGCGGCCGTACTCGCGGGTGAATTGCGGCACGCTCTCGTAGCCCACCGCGAAGGCCGCCGTGCTGGCGCTCGCCCCCTCCCACAGCATCAGGCGCCGGGCCTCGATCAGCCGCAGGTGCTTCTGGAACTGCAGCGGCGAGAGCGAGGTCACGGCGCGGAAATGCTGGTGGAAGGCGGAGGGGCTCATGCCCGCATCCGCCGCGAGGCGCTCCACCGGCAGGCGCTCGCGGAAGCCGCCGCGCAGCGCCGCCACCGCGCGGGCAATGCGGTTCACATGGCCTTCCGGCCAGCCGAGGCGGCGGATGGCAGGGCCGTGCGCGCCGGCCAGCAGCCAATAATGCATCTCGCGCACCAATTGGGTGCCGAGCACCGGCAGTGAGGCCGGCCGGTCCAGCAGACGCATGAGCCGCAGCGCCGCGTCCGCCACCTCGGCGTCCGTGGGATCGACCCGCACCGGCGCATGGTCGCCGTCCTGCGCCGCAGACATCTCCGCCCCGAGGCCGGAAATCACCGACGGGTCCAGTTCGAGGACGAGGGAGAGATAGGGCGCCATGGGGCTCGCGCGGGTGATCTGGCTTACTGTCGGCACGTCTGCGGTGATGAGCAGGGACTGGCCGGCGGAGAAGGCGAAGCTCTGCGTGCCCATGGTCACGTGCTTCGCCCCCTGGAGCACCAGGCACACCAGCGGCCGCGAGATGTCGTGGATCAGGTCGCTGGGCGCCGTCGCCCGCACGGTGGCAAGACCCGGGATGGCCGTCGCGGCGACACCGTGGACATTGGCATGGGCCTCGCCGTGGCGGCGGACGGCATCGAGCAAGCTGGTCATGAAGCAAATCTAGACCAGCGGGGGCCGCCGCGCACCTCCTTCTGGAGGATCAGGCAAGGAATGCCGAGCATCCGGCAACCGCGCCCGTGGCGGGCGGGCGATACCGTCTCCGTCACGAGAAACGGAGACGGACCATGACCAAGATTGCCCTGGTGACCGGCGCCAGCCGCGGCCTCGGCCGCAACACCGCCCTCAGCATCGCCCGCCACGGCGGCGATGTGGTCCTCACCTATCAGAGCCGTGCCGGGGACGCCGCGGCGGTGGTCGGTGAGATCGAGGCGATGGGCCGCAAGGCGGTCGCCCTCAAGCTCGATACCGGCGACGTGTCGGCCTTCCCCACCTTCGCCGATCGCCTGCGCGCCGCCCTCGTCGAAACCTGGCAGCGCGAGACCTTCGACCATCTGGTGAACAATGCCGGCCATGGCGACTACGCCCTGATCGGCGAGACCACCGAGGCGCAGTTCGACCGTCTGGTGGATGTGCACTTCAAGGGGGTCTATTTCCTCACCCAGACCCTGCTGCCGCTGCTCGCCGACGGCGGGCGCATCGTCAATCTCTCGTCCGGCCTCACCCGCCTGTCCTATCCGGGATACGCCGCCTATGGGGCGGTGAAGGGCGCCGTGGAGGTGCTGACCCGCTACATGGCCAAGGAGCTGGGCGCCCGCGGCATCGCGGTGAACACGGTGGCGCCGGGCGCCATCGAGACCGATTTCGGCGGCGGCGCCGTGCGCGACAATCCCGAGCTCAACCGCAGCTTCGCGCAGATGACGGCGCTCGGCCGCGTCGGCGTGCCCGACGACATCGGGCCGATGATCGCGGGCCTCCTGTCCGAGGACAGCCGCTGGATCAACGCCCAGCGTATCGAGGTGTCGGGCGGACAGGGCATCTGATTCGCACGCCACGGACATCCCGATAGGCCGGCGTTGCGGCGTCGGCCTACCGAGGCCCTTGGAAGGCGAAGCTCGGGAGCCTGAGCACCCATTCACCCGAGCGCTGGAGGTGGAGCCGCATCTCCCGTTCGGCGGCCGGCGCGTCACCGGCGAGGATGGCCTCGGCCACGCGCACGTGGTCCTGCTGGGAGCTCTGCATGTTCTCCGGCTGCATCACCTGCCCCACCTGGAACATGACCACCGGCAGGTGCAGCGTCTCGATGAGGTCGGTGAGCATGGTGTTGCCGCTGATCTTCACGATGGACCGGTGGAACAGGCGGTTCTGCTCCATGAAGACATGCGCCTGAAGCATCTCGCCCGTGGGCCGCACCCGCGACCAGACCCCCGCGAACAGCGACCGGTTGCCCCCCACCCCAATATGCTCCGCGGCAAGGCGCGCGCCGAGGCTTTCGAGATTTTCGCGGATCTGGAACAGGTCGCGCACCTGCTCGCGCGAGAGCCGGCGCACCACGGCGCCGCGGTTGGGGATGATCTCCAGCAGGCCGTCCGCCTCCAGCCGCCGGAACGCCTCGCGCACCGTGCCGCGGCTGATGCCGATCTCGGCTGTCAGATCCCCCGCGATCAGCCTTTGGCCAGGGACGAGGCGCCCGGCGAAAATCGCCTCCCTCAGCCGCTGGACGGTGTGCTCCACCGTCTGGCCATGCCGCCCATCCCCACCCGATCCGTTCACCGCCATCGCCGACCCCGCGCCGCCTGACGCAAATTACCACAGGAGACCTTGACACAACATCTATCCAACAAGATTATCCTACAATCCTGGTGCAAACGAAACAACACCGAGCCAGGGCGGGCAAAGACCCGCAGGAAACGCCAGCCCAGCAGGCCCAAGCGAGGTAGCCGATGACATCCAGCCCGATTTGATGGGCTGCGCTCCGACGGCCGGGCCGGCGCATTCGCGCGGCGCGGCGGCGGAGCCGGCAGCACCCTTCCCTCATCCGCATGGCAGCCGCGGCCGGTGCCGTGGCGCCGCGCGCGGCCAACGCCCGACCGGCCCCCCACGCAGGCGGCCGACCCCGGCCGCGGCGTGCGTGCGCGATCCTCCCTTTTCCCCGGCGCGCGGCGCGGCGCCGGCAGCGCTGACGCGGCCCTGCGCCGCCCGATCTTCACCTCAAAGGACGACAGACATGGATCTCGGTATCAAAGGGCGCGTGGCCATCGTGAGCGGCGGAAGCCGGGGCATCGGCAGGGAGGCGGCGCGGGAATTTCTCGAAGCCGGCGTCAAGGTGATGATCTCGTCCCGCCACGGCGACGAGGCGGCGGCCACCGCTCAGGAGCTGGCGGAGAAGACCGGCGGCGAGGTCCGCGCCATGCAGGCGGATTCCCGTGTCGCCGCCGACACCGAGAAGCTGGTGGCCGAGACGGTGGCGGCCTTCGGCACCGTGGACATTCTCGTCAACTGCGCCGGCACCATGTATTCGGGCCGCTTCGAGGAAATGACCGAGGACGGCCTCAAGAACCAGCTGGAGACCAAGCTCTTTGGCTGGATGCGCGCGATCCGCGCCGTGGCGCCCATCATGCGGGAGAAGAAGTGGGGCCGCATCGTCAGCCTCATCGGCGGCGCCGGCAAGGAGCCAGACCCCTACATGTTCGGCTCGGCCATCACCAACAGCGGCCTGCTCAACATGACCAAGTCGCTCTCCACCGAATTCGGGCCGGACAACGTCCTCGTCAATGCCATCTGCCCCGGCTGGGTCGCCACCGACCTGTGGCGCCGCAACGAGGAGGGGCTGAAGAAGGATCTCGGCGTGGACAGCACCGAGGAAGCCCGCCGCCTCGCCGCCAAGAAGAACGCCCTCGGGCGCTTCGGCCGCCCCGAGGAACTGGCCAACGCCATCGTCTTCCTGTGCTCGGAGCGGGCGAGCTACATCACCGGCGTCTCGCTCAATACGGACGGCGGCCGCCTCAAGGGGCTCTGGTGAGGCCATGAACCTTGCCCTGGCGGACAGGACGGCTATCGTCACCGGAGCCTCGCGCGGGATTGGCTACGCCGTGGCCGCGCGCTTGCTTGCGGAAGGCGCGCGGGTGGCGATCTGCGGGCGCGATGCCCGCAGGCTCGACAACGCGGCCGAGACGCTGCGCGCCGCCGGCCCGCCGGGGACCGGGGAGCGCGTGGTGGCGGTGGCCGCGGACACATCGGTCGCCGCCGACCGCGCTCGCCTCGTCGAGGTGGCCCACGCGCGGCTGGGGCGCATCGACATCCTGGTCAACAACGCCGGCACCCACATTCGCGCCACGCTGGACGACATGACCGACACCCAGCTGGAACGCCAGCTCGGCGACAAGCTCTTCGGCTTTCTCGGCATGATCCGGCTGGTGATGCCCGTGATGCGGATGCAGGGCGGCGGCAGCATCGTCAACATCATCGGGCAGGCGACGCGCCACCCGCACCCGGACCGTCTGCCCTCGGGCATCGCCAATGCGGCGGCGCAGGCCATGTCCAAGGCGGCGGCGGACGCGCTGGCGGGCGACAACATCCGCGTCAACTCCGTGTGCCCGCAATATATCGAGACCGACATCCTCGGCGGCGTCATCGCCAAGGAGATGCGCGAGCGTGGCCTCGACCATGCGGGCGCCGCCCGCGGCTTCACCCGCGCCAACGTGCTGGACCGCCTCGGCACGGCGCAGGAAGTGGCGGATCTCGTCGCCTTTCTCGCCTCGGAGCGCGCCGGCCACGTGGCCGGCAGTTCCGTCTCGGTGGATGGCGGCTATCATCGTCACGTGTTCGGCTAGGGGAGCGACGATGGATCTCGAGCTTTCCGGCAGGACGGTCCTGATCTCAGAGGGCGGCACGCCGCTCGGCCGGGCGGTGGCGCAGCGCCTCGGCGAGGAAGGCGCGCGCATCGCCTTCGGCTCGGGCACCGCTGGCACGGCGGGGCCGGCGCCGGCCGAAGGGTTCGGCATCCCCCTGTCCGGGATGGCGCCGATCCCCGCCATGCGCCATCTGGTGCAGGCGGCGCGGGCGGTGCTCGGGCTGCCCGACATCCTCGTCGCGGAGGTCGCCGATCCGCTGGAGGGCACGCTGGACGAGGTGGATGCAGAGCGCGCCTCGGCCTATCTCGGCGGCGCCGTCGCCGGGCTGTGGGCCTTCGTCGAGGCCGGGGCGGCGGACATGGCGGCGGGTGGGCGCATCATCGTGCTCATCAATGCCGCGGGAAAAATCCCCGCCCGAGACTACATCGCCGCCGCCGTCGCGGGCGCGGCGCAGCACGCCTTCGTCAAGACCGCCTCGGACCATTTCGGCCCGCGCGGCATCACGGTGAATGCGGTGTGCGTCGGCGCCATGGGGCCGGCCGCCGCCGGACGCGCTGCCATCGGCACCGAGCCCTGGCTCGGCCGCGGCCTCGGCCAGCAGGAGAGCGGCTTCGGGCTTGCGCCGCCGCTCGGGCGCTGGTGCCGGCCGGAGCAGGTGGCGGACGCCGTCGCCTTCCTCGCTTCCGCCCGCGCCGGCTTCGTCACCGGCGCCAACATCGACGTAGACGGCGGCCAGCAGCGGCTGATCTTCTGAACGGGAAACGCGCATGATCGAGCTTCAGCACATCAGCAAGACGTTCAAGAAGAAGGACAGCGCCCTGCACGCGGTCGAGGACGTGAGCCTGAAGATCGCGCCGAAGTCCATCGTCGCCCTGATCGGCCCGTCGGGCTGCGGCAAGTCCACCCTGCTGAACATGATCGCCGGCCTCTATCCGCCCTCGCAGGGCCGGGTGTTCTACGACGGCCACCGCGTCGCCGACGTGAACACCAACGTCGGCTACATGACGCAGAAGGACAATTTGCTGCCCTGGCGCACGGTGCTGGACAACGTGGCCTTCCCGCTGGAGGTGGCCGGCATGCCCCAGGCCGAGCGGCACGAGGCCGCCCGCCGGCTGCTCGCTCTGGTGGGGCTGTCCGGCTTCGAGATGAAATATTCGCACGAGCTCTCCGGCGGCATGCGCAAGCGCGCCTGCCTTGCGCGCATGCTCATCTACAAGCCCAACGCGCTGCTGCTGGACGAGCCCTTCGCCGCCCTCGACGCGCAATTGCGCATCGCCATGCATGCCTTGCTGATGCGCCTGTGGGAGGAGCAGCAGCAGACCATTCTCTTCGTGACCCACGATCTGGTGGAGGCGATCACCCTCGCCGACCGGGTGGTGGTGTTCACCCGCCGCCCGGCGAGCATCGTGCTGGAGCAGGAGATCGACCTGCCGCGCCCGCGCGACGTGCACGAGGTGCGCTTCACCGAACCCTTCCACCACATCCACAATGCTTTGTGGGACCGCCTGCGCACCCAGTATGACGAGGTGCGCCTGTGAGCCCGGCCAAGGCGGCAGATCTGGAGACCCGCGCCATGCAGACCCCCGGTTCGGCCTCCGAGGACCAGCCGCCCGCCCGCGAGCGGCGGCCTCTGGCCGACATGGGCACCGCCCCCATGATGGGGATGCAGATCCTGCTCGGCATCGCCCTGCTCGTGGTGTGGCAGCTGGTGTCGGGGCGGCTCATCGACAACTTCCTCATCAGCAATCCGCTGGCCATCGCCAGGAAGCTGTGGGACTGGACCGCCAACGGCTCCATCTTCATCCACATCTGGGCGACGGTGCACGCCACGGTGCTGGGCTTCCTCATCGGCGCGGCGGCGGGCGTGGCGGGCGGTGTGTGGCTCGGCCTCTCGCCCTTCCTCAGCCGGTTGCTCAATCCCTACATCTGGGCGTTCAACGCGGTGCCCAAGGTGGCGCTCGCGCCGCTGTTCATCCTGTGGTTCGGGCTCGGCATCGAATCCAAGGTGGCGCTCGCCGCCATCCTGGTGGTGTTCCTGGTGTTCGTGAACACCTATGCCGGCGTGCGGGAAGTGGACCAGGACCTCATCGACGGCGCCCGGCTGATGCGCGCCTCGCGCCAGCAGATCCTCATGAAGGTCATCCTGCCCTCCTCGCTGACCTGGATCTTCGTCGGGCTGAAGACGGCGGTGCCCTTCGCCCTCATCGGCACCATCATCGGCGAGATGATCGCGGCGAACCGGGGGCTCGGCTACCTGGTGCAGCGCGCCGGCAGCGATTTCGACACCGCCGGCGTCTTCGCCGCGCTCCTCGCCATCGCGGCCCTCGCGGTGGTGTTCAACGAGATCGTCGGCTCGGTGCAGTCGCGGCTCGACGCGTGGAGGATTATCAGCCGCTGACGCCAAGGGCGGGACCTCGATCCACGCATCACAACAAGAAGAGGCCGACCCCGCCAAAGGGGCGGCACAACGGGAGGAACGGATGAAACACAGCATCAGATTGACGCTGGCGGCCCTGTGCGCCGGACTTTTCTTTCACGCGCCAGCCAAGGCCCAGGAATTGGTGCGCATCGCCAACATCGGGCACGGCTATTATGCCGGCCCGCTCTATGTGGCCATGCGCGAGGGCCTGTTCGAGAAGCACGGACTCAAGGCCGACGTGACCTTCATCAAGGGCGGGGCGCTGGTGTTCCAGGCGGTGCTCGGGCGCAGCGCCGACTTCGGCATCCTGAGCTACGAGCACGTCCTCACGGCGGCGGCGCAGGGCAAGAACATCGTCTCGGTGTTCAACGTCACCACCCGCCCCCTCAACAACCTCATCTCCACCAATGCGCTCTACGACGCCTATCCCAACGCCAGCATCGAGACCAAGGTGCGGGCGCTGAAGGGCAAGAAGGTGGGCGCGCCCTCTGCCGGCGGGTCCGGGGAGAAGATGCTGGGGGTGCTCGCCAAGCGCTACGGCCTTGCGCTGCCCGGCGACGTGGAGCTGGTCTATCTCGGCACCGACGCCTCCTCCTACGTGGGCGCCTTCCGCGGCCGCATGGTGGATGCCGGCATCCCGTTCGAACCGGCGGGCGCGGTGGTGGAGCAGGAAGGGCTGGGCAAGATCTTCATCAATCTGATGAACGGCGAGATCCCCGAGTTCCGCGACCTGGTCTTCATGACCCTCGCCACCCATCCCGACATGCTCAAGGAGCGGCCGGAGACGGTGCGCAAGGTGGTGGCGGTCTTCCTGGAGGCGCAGAAGATCCTGCTCGATCCGGTGCGCGGCAAGGCCATCATGGGCGCGGAATTCCCCGACATGTCCCCCGCCACCAACGACAAGGCCTATGAGATCGTCCGGCAGATCTGGAGCACGGACGGGCGCATGAGCCTGGAGGGCGCGAAGAAGGTGTTCGACTTCCTCCAGCCGGCGGGGACGGTGCCGGTGGTCTATGAGAACACCTTCACCAATGCCTACCTTCCCAAGAACTGAGGCGGCCATGACAGGGGACGTGCGCGGCGAGGAGCACTGGGCGCGCAAGGGCGCGGTGGACCTCTTCCTGTGGCGCAAGGTGCTCGCGCGCGAGCTCTTGCCGCGCGAGGGCCGGGCTGGCGGGGCGGCGGGGGGCCGCCCGCCGATCGTCCTCGTCCATGGCTCCTCCACCAGCGCCATTCCCTCCTTCGACCTCCAGGTGGCGGGGCAGCCGGACTATTCCTTCATGGACTGGCTGGCCCGGCGCGGATGGGACGTGTGGACCCTCGACCACGAGGGCTACGGCCGCTCCACCGTCACGGACGGCAATTCGGACGTTTCCTGCGGCGCCGACGACCTTGCCGCCGCGACCCCCGTCATCGCCGCGGCGACGGGGGCGACGGGCCTCTTCGTCTACGGCATGTCCTCGGGCGCGCTGCGGGCGGGTCTGTTCGCGCAGCGGGCGCCTGACGTGGTGCGCCGCCTGGTGCTCGACGCTTTCGTGTGGACGGGTGAAGGCTCGCCCACCCTCGCCAAGCGGCGGGAGGGCGTCGCCGAGTTCCGCGCCAGCAACCGCCGGCCCATCAGCCGCGCCTCCATCGAGAGCATCTTCCTGCGCGATCTGCCGGGCACCACTCACCCCGCCGTGATGGCCGCCTGCGCCGAGGCGCAGATGCAGCTGGGCGATTCCGTGCCCACCGGCACCTATCTCGACATGACCACCCATCTCCCGCTGGTGGAGCCCAGCGCCATTGCCGCCCCGACGCTGATCGTGCGCGGCGAGCACGACGGCATCGCCACGGTGGACGACCTCCTCGCCTTCTTCCGGCGGCTGCCCAGCGGCGACAAGCGCTTCGCTAGCCTGCCCGGCATCGCCCATGTGAGCCCGCTCGGCATCCGCCGCCATCTGCTGTGGAACGCCGTCGACGAATTCTTCGCCGCTGGACTGGTGGAGGATGCGGAGGGCGGTGCGGCCTAGATCCGCCGCTGCCACGGGTTGGCGGAGAGCTTAAGCTGGCCCTGCACCACCCCGTGGCGCAGCAGGATGTCATCGAGCGCCGCGCGGCCAATGGCGAGGGCTTCGGCCAGATGGTCGGCGATCTCGGCGATGGCCGCCTGCGCCTTCTCGTGCAGCGCGATCTGTCGGGCGAGATCGGTGCAATAGCCCATCAGCATGGAATTGTGATCGTGGCTGAGGCCGAGCTGCGCCTGCAGTTTGCGGATCTCGAAATCGTCGGTGCGGTGGGAGTTGATGGCCGGGACGTAGAGGGGCGCGAGCGTACGCCAATACTCCGCTTCGGCGATCTGCCCGGCGAGCAGGATGACGATGGCGTCCTGGACATACTGGCGGTCCGCCTTGACGCTCAGATCGAGCACCACCGCGTCCTCGCCCTCGAAGCGCGTGGCGCCGCTCAGCCCGTGCGGCGCCCGCAGCACCACCTCGGCCACCGGACGCTTCAGATAGCGCGCCACGAGCGCGTGCCCCGCCTCGTGCACCGCGACGGCTTTGCGCCGGATCGCCAGCGGAATCTCGTGGGCAGGCGTGGCGGTCATGGGTGGTCGCAGTCGGGCAGCGGCGGAAGAGAAACCTATAGCATCCCCGCCGCCATCCGCCGAACCGCCCCGGCCGGAAGGACCGCCCGCTTCCCTAGAGCGCTGCGTGGTCGCGCACCGCCTCGGCCAGCGCCGGCTTCAGATCGGCGAAGCGGCGGTCGAGGGCGAGCGGATCGGTGCGGTTCAGGGCGATCATCTGCGCCCGCACCTCGCCGCCCCGCACCACCTCGAAGGCATCGGCGAGAACGGCGGCGACGACAGCCTGCGCCACCGCCTCGGCCGGTTCCTTGGTGAAGCCCACCTCCGGCCCGGCACGGCTGGTGCGCATCATCGGGGTATCGGTGGCGCCGGGATAGACGGTCAGCACCCGCACGCCCTCCCCGACAAGCTCACGCCGCAGCGCCTCGTCGAAGCGCGCGAGGCCCGCCTTGACGGCGGCGTAGGTGGCGTAGAAGGGAATGCCGATGAGGGCGATGGCCGAGGCGACGTCGACGATCAGCCCGTCGCCGCTGGCCCTGAGCGCCGGCAGGGCCGCGCGGGTGAGGAAGATGGGCGCGAGGAGGTCCACCTCCACCATGGCGCGGATCTCCGCCTCGGTGGTCTCCTCCAGCCGGCCGGCGCGCACGCCGCCCGCATTGTTGACGAGCATGTCGAGCCCGCCGAGGTGCTCCAGCACGCCGTCCAGCATGGCGGCGCGGCCGGCGGGATCGCTCACGTCGGCGCCGATGGCGTGGACGGTGCCGCCCCGCGCCTGCAGCTCGCCGACCGCGGCATCGAGCACGTCCCGCCGGCGGCCGGTGATGACCACGTGCGCCCCCTTCTCGAGCAGGGCGGCGGCGATGGCGCGGCCGATGCCGCTGGAGCCCCCGGTGAGGAGGACCCGCTTTCCTTCGATCTGCATGGCGTCTCCTTCGCCCGCCCGCTCACTCGGCGGCGGCGGGCGGATAGTTGGAGGGATAAAGCGCGCGACGGCTGGCCTCGTCGCTCGCCGCCTTGAAGCTCAGATCCTGGCCCACCGCGCGCGCCCGCACCGCCGCAGGGCGAGCGTCGATGGCGGCGAACCAGCGGGCGAGGTGGGGGAAGGCCGCCAGCGGCTCGGCCTCGCCCTTCATCACCCGCGGCGCGCGGATGAGCCAGCCCCAGGCCGACATGTCGGCGATGGTGTAGCCCTCGCCCACCAGGAAGCTGCGCGTCGCCAGATGGTCGTCGAGGACGCGGTAGTGGCGCTCCACCTCCCGCCGGTAGCGATTGACGGCGTAGTCGAGGCCCTCCGGCGCCACATACTGGAAATGCACCGCCTGCCCGCTGAACGGGCCGAGGCCGCTCGAGAGGAACATGAGCCAGGAGAGCAGCTCCGGCCGGTCCTGCGCGGCGCCGAGAAACTGCCCGGTTTTCTCGGCGAGATAGAGGAGGATGGCGGTGGAATCGAACACCCGCGTCTCGCCGCCGCCGGGGCCCTCGGTATCGACGATGGCCGGCACCTTGCCGTTGGGATTGATGGCGCGGAAGGCCGGCAGGTGCTGCTCGCCCTTGGCGGTGTCCACCGGAACCAGCTCATAGGGAAGGCCGGTCTCCTCCAGGAGGAGCGCGACCTTGGCGGGATTGGGCGTGGGATGGAAATAGAAGCGGATCACGACGTCACCTACCCCTTCTGTGCGCCTGGAGGACGGCGCATTTGCATTTTAGATCGACTGATATAGAATGCACGGCGACGCCGGGATGGCAATATCCCCGGACTGATCGCGCCGAACTTTCTGCGCCGGAGCGGCTCCCCACCCCGCTTTGTTGCCCAGAAGTGGCCACTCAAGAGGCTTGAATATGATAGATCTTTATTATTGGCCGACCCCCAACGGCCACAAGATCACGCTTTTTCTGGAAGAGGCGGGCCTCGATTATCGCATTCTTCCGGTGGACATCAGCGCGGGCGACCAGTTCAAGCCGGATTTTCTTGCTATCGCACCCAACAATCGCATGCCGGCCATCGTGGATCATGAACCGGCCGACGGCGGCGCGCCGCTCTCGGTCTTCGAATCCGGCGCCATCCTGCTCTATCTCGCCGAGAAGACGGGCCGCTTCCTGCCCGCAGACGCGCGCGGCCGGGCCAACGTCAGCCAGTGGCTGTTCTGGCAGATGGGCGGGCTCGGCCCCATGGCCGGGCAGAACCACCATTTCAGCCAGTATGCGCCGGAGAAGATCCCCTACGCCGTTGACCGCTACGTGAAGGAGACGAACCGCCTCTACGGCGTGCTCGACAGCCAGCTGGCGGCGAGCGCCGCGGCGGGCGGCGCCTTCGTGGCGGGGGCGGACTATTCCATCGCCGACATGGCCATCTATCCCTGGATCGTGCCGCACAAGCGCCAGAGCCAGGACCTCGCCGAATTTCCCCACCTGAAGACCTGGTTCGAGGCGGTGGCGGCCCGTCCGGCGACCATCGCCGCCTATGCCCGCGGCGAGCCCTTCGCCACCCGTCCGGCGGTGACCGAGGAAGGCAAGAAGATCCTCTTCGGCCAGACCGCCCGCCGCGCGGGATGACCAAGGCCGGGGCAGGCGCTAGGCTCGCCTGTCCCCTCCGGCAGAAAGACCGCGTGAGACATGGCACGGCCCAGGGCGTTCGACGAAAACGAGGTGCTGGATGCGGCGGTCCGCTGCTTCTGGACGCGCGGCTACGAGGCGACCTCGGTGCGCGATCTCGCGTCCAGCATGGGGCTTACCGGCGCCAGCCTGTACAACGCCTTCGGCGACAAGCACGCGCTCTATGAGCGGGCGCTCGAGCGCTATGTGGACGAGAGCGTCGCCGACCGCATCCGGCGGCTGGAAGACCCCGCCGTCGCCCCCCGCGCGGCCATCTGCGGTTTCTTCGACGAGATCATGGAGCGCTCGCTCGCCGATCCGGACATGAAGGGCTGCATGGTGGTGAATGCCGCCGTGGAGCTCGGCCCGCACGATCCGCAGATGCGGGCCGCCGCGGCCCGTACACTCGGCGCGATCGAAGCCTTCTTCCGCGGCCGGGTGGCGGCGGGGCAGGGGGACGGCAGCATCGGCCGCCACCAGACGGCGGAGGATTTTGGCCGCATGCTGCTCGGCGTGCTGCTGGGCCTGCGCGTGCTTTCCCGCATCCGCCCGGAGCGCGCCCTGCTGGAAGGGGTCCTGCGCCCCGCCCTCGCGGCACTGGATCCGGCCTGACCACAATCGCCTCGGGACCCTCGCCGCAGAAAGGCGCGCCATGATCAAGGCCTTCGTGTTCGATGCCTACGGCACGCTCTACGACGTGCAATCGGTGGCCGACATCACCGAGCAGGCGTTTCCCGGCCATGGCGAGATCATCACCCAGATCTGGCGGATGAAGCAGCTGGAATACAGCTGGCTGCACTCCCTCATGGACGACTATCGCGACTTCTGGGCCGTGACGCGCGAGGCGCTGACCTACACCCTCGGCGTGCTCGGGCTCACCCCCTCCGAGCAGCTGTTCGACGACATCGCCGAGGCCTACAACCGCCTCACCCCCTATCCCGACGCGGCGGCGGCGCTCGGCGCCCTCACCGGCGTGAAGCGCGCCATCCTCTCCAACGGCAGCCCGCAGATGCTGGCGGCACTGGTGGGCGGTTCGCCCTTGCGCGATCTCATCGAGACGACGCTGAGCGTGGATGCGGCGCGCGTCTTCAAGCCCGATCCGCGCGCCTACGCGCTGGTGGAGGCCGAACTTGGGGTGAAGCCGCACGAGGTGGTGTTCGTCTCCTCCAACGGCTTCGACATCGCCGGGGCGAAGCGCTTCGGTTTCAATGTCGCGCGCATTTCCCGCGTGCCGCGGGACGCGCTGGCGCAGGAAATGGCCGGCGGCGCCACCGGCGGCGCGCTCAGTCCGGTCACGCTCTACAAAGCGCTCAGGACGCAGGAGGAGACGCTCGGCCACGCGCCGGACTTCGTCATCTCCAGTCTCGCCGACCTCGTCCGGCTGCCCCGCGCCGCCTGAGGCGCGCGGCCTCTCCCGCACGACGCAATCGCTTTGCCCCTGCGTGGGCTCGCGGCCTTCGTTCACGCCTGCGTGAGGCGTGTAACGCCGCCTGCCCCGCCAGCGAACTCCCCTGCGACGCACATCTGAGCGGGGCGAGCGATGACCCAAGCCACCGGCGGTTTCTCCGGTTCCCGGCAAGGCCGGACGACGGATACCTGCGCCATCGCCGTCATGGCCAAGGCCTCTGCGGCGGGGCGCACCAAGACGAGGCTCTGCCCGCCCCTGTCGCCCGAGGAAGCCGCGGCCTTCAACACCGCCTTCGTGCAGGACATCGTCGGCAACATCCTCGCCGCCGGCAGATCCGCGCCGGTGACGCCCTATGTGGCCTACGGACCGGCGGGCGCGGGCGCCTTCTTCGACGACATCCTGCCGCCGGGCATCGCGCGCATCGAGGCGGCCCTCGCTGGCTTCGGCGCCTGCCTCCGGTCAACGCTGGGGCATCTCTTCGCCCTCGGGCATCCGGCCGGGGCGGTGCTCAATGCCGACAGCCCGACGCTGCCGCCCGCGCTTCTCGCGGAGATGGCCGACATGCTGGCGCGGCCGGGCGAGCGCGCCGTGCTCGGGCCCTCCACGGACGGCGGCTATTACGTGCTGGGCCTCAAGACGCCGCGCTGGCGGCTGTTCGAGGACATTGACTGGAGCACCGAGCGCGTGTGCCGGCAGACTCTGGCGCGCGCGGCCGAGATCGGCCTCGACGTGCACCTGCTGCCCCCCTGGTACGACGTGGATGACGCGTCGGCGCTGCGCCTGCTGCATGGCGAGCTTTTCGAGGATCTGCCATTCGGCACGTCCGGCCTACCGCGCGGCGCTGCGCGCCATACGGAACGGCTGATGCGCCGGCTCCTTGCGACGCAGGACCTCGCCGAACGCCTCGGCCTGCCGAGGTCCGTGCCCGTTCGCGCGCCCGACGATCTGCCGCAGCTGCGCGCCTCGTGATCCATCCATCCCCTTGACGGATAACGCCCCATGAACCTCATCACCCCCGGCGGCACGCTCGATGCCCGTCGCTATTTCGAGCGGGCGGAGGCGAACCGCACCAGCGTCCCGGTGCGGAAGCCGGTGTGCCTCTATCTGGAGACCACCAACCGCTGCAATCTGCTCTGCACCACGTGCCCGCGCACCTATGAGGAGCTGGAGCCCCCCGCCGACATGAGCTGGGAGCTGTTCACCTCCATCGTGGACCAGATCCCGGATCTCGAGCGCTGCGTGCTGCACGGCATCGGCGAGCCCATGCTGGTGCCGGACCTCGACCGCATGGTGCGCTACCTGAAGGACCGCGGCACCTATGTGCTGTTCAACACCAATGGCACGGTGCTGAACGAGAAGAACGGCCGCGCCATGATCGCCGCCGGGCTCGACGAACTGCGCGTGTCCCTCGACGCCTCCAATGCCGCCTCCTATCGCGCCATCAGGGGCAAGAACTATTTCGACCGCATCCTGAAGAACGTGCGTGCCTTTCGCGAACTCCAGGAGCGCGAGGGCCATGCCAACCCGCGCGTGTCGGCCTGGCTGACCGGCCTCAAGGAGACCATCTCCGAGCTGCCGGCCTTCGTGAAGGTGGCCGCGGAGCTGGGCGTCCGGGAGGTCTACCTCCAGCGCCTCGTCTTCTTCGATGAGGAGGCCATCGGCCTCGCCCGGCCCGATCAGGCGCTCTATGAGCAGATCAATTCCGACGAGGCCCGCTTCATCGAGGAGGCAACGCAGATCGCCCACGCTTTGGGCATGGTCTTCTCCGCGTCCGGTGCCGCGTCCGAGCCGGGCATGAGCCTGAAGCGGGACCCGTCGGGATCGGCCGCGTCCGCCTCGCCCTGGTCCATGTGCCGGCGCCCGTGGACGGTGATGTATTTTACCGCCAACGGCCGCGCGCTGCCCTGCTGCATCGCCCCCTTCGCCCAGCGCGGCTACGAGAATTACACGCTCGGCGACGCCACCCGGCAGAGCCTGTCCGAGATCTGGGAGGGCGAGGCCTATCGCTGCTTCCGCGACGGACTTCTTTCCGAGGCGCCGCCCGCCGCCTGCGCCAATTGCGGCCTGCGATGGAGCCTGTGATGGCAGCCTCAGATCGCATCGCCCTCGTCATCCCGACGCTGAACGAGGCTGAGACCATCGGCACCACCCTGGCCGAGATCCCGTCGGGGATGGTGGACGAGGTCATCGTGGCCGATGGGGGATCGACGGACGCCACCCGCGCCATCGCCGCCGCGGCCGGCGCCCGGATCGTCGCCCCGGGGCGCGGCTTCGGCCGGGCCTGCCTGGAAGGCGCGCGGGCGACCTCCTCCGACATCATCGCCTTCATGGATGCCGATGGCGCCGACGATCCCGCCTTCCTGTCCGCGTTGCTGGCGCCGCTGAAGGCGGGGACGGCGGACTTCGCCATCGCCTCCCGCACCCGCGGCGTGCGCGAGGCCGGCAGCATGGCCTGGCATCAGGTGGCGGCGGGCCGCGCCGCAGGCCTCGGCATGCGGGCGCTCTACGGCGTCGCCTATTCCGACATGTGCACCTTCCGCGCCATCCGCCGCGATGCCCTCGTCGGCCTCGGCATGCGGGAACTGACCTACGGCTGGAACATCGAGATGCAGATGCGCGCCGCCCGCGCCGGCCTTGCCATCGTCGAGATCCCTGTCGCCTACCGCCGCCGCCGGGGCGGCGTCTCCAAGGTCGCCGGCAACCTCGCCACCTCGATCACCGCCGGGACCCGCATCGTCTCCACCTTTCTGCGGGTGGCGACCAAGCTGTCCGGACCCGCCGCCGCGCCGAACAAGATGTGAGACCCTTCCATGCTGCTACAGCCTTTGCCCGAAACCGACGATGCCGAATGGCCGGCGCGCGCGCCGCTTCCCTCCGGCTTCCTGCCGCTGATCGAGCGGGCCGACCATCGCGCCCCTTCCGTCTTCCGGCCCGAGAACATGATGCGCGAGGCGCGGCGGCAGAAGGGCCTCGCCGCCGGGCCGGTGCCGCGCGTCGTCCTGCTCGATCCCGACGGCGACATGGTGGACTTCGTGCGCGCCCATCGCGCCGCGCGCCGCTCGCCGGTCTGGGCCTGCTACCACACCGACATGTGGGAGTGGGAGGAGGACGGGCTCGCCTTCGGCATCGTCGGCTACGCGGTGGGCGCATCCTTTTCCGTGTTGGTGGCGGAACAGGCCTTCGCCTGCGGCTGCGCGCTGCTGGTCTCCGTCGCCTCCGCCGGCCAGATCGCCGACCACGCGCCGCCCTCCTATCACATCCTCATCGACCGGGCGCTGCGCGACGAGGGCACGAGCTATCACTATCTGCCAGCGGCGCCCTTCGTGGCGGCGGATCCCGGCCTGGTCCGCGTCGCCCGGCAGGCCTTCGCCGGTGCCGAGGGCCCGGTGCTGACCGGTGCCACCTGGACCACAGATGCCCCCTTCCGCGAGACCGAGGCGGCCATCGCCCGCCGCAAGGCCGAGGGGCTGCTGGCGGTGGAGATGGAGGCGGCCGCCCTCTACGCCTTCGGCCGCGCCCAGGGCCGGCCCGTGCTGTGCCTCGCCCATGTCACCAACCAGCTCGGCTGCGTGGATGGCGACTTCGAGAAGGGCGACCACAACGGCGCCGCCCGCTCCATCGCCCTCGCCGCCGCCTTCGCCCTGGCATGGGATGAAAACGCCCGCGCCGAAACGCCTGACGCCCGCTGAGACAGGGAGCCGACCGCCATGCTGGAGCGCATTCCCTACCGCCCCCTCGATTGCGCGAGCCTGCCGCAGCGGCTCGGCGACCGGCCGGAGCTTCTCGCCCCCCTCGGCCCGGCCACGGGATGGCGGGTGCGCGAGGTGGGCGACGGCAACCTCAACCTCGTCTTCATCGTGGAGAGCGACGCCGGCTCGCTGGTGGTGAAGCAGGCGCTGCCCTATGCCCGCGTGGTGGGCGAGAGCTGGCCCATGTCGCTCGACCGCGCCTTCTTCGAGCATGAGGCGCTGAAGCGCCTCGGCGCGCGCGATCCCGGGCGGGTGCCGGACCTCAAGCTGTTCGATCCCACCCAGGCGCTGCTGGTGATGGAGCACCTGACGCCCCACACGGTGGTGCGCCGCGCGCTGATGGCGGGGGAAGAGCTGCCGCGCCTTGGCGAACACGTCGGCCTCTATCTCGCCCGCACCCTGTTCCGCGGCTCGGACTGGTCGCTGCCCACCGCTGTCCGCAAGGCGGACCTTGCCCTGTTCGCCGGGAATGTGGAGCTCGCGGGCATCACCGAGGAACTGGTGTTCTCCGACCCGTTCAAGGACGCCCCGCTCAACCGCCATACGCCGGGGCTGGAGGCGGCGGCCCTGGCCGTGCGCTCCGACCGCGCCCTGAAGATCGCCGCGCAGGAGATGAAGGCGCGCTTTGCCACCTGCGCCGAGACCCTGCTGCATGGCGACCTGCACACCGGATCGGTGATGGCCACGGCGGACGACACCCGCGTGATCGACGCGGAATTCGCTCTCTACGGCCCCATGGGATTCGACGTGGGCGTGCTGCTGGCCCACCTGTGGATGGCCTGTTTCGCCCGCAGCGCCCACCATGGCGACGCTCCATCCGCGGACCGCGCGGGGGCGCGGCTGCTGGCCTGCGCGGAGACGTGCTGGCAGGTGTTCGCCGCGGAATTCGCCCGCCTGTGGCGCACCGAGCGCACCGGCATCCTCGGCGGGTGCGACCTGTTCGAGGACCAGGGCGACAGCGAGGGCAGCGAAGCCGCCCTGGCCGGGCAGCTCGCCACCGTGTGGCGCGATGCGCTGGGCTTTGCCGGCATCGAGATCCACCGCCGCATCCTCGGCCTCGCTCATGTGGCGGAGTTCGAGACCATCGCCGATACCGGCCGGCGCGCGGCGCTGGAGCGCAGGGCACTGGCCTTCGGACGGCACCTGGCGGTGAACCGGCATGCCCTCGACACCCCGGCCGCCGTGACCTGCGCGGTCCTGGCGGCGGAGGGCGTGTGATGGACCGCCCCCGGCCTTCGCGCGCCGCGCAGCCCCGGCCTCACCTGCGGGTGATGGCGATGCGGATGACCTCGTCGGCGGATACAGCCGCCGTGTCCTTCGCCGCCCAGGTGGCGAGGCTCGGCAGCGCGTCGCGCGGGATGTCGAGCAAGGCGATCTGCCGGCCGAGGATGGCCACGGTCTCGATGGGCACCGCCACCGGCCGGCCGCCCTGGCCGAACCAGCCGCCGACGCCCACCACCAGCACGATGCCGCCTTCGGGCGTGCGCGCCACGGCGCGCACATGGCCGAGCGTGCGGTCGTCGAAGTCCAGCAGCGGCAGGCCGACGAGATCGCCCACACGCACCTTCTGGGGAAAGCGCCGCTCCATCCGCTCGGCAGGGGAGAGGCTGTCATCGGCGGGCTCGAGCTGGGTGCCGGCATGGGGCGCCCCCGCCGCGAGGGCGGACGCCGCGGGCGCCGCGGCGGCGAGGGCAAGCGCCAGGAAAATGGGGGCCGCACGCATGGTCTTCACCTCTCGTGAATTGTACATTTCGCCGAAACGCTACACCATTTCATCAAGTAATCAACAAATAAATACATAATGTAAGCTTGGAAACGACAATGAATACATCATCTCAACGCACGAGGCGCATGCATCCGCTGCCGATCAGGATCATGCACTGGACCAATGCCATCGCCATGGTGGTCATGATCGGCAGCGGCTGGAAGATCTACAATGACGAGGTGATCTTCGGCTTCCTGCACTTCCCGCAGGAGATCGTGCTCGGCATCTGGGCCCAGCACGCGCTCCAATGGCACTTCTTCGGCATGTGGATCCTGGTCTTCAACGGCCTGTTCTACCTCGCCTACGGCATTGCCACCGGGCGCTTCGCCCGGCTGTTCTTTCCTATCCGCCCGCGCGAGGTGCTGGCGGAGATGGTGGCGGCGCTCACCTTCCGCCTGAAGCATGCCGACCTCACCCACTACAATGCGGTGCAGAAGCTGCTCTACGTGGGCGTCATCTCGATCATCATCCTCCAGGTCGTAACCGGCCTTGCGATCTGGAAGCCGGTGCAGTTCTCCTTTCTGGTGAGCCTCTTCGGCGGCTTCCAGGGGGCGCGGCTGGCGCATTTCATCGGCATGGCGGCCATCGTGGGGTTCATGGTGGTCCATGTGGCGCTGGCGCTGCTCGTGCCGCGCACCATCCTCGCCATGCTCACCGGCGGCCCCCGCGTGCCGGCCGAAGACCCACACCCCCAGGGCGCGCCCGCGCCCACCACGCCCCATTGACCGGAGGCGACCATGGCTTTCCGCAATCCCTTCGCCGCCCGCCCCTCCATCACGACGCCCGACCGGAGCCTGCTGGTCGAGAACCGCAAGCTGATCGAGACCATCGACCGCCGCAGGGTGCTGCGCGGCGCCTTCAGCCTGGGCGCCCTCTCTCTGCTGACCGGCTGCGACATCTCCGATCGCGGCGCGGTGCAGGGCGTGCTGCGCAAGGTCTCGGACTTCAACGACGGCGTGCAGGCGGCTCTGTTCGATCCGCACAAGCTCGCGCCCACCTTTTCCCCCGATCTCGTGGTGAAGCCGCCGCGCTTCAACGCCTATTACGAGATCGACGAGGTGAAGCCGGTGGACGCCGCCACCTGGAAGCTGGAGCTCTCCGGCCTCATCAAGGACAAGCGACCCTGGACGCTGGAGCAGATCTACGCTCTGCCCGAGCAGGAGGAGATCATCCGCCACATCTGCGTGGAGGGCTGGGACTATATCGGCCAATGGTCGGGGCCGAACCTGAAGGACTTCCTCACCCGTATCGGCGCCGACCTCTCGGCCAAATACATCGCCTTCTACGGCAACGACGATTACATGGAGAGCATCGACATGGCCTCGGCGCTCCATCCCCAGACCATCCTCGCCACCAAATACGCCGGCGCGCCCATCACCGATCCCTTCGGCTTCCCGCTGCGCCTGCGCACCGCGGTGAAGCTCGGCTTCAAGAACCCCAAATGGATCCGCGCCATCGAGGTGACCAACACCTATCCCGAGGGCTTCTGGGAGAAGCAGGGCTTCAACTGGTTCGCCGGCCTGTGAGCGCCGCCGCGGACCGCCCGCCCGGGAGCTGACCGGCATGGTGGCGACCTCCCAAGTGTGCGCTGCGATCCTCGCCGGCCTGCTCCTGTGGTGCGGGCCGGGCTGGCTGATCGCCCGCGCGCTGGCGCTGTCCCGCGCCCCGGCGCTGGCGCTGGCGCCGGGGCTGGGCTTCGCCGTGCAGACCATGGCGATGCTGGCGCTCGCCCCCGCCACAGGCGTGTCCCGTGCCGCCATCCTCATCGTCACGGCGCTGGTCTGCATCGGCGCGCCGCTGCTGCGCGGGCGCCGCGCGGCCGAGCCGGCGTGGCCAGGCGAAGCGCTGCTCCTGCCCGCCCTCGCGGTGGCGGCGGTGCTCGCCCTCATCCCCGCGGCGGCGGTCCTGCCCAAGATCGGGGCGGACGGCGCGGTCGCCCTCGCGGCGCCGCTCTACGACCATGCCAAGGTCGCGCTCATCGACGAGATCGCCCTCCACGCGACGGTGCCGCCGGCCAATCCGGTGTACGGCGCCGGCGGCGCGCCGGGGATCGTCGCTTATTATTATCTCTGGCAGTTCGGCGCCGCCGAGCTGGCCATCCTCACCGGCGCCACGGGGTGGGAGGCGGATGCGGCGGCCACCTTCCTCTCCACCTTCGCCGCTCTGGCGCTGGTGGCCGGCCTCGCATTCCGGCTGAATCCCTCCATGTCCGCGCCCCTGCTGGCGCTGGCGGCGGCGGCCTCGGGGGCGTTGCGGCCGCTCCTCGCCGGCCTGTTCGGGGCGGGCGTCGACCAGGTCATCGAACCGGCGACCGGCCTTGCGGGCGTGCTCTACCAGGCGAGCTGGAGCCCGCACCACGTGGCCGCCGCGGCCTGCGGCCTGCTCGCCGTGTGGCTCATGGCCGAGCTGCGCGCGCGCCCGTCCGTGGGCGGCGTGGTCGTGCTGGCACTGGTGGTCGCCGCGGGCTTCGACGCCTCGCTGTGGGTGGGCGGCGTCACCTTCGCCCTCGCGGGCGGCGCCGCCGCGGCGGTCCTCGCCGTGCGCCGGCCAGCCGAGGGGCGCGGCCGCTTCCTGGCGGCGATGGCCGCGGCGGCCCTGGGCGCGCTGGCGCTGGCGGCACCGGTCCTGCTGGCGCAAATCGATGTCGCGGCGGCGCGCGGCGGCGCCCTGCCCCTGCGGCTGGAGCCGTTCGCCGTGCTGGGGCCCGGAATCCCCGCCGGCGTGCGGCGTCTGCTGGATGCTCCGGCCTTCTGGCTGGTGCTTCTGCCGGTGGAGTTTCCCGCGATCGCCTTCGCCGGGGCCGCCGGACTTGCCGCGCTGCTGTGGCGGACCGAGGCGGCGACGGCGCGGCTGGCGTGGGCGCTCGCCGCCTTCGCCCTCGGCGCCTTGGTCGTCAGTGCCGTCCTCGCCAGCACGGCGGGGGAGAACAACGACCTTGGCTGGCGCGCGGTGCTGCCGGCCGTGCTGGTGCTCGCGGCCGGCGCCGGCGCCGGCCTTGCCGGCCTGCTGCACGCGCGGCGATGGGCGACGCTCGCCGCGGCGGGGCTGCTCGTCGCGGCCGGGCTGCCGGACACCGGGCGGCTCGCCGCGGGCAATGTCAGCGGCGAGCCCAGCGCCGATGGCGCAACCTTCGCCGGCGATCCGGCGCTGTGGGCGGCGGTGCGCCGCGAGGTGGCGGCGGACGCGCGCCTCGCCAGCAATCCGGGCCGGCTGGAGCGGCTCGCGCCCTGGCCGGTGAACCTGTCCTGGGCGCTGCTGGCGCGGCGCCGCTCATGCTTCGCCGGGCCCGAGCTGGCCCTCGCCTTCGCGCCGCTGACGCCCGATGCACGTGCCGACGCGAGCGATCTGTTCGCCCGCGTGTTCGACGGCGCCGCAACGCCGGACGACCTCGCGCGGATGCACGACGCCTTCGGCTGCGCCGCGGCGGTGGTGACGGCGCAGGACGGCGCCTGGCGCAAGGATCCGTTCGCGGCGAGCCCGCTCTTCCGCCTGGCGCAGGAGGAAGGCGGGCGCTGGCGCATCTATGTGGCGGCCGGGCCGCGGCCCGGCCCACCCCCATGAGGGCCCCCGGCGGCCGGGACCGCCGCCGGTCCCCGCGCCGTGCGGGCGCGCCCAAGGATGGGGGGAGCAGCGCCGGCCTGGGCGCCGTAAGGCACGATGGCGGCGGCAGGCGCCGCGGCGGGAGCGGCCGGCCGCTCCTTGCATTCGCCGCACCCGGGATGGATGATCCCGAGGGTTTTCGCCGCGGCGCGAGCGCCGGCGGCCGGCACGGGATGCGTCCAACTGCGGGCGCTCCAAGAAGGGAAGGCGGGTTCAGGATGCGCGAGGGCATGCGCTTCGCGGGACAGAAGGGGGTTTCCACCGACGCGCTGATCGACGCGCTCGCCGGCGATCTGCGCGCCGCCCCGGCGACCTCCGTGCGCCGGACGCTGGCGCTCGCCTTCGCCTTCGGCAGCGCGGTGTCGGCGGCGGCCATGCTGTGGCTGCTCGGCCTGAGGCCGGACATGGCCACCGCGTTCGCCACCCCTGCATTCTGGATCAAGCTCATGTTTCCCGCCGGCCTCGCCCTGGCCGGGCTGATCGCCGTGGACCGGCTCGGTCGTCCCGGCGCGCCGGCCGCCCTCGGCTATGGCGTCGGGATCGGCGTGATCGCCGTCATGGCGCTGCTCGCGGTCCTTCAGCTTGCGATGGCGCCCCCGGAGGCCCTGCGGCCGCTGCTGCTCGGCCATACCATCGACCATTGCACCGCGCTCATCATGCTGCTCGCTCTGCCCATCTTCACCGCCGGCATGTATGCCATGCGGCAGATGGCGCCCGTGCGCCTGCGCCGCGCCGGCGCAGCAGTGGGCGTCGCGGCCGGGGCGCTGTCGGCCGCCATCTACGCCATCGCCTGCGACGAGACGGCGCTGCCCTTCGTGACCTTGTGGTACGGCGCGGGTATCCTCCTTATGGGCCTTCTCGGCGCGCTGCTGGGCCGGCCCCTGCTCCGGTGGTAAGCGCCAACGCCCGAGAGCGGACACCACGGCGGCTTGAATTTTAGTGCAAGCGATCTAGAATGCCGGGGCCGGGTGGAGCGGAGGGGAACGTGTCGGTGCCGAACCCGCCGCTCGACGCCCTGATGATCGCCGCCCAGTCGGGCGACGAGGCCGCCTATCGCACCCTCCTGAAGGCCCTGTCGAGCGCCCTGCGAGGCTATTTCGCGCGGCGCCTCGGGGGCGATGCCGCGGTGGAAGACCTGGTGCAGGACACCCTCATCGCCATCCACGAGCGCCGCGCCACCTACGATCCGCAACGGCCGTTCGCGGCCTGGTTCTTCGCCATCGCCCGCTACAAGCTGGTGGACCATCTGCGCGCGGCGCGGCGGAGCGCCACCACGCCGGTGGAGGACATCGAGGACATGGCCGGCGCGGACGAGGAACTGTCTACCGCCGCGCGGCTCGATCTCGAGCGCCTTCTGGACGCCTTGCCGCAGCGCTCCCGCGACATCGTGCGGACGGTCAAGATCGAGGGCGAGAGCGTCGCCGAGGCCGCCCAGCGCTCCGGCCTGTCGCCCATCGCCATCCGCGTGCTGCTGCACCGCGCGGTGAAGGCCATGTCGGCCAAGGCGGGCAATTCCCGCTCCTGACGTACCCTCCGCCGCCGCTTGCGCCAAAGCCATCATCGCTTTGCGGCCGATCGCTTGAGCCGACCTGCAAAGGCGCAACGGTGAAGACGGCGCTGAAGACTTTCCTTCAGAGAGCGCCGTACATACAATGCAAACGCCACGACATGGGGGTTTGTGCAGAGATTACAGTTCCAATCTCTCCGGTGTATTTCGATTGTATTGGTTCTAGAATAATTCGAATATATCTGAATCTCCGTCCGCGCAGGGTTATTTGACGCCGCAGGCGTGCCGCGACCGGTGGACCCTGCGGCTCTTCAGGATGTATTCGAAGGAGACGGCCTCCCCATGAGCTGAGGCGGTGGCGCTGTTCACGACAGGTGTCAGACCTAGCTCCCCATAGATCCAGCCGAAGCGGGAGCCGGCGCCGAAGGCGGTCAGCTTTCCTCCATTCGCCATCACCAGCAGCACCGTCCCGGTGAGCATGATCTTGCCCCGCGCATGCTCGACCGCCATCTCGCCCGCCGCAAGCGGTCCGACTGCGGCCAGCAGCGCCAGCGTCATCGCCAGAAAGATCGGCAAGATGCGACCGAATGAGACTGATTTTAGAACAAGTACAATGGACAAGGATACGCACGCCGTTTCTACAATTATTTTTGACCCTTGCTTAAAATTCACGATCTACTTAAAAACAAGTAGCATTTCCGCGCGACGTTGCACAGCAGAGGCTGAAAATGCAGCCCGCTGCCCTTTGCCGCGGCGACACGCGCCACGGGTCGCCCGTCTGCCGGGGTCAGGCGATCACGCCCGCTGGGCCAGCGCCGTCCTGAGGGCGGCGTTTTCCGCTTCGAGCTCGCTCAGCCGCTCGCGCAGGGGCAGGATTGCCTGTGCGATCTCGGCCTCGGTGAAGCGCGGGGTGATGTGCTGCGGGCAATTCCAGTCGAACACTTCGAGCCGCAGCTTGAAAATCCGCTCCGGCTTCGCCTTCGCGTCGGGATCCAGCACCCGCTCGGCCAATGCGGGGTCGGCGTCGAGCGGCACAGCGGCCACGTGCCCCAAGATCTTGAGCCGAGCCCGGCGCGGATAGTCCATCATGATGAGCGAGACGCGATCATCCGCCCGCAGGTTGCCGAGGCTGATGTATTGGCGGTTGCCCCGATAGTCCGCCAGAGCAAGCGTCGTCTCGTCGATGACCTTGACGAAGCCACGCGCGCCGCCGCGATGCTGAACATAGGGCCATCCGCTCTCGGAGACCGTTGCCATGTAGAAGCTGTCGCGCTCGGCAATGAACGCGGCCTCTCTGGGCGTGAAGCGGTCGAATTCGCGGTTGCCCTTGAAATCCTCCCACAGCTCGCGCACGCCCATCTCCTGCTGCGCGGCACGCACGCTCGGCGTCACGGCGATATCCATGAATCCGTAGGACACGGCCTTCTCCTCTCGGCAAAAGCAAATGACTTGGTTTCCGATAGATAGGCTGCCGGACGCTTCCGCATCATGGGCCAAGTTCGAGACAGTCACTTCCATTGAATGGAATGAACCGACGCGAGAGCCTATCGCAGCACGGCGCGCAGGCGGGGGGCCGCGAAATCCAGAAACACCCTGAGCTTCAGCGGCAAAATCGCCTGCGGGAGATACACCAGATGGACCGGGGCCGCCGGAAGCTCGAACGCTTCGAGCAGCGGCACCAGAAGGCCATCCTCAACCGCCCGCCTGGCCTGATAGGACATGACGCGGGTGATCCCGACGCCCGCGATGGCCGCGTCAACGGCCGCCTCGGCCGTGTTTACGGACAGGCGCGGGCGGATGGATGTGGAAATGTCGTGTTTTCCCTCCCAGAAAGTCCAGTTTTCAGCCGAGAGGATGCCCTCGAAGGCAACGCAATCATGGGCGGAAAGATCGCGCGGATGTGCCGGTTGCGGGTGGCGCGCCAGATAGTCGGGACTGGCGTACAGCGTGCGGCGGACGGATCCGAGGCGCTGGGCGATCAAATGTTGTTCGGTCAGATCGCTGATGCGCAGGCCGACGTCCATGTGCTCGTCGGCGAGGCTGATGGACCGGTCGCTGAGCGCGAGGCGGATGTTGATGTCCGGATAGGTCTTCAGGAAATCGGTGATTACGGGCAGCACGTGCAGGCGGCCGAACACGATTGGGGCGGTCATCGTAAGATCGCCCTTCGGCGCGAGATATTCGCCCGACGCGTGCCGCTCCGCCTCCTCGACCCGTCCCAGGATTTCGCGTGCCGCGCGCGCATAACCCTCCCCCGCCTGCGTCAGCAGCGCCTTGCGGCTGGTGCGGGTGATGAGTGAGACACCAAGATGGGCCTCGAGCTCGGAGATCTTCCGGCTCACGGTGGGCAGCGGCGCGTGCAAAGCGCGTGCGGCGGCGGACAGGCTGCCATTGTCCACAACCGCCAGCAGCACCCGCATGGCATCGAGTCGGTCCATGCCCACCTTCCATAAAACAAGAGGCTACTTTTATAAACTCCCATCTACTACAACATACCGGAAGGAATAGGTCTTTGCAGTCCCTGAGATCGCGGGTCGCAAAACGCTGCAAAGGATCCTGCCGTGAAACTTCATCACTATCCGCTTTCGGGCCACGCCCACCGCGCGGTTCTGTGCCTGTCGCTGCTGGGCGTGGAAGCGGATCTCGTGGAGGTCGACGTTCCCAATCGTGGACACAAGACGCCGGAGTTTCTGAAGCTCAATCCCTTCGGCCAGATTCCGGTCCTCGAAGACGATGGCGTCGTCGTGAATGATTCCACGGCCATCCTTGTCTATGTGGCGACCAAGTTCGGCCGCACGGACTGGCTGCCCGACGACCTTCCCACGCGCGCAAAGATCCAGAAATGGCTATCCGTGGCGGCGGGCGAGATCGCCTACGGTCCGTGCGCCGCCCGGCTCATCACCGTCTTCGGTGCCGACTTCCGCGCAGCGGAAGTGATTGCCCGCGCCCATCGCATTCTCAAGCTGATCGACGACGAGCTGAGCACCCATCCCTTCATCGTCGGCGACGGACCCACCATCGCTGACATTGCCCTCTACAGCTACATCGTCAATGCGCCCGAGGGGAACGTGGACCTCTCGCCCTACCCGCACGTGGGCGGCTGGCTCGCCCGCATCGAGGCGCTCCCGGGCTTTGTCGGCTTTCGCAAAACTCCGGCCGGCCTCGCCGCCTAGCCCACGGCTGCGGCCGGATCGCCGGCCGCGCCCTCTCGCAGGAAGCGACCCTGCCTGACAGTAGCAAAGCGACCGCTTCCCGTGGCATGACGGCGAACGTGCGTTGTCGCGCCGGCGGCGTGTCGCTGAAAGGGACGCCGCCGGCCCCCGTCAGGCCGGTGAGCGTCCCTGCCGGCCCGATCCTTTCATCTGCGGAGGCAGACATGAATCCCACCATGGACGGCGAGGCGCCGATGACTTTCGAAGGCCGGACCCTGAGCCCCCAGAAAGAGATGGTGCGCAAGTTCTACAAGGACATGTGGGATCATGCGGACGTGAGCCTCATTCCCGAGATCTTCCACGCCGACTTCACGTTCCGCGGCTCGCTGGGGCCCGTCCTCGTGGGTCACAGCCAGTTCGCCGACTATGTGCGCTGGGTGACCGGTTGCCTTGAGAACTATACCTCGGACATCTTCGTGATGATGGAGGAAGGCGCCCAGGTCTCCGCCAAGCTGCGGTTCCACGGCATCCACCGCCAGCCCATGTTCGGGCTTGCGCCCAGCGGCCGGCACGTGTGGTGGAACGGCGCGCCCATCTTCACCTTCGAGGGCGGCCTTGTCCGCGACCTGTGGGTGTTGGGCGACGTCTATGGCCTCATCAACCGCATCGAGGACAATATGCTGGCGGCACCGGAGTTCCGGACGGTGGCGTGAGCCGCAGGGCGGGCCGCGCGCGCAGGGAGAACAGCATGTCGGGCGATCACGAGCACGATCACGACCACCATGAAGGCAGCACGCTGTCCGAGATGGACCTGAGGGTTCGGGCGCTGGAGACGCTGCTGGTGGAGAAGGGCTATGTGGACCCGCAGGCCCTCGACCTCATCATCGAGACCTACGAGACCCGCATCGGCCCGCGCAACGGCGCGCGTGTGGTGGCAACCGCCTGGCTCGACCCGGACTTCATGACCGACCTGCGCCGGGATGCCTCGGCCGCCATCTCTTCCCTCGGCTATGGCGGCCGGCAGGGCGAGACCATGGTGGCGCTGGAGAATACCGAGACCGTGCACAACATGGTCGTGTGCACCCTGTGCTCCTGCTACCCCTGGCCGGTGCTGGGCCTGCCGCCGGCCTGGTACAAGAGCGCAGCCTACCGTTCCCGTGCCGTCATCGACCCCCGGGGCGTGCTTGCGGATTTCGGAGTGAGCCTTCCGGCCGAGACGGAAATCAGGGTGTGGGATTCCACCGCCGAGGTGCGCTACCTCGTCATCCCGCAACGGCCCGCCGGCACTGAGGGCTGGGATCTCGACGCCCTCGCCGCCATCGTCACCCGCGATTCCATGATCGGAACGGGCCTCGTCACCCTGCCGGGAGCGGCGGCATGAACGGAGCACACGATCTCGGCGGCATGGAGGGATTCGGCCCCGTCATCCCCGAACCCGTCCACGCCCCGTTCCACGCCGAGTGGGAGCGCCGCGTGCTCGCCACCACCGTCGCCTGCATGGCCATGGGCGTGTGGAACATCGACGCCATGCGCGCCAGCCGGGAGAATTTGCCTCCGCCGGAATACCTCACCTCCACTTACTACGAGATCTGGTTCAAGGGCCTCGTCTCCCGCCTCCTCCAGGAGGGGCTTGTGTCCGCCGCCGAGGTGGAAAGCGGCGTCGCCGAAGCGCCGGGCCGGCCGGTGCCCAATGTTTTCACCGCAGACAAGGTGGCACCGGGGCTCGCCGCCGGCTCCCGATACACCCGCGATCCCGACCGCCCTGCCGCCTTTGTGGCGGGGGAGCGGGTCCGTGCCCGCGAGATGAACCCCACCCACCACACCCGCCTGCCCCGCTATGCCCGCGGCAAGGCCGGCGTGATCGAAGCCGTGCGCGGTTTCTTCGTGTTCGCCGATGCCAATGCGCAGGGCCTCGGGCCGCAGCCTCAATGGCTTTACACGGTCCGCTTTGCGGGGCGCGAGCTGTGGGGTCCGGAGGCCGATCCCACCCTTTCGGTGAGCATAGAAGCCTGGGAGAGCTATCTTGAGCCTGCCGACTGATCGCCTCGCCCCCAACGGCCTTCCGCCCGACGGCCCCATCTTCCGCGAGCCCTGGGAGGCGCGGGTGTTCGCGCTCGCCGTTTGCCTCAGCCGGTCAGGCCTGTTCACATGGTCGGAATGGACCGAGGCCCTGGTGGCACGCACCAAGACCTCGGATTGCGGCGCGGCCACCTACGACGTGTGGCTCGATACGCTGGAAGGCCTTCTCATCACCAAGGGGGCCGCGAATCGCGCCCTCATCGACATGCTGCGCGATGCCTGGCGGACAACAGCGGAGGCGACGCCCCACGGTCGCCCCGTTGTCCTCGCGCCGGGCGTGCTCGCAGCCCTGGTGCCATCCGGCAGCGACACCTGAGCCGGCCGCGGCCGACGCTCACGCGCGGTTGTCGGCCACCGCGCTTCTCACTTCATGCTCGATGAGGTGCCAGATTCGGTCCACGAGGGCGCCGAACGCCTCGTGGCGCTTCACCTCGAGCGCGCGCGGGCGCGGCAGCGGAACCGGGATCTCCTCGCGGACCGAGCCGGGGCGCGCCGAGAAGACGATCACGCGGTCGGAGAGGAAAACCGCCTCGTCGATCTGGTGCGTGATGAGCAGGACCGTGGTGCCGCTCTTCTGCCAGATGTTGAGCAGCTCCGTCTGCATGATCTCGCGCGTCTGCGCGTCGAGCGCGGCGAAGGGCTCGTCGAGCAGCAGGATCTTCGGGTTCACCGCCAGCGCGCGGGCGACGTTCACGCGCTGGCGCATGCCGCCCGAGAGCTGGTGCGGATAATGCTGCTCGAATCCCTTCAGCCCCGCCATATCGATGAAGCGCTGTGCCGTGGCGTGGGCGTCGCGCTTGGGCGTGCCGGCGATGGTGAGGCCGTAGGCGACATTGTCGATCACCGGCTTCCACGGCAGGAGCGCATCCTGCTGGAACACCATGGCCCGGTCCGCGCCCGGGCGCGTCACCGTGTGGCCGGACACCTTCACCACGCCGGAGGAGGCCGGCAGCAGGCCGTCGATGATGCGCAGCAGCGTCGACTTGCCCGATCCGCTCGCCCCCACGATGGAGACGAACTCGCCTTCGCGGATGGAGAGGTTGATGTCGCGCAGCGCCTCCACGGAGGGCTTGCCCGTGCGCTCGAAGACCTTGTTGATGCCTTCGATGGAAAGAGCCTGTGCCATCCGTTTACTCCTGCCGCCACGGCGCGAGCCGGCGTTCCAGCCACTCGAAGAAGATGCTGCCCATGAGGCCCAGCAGGCCGAGCATGATGACGTAGGCGAGCAGCGTCGCGGTGTCGAAGCTCTGTCCGGCGGCGAGGATGGCGAAGCCGAAGCCGGCGAACGAGCCGAAGAACTCGGCGATGATGATGGCCACCAGCGCCCGCGCCCAGGCGACGCGGATGCCCGAGACGATGAACGGCACCGCGAAGGGCAGCGTCACCGTGGTGAACACCTGCCAGCGCGAAGCGTTGAAGGATCGCGCCGCCTCGATGAGGGCCTTGTCCGTGGCCTTCAGCCCCGTTTCCGTTGTCACCAGCACCGGGAAGATGGTGAAGATGGTGACGAGCACGAATTTCGAGGCGAAGCCGAGCCCGAGCCACGCGATGAACAGCGGCGCCAGCGCCACCAGCGGCACCGAGTTCAGCGCCGTCAGCATCGGCCCGGCGGTGAGCGCCAGCAGCCGGCTCGACGCCAGCGCGAGGCCGATGGCGACGCCGATGATGACCGCCACCGGGAAGGACGCCGCAACCGCGCTCACGGTAGCAAGCGCGTTGGTCCACAGCGCCCCGTTGGCGCTCTCCTTGGCAAGCGCCTGGAAGACCTCGGCCGGCGGCACCAGCAGCAGCTTGTTGGTGACCACATAGGTCGCCAGCACCTGCCAGACCGCCAGCACGAAGGCGAGCGAGATGAGCATCCGCAGGATGCCGGCCGCGCGCGAGCGCCCTTCGAGGAAGTCGTAGACGCTGCGCCAGAAGGGAGCGGCGGCGGTCATTCCGCCGCGGCCTTGTGCGCATGACGGGCGGTGGAGACGGCCTGCTTGCCGTAACCTTTCTCGCCCACCACCTTGCCGTCCACATAGATGGTGCGGCCGCGCAGAATGGTGCGCACCGGCTTGCCCTTGAAGCGGCGGCCGGCATAGGGGCTCCAGCCGACGAGGGAGAGCACGTCCTCGTCCCGCACCTCATATTCGGTGTCGAGATCCACCAGCACGAGGTCGGCGTCGTAGCCGGGCTTGATCTCGCCCTTGCGGTCGAGCCGGAACAGGCGCGCCGGGCGGGTGGAGGTCGCTTCCACCACGCGCTCCAGGGGCAGCTTGCCCTCGGTGGCGGCGGTCAGGAACATGGAGAGGTAGAACTGGGTCGAGGGCGTGCCGGTGTGGGCCTTCCAGCCGTCGGTCCAGCCGATTTCCTTCTCCTCGCGGGTGTGCGGGGCATGGTCGGTGGCGATGATGTCGATGGTGCCGTCGCGCACGCCTTCCCACAGGCCGGGCACGTTCTTCTCCGGCACCCAGTAGGAGAGCGCATAGGAGCCGAGGCGCTGGATCGCCGCCCACTCGCAGCCGAGGAACAGCGCCCAGGGATTGAGTTCGCACGTCACCTTCTGGCCGCGGGCCTTGGCCTCGCGGATGAGCTGCACCGAGCCGGCGGTCTGGGTGTGCAGGATGTGGAGATGGCAGCCCGCCGCCTTCTGCAGGCGCAGCAGGGTGGCGATTGCGGTCTCCCAGATCACGCCGTCATGGGCGGCGTAGGCCTTGGCGTAGGCGAGGGCGTCGCGCTCCCCGCGCGCCCAGAATTCCTGTTCGATCACGTCCATCAGGGCCTGATCGTGGGGATGGATCATGAGCGGCACGTCGTGGGCGGCGGCGGCCTTCATGATCTCCAGGATCTTGCCGTGGTCGTGCACGCCGATGCCCGGCATGTGCGGATAGGAGCGGCCGGTGTCCACCACCATGAAGAACTTGAAGGCGGCGATGCCGGTCGCGGCCATGGCCGGCACTTCCTCGAGGAGGGTAGGCGCGGGATTGAAGTTCCAGTCCACCACCGCGTCGCGCTCATAGATGGCGAACTGCTTCTCCAGCAGGTCCAGGGTGTTGGGCGGCGGGGTCACGTTGGGCATGGCGACCGAGGTGGTCACGCCGCCGGCGGCGCACTGGAGCGTCGAAGTGTAGATCGTGTCCTTGTATTCGAAGCCCGGCTGCGAGCCCTCGCGGTGGTGCGAGTGCATGTCGATGACGCCGGGCAGGATCGCGAGGCCCTTCGCATCGATCACCTCGGCGGCGGCAGGCTCAAGACCGGGCTCGAAGATGCCTGCGATGGCGCCGTCCTTGATGCCGATGGAGGCCTCGAAGCGACCGTCCGCGGTCACGACGAGGCCGTTCTTGATGATGGTGTCCAATGAACTCTCCCGAGGACGAGGCCCGCACGGGCCGATTTGATAGAGAAGGGCCTGAGACGCGTCAGGACGCCATATCGAGGACGACGGGGCGGGTGCGGATCACGTCCAGCACCTCGGTCACGTACTCCCGCGAGAGGCCACGGGTGATGAAGACGATGCGCGAGCCGTCGAGCCCCTCCGGCCAGGCGGAGAGCTCCACCGGCGGCGAGAAGAGGCGCTGCACCGCCTGCACCACCACCGGCTTCGACCGGCCGGCGATGGCGAGGATGCCCTTCACCCTTAGGAGGTCGTCGCCGTGGGCGATGGCGAGTGCGTCGAGCCACGCCGAGACGTGCTCCCAGTCCAACGGCGTATCGAAGGCGAGGCAGAAGGAGCCGATGTCCTCCCGGTGGCGCACCGGATCTGCCGCCTCGAACGCTTCGGCGCGCAGCCAGGCGCGGACCTCGCTCGGCCGGGTGTTGGGATCGGCGGGATCGATGCCGTCGAGCAGCGTCGGTTGGGCCAGCTCCGAAAGCGAGGATCGATGCAGCCGCGCGCCGGGGGCGAGGGCGGCGATGCGGGCCTCCAGCGGTGCGAGATCGGCACCCGCGAGGTCCGCCTTCGTCAGCACCACCTCGTCGGCGACGCCCACCTGCTTGCGCGCTTCCGCGTGGCGGTCGAGCGTGCCCATGCCCTGCACCGCATCCACTGCGGTCACCACCCGCCCGAGGCGATAGGTGCGCGCCACGGGGAAGGTGATGAGGGCCTGGATGACCGGGCCGGGATCGGCCATGCCGGTGGTCTCGATGATGACCCGGGCGAAGGCCTTCACCTCGCCCCGCGCCCGCTTCTCCGTGAGGTCGCGCAGCGTCTCCACGAGATCGCCCTTCACCGTGCAGCACAGGCAGCCGGTGGACAGCTCGATGGTGTTGTCGGAGCTTGCGGCAATCAGCGCATGGTCGATGCCGATCTCGCCGAACTCGTTGACGATGACGGCGGCGTCGCTCAGCGCCGGGTCGCGCAGCCAGCCGTTGAGGAGCGTGGTCTTGCCCGATCCGAGGAAGCCGGTGAGCAGCGTCACCGGCGTCCGCATGTCGCGAAAATGGGCCATGGTGCCGGCTCCCCTCGGGCTCACTTGCCGGCGATGTAGCTCGGGTCGTAATAGCGCTTGAGGTCGAAGGCCTGGGTCTGGGGATCGCCCCCCACGGCCGCGTCGATCTTGTAGAGGTTTTCGAGGCCGGCCGCCTTCACGGAAAGATCGGCGGGAATCGCCTTCTGCTCCTTCACGATGAAGGCGTAGGAATCCTCCACCACATCGCGCGGGGTCTTGGTATAGGCGGCGAGCACGTCGATGGCCGCATCCTTGTTGGCCGGGTCGTCGATGAAGGCGGCCGCCTCCTTCAGCGCCTGCGTCAGCGCGATGGCCGCGGGGCGGGTGGCGGGGGCTTCGCCCCAGGACTTGTTGAGCACGAGGGGCGTCTGCACATAGGGCTCGCGATAGACATCGAGCAGCACGGCGCCGTCGCGCCCGGCGAGGGTGTCGAAGGGGGCGATGAGGAGCGCGCCGGCGACCTGCCCGTTGCCCATGGCGATGATGCGGTCGCGCGAGTTGGCGATGGACACCATCTGCGCGCCGGCCGGGTCCACGCCCGCCTGCTTCAGCTGATACTTCAGGAGGTTGGCCGTGCCGCCCTTGACCGCTCCGGCGGTCAGCGGCTTGCCGGCGAGATCCTTCACCGAGGCCGTGCCCTTGGCGCCGTAGAGGCGCAGGATGGTCTTGTCGAGCACGGCGCCGGCGATGATGACCGGGGCGCCCTTGTCGATCGCGCGGACGGCGAGGTCGCCGAGCGCGATCCCGGCATCCGCGCTGCCGGACGCCACCGCCTGCAGCAGCGCCGGGCTGTCCGAGGCGCGCAGCTCGCGGACGGTGATATTCCGCTTGTCGTAGAAACCTTTTTCCATGGCGATGGCGTGCAGCCACAGAAGCGCGCTCGGGGCGAGCACAGCGAGCTTCACCTCGGTCTTCGGGGCGCCTTGCGCAGCAGCGGGGGTGATTGGCAGTGCGGTAGCGCAGCTCAGGGCAATGGCCGCGGCCAGAGCGGCAGCGAGGCGGCGTGTCACGACGCGCTTCATATCTCTCTCCGGAAGAAGGACGCGTCTTGCTGCGCGTCAGCTGACCAAAGAGTGCTCGATCTTCCGGCGGTCTTCAAGCATATTTCGCAACCTGTAGGAATTTTGCCAAATTCCCGTCCAACGATATAAAGTATCATTCTCTGGGGGTGCGCGTGGCCAGCAGGATTCTCCAGGTCATGGGATTGTTTCGCGGGCGCCCATGGCCGTTGACGGTGGAGGAGATCGCCCAGGAGACGGGCGTTTCCCAGAGTTCCGCCTATCGGGACGTACAGGAGCTTTGCCGGGCCGGCTTCCTCGATCCGGTGATCGGCGCCGGATATGTGCTCGGTCCCGCCTTCATCGAGTACGACCGCCTGCTGCGGCAGGGCGACACGCTCATCCCCATCGCCTCCCGGGTGCTGCGCGAATTGCTGGATCAGACCACGCAGCGCGCGACGGCCATCCTCTGCCGTCGTTACCGGGACACGGTGATGTGCGTGCATCAGGAGCACGGCAGCGCGCCCCATCCCATCACCACCTACGAGCGGGGCGTCGCCATGCCCCTGTTTGCCGGCGCGTCATCCAAGGTGGTGCTGGCGCATCTCGACGACCGGTCGCTGAAGCGCATCTATCTCGACAATGAGGACACCATCCGCGCCCGCCTCGGCCATGGGGACTGGAAGGCCTTCAAGGCGGAGGTGCGCGCGATCCGCCGCGACGGAGTCGTGGAAACGGTCTCCGAGGTGGCGCCCGGCCGCGCCGGCATCGCGGCGCCGGTCCTCGTGAACAAGCAGGTCATCGCGGGCGTCAGCCTCGTGCTCGCGGCCGAAGACCTTGAGCGCAGCTCCGGCAGCTTCCGGGCCGCCGTGATTGCTGCCGGGCGGCAAATATCCGACGAGATCGCCGGCAGCGGGACCTGGGTCGCGCGCTAGCTGCCCCGGGATCGCTGTCCTGATGCCTTCCTTGTCGCGCCGCCGCGGGCCGCGATAACGCGACGAGCATCCCTTGGCTTCACCGCCCAATCCGGACATTGGTGGGTAGGTCAGAGCGACGCCTTTCCGATCGAGGCGCCTCCGTCCACGTGCAGCGTCTGTCCGGTGATGAAGGCCGCATCGTCGGACAACAGGAAGGCGATGGCGGCGGCGATCTCCTGCGGCGTCCCGAACCGCCCCATCGGCACGCCGGACAGGTAGCGCGCCTCGCCCGCGCTGCCCGGCGCATTGTTGGCGCGGAACAGCTCGGTCTCTGTCGGCCCCGGCGCAACCGCATTCACCGTGATTCCCGAGGTCGCAAGCTCCAGGGCCCAGCTGCGGGTGAAGCTCACCAGCGCCGCCTTGGCCGCAGCGTAGGACGTGCGCTCCAGCGCGCCGAGGATGGTGAGGCTGGAGATGTTGACGATGCGGCCCCAGCTTCGCGCCCTCATGCCGGGCAAGGCGGCCTGGACGACGGCGAGCGCGGGATGGAGATTGGTCCGTAGCACCTCGTCAAGGGTTTCGGCGTCGATCGCTCCGAGCGGCTCGGCGCGCACCAGCCCGACATTGTTGACGATGCCGTCCACCGGGTCGGCGTGGGCGATCTGCGCCAGCCGCGCGCCGGCGCCCGTGGTGCTGAGATCGAGTGCGTGGAGCGCTCCAGGAAAGCCGTCGCTCCTGTGCCGCGCGATGCCGATGACGCGGTGGCCTGGTTGCCGGGGTCAGACAGAATTGGGAAAGAAGGGAAGACGCTGCGCATGCGCCACCTGAAGCACCCGCAACTCCATATTGCGATATGGGCACCAGATGCCGCGATAGGAGGTGATGAGCTTCCTGGCTGGTTGCCTCGAAATCTTTATCCAGAACGCGATCGCGGCGCGCAGACCACACGTGCTTATTCCCGCGCTTGGAGCTTCGAGATAGACTCTCGCTGCCTTTTCGATATTCGCGGGCTTCAAATCGATCATCGTTTCGACGTTTACATTCGACGCACCCGCTCCACGTCTCTCGGCGATCGGCTCACATCTTTCAATTGCCCGGAACGGGCATTCGGCGTCGAAGTAAAAGCGAACCCGACGGACCCGGCTTAAATGGCCCTCGCAGGGACCGATGAGCTTGGCTCATTCGTTGGCGCCAAAAAATGGCTTGTACCCCGTAAACATCCGGTGAGATTCAATCATCAACGAGAAGGAAAAAAAATCCCCCATAGGCCGTGGAACGGGGAATTATAGATGATTAAATTGAAGTCGATTGCCTATACTGGAGCCGTATTCGCCAGCTTGGCGTCCTTTCCGCAGGCAGATGCGCAGAGTGGCGGCAATCCGGCATTCTCCGACGGGGTGGTCAAGCTCGGTGTCCTCACCGACATGTCAGGGCCCTACGCCGATTACGCCGGTAACGGCTCCTTCACGGCGGTGAAGATGGCGGTGGAAGATTTTGGCGGAAAGCTCGGCGGAAACCCCGTCGAGGTGATCGTCGCGGACCATCAGAACAAGAGCGACGTCGGCGTTTCCATCGCGCGGGCCTGGTACGACGTCGACAAGGTGGACGCCATCTTTGACATCTCGAACTCCGCGGTCGCCCTTGCCGTTGCGGGGGTTACGAAGGAAAAGAACAAGGTGGTCATCCTGGGCGGCGTCAGCACCCCCAAGATCACCACCGACACCTGCACGCCCAACAGCGTCCAGTACATCTACGATGCGAACGCGCTTTCCAACGTCGTCGGCAAGGCGATCGTGCGTGATGGTGGCGACTCCTGGTTTTTCCTCACAGTGGACTTCGCCTTTGGGCACGGCCTTGAGAAGACCACTGCGGACGTGGTCAAGGCGAGCGGCGGCAAGGTGCTTGGCAGTGTTCGTTTCCCCCTGAACACGGCGGATTTCTCCTCCTTCCTGCTTCAGGCGCAGGCCTCCAACGCAAAGATCATCGCCCTCGCCAGCGCCGGCTCTGACACCACAAATGCCATCAAGGGCGCGACCGAATTCGGCATTTCCAACACCGGCCGCCAGCGGGTCGCGACGCTGCTGACCTTCATCACCGACGTTCACAGCATGGGCCTCGCCCAGGCGCAGAATCTGCTGCTCGCCACGGCCTTTTACTGGGACGGGGACGGGGAAACACGCAAGTTCGCCAAGCGCTTCCATGAGCGGATGGGCAAGATGCCCACGATGGTGCAGGCCGGAATGTACTCCGCGGCCATGCATTACCTGAGGAGTGCCGAGAAGTCTGGGACGGATGCCGGCGCCGAAGTCGTTGCCCAGATGAAGGCCGGCCCGATCGACGACTTCTTCTCCAAGGGCGGACGCATCCGACCCGACGGCCTGCATGAGCACGAGATGCAGCTGATGCGTGTGAAGACGCCGTCAGAATCCAAGGCGCCGTGGGACTATTATGCGCTGCTGTCTACCGTCCCGGCTGCGGAGGCCTTCTCCCCCATGGTTCCCGGCGCCTGCGCCGCCATCAAGTGACGCAGGGGCGCGGCGGCCATCGCTGCCACCGCGCCCGTTCTCTCATCGAGGCCAGAATGCGCATCGTCAATCTGTTCCGCTACCCGGTGAAGGGCCTGTCAGCCGAAGCCATGGGCGAGGTAGTTCTGGAGGCCGGCTTCGGCTTTCCCCTCGATCGCAAATATGCGGTGACGGACGGGTCATTGCAGTTCGACCCCGCCGCGCCGAAGCCGGCGCCCAAGACCCACTTCCTCATGCTGGCCAAGCATGAGAACCTCGCCCGGCTGAAGTCGCGCCTGATTGAGGCCGACGGCCGGCTGGAGATCCGCAACGGGGTGGACGTGCGCACCTTCGCGCTTGACGATGCCAAGGAGCGGAGCGCCCTGGCACGCTTCCTCGCGGGCGTGGTGGATGTGCCACTGCCTGGCGAACCGGACGTCGTCCATGCCCCCGGCCATCAGTTCACCGATGTCAGCGTCCACTCGGTCGCGCTCATGCGCTCCATTTCCCTGATCAACCTGACCACGGTGGCAGACCTGTCGGCCCATCTCGCCTTGCCGCTCGATCCCATCCGCTTCCGCGCCAACCTCTATTTCGAAGGTCCGGCCGCCTGGAGCGAACTGGATTGGGTGGGGCGGCGCCTCGGCATCGGCGAAGTGGCGCTGAAGGTCGTCCGGCGCACCAAAAGATGCGCCGCGACCAGCGTCAATCCAGATCTGGCGGTCCGCGACGTCAACCTGCCCATCGCCATCCGCGATTACCAGGGCCATGGCGACCTCGGGATCTACGCAGAGGTCGAGGCCGGCGGCAGGATCGCGGCCGGTGATCGTATCGAACTGCTCGACTGAGCGCGAGCGCGCGGCTGGCGGACGGTGCACGCTCAATACTGCCCAACGAGCCACCCTGAAAAGAGCTTCACCTCGCTCGTCAGGGCCTTGTCCCTCGGGCAGAGCAGGTAGTATCCCCCAGCGCTGCGGACGCTGAGCTTGAACGGCTTCACCAGCTCATCGCGCCAGTCCACATTGTCGATCTCGATGGTGGGCACACAGGCGATGCCCTCCCCGTCGCGCGCAGCCATGACCGCCATGAAGGAATGGCCGACATCCACGCGCCCGGCGCCCTGCAGGGGAGCGGCGCCGGCGGCGTGGAGCCAGGCGGCCCAGCAGTCCGGCCGCTTCATGTTGTGGATCAGGCGAAAGCGCCCGAGGTCGCCCAGCGAGGCGATGGGGCCGTGCTGCTCGAACAACCGGCGGCTCATCACCGGCGTGATACGATCCTCCCAAAGGGGCGTGACCGACACATCGTCCCACGTCTCCGTCATCCGGAAATCGATCTGCGGGGCGTCCGGATCGAAGGTCGCGCCGGGAAGCTTGCCGACGCGCAGCGCCACATCGACGCCTTCCCTCTTGAAGTTCACGGGCTCCAGCGAGGACGAGACCTGCAGGCGGATTTCAGGATAGGTCATCATGAAGGTGGTCAGCCGCTGCATCAGCCACAGGACGCCGATGGTCGGCAGGACGCTGACCGAAAGAGAGCGCGCTTCCTGCAGGCTCTGCACCGTGGCGCGCTCGATCTCATCGAGCGCCGAGATGGCAGCTGCGAGATAGTTCTGGCCGAAGGGCGTCAGTTCCACCTGCCGGGTGAGGCGCCGGAAGAGCGGCGCGTGGAGGAAGTCCTCGATAAGCTTGATCTGCCGGCTGATGGCGCCCTGGGTCACGTTGAGTTCGTCGGCAGCCTTGGAGAAGCTCAGATGGCGACCGGCCGCCTCGAATGCGCGCAGAGCCAGCAGCGGCGGCAGGCGGCGCTTCATCGGCGGCCCGCGTCGGCGTCACGTCCTGAAATGCCATGTCGCATGTGAGGCGTCAGCATGGCGGAACTCTAGCCCCCCGGATCAGCGGATTTCAACGTGTTCTCTGGCTGACGGGGGCATCGTCTACCACGCGGCAGTCCCTTCGCCGACGCACGCCGCGAACGAGCGGACGATCCGCTCCCCGGGCAGGCCGTCCACGATGAACACGAGGAAGGATGGCAGCTCCGCATCGCCCTCCCGCTCCATGTGCTCGGGGAAATAGGCGATGTGCCGCACACAATTGATGAGCACCGGCGCATCCGCCCCCTTCAGGGTGAGGAAGCCCTTGATGCGCAAGATGCGGTCGCCATGACGGTGGAGCAGCAGCGACAGCCACAGGGCGAGGCGGCTCCACTCCAGCGGCTGCTCCACACGGAGGCAGAAGGTCTCGGGTCCGGCCGGCAGGCACGAGAAGGCGACGACCGGCGGCCGTGGGGCTGGCCCGAGGCTTTCCCCCCGCCAGCGTCCTGCGCCGGCACCGCGGGCGATGCGGTCGGCCCTCAAGTCCGCGGCCTGCTCGACCAGCCAGCCGAACTGCGTCTCGACGGCGGGACGGCGCGGCGCGAGCGGCTGCACGCGGGCCACGTGGGCGTCCACCGCCGCCAAGGAGTTGGGGGCGGCCATATCGGTCTTTGTGATCAGGACGACGTCGGCGGCCTCGATCTGGCGCCGGTGCTCTGCGGCATCGAGACTCTCCAGGGCGTGGACCGCGTCGACGAGCGTGACGACGAGGGCGATCCGCAACTGGCCATCGAGATAGGGGTCTGACGTGATGGTCGCAATCACCGCCAACGGATCGGCGAGCCCGCTCAACTCGAGGATCACGCGGTCGAAGTCCTTCCGCGTCCGATGCAGGGCAAGCACCCCGTGCAACTCTTCCTTGACCCCGCGGTCGATTCGGCAGCACAGGCACCCGTTGGCGAGAAGCGCGACCGCGCCGGTATCGTTGCGCAGGAGATGATCGTCCACGCCGAGAGCCGCAGCCTCGTTCACGAGCATCAACGTGCGCGTGAAAGCAGCCTCATCGAGCGCCCGGCGCAGGAAGGTTGTCTTGCCGCTGCCGAGGTATCCGGTGACGATAAACACCGGGAGGCGGAGGTCGCCTACCGGCCGGATCATCGTGTGCCGGCTGTGCCGGCCTCCATGTGGGCGATGAAGGCGTCATCCAGCGGGTCGACGGGGCGGCCCGACAGGCGCGCGACGCCGTCCCAAACCTCAGGCAATGTCTCGACGATCAATGCGCCGCCAGCCCTGTCCTCAAGGATCCACGAGGTCAGCATCCAGTCCCGCACCGCAATGCCGGCGTGGGCGCAGATCATCGCAAGCGCGCGGGCCTGGGCCATGCGCGCGACGGCGGGAAGCGGATCGCGCCCCCTGCCTGCGGGATGCCGACCGGGGCTCGACCAATGGCCCATGCCGCTCCATATGCCGCACATGCCGCACACGGGTTCAGCCCGCGAATGGATGGGCGCGGTCGAACTCGCTGGCAATGGTCTCCAGCGTCTTGAATTCGACGCCGGGAAGCCGCGCCATGTGCTCGATCAGGCGTGAGAGCATCCGCAACACCTGTGGCCGGCCGGCGACGTCGGGATGCAGGCAGAAGCAGAAAACCGCCTCGTCCAACTCCTCGTAGACCCAGTCGAACTGCTCGCGCCACAGTTCCTCGATGTCCTTCGGATTCATGAAGCCGTGGCTGTTCGGCGACTTCTTGATGAACATCATGGGCGGCAGGTCATCGAGATACCAGCTTACGGGAATCTCGATCAGCGGCGTCTCCTTGCCCCGTGACAGGGGCTTCATCCAGCTCGATGCCGGCTGGCCATAGTCGATGGCGGTCCAGCTGTCGCCCACGCGCAGGCGATAGCAGGAGAAGTCGCGATGCATCATGGAGTGGTCGTAGAGAATGCCACGCTCCATCAGAAGGCCCGGGGTGTTGGGGCTCAGCTCCCACCATGGCGCGGCATAGCCCACGGGACGCCGCCCCGCGAGGCCGGTCAGAAGCGCGATGCAATGGTCCAGGACATCTGCCTCCTGAGCCGGCGACATGGCGAGCGGGTTCTCATGGGTGTAGCCATGCAGGGCGATCTCGTGCCCGCGTGCCACGACCTGCGCCATCTCGGCCGGAAACGTCTCGACCGAATGGCCGGGGATGAACCAGGTGGTCTTCAGGCCGTAGCGATCGAACAGGTCGAGAAGCCGGAGGCTCCCCACCTCGCCCGCAAATAGGCCGCGAGAGATGTCATGCGGGGAATCCGCACCGCCGAACGTGCCGATCCAGGCGGCGACCGCATCCACATCGACGCCGAATGCACAGGTGATCTTCTTCGCCATGTCATGTCGCCTGAAGGTTTCAGATATCGAGAACGAGAACCGAGCCGGCCTCGGCGCGGGCCGTGCAGACCGCCACGTAGCGGCTGCGCTCCACGTCACCGAGGCAGGTATCGCGATGGATCGGCGCGCCGGAAAGCCAGCGCGTCAAGCAGGTGCCGCAATAGCCCTCGCGGCAGGAGTGGTCGACGTCGAGGCCCTCCGCCAGGAGGCTGTCGAGGATCGTATCGTCCGGCGCGATTTCGACGGTGATGCCGCTTTGCGCGCACGAGACGGTGAACGAGGTCTGTGACGCATCGGATGCCGGAAGCGGCGTGGCGCCGAATGCTTCGAAGTGCAGGCTGAGCCCCTCGAGCTCCTCACCGACGCCGCGCACCGCCGCCATCAGGCCGGCAGGCCCGCAGCAATAGATTTGGGTTCCCACCAGCTGCGCTCGCAGAAGGGCCACGACGTCGAGTCCGCGAGAGGGGTCGCCACCATCCAGCACGAACTGCACTTGACCGTGGATCCGCGGCGCGAGGAGTTCCTCGAAATAGACGATGTTCTCCTCACGCCGGCTGCAAACCACGAGGCTGTAGGCGCGCCCTTCGCGTTCGCAGGTATCTGCCATGCAGAGCAGCGGCGTCAGGCCAATTCCACCGGCAATGAGCAGCGTCCGCTCGGCCGAACGAAGCGGGAAATGGTTGCGGGGCAGCCCGATCTCGATCGTTGCGCCCACATTCAGGTGCTGGTGGATCCAGCGCGATCCTCCACGTCCATCCGTCGCCACCTGAACCGCGACGACATATGGCTCACCCGCACGATGCGGTCGTACCAGCGAGTATTGTCGGACACCAATCCCCGGAATTCGAACATCGATGTGCGCGCCAGCTTCGTAGCTCGGGAGCAAAAACCCATCATATGCATCTAATTCTATCTCAATGACATCGGGATTTAATACGCGCCTTGCCACGACATTAGCTATTATGCTCTCGCATTCGGACTGTTTCATCCTGTTAAATCTCTATTTTTTCAAAATTCATGTTTTCACACTCCAGATTCTCTGACAAACGATTTGTGATTTGGCATGCATCAGTTTCCCTCATGCTTGACGACTCACCGTGGGAAGAGGGGCGAGCGCACAAGGCTGCGGATGGCTGAGCATCCATTCAGCGCAACACATACTTGGCGCGCTTGACGAAGTTGCTCGGACAAAGAGGGCAGTTGCAGTCTTGCTACGGCCCTATATCGCGAAGACCGAACGGGCGACCGACGTCGAAGGCAAACTGTTTGATCGGATCGACCAACCTGCCGCCCTCAATGCCTCCGGTCCCTTTCAGATGGAAGCCTCGGTCGTGCCGCAGCGCTTCTTCGTTCCCGGCCGGCGCGGCTATGAGTCCATGCAGGCGCTGCGCAACGCCGCCCCGGGCGCTATCGCGCAAATCCGGGAGTACGCCATCAGCACCCTGTGCAAGGCGGCACAGAGCCCCCTTGACGGCACGCTGGACCCGGCCAAGGTGCAGGCGTGGCGGCAGAAGCAGGCCGACGCCCTTCACGCCATGCCCGAGTTGGACCGCATGTTGGCCGACCCCCTGTCCGAGGAGGAAATGGCCACGCTCCAGGCCATCGCTGCGGATCTCAAGCGCTCAAAACCGCTCAATCGCGGCGGTGAAGATCCCCGGCGGGTCGAACACCGCGCAGGACATGGCAGCATTGGCGAAGAGCACGAACGCGCAGTCGTGGCTCGCCCGTATGCTCTCCTCGGAGCGCTAGCCAGTGCCGAAGCGGCGTCGGGCAGCGCGCTTGGAGGGAAAGCTGGGCGCTGCCGCCGGCGGCGCTGGCGGCGCGCACTTCGGCCGTATCATCGAGACCATGCGACAGGGTGGGCTTCAGAGCCGTGGACGACATCGTAAGGGACGCGATGTTGAACCCGGAGGGCGCCCGCGCCTTGCTGGCGAAGGTGTCGGCCGAGCGAATTGCGAAAAGGCCAACGTGCTTTACGACCAGAATTTTAGCGATAGCTTTTGGCTTTGACAGCTACAAAACTTTCAGTCGAACGCCTCCGAAGGAGAATGGCTTGTAATAGGCGTCCCCTGGGTAGCGGGCTGTGAAGGTATGCCCTCCCCGTGGTCCGCTTGACAGGGTGAGTGTCGCAAGCGTGCCATTGGCCTGGAGCTTCGCGGTGCCCACCAGCTTCTGTCCGTCGTAAAACTGGACGGGTCCGGTGAGCGCCGGGGAGCCGATGGAGAGCAAGCCCGGGCTCACGCCATAGCTATTGGGCACGTACCATGTGGTCTGTGACATGGCCGGCTGGAGCACCGCGTTGAGGGTGATCAGGCTGCCCGCCGCAACCGCGTTGGTGCCCTGCGCGAGATAAAGCTCGCCCGTGAGGAAGGACCACCGCTCCGCCGGGCAGGGGTTCGCGCGGCTGGGATTGGTGAGGAGTGCCCGGCTGGGGTAGTGATTATCCTGAAGCGTCCACTGGAGCGGCGGCTTTGGCGCTGGGCCGTCCAGATGGTTCAGCCCGCTTGGATAGATGTTCTCTAGCGCAAAGATGTTGTTGCCGACTGCGGTCAGCTGGGTGAGGGGGGTCACGCCCTGCTGGACGTCGTCGAACACGAGGTTCTGCCACTTGAACCGGTTGTTGGTCGTCTTGCCCGGCTCGGCTGACAGCTGGACGAGATAGCTTCCGCTGCCTTGCTGCGCCACGCCGTTCTGCATTGCCGGAAACTGCTCGCTGGGGGCAAGAACGTGGACGTCCTTGAACCAGACGTTTTGCACAACTGGTTGGCTGCCCTTTGGCGCGCCGGCCGGCAGGGCGATGGTCGGACTGATGCGGAACGGCCGCGCCACATCCTTCAGGCACACTTTATTGAAAAGAATGTCGGAAAACTCGAAGCCGGGCACCTGGGGAGCCTTGCGCAGATTGGTGTCCAGTTGCATGCCCTGAAGGTCGCCCGTTGCGTTGGGCAGGGCCTGGCTGTAGCAGGTCAGCCGGGTCTGCGGGTTCGGCATGGGCACACCGGTGGGGTCGATGCCGTTGATGAGGACGCGGCCGCAGAGGCCCTCTGTCTCCCGCTTGAAGCTCGCCACTTGGCCGGTCATGGCGAGGTCGTTGACGACGACATTGCTGATGCCCGCGCCGTCACCCGCCAGAAGGGCCACGCCGCCCTTGCCGTACAAGGTCGCACCCTCCACGGTCACGTAGCGCGTGCGCTCGGTGGCCCGGGCGGCCGTCAGCACCACATCCTGGTCGCCATTGGCGATGGTGACGTCCCGCACCAGAATGTTGCTGCCGTTCAAATCGAAGCCGTCGCTGTTGGGTACGTTCCAGGGCGACTGCACCTTCACGCCCCAGATGGTGACGCCGATGCCGCCAATCATCACCGTATGGAACGGTGGATTGCGGATGGTTATCTTGTAAAGCGTCATGTCATGCTGAAGGGTCTTCTGCGGTGAGGGGCCGGCATATATCATCGGCGGGCTGGCCTGTTCGCAACTTTTCTGGGTTTGCGGGTCGGTCGCGCCGCATCCTTTCTGCTTTTCCTGCAGAAGATCCCACCAGGCGCCCTGGGTGAACTGCCCGTTGCGGATCAGGCCGCGCTGCGCCTGGCCATCCAGAATGCCGTAGCCGTAAACCCCGCTGCCGGCGCCGAAGGTGATCAGGGCCTGGCAGGCACCGTAGATCGGGTTGTCCGACGTGACGGTGCCGCAGACGTGGGTCGTATCAGGCATTTGGAACCGGGCGGGGTTGCGACTGGCAAATACGGTGACACCCCCGTCAATGACCAGCGAAACCCCGAGCGGCAACGACAGCGGCTCAACCAGGAAAGCATTCAGGGTGGGGATCGCGCCGAGTGTGAGGCGGACAGCGCGGCCGGACGGGCACTTTTGGAGCGCGGCCTGGATCATCTGGGTCTGCCGCGCAGACTTGGCATCCTCCTCCGCAGCGGAATTCCCGGCGATGGGGCTGCCGGTCGCATCGATCCTCAAGGGAGCTGGGAATGTCGCGCAGGCGGCCGGTAAAGTGGGTTCGACGGGGAGCCGACGGTCCTGCGCAGCGGCATCGGTGACCCATAGTGCCAGGCTGAGAAGGGATGAGATGCACACACTGAATGCCTGCCCCACGGCTACCCCCTCATTTCTGGGTTGTGCAATATTGCTATACCATTCCCGATGATGCGGCGAGGGTCTGAGGAGAGCGGAGCGGTCAGTTCTAAAGTCTCGCCACGCGAGTGTAAGGACCTATGCCGGTGCTAATTGGCGGCATCGGGCGGCCTGGGGTCATCGTCACCCCCGATCTTGTCCATGGCGAGTAGCCGAGCGTCTTCAGCAGCCTCAAGTTAACCGCCAGCGCCTTCCTGTTCCCATCGCTTGGCGCCGGGGATCGAGCCCCTTTGGCCCGACCGAGGCGGGACATTCAACTGCGCTGGGCAAGCCCGAGGCGCAAGGGCGGCAGTAATGGAGAGAGAGCGCATTGCCAGGATCGGATGGCGCCGGGTGGCTTACCCCGTTTGGAGTGCACGGAAGCTGGCTCTCCTAGCAGTCATTTTCGCCGACTATAAGCGCGCGGTCGCAGTGTTGGAGCGACGCACATACAATGCCGTTAAGTCGTGATGGCCGTTGGTCGTGTCGTGAGGGCTGGCACCTCAAGACAGGGAGCGGCCTTAGGCTCGGCGCAACGGTATTTCGCGGCGCTGATGGGCACTCCCGGTGCATCGACACTTGAGGCTCTGACAGACAGAAGCCCGATCTATGCTGAGCTCGCTCGCCATCTGGGGAGCGACGTGAAGGCGCTACGCGCGGAAATGGCAACCGTCCGCGCCAACATCGTTCACGGCTGTGGGAACGGTCCCGACGGCCGGTCGTGCGCGGTCACGAAAATTCTGGGATTCGAGAGTTGGCAACCGCCGATCGCTGCCAGCATTAAAGCCACGATCACCACGCGCCCAATCTTGCCCATTTCTGCCCCCCGACATCTCCTTGCAACCATAGCGGTTATACCCGTAGCGCAACCTGCGACCAAATTGCATGATGCAGTAGAGCTAACCCACGAGGCCGTGCGGGCGTGTCGTGGGGTTTTGGCGCTTGATCAATCGAATCAGACGTTGCTGTTGACCGACGATACTTCTCGACCTGACCCTAAGCGGACTGTGGAGAGGTCCGCTTTCGAGGCTAGCTGCGTACCTCTGCCTGAGTCCACAAAACTGAGGGTGGACCATTAAGATACTCTCCGGCGGCAGTATTAACTCCAGTCGGTCGTGATCCAGCACACGACCGAGCAACCATTTCCCTTCAGGCTAATGGGCAGATCAGGGACACCGCAGTAGCTTGATTTGCGATCCGCTGCACAACGGGTAGCGCTTCACTTTGGCTGAGCCGCGCCCCGGTGGAGGAGATGTCGCCTCGAGATGTATGAACTCCGCGTTGATTATCCAATTTAAGCTGTGGCGCAGATTAGCATGGAGACCCCAACTATGATTAGGACTATTCCGCACATCTCGCGAAACGATACGTTTTGCTTGAATATAAAAGTAGATACTACCTGCGCGAACAGGATCTCGATGGTGGCCAGCGTCCTGACGTTCGACGCAGCTGTGATGGCAAATGCGAGGAACCAGAAGGCAGATCCGAGCGCGCCCATTAAGCCCGCGAACATGGATGGCCGCCACAGACGGAGTATCCGGCGCAGGACGAGCGGATCGCGCAGGGCAAGGAACAAGGTGAGGGTCCCCGCCTGCATGGCGAGGCTGACCACCAGCGCAAAGGTCGCCGCCACGACGAAGTTGGGATAGGCAAGCGCGAGGATAGCCCCCCGATAGCCGATAGCCGACAGGGCGAACATGGCGCCCGCTCCGAGACCGAGCAAAGTCGACCCGAGGCGAACGGCGTCCGCGGCGGCGGGCTTGATGGACATGGTCAGGACCCCTGCCGTGGCGACGATGATTGCCACGGCCGCTCCCGCGCTGATCTGGTCATGCAGGAACACGAGCCCGAAGACGGCGACCTGCACCGGCTCGGTCTTGATGTAGGCCGTGGCCGCCACGAACGACCTGCGGTTCATGACGGAAAGCATCAGTGCGGTGGCGATGATCTGCGATAGCGCTCCGAGGACGATCCAGGGCCAGAAGCCCGGCGTCGTAAGCGACGGCGGCGGCAGTTTGGTTACGACCATCGTGCCGATGAGGAACAGGACGGCGAACGGAAAGCCGAACAGAAAGCGGACGTGCGTCGCGCCAGCGGTACCGAGCTTCGTTGTCAGCTCCCGCTGCATGGCATTGCGGGCCGTCTGCGCAGCGGCCGCGATGATCGTAAAAACAGCCCAGAGCATAAAACGAGGTCGCCTCGATCAAGTGCTGGCCGCACGCAATCTGACCGCAGCGCTGGCCAACGCGCTATCGCCCAATCCTAAGACCGACCGGAGGTATAGCGCGCGTTACGGTATTCGCGGGTTGAGATTTTTGCGAGTCGCTCTGCAACAAATTTAAGAGGCGCCCTCCTCCGCGTACGATTATCTGTACGTGAAGTCATCGCGGCGGAGTTCGAGTCAAGAAATACAGCCGAAGCCGCCAGTTATCGTTGCCGGTGTGCCGGAAGCGCACAAGCTGTGGGTTCAATGATGTCTAATTTCGCATCGCCCGATGAAATCCGGACCCTTCTCTCAAGCGCGATGTCCGACATGTACAGGAAGGAGGTCCCGCAGTACGGCGCGCTGCTCGAACTCGTCAAGGAGGTCAACGGCGAGGTTCTTGCGGCCGATCACGACCTGAAGTGTGCGATGACACGGGCCGGCGAGATCGACAGACTCGACGTGGAGCGCCACGGTGCCATCCGTCTGGGCACGGCCGAAGAACTGGCCACAATCCGGCGGCTGTTTGCGGTGATGGGCATGCACCCGGTCGGCTATTATGACCTCTCCGGGGCCGGCACTCCGGTCCACGCCACGGCCTTTCGCCCCATCGATGACGCTTCGCTGCGGCGCAATCCCTTTCGGGTATTCACCTCGCTTCTGCGCCTCGACCTGATCGAGGACGAGGCGCTGCGGGCGCGGGCTGAACACTTGCTGAGGCGCCGGGCGATCTTTACGCCGCGGACGCTGGTGCTCATCGATCTGTCCGAGCGGCAGGGTGGACTGGCACAGCCCGAGGCGGAGGAGTTCGTGTGCGAGGCGCTTGAGACCTTCCGCTGGCACCGCAAGTCCCCCGTCGATCATGAAACCTATCAGGCACTGCACGACGCGCACCGGCTGATCGCGGATGTTGTCTGCTTCAAGGGGCCTCACATCAATCATCTGACGCCGCGGACGTTGGACATCGACGCGGTGCAGCGCCGGATGCCGGCCAAGGGCATCTCGCCCAAGGAGGTCATCGAAGGGCCGCCGCGGCGCCAGTGTCCGATTCTCCTTCGTCAGACCAGCTTCAAGGCGTTGGAGGAGCCTATCGAGTTCGTCGCGGCCGAGGGAGAGGCGTCGGTCTCTACGCATACTGCGCGCTTCGGCGAGATCGAGCAGCGTGGCGTCGCGCTGACGCCGGAGGGACGTCGTGTCTACGATACGCTGCTTGCTCGGTTCCTGGCATCGCCCCCGAAGCCATACGACGAGGCTCTGGAACTGGCGTTCGCAGCGTTCCCCGACGATGTTGGGACCTTGCATGCGCAGGGTCTTGCTTATTTCCGCTACGAGCCCACGACGCAGGGCAAGGCTGCCCCCCGCGACGCGGTAGAGGGCCAGCCGTTGGAAAAATTGATCGCCGCCGGGTTTCTCCGCTTGGCGCCGATCATCTATGAGGATTTCCTGCCGGTCAGCGCCGCCGGCATCTTCCAGTCTAATCTCGGTTCCGCCCCGCGGCAGAGTTATGACGTCGCCTCAAGCCGCGTTGCCTTCGAGGCCGCGCTGGGAGCCAGTGTGCATGACGAGTTCAAGCTCTATGCCGAAACGGAAGCCGCATCGCTCCGCGATGCCTTGGCTGAACTCGGTCGCTGATGGCGGCTGCGTCGTCTCCCTTCTCTCTGGTGTGCGTCCACGCACTTCACCACTTCGAGGAGGTGAACAGCCTGTTTGAATAGCTCTCGTCGAGGATCTTCTGGATCGCGTCGACGCTTCCGTCGCCGATGACGCCACCGGTGTGATCGCGCAGGATGACCGCCATCTCCGACATCCGGCTGGCATCGGGCCAATCTTCGGGGTTCCAGACACGGGAGCGTTTCGCAGCCTTGGCGCAGTGCATGTAGGCTTCACGAATGCGCACCCCGATGCCGACGGTCGGCTCTGCGCCCATGACGGCGGCCTGCGCAAGCACGGTTTGGTCCTCGACCACCCAGCCCTCGCCATTGACGCGCAGGAAGTCCTCGTAGCCGGGGATCAGCACCATCAGGCCGATCTGCGGGTTCTGGATCAGGTTGCGCAATGTATCAGCGCGGCGGTTGCCGCTCAGTTCCGGGATGAGAAGGTGCTGGTCATCGAGCACCTTGACGAAGCCCGGCGTGCCACCGCGCGGCGAGCAATCGCAGCGACCCTCGCTGTCGCTCGTGGCCATTACGAGATAAGGGGACAGAGCGAAGAACATGGCGCAATGCGCGTCCAGCCTGTGCTGGACCTTGGCCGACGTGATCCTTGCCGACGGCTCCGGCACGATCTCGCGCAGCCGGGCCTCGGTGCGCACCACGGAGCCGAAGACGGGCGGCGTTTCGGGGGAGCCGGCTTGATGGGGCTGTAGCATTGGCGAGCCTTTGCAATCGGGGCGCGGGCGATCGCTGCCCGGCCGTTCGGGCGAACTTGCCGGAGAGCGCGGCGCCGCCAAATCGCGAAACGTCCAAGGCTGACTTGAGAAGACTTCAAGGCAATTGCGCTGGCGTCCGCGCCTGTTCCGACGCACCATGGGCAGCGCTTTCGGCACGATGGTCCCCCACGCTTCATCCGTCGACCCGTTTCATGGCCCGGCGACAGCCACAATCTTTGACAAGAGATCGCGCAATGGATCGTCAGGACCTCCTTTTCGCGCCTATCACGCCTTCGCAGGCCACGCACTTCGCCTGTGAGGCCCGCTTCGTCGCCGATTACGGAACCTCGGTCATCAAGCTTTTATCGCCGGAGCCGGGGGAGAAAATTCTCGACGTCGGCTGCGGCGACGGGACGCTCTCGCGCCTGGTGCAGGCCGGCGGGGCCGAAGTGGTGGGTATCGACATCGATGCGGCGATGGTCGAGGCCTCGCGCCAGAACGGCATCGATGCGCGGCTGATGGACGGTCGGGCTCTAGCGTTCCAATGCACGTTTGATGCTGCATTCTCGAATGCGGCCCTGCATTTCATGCGTCCCGTTCCCCTCGTGATCGAGAGCGTTGCGCGCGCGCTCAAGCCGGGGGGACGGTTCGCCGCTGAGCTCGGTAGCCATGGCAACATTGCTGCCATTACCACCGGTCTCGTCGCCGTGCTGGATCGTCGTGGGATCGATGGTGGCGCGCACATTCCGTGGGACTTTCTGACCGCCGAGGAATTCTGCGATTCCCTCGAGACTGCCGGCTTCTTGATCGATGCCGTGCATACGTTCCATCGGCCGACGCCGATGCCCTCCGGCGCCAAGGCATGGATCGAGAAACTGGGACGCTGGTTCCTGGACGCCCTGCCGCCCGAGCAGCGCGACGAGGCCTGCGAGGAAGCCGCGCGGCTCATGTCGCACACGATGAAAACGGCGCGCGGCCATTGGACCGCGGATTATCATCACCTGCGCTTCAAGGCGCGGCTGGCAACCAAGTGATGGGAGCCAAGTGACGAACGCCATCGACCCAGCTGAGTTGGAAAAGCGGCTCGCCAGCGCCGAGGCTACCGCCAAGCCGGGCTCGCCCACGCGCCGCGACCGGCTGCCGTCGTTGCGCTCGTTGCGGACCTTCGAGGTGGTCGGGCGTCATCTCAACATGCAGGGCGCGGCCGATGCGCTCTGCATCACGGTGTCAGCCGTCAGTCACCAGATCCGGCACCTTGAGGCGGAATTGCAGGTTGCCTTGTTCCGCCGCACCGGCCGCGGGCTGGAGCTGACGCGCGATGGCGAGGCGCTGCTGCCCGGATTGACGGCTGTCTTCGAACAGCTCGAAAGCACGGTCGAGAAATTCAGGCGGCGCTCCGGACCGCAGATCGTAACCATCAGCATGCCGGCCTCGTTCGCCATGCGCTGGTTTCTCGGCCGGCTGAACCGGTTCTACGCCATGTATCCAGATGTGGAGATTCGCGTGGCGACGCATGTCGGGCGCGAGGTGGAACGTAGCGCGACCGTCGACTGCTTCATTCACGTCGGTTCCAACGACTGGCCGGACCTGGAGGGCGAGCAGCTGTTCGCCGAGCATCTCGGCATCGCCTGCAGCCCCACCGTTCAGCGCCGTATCGAACAGGCCATCATCGCGCCCGTGGACATCCTGAAAAATCGCATGCTGAAAGCCGACGACAGGCCGGACGACTGGCAGCTCTGGCTCAATGCGACCGGCCTCTCCCTGCAGAGGGAGCAGCGGACGCTGTCCTTCTCCAGCCAGATTCTCGCCATCCAGGCAGCGATCGAGGGGCTGGGCGTGATCCTGACCGATCCGGTCGAGATCATGGACGAGCTGCAGACGGGGCGGCTGGTGCAGCCGCTCGATTCAAGCCTCGCGGTGGCGACGCGGGGCTATTATTTCTTCACGATGGCGGACGCCGAAAGTGCGCAACCGGTCGCGATCCTGCGCGATTGGCTGCGTCTGGAACTTGCCTCGAAACCTTGAGGGCGGGCACGAGGTCAGTCAGAACACAAGAGAGCCCAGGCGTCGCTTCCATTCCCACACCTGAAGCTCGGCGAAGATGCCGACGCCGGTGAAGGGATCATCCTGCGCGAAGGCGCGGGCTTGGGCGAGGGTGTCGCATTCGATCAGGAACATGCTGCCGCGGTCTTCACCCGTGTCAGGATCGCAATAGGGGCCGGCCGCAAGAATGCGGTCCTCGAACTGCCTGAGATAGTCGAGATGGGCGGCGCGCAGGCGTCCCCTCTCGGCGGAGCGGCCCGGTGCATCGATGCGGTGAACCACAAAGATCATGGCGTAGCCTCAGCCTGAGGACACGACCAGCGGCGAGCGCCGCGTCCTGGTCAGATGAAGCTGGACGACGTCCGGCCGCGCATAGTGCCCGATCGAATCGACCATCTCCTTCATGTCGGTGATGGAATCGAAATCGAGCTCCGCGTAAAGCACGGTCTCGCCATCGTGTGCGGGCTTGGCCAGGACCTTCCCGCCGGGCGCGATGATCGCCGAGCAGCCACCGCCGGGCTGCAGCTTGCCGCTGGCGGATTCGCCGAACTGGTCGATGATCTCCTGCGTCAGGACGCCGGTGGTCGAGATGACGAAGCACTGGCCCTCGAACGCATAGTGGCGCACCGCTGCGTCGATGATGCCGTCGATCCACGGCATGCCACCCGGCCAGTTGGCGACGTGAATCTGCTCGCCCTGCGCCTGGACGGCGTAACGGTATAGTGGATTGGAATGCTCGAAGCAGATCAGGGCGCCTAGCTTGCCAACCGAGGTCTCGTAGATATCCAGGTCGATACCGTCTCCGCGTCCCCAAGTCATGCGCTCGTGGTGGGTGGGGACGAGCTTGCGCCGGCAGCCGAGCACCTCGCCATTGGCGTCGATAATGAGCTGGCTGTTGTAAAGCGTGCCGCCGTCGCGCTCGTTGATGCCGATCACCGCCATGCACTTGGCTTTGCGCGCCGCCTCGCCCAGAAGCTTCACGGTGGGGCTGTCGAGCGTCACGGCCTGGTCGAATAGCCGGCGGAAGAAGGTGCGCTTGTTGGTGAAAGGGTCCCGTACCAGATTCCAATAGGGATAGCCGGGCAGGTAGGTCTCCGGAAAGACGATGAGCCGCGCGCCTGCCTTGCCGGCGTCGGCGATGGTTGCGCACGCCTTTTCGGTGCTGGCGTCGCGATCCAGGAAAACCGGCGCAAGCTGCGCGGCGGCGGCGATGAGCGATACGGCCATCTAGTTGGCTCCCGTCGGCTGGAATTCTTCGGCGAAGATCTGCTCTCGCGACATGCCCATATCGAGCAGCTTGCGGCGGGCGCCCTCGACCATCGCGGGTGGGCCGCACAGATAGGCAGTCGCCGTCGGTGGCGGGCCTATGAGATCGCTGGTGACGAGATCGACCGCGGTGCCGGTCGCATCCTGCCAATCATCGCCATGCGACATGGCGGCGACGAGGACGCGCAGCCCGGGGAAGATTGCCTTGAGCGCTTCAAGCTCGTTGCGATAGAAAAGGTCGCGGTCGGTGTTCACGCCGAAGGCAATTACGACGGGGCCGTCAGTGTCCCGGCGCCTGGCCCGCTCGCGTAGCATCGACAGCATCGGAGCCAGTCCCGTGCCGCCGGCGACCATAATGCAGGTCCCAGTCTCGCGGCGGCGATAGAAGGTGCCGAACGGGCCGGTTATGGACAGCACGTCTCCGGCCTTCGCCGAAGCCGACAGATAGGTCGACATGGCGCCGTTCGGCAGCGCGCGGATGAGGAAACCGACCTCCTCCTGCTCCGGCGGCGTCATCATCGAATAGGAGCGGACGGCATCGGTGCCGGGTACGCTGAGATTGACATACTGACCCGGCAGAAACGCGAACATGCGGCCGCCATGGCACTTGCCTGCGACCTCGAACACGCTGTCGGAGACGCGCCTGATCGCAGTGATCACGAGTTTGCGCGAGCGCCGCGGCAACTGCGAAATCCGCGTGTAGGGCATGCTCAGCCTGATCACGTCCGAGAGGGGCTTCGCCTGGCAGGGCAGGATCGCTCCTGCAGCGCGTTCGCCATCGTCGAGCGCGATCTCGTGTTCATCCTCATAGGCGATCTTGCCGCTCGCCATCTCGCACTTGCAGGTCTGGCAGGTGCCGCTCAAGCAATCGGAGGCGAGGCGAACGCCGTTCTTCGCCGCGGCCTCCATCAGCGACATGCTCCTGTCCGCGATGAAGCTGACGACCTCCCGATCGCTGAAGGTCAGCTCGATGGTGGTGACGGTCATCACTGGACCTCGACGGTCCAGTGCAGGGCGAGCGCTTCCTTGATCGAGCCGAGCTCGCGGCCGGCTTCGATCAGCTTCGCCTGGCGGCCTTCGAAGCGCATCACCGTCGCGGCGATGTCGGGCACCAGCTTTCGCGGCACGGCGATGACGCCGTCCTCGTCGCCAACGATGAGGTCGCCGGGATCGACCTCTACCCCTCCGCACTCAATGGGCTGGTCGCTGAACATGGTCTTCAGCCGGCCGAAGCCGCCCGCGGGGGTTACGTTGGTGGCGAAAATGCCGAAGTCGGAACCGGCCGCCTGGGATACTGAGCGGATCGCACCGTCACCGACGAAGCCGGCGACGCCGCGGCGGATCGCGACCGCGATCTCGGGCGCGCCCCAGAGCGCGGCGTCGGTCTCTCCCTCAAGTTGGGCGACGATAACGCTGCCCGGCACCGCGGTGTCGAGCAGCTTGATGCCGACGTTGTGCATAGCGCGCTCGGCGGTCGGCGCAGTCATGAGCGTGACCGCTGGGCCGACCAGGCGGCCGCCGGTGAGGCGGCGGACCTGATGGTTGATGAAGAGCTTTCTGCTCGTGATCGCGTCGATGGCGTCGGACAGCGCCGTCATCGATACACCCTTGAACAAGGCGATGGTTTGCGCGTCGTACATGGTCAGGCGTCTGCTTCCAGGCCTTCGCGGCCCTCAAGGTTGAGGTTTGTCGGCAGTCCGTCGATACTTTCGAGGTTGTGATCGACCCAGTAGTCGACCATGCCCTCGCCCTGCGCCTGGGCCCATTGGTTGAGCGTGGTGCGCTCCTTTTTCAGCTCGTACTCCGGAATGCCGAAGCCGCAGGATGTCTGGAGCGAAGCGATGTCCGCGACAAAGATCTGACGCACGCCAGGAAGCTTCGGGAAAAGCGCATAAAGCTCGTCCCACGTTGCATCACCGGGCTGAACGATCGCGGCGGTGCCATAAAGTCTCAAGATCATCGGCTGCTTGCCGAAGCTCATGAACATGAAGGTGATGCGGCCGTTCTCGCAGACGTGTGCCGCCGTCTCGTTGCCACTTCCCGTTACATCGAGATAAGCGACGCGGGTTGGACTGAGCACACGAAAGGTATCCATACCCTTCGGCGACACGTTCACGCGCCCATTTATCGGAGCGGTGGCGACCAAGAACATCTTTTGCCTATCGATGAACTCGGAAAAGGTCTGATCAATCTTATCGTAAAACCGGGACATCAGCCTCTCCGGATTGAGATGATCGAGGCCTCCTCAACTAGCAGTAAGATCGACGAGCGGGCGCACGACAAATTGCGAAGGAAGCATGTCAAAAAACTCAAGTCTCGCCATGCGTGCCGCGCCTTAGGCAATTCGTTGTCGCACCCATGGATCTCGCCGCTTATTTGGGCGGAGCTGGCGATTTGAAGGGCACTTAACGCGGGCTCAAAGCTTTCGCACTTCTGACTTGAGATTTTTGGAATTGGGCATGCGAAAGTTTCCGGTCATCGTCGCGGGCAACGACAAGCCGGACCAGAGGGATATTTAGCGATGCAGATGACGAAATCCGCCTGTCTGGGTGCGCTTCTGATGGCGCTGGCGACGCCGGCATTCGCCGCCGATGCCGAGCCGATCCCCCTCGGCGTGGTCCAGGTTCTGAGCGGCCCTCAGTCAAAATACGGCGCAAACGCCAACAAGGGCATCGAGCTTGCCGCCGAAGAGATCAACAAAGCCGGCGGCATCAACGGCCGGCCGGTCAAGCTGTTCACTGAAGACACGGCGGGTAGCAAGGACCAGGCGATCAATGCGGTCCGCAAGGTCATCGGCCAGAACAAGGTCGTGCTCGTGATCGGGCCGACGCTGAGCACCGAGGTGTTCGCCGCCACGCCGATCGCCAACCAGCGCGGCGTACCCTCAATCGCCTTGACCGCCACCGCGCCGGGCATCGCCTCGATCGGCGACTATTCCTTCCGTGCCTCGCTGCCGGAAGAGCGGTTGATTCCGGCCAGCCTGAAGCGTGCGAAGAAGCTCTACGACATCAAGCGCGCGGCGATCTTGTTCGCCAATGATGATTCCAACATGAAGAGCTCTGCGGACATCTTCAAGAAGGAAGCTGCCGCCAACGGTATCGAGATCGTCGCGGTAGAGGCTTTCAGCTCCAAGGACTCCGACTTCTCGGCACAGCTCACCAAGTTTGCCGGCCTCAATGTCGATGCCGTGCTGGTCGGTGCCTATCCGGATGCCGGTGCATCGATCCTGACGCAAGCGCGCCGCCTTGGCCTGTCCAAGGTCCGCTTCATCGGTGGGAATGGCTTCAATTCGCCGAAGATCATCGAACTCGCCGGCCCCGCCGCCGAGGGCACGATGGTGAGCGGCCCGTGGTCGATCGCCAAGGACGACGATGCGAACAAGAAATTCATCGCCGCCTATCAGGCCAAGTACGGCGAGGTGCCCGACCAGTTCGGCGCGCAAGGCTATGATGGCATGAACATCGTGGCTCAGGCCCTGAAGGACGCCGGCGGCAAGATGGACTCGGACTCGATCCGCAACGCCCTACAGAAGGTCGATTTCAAGGGCGTCATGGGTCCGTTCCGCTTCGACCAGAACCGTGAGGCTGCGCTCTCCGACGGTGTCGTGACCTTTGAGGTCGCGAACGGTACGTTCAAGATCGTGCAGTAGAGCGAAGCCGGAGGCCGCCGGTGAAGGTGGGACGATGCTAGCGCAACAACTGCTCAACGGGCTGGTCCTCGGGACCATCTATTGCCTGTTCTCGATCGGGTTCAACCTGATCTTCGGCGTGCTCCACGTGATCAACCTCGTCTATGGCGTCTATTTCGCCATGGGGGCCTATGTCGCGCTGGTGCTCGCCACCACTTTCGGATTGCCGTTCATCGCGGTGGTGCCGGCGGTGGTCTGCGTGGTGGGCCTGATCGCGGCCCTGATCGATTGGGCGGTGCTGACGCCGCTCAAGGGCCGGGAGGGGCGCTATCTCGCCTCGCTCATCATCACCATGGGCGCGGCGCTGTTCCTGTATTCCCTTCTGGGCCACGCCTTCGGGGTCGAGGCCCGCCGCTTCCCGGTCGATTTCGGGCCGAGCGCGCTGTATCGCTTTGGCGGGGTGTCCATCACCGGCGTGCAGATCGCCATTCTGGCCATCGCGCCGCTGGTCATCGGCGTGCTGGCCTATTTCCTGAAGTTCTCACGGTGGGGCATCGCGATCCGCGCGGCGGCCGACAACGAGCGTGCCTCGCTCATCGTCGGCATCAATCCCATGCTGATCACGCTCGGCGTCTCGTTTCTCGCCGCAGCACTCTCGGCCACGGCGGGCATGCTGATCGGGCTGAACTTCAATGCAGTCCAACCCTACATGGGCGAGTTCATGATGCTGCGGGGTTTTGCCATCGTCATCATCGGCGGTCTCGGGAGCCTGCCAGGAGCCGCAATCGCCGGGCTTGCGCTCGGCATCATGGAAATCCTCACCTCGGCCTACGGGTCCTCGCTCTACCGGGAGGTCCTGACCTTCGCCCTGCTTCTGCTGACGCTCTGGATCTTCCCCAACGGACTGGTGAAACAGATCAATGCGAGGCGCCCATGAGCTTTGAAGATCTGTGGTGGACCTATGAAAGCCTGGTTCTCTCGGTCGGGATCAACAGCCTGCTGGCGTTGTCGGTCTATCTCGTCCTGGCGACGGGCCAGCTGTTTCTCGCGCAAGGCGCCTTCATGGCGATCGGCGCCTATACCAGCGCGATGCTGAGCCTGAACTGCGGGCTTTCCCTGCCGGTGACGCTTGTCCTAGCCATGACCGTATCGGGGTTGACGGCCTTCGCCGTCTGCTGGCCTATGCTGCGGCTGTCGGGCGTCTACCTCGGCATCGCCACGATCGCGTTCGGCGAGGTGCTGCGCGCCATCATCATCAATTCAGAGCCGCTCGGGGGCGCCCTTGGCCTGAACGGGATCCCGACCTCCGCCTCGCCGGTGTTCATCTATGGCTGTGTCCTGGTCTGTATCGCGGGCTGCTTTGCCGCGATCCGCTCAAAGGTCGGGCGGGCAATGGAGGCGATCCGCTCCGACGAGACAGCAGCCCAGGTGCTCGGCATCAACGTCTTCCGCTACAAGATGGCGATCGTCGTGGTCGCGGCGATGATCGCAAGCGCCGCCGGCGTGCTGAACGCGCATTCCCACTCGTCCATCAGCCCCGAGGATTTCAGCTTCGAGGCGACGGTTACTATCCTGAGCTTCGCCATCATGGGGGGCGTCTCGTCGCCCGTCGGCGCCGTGCTCGGTGCTGCGATCCTGACCAGCCTGCCGGAGGCTCTGCGGGGTCTCGCCGACTATCGGTCCCTCATCAACGGCCTGATCATCGTCCTGGTTGTCGCCTTCCGGCCTGAGGGCCTGGTGTCGTGGCGCGTTCCGAAGGCCCGCCGCCATGCTTGAGGTCAAGAACATTTCCGTTCGGTTCGGCGGTCTGATGGCTCTGAAGGAGGCGTCGTTTCAGGTCAGGCCGGGTAGCATTCACGCCCTGATCGGCCCGAACGGCGCCGGCAAGACGACCATATTCAACGTCATCTCCGGGGTGCAGCGGCCAGACGCCGGCCATATCCTCTTCGGAGGCATCGACATCACCGGGCTGCCCCTCCACCAGCGCGCTTCATGCGGCATGGCGCGGACCTTCCAGAATATCCGCCTCTTTGCCGGAATGAACGTCATCGAGAACGTGATGTGCGGCATGCACCCTGCGCTTGGCGCCAATCCCTTGCTGTCGATCCTCGGCATCGGCAAGGGCCGCGCCGAGGAGCGCCGCTGCCATCAAAGGTGCCTTGAGATCCTGACGCAGGTCGGGCTCGCGGACCTGGCCTACAGCCCGGTCACGGCACTGTCTTACGGCCATCAGCGTCGCGTGGAGATCGCACGCGCGCTGGCATCCGGCCCGACGCTGCTGCTGCTCGACGAACCCGCCGCGGGCATGAACCCGACCGAGACACGCGACTTGGCTAGGCTCCTCATCGCGCTGCGCCAGCGCGGTCTGACGGTGGTCGTGGTCGAGCACGACCTGCATTTTGTGATGAAACTTAGCGACCGGATCACCGTGCTCAATTTCGGCGAGGTGCTGGCCGATGGTGCACCGCTCGCTGTGCGGAACGACCCGCGCGTCATCGACGCCTATCTCGGCTCCTCCGCCGCCAGCATGAGAGAAAGTGCATGAGCCCGGCGCTGCTGATTACAGATCTGGTCCTCGCCTACGGCGGCGTCACCGCGGTCAAAGGCATCTCCCTTGATGTCCCGGCCGGCAGGACGGTCTGTCTCATCGGCGCGAACGGCGCAGGTAAGACCAGCGTGATGCGCGCCATTTCCGGCCTCGTCAAAGCCAAGACAGGCAGCATCAGCTATTTCGGCGAGGAACTCACCGGCAGCCATCCGGCCGGCATGGCCGCGCGGGGAATCGCCCATGTCCCGGAGGGCCGCGAAACCTTCCAGCGGCTCACCGTCGAGGAAAGCCTGCGCATGGGCGGCTTCCGGCTGTCGGGGGTGGAGTTCGCGCGTCGGCGGGACGCCATGTACGACACGTTTCCGCGCCTCAGGGAGCGGCGCACCCAAGTGTCCGGCCTGCTGTCCGGCGGTGAACAGCAGATGCTGGCCATGGCCCGCGCGCTGATCTCCAGTCCGAAGCTGCTGCTGCTCGACGAGCCGAGCATGGGCCTTGCCCCGAACATCGTTGACGAGGTGTTCAAGGTCATCGCCGATCTGCGCAAGACCGACACGACCGTGCTGCTCGTCGAGCAGAACGCGCTGCGGGCGTTGGAGCTCGCCGACTACGCCTATGTGATGGAGACAGGCTCCATCGTGATGGAAGGCGAGGGCCGGCAGCTGGCGAACGATCCGAGGATCACGACCGCCTATCTCGGCGGAGAAGGAGACTATCTGTGATGGCCAGAACCGCGCTCGTCACCGGCGCCACCCGCGGCATCGGCGCCGCCATCGCCCGCAATTTGGCAGCGTCGGGGCTCGAGGTCGTCGGCATCGCCCGCAATACGCCAGCGTGGTTCGACGGCGCCTTCTACGAATGCGACCTCCACGATGCCGCGCAACGCGCCGCGACCTTCGCCGCAATCGCCGACCGGCACGGCATCGACATCGTGATCAACAACGTCGGCGCCGCGCGTATCGAGCCGACCGGCTCGATCACCAAGGACGCGCTGGACGAGATGTGGAGCGTCAATGTCGAGGCGACCATCGAGGCCATCCAGGCCTTCCTGCCGCGGATGAGGCAGCAATCCTGGGGCCGCATTGTCAATATCGCGAGCGGCGCCATTCTCGGCAAGCCGGGGCGCGGGGGCTATTCTGCTACAAAGGCCGCGCTGATCGGCCTGTCGCGCACCATGGCGATCGATCTGGCCGCGTTCGGAATCACCGTCAATGTGGTGAGCCCGGGCCAGATTCGCACAGAGCTGTTCCTGGCCAACAACCCGCTCGATGATCCCAGGACCAAAGCCAACCTATCCAGCATCCCTTCGAGGCGCGTGGGAGAGCCGGACGAGGTCGCATCCGCCGTGGTCTTCTTTGCCTCCGAGGCAGCAAGCTACGTGACGGGGCAGCTTCTTTATGTTTGCGGGGGGCTTACCGTCGGAAAAATGCCGAATTGAACCGTTCATCGAAGCGGAGCATCAATCTCGGCGTGAGGGATCCAAATGCCCTAGCACCCACCCCGGATACTAGCCGAGGGGCTTCATCGATCGCTGCAAAGTGCGCCTATTTCCTCAACCCCTAACGGGTCGATTCGTGCGAGCGTTTTTTGCTCACGAAGATGCATCGAAAATGGTGTTACGGGCGAGGAGCAATGTCCGCTAAATGGCGCGGTTTGGCCGTTCGACCTGCTTCTTCCGTGGGGCCGGATGCGGAGTGTCGGCTTTCCCACATTTCGTGCCGGTAATTGACTGCCTGCAAAGGTCCCCAAGCCAGCCATTTGTGAAAGCCCGAGCAAATTTCCGGTTCTGGCGCCTCGCGATACACTTCGAATAGCTCTATTGGGTCAGGATGCTCTCCACGTAATCCGCAAATGCGCGCGCCTTGGCGCTCGCAAGCCGCCCGGTGGGGTACACCGCCCACAGATCGACCGGTGGAAGTTCCCAGTCTTCCAGCACGCGCCGCACCACGCCGCTCTCAAGCTCGGGGGCGAACATCCAGTCCGAATTGACCGTCAGTCCCATATGGGCGAGCACGGCCGCCCGGATGCCCTCCGCCGCGCTCAATTGCACGCGTCCTCTGACCGCGACGGACGCCTCCGTGCCGTTCCGGCGGAAGGTCCAGCTGCCGCCGAGCTGGCTGTAGACGATCGCCTCGTGCATCGCGAGATCGGCCGGGACGAGGGGCGTGCCGGCGCGCGCGAGATAGTCGGGCGTCGCCAGCACCGAGCGCCGCCCGCGGGCGATCCGCCGGGCGATTGCGGCGGAATCGGTCAATTCCCCCATCCGCAAGGCCAGATCGATGCCCTCGGAGACCAGATCGATGACGCGGTCATCGAGCAGCACGTCGATCTCGATGTCGGGATGCCGAGCGAGGAATTCGGGAAGACGCGGAACGATGAGCAGGCGCGCGAAGGTCGTCGCCGCCGAGACGCGCAGGCGTCCCGTCAGGCCTGCGCCGGCGCCGCGCGCTTCCAGCTCCGCTTCCTCCGCCTCCCGGATGGCCGATCGCGCCCGCTCATAGAAGCGAACGCCCGCATCGGTCGGCGCGAGGCTGTGGGTCGAGCGCACGAGCAGGCGCACCTGAAGGCGATCTTCCAGCTGGGCGATCGTCTTGGAAATGGCGGGCTGGCCGACGCCGATCCGCCGCGCCGCAGCCGAGAACGATCCCGTCTCCACCACCGTCACGAAGGCCTGCATGGCCTGAAAGCGATCCATGCTCATTCCTCCTAGGAATGAAAATTATCGCCTCAACCCGCCTGCCGCAACATCTCAGGAATGAGCATAACAGGCTCACGAACACGCCGAGACGCGGTTCGCGGAGCTGAACATGATCGAAGTCTATGCATTCGCCACGCCCAACAGCGTCAAGGTCCCGATCGCGCTGGAAGAGATGGGCCTTGCCTATGAGCTGAAGCCGGTGAACGTCCGCAAGGGCGAGCAGAAGGACGCCGACTTCCTCGCCTTGAACTCAGGTGGCAAGGTTCCGGTGCTGGTCGAGCGCGACGGCGAAACCACATTCGTGCTGACCGAGAGCGCGGCGATCCTGGTCCATCTCGCGCAAAGGAGCGGCCAGCTGATGCCGGCCGACGCACAGGGGCGGGCGCGCGTCTTCGAGCAACTGTTCTTCCACGCGTCCGGCCTGAGCCCGGCCTTCGGCAATGCCGGCTTCTTCAAGCGGTCGTCGCCCGAACCTCAGCCCATCGCCGAGGCCCGCTTCGCCGCCGAGGCGGAGCGCATCCTCGGCCTCCTCGAAGCGAAGCTGGCGACCCAGCCTTTCACCGCCGGCGACGATTTCACCATCGCCGATATCGCCCATTTCGGCTGGCTGTGGCGGCGCGCCTTTCCCGGCGTGACGCTGGACGCCCGCCCCAACCTCTCCCGCTGGTACGACACGATCGCCGCGCGGCCCGCCGTGCAACGCGCCATCGCCCGCGTCGATGCCCTCGTCCCGGCGGCCTGACCTTCCCTCAGATGCGTCATCTCATCGATGCACCGCAGGCCCACCAGAACCGCAAGCCCGATCGCAGCCTGCTGCGGCTGCTCGCCCGCGCCCAACGATTCCGGGATCTGGTCCTTCAGGGCGATGGTAAATCCATCACCGAACTCGCGACGATGAGCAGCGTCCGCCATCCTACTTGACCCGCATCGTCCGCCTGAGCTTCATCGCATCGGACATCACCGCAGCGATCCTAGACTGGCGCCAGCCCATCGAACTCTCTGCCCTGAAGCTGTCATTGGCCAGCCTGCAGAAGGACTGGTCGGAGCAGCGTCGCGAACTCGGGTTCAGGTGATCAACCCGACCAACAAAGGCTGACCGATGAACGCCCCGCCGACCGGCGGGGTTTTCGTTCCTGGTCCGGCAGTCCACGACAAGTTGCGAAGAACATTGCGCGGCAAACCGTACCACCAAAATGGCGTCGGGTGATATTGGCCGACGATCCGACCGTTTCCGGTACCGTCCGCGTCTCTGCAAAAGGCTGCTCGACGAGCGACCGAACATGCCTTTGAACCGCCCGCTCTATTCGCGGCGGAGCGCAAAAGTCAAAAAACTATGCACAATAAATAAGTTATGGCGGAGAGAGAGGAGTTCGATCTACTCCGCCTAAGAGGCTGAATTAAGTTGTGAATATCTCAAAAATGCACCATCTTTTACCCGGGATCATACCCGGTTTTCCCCCGATTTTGTTTTCGGAATGACGTTGCCCCTCATGTCTAATCCAGCTTGAAGTTCGTTCTGGCCCGACTTGAGGACCAGGACATGAAGCGCAGCCGTTTTTCAGAAGAGATGGGGTATTCGGTCCTGATCTCTTGAGCCGTTTGCGGCGTTCCGCGGCGAAGAGGACGATCGGGGCCTGAACCCAGCGCCGGGAGGTCCCCATGGTGTACGTCGGCCTTGATGTCTCTCTGAA